>CAZWXD010000008.1:0-63124 GCA_964638035.1 uncultured Gemmatimonadaceae bacterium | reverse complement strand
GCGCCCACGAGGTCGGCGGGCGTCACGCCCTCGCGCTTTCCCACCGACACCCAGATCTTCGCCGTGGGCCCGTCTGGTGAACCCTCACCGAGCAGGCCTGCCTGCAACTCCTCCTCGCGCCCCGACGCCCTGGCGCCCTGACGGTCAGGCGCCCTGACATCCTGGTGCCCCGGCGCCCTGGCCCCCTGGCGCCACAGGTTGTACAGGCCCGCCGCCACCCGCGCCGGCTCGTGCCGCTCGAAAAGGGGTGCGAGGGCCAGTATCGCGCCGGAGAGGTCGGTAGACTCCAGTTCCGAGCGGATCTGCGCGCGCTCCTCCGCTGTTTCCGCTGCGAGCTGCTCCATGAAGCCCGGCAGCCGGAGGTGCCGCGTCCCGGTGGCGATATGATCGACATAGCGCTCGGTGCCCGGGGGTACGAGCAGGACCGTGTCGCCGGCATCCACCATCGCGGCGAGCCGGGCAGGGGACGGCAGGTCCCACGCCACCACGAGGTCCGCGGCGGGGATGTCGCCCGTCACCACCTGCACGTTGGTCCCATCCACCTGCACGGCGGCCTCCACGGCTGGCCGGTCGGTATCGTCGGCAATCCAGATGGAGGCGGTGACGGGGTCGAGGAGCTGGAACAGGTCGGCAAGGGCCTGCGCGCGCGTGGCCCAGCGCGTGGCCACCGTTCGCACCGGTCCGCTGGCCGGCCCCGCCTGCATGCCCCCGAGCAGCGCCTTCCGGGCGTACCGCTCGATGAGGTCCTCGGCCTGCGTGGCATCGGAGGTGACAATGACGCGCTGGGCCGTGTCGGCGAGGTCCTGCATCAGGGGCGTCAGGACGGGGTGCTCCGCCCACGTCTCGGGCTGCGCCAGCAGGAGCACGCCGAGCTGGTCAGCCTTGAGGGCGGAACGTTCGATGAGTTCGAGGACTGTGGCTGGCGGGGCAATGAGGAGGTCGAGGCTGCCGCTCCGGAGTTCACGCAGCGCGCGCGAGGAAGACAGGACGGCCTCGATCCGGAGGCCCCGGCCCTCGCCCGCGGCGTAGGCGTATCGTCCCCATTCGGCGACGGCCGCCGGGGGCACCACCAGGAGGCCCCGTACCCCATTTCCCAGGCGACTGATGAGGGTTTCGATGACCGGGCGCGCCGCCGCCGGTGATGGCGGCAGGACCAGGACGACGTTGTGCCCCCGCTCCACGGTGGGCAGGGTTCCCCTGAGCTCCGACACAGCAGTCCTCGATTCTCAAATAGCGGCAACACGGAACGATGCGGCGACGCAAGGTAGCGGCAGGGTCGCCGGGAGCCAAGCGCCGTGGCGTTGACATCGCCCCTGCAGGTCGTGAACCTTCCGCGTCCCTGCCATGCCACACCCAACGCCGGAGTGCGCCATGCCCGACCCGCTCTCCACCAACCTTGCCCAGGTCAAGCCCTCCGAGACGGTCGCGATTTCCGCCGAGTGCAAGCGGCGCAAGGCCGCGGGCGAGGATGTGTTCGACCTGAGCGTCGGCGAGCCCGACTTCGACACGCCGGCACCGGTGCGGCAGGCGGCGATGGACGCGATCAACCGCGGGATGACGCGGTACCCGCCCAACATCGGGATCCCCGAGCTTCGGGCGGCCATGGCCCGGAACCTCTCGCTCATGTCGGGTGGCCGGGCGGTGAATGCCGACCACATCGTGGTGAGCTCCGGCTCCAAGCAATCGCTCTTCAATGCCTGCTTCACCCTCTTCGGGCCGGGCCAGCGCGTGCTGGTGCCGTCGCCGGCCTGGGTGTCCTATCCCCAGATCATCCACCTTGCACGGGCCGAGCCCGTCATGGTGCCGGGCGACGTGGAGTGGGGCCTCAAGGTGAGCGTCAAGGACCTCGATGCGAACTACAGCCGGTCGGTGAAGGGCCTGGTGCTCTGCTCGCCCTGCAACCCCACCGGTGCCGTCTACACCGCCACCGAGCTCCGGGCCATCCTCGAGTGGGCCACGGCGCACCAGGTGTGGGTCATCGCCGACGAGATCTACCGGCGCATCAACTACGGCCCGGGGCCGGCGGCCTCGGTGCTCGACCTGCCCGATGAACTCCTGGAGCGAACCGTGCTCATCTATGGCGCGTCCAAGGCGTATGCCATGACCGGGTGGCGGATCGGGGCGGCCCTGGCGCCGCCGCACGTGGCCAGGGCGATGGCCGCGCTGCAGTCGCACACCACCACGGGCGCCAACCACCCGGCGCAGTGGGCCGCCGCGGTGGCGTTCACTGACGAGAAGGTGGACCAGGAGGTCACCCGCATGGTGGCTGCCTTCCGGCGCCGGCGCGACCAGGTGGTGGCCCGCTTCCGCGCCGAGGTGCCTGGCGTGGAGTTCGTGGAGCCGCATGGTGCCTTCTACTTCTTCTTCCGGGTGGACGGGATCTGCGAGGGCGACCAGGTGACCGGCACCAGCTTCTGCGACCAGCTCATGCAGCGCGAGGGCGTGGCGCTCGTGCCGGGCGCGGCGTTCGGCGATGATCGCTGGGTGCGCATGAGCTACGCCACCTCCGATCGCGACCTGGACGAGGCACTGAACCGGATTGTGCGGGTCATCCATGCGCTGGGAGCGCCATGTGCCGCCTGACACGGTGAGTGGCGCGCCCCGCTTTGTCGTGGAGCCGGTGACATCCCTGCCCGTCCTGGCGTGGCGGTGGGACGCGGAAACAGACATCCTCTCGGGCAGCTTCCGGGCGCCGGGTGCCTCGTCGCTCGATGGCACCGTCGAGCTGACCGACGCCGAGGGCGCCATCGCCGTGCTGGATGTGTCCAATGGCGCGGTGTCGGGACTCGACATCGTCGTCTGGCCCGAGGTCACCACCTCGCGCACGCTCCTGCTCCCCACCTCGGCCGAGAGTGCGAGGCTCGCACTGGCCGGTGCCAGTGCCGCGACGTGGTCCTTCGAGATCGAGGCGCCACTCGCCATCCGGACCAACGCGGGGGAGAACGTCTATCACCTGCGGCTGGGTGAGCAGCGCGTGGCGCGGGTGGTGCGCGTCGCCGACCAGCTCCTGGTGGAGCTGGATCCCGATGGGGCGCTTGCCGGCTGCTGGCTGGTGGGCGTGCCCCCCTTCCCGAGCCTCGAGGACTGACCCTGCACCCCGATGCCCTGCGCCGCCGCCTGGCGCTCCAGGGCCTCACACCAGCAGCGCAGGCGCCGCCACCGGTCGCCGCGACGTGGGACGCCTGCGCGTTCGAGGGGGCAACGCTCCTCGAGGGCAGTGACGTCGTCCCGGTGCCCGTGGGCCCGCCCGCGCCGTGGCCCGCACCGGTGGCGTTCCTCGACGGGATCCAGCGCACCGAGTTGCTGGCCTACCAGGGCGCCTACCCGGTGTGCATCGCCGACGTGGCCGCTGCCGTGCGGGTGCGCGATGACCGGTCGCTTCGCACGGTCGTGGAGTTGCGCCGAACCCTCCTTGTTGGCCGGGCCAGCGTGCTGGCGGGCGCGACGGACGGCCTGTCTGGCGTCGAGACCGTGACGCTGGCCGACGATCCCCTGGTTCCGCCGCTGCGTGACCTGGCGCTTGCAGCCCAGGCAGTGGATGCCGCGCGCGCAGCGCTCGAGGCGAGGGCGGCGCGACACTTCCGCCGCGGCGACCAGGCGTCGTGGCTGCTGGTGGATGGCACCCTGGCGGCGCATGCCGAGTGGCTCCGCGATCCGCGCGCCCTGGGCATTTGCCGGAGCCACCTGCGCCTGCCATTCGCGGGTGACCAGCTCCAGGCCTACCTGCAGCTCCCCGCGGCGCATCGCTCCCCTGTCTTTGCCCCGCCGCCGGTGGATGGCACGTCCTGGTGCGCGTGGGCCTTGCGCCTGCATGCGTGGGAGGGGAAGGACCTGCTGCACGGGCTGGTCCGGGTGGAAGCAGCCCAGGCGAACGGCAGCACAGTCCAGGCCGGGCGCATCTCGCAGTGCCTGCTCGCCGAGCGAACGCCCATGGCGGGTGACGGGTTCGGGGCCGACCGCAGGCTGTATCCGCTCCAGGGTGTGGCGGGCTACCTCGCCGCGCGCCTGGGCTGACTGACCGGAGCAGGCACTCCGGTTCCCCGCCTGCTGCAGGCGTCATTCACTTCCCTTAGCTTCCCTCCATGCCCGATCCGCTCCTTGTCCCCATCGGCCGCGTGGTCGCGACCGAACTCAAGCCCAGCACGCCGCACCAGTTCCATTTCTGGACCCGGGCCCGCACCGAGGTGGGGATCGGCGCGATCGTGCGCGTGGACGACGACGAGCGCACGGTCTACGGGGTGGTGACCGACGGGATGGCCTACGCCGACCTTGCGTCGCCGATGCTCGAGGTGATCGGCGCCGAGGGTGATCCGGGTGCGGTCGGCAACGAGCCAACGCGACGCACCGAGGTGCGCCTCTTCGTTGCCTCGGTGCTCCGGCAGATGCCCGAGGAGCCGCTCCAGCCCGTGCCCCTGGGCGCGGTGCACCTGGCCACCGATGCCGACGTGGAGCAGGCCCTCCGCATGGACAGCTACACCCGCAGCGACCAGCCCACCGGGATCCCGGTGGGCGTGTATGCCTCGGGTGGGCGCGAGTCGCCGGTGCTGCTCGACGCCGACTTCCTGCTGGGCCCCGAGGCTGCGCACCTCAACATCACCGGCGTGTCGGGCCTCGCCACCAAGACCAGCGCCGTCGAGTTCCTGCTGACGAGCATCTTCCAGGCGTTTCCCGCGCATCGGGGGACGGTGGCCGCCGTGTGCTTCAACGTGAAGGGCCCCGACCTCTGCTACCTCGACCAGCCGGCAGAGCTGGGCGAGGCCGACCGGCGGCTCTACCAGCGCCTGGGCCTCAGGCCCGAGCCGCTCGAGGGCGTCCGCTACTTCGCGCCCCACAAGCCCGATGGCGTCAACCTCAACACCCTGCGGTCGCACGAGGCGCTCCAGCACAACACCGAGCCGCTGGTCTGGGGGCTCAGGGAAGTGCTCGATTACGCCGAAGTGGTGATGAACCGGGACGACATCGACGCCAAGGCCGATGCGTTCATCGACTTCCTGGGCGAGCGGGTGGTGGGCCGGGAGTTCCACGATCCGTCCCTGCGCGAGCGGCCGTTCGAGGTGCAGAGTTTCGCCGACCTGGAGGAGTTCTTCCGGGCGATCTTCGAGCTGCTCGAGGCGCAGGGGCGGGGCGGCGAGGTCTGGCGCACCCATCACATTGCCACCATCCGGAAGGTGCGGAACCGGCTCAGCAACATCAGCACCCGGGCCAAGGGCCTGGTCATCGACGACGGGACCGCCAACGACCTGCCCTTCGGCAGCTTCGCCGATCGTGGCGTGTATGTGGTGGACGTAGCCGGGGTGGACCCGCTGGCGCAGGACCTCGTCTTTGCCCGCGTCGTGTCGAAGCTCCGTGAGCACCTGGAGCGCCGCGACCTTGGCGTGGACCATGTCATCGTGTTCGTGGACGAGCTCAACAAGTACGCCCCGGCCGACGGCCCCGACACCTATGTAAGGAAAATGCTGCTCGACATTGCCGAGCGCGGCCGCTACCTGGGACTGGTGCTCTTCTCCGCGCAGCAGTTCCGCTCGCAGGTCCAGCGGCGGATCGTGGGCAATGCGGGGACCGGGGTGTTCGGGCGGATGGACATGGAGGAGCTGGCGACGCCAGCGTATGGCACGCTTTCACCCGCCACCAAGATCAAGCTCGCGACGCTGCCCAAGGGCGAGCTGATGCTGCGGCATCCCCACTTCACCCAGCCCATCTTCGTGCGCTTCCCCCGGCCGGCCATGCTTTCGGGCCGTGAAGGGGTGGACCGATTCCCGCCCGCCGCCGACCTGCCCTTTGCCGACGCCGTGGCGCGGCAACTGCGCCAGCTTGACCGGCGCGTGTCACTCGACGATGTCCGGGCCCGCGTGGAGGGGCGGCGTGAGGTTGACGTGCGCCGTGCGCTCACCGCAACGCGTCGGGCGCGCCCGGACGACGCGATGGCGTACTTCGTGGCGGCGCTGGGCCGGCGGGTGGCACCGGAGACGGGCCAGGTGCGGCGGCCCGTGGCGCCAGTGGCCGCGACGCCCGATCCCTACGCACCCTGACGGAAGCGGCGTGAGGCTCGCCCACCTCTCGGATGCACACCTCGGCATCCGCCAGTACACCCGTCAGACCCCCACCGGCATCAACCAGCGGGAAGCGGACGTGGCCAACGCGTTCCGCGCCGTGGTGGACGACGTGATTGCCTGCCGGCCCGACGTGGTGATCGTGGCTGGCGACCTGTTCCACTCGGTGCGCCCGACCAACGCGGCCATCGTCTTTGCCTTCCGGCAGTTCCAGCGGCTGCGCGAGGCGCTCCCGCAGGCGCCCGTCGTGATCATCGCCGGAAACCACGACACGCCCCGATCCTCCGAGACGGGCAGCATCCTGCACCTCTTCGAGGAGCTGGGCGGCGTGCACGTGGCCGCAACCGACGCACGCTACCTGCAGTTCCCGGAGCACGACCTTGCCGTGCTCGCGGTGCCGCACCAGGCCATGCTGGCCGAAGCGCGCCCGGCGCTCGAGCCCTCGGGCGCCGCCCGCTACCAGGTGCTCACGCTGCACGCGGAGTACGAGGGCATCATCCGGCGCGGGGAGGCGCTGGAGTATGGCGGCGCGGTCGTGGCACCCGCCGAGGTGCCGAAGGATGCCTGGAGCTACGTGGCCTGGGGCCACTACCATGTGCAGTGCGAGGTGGCGCCGCGGCAGTGGTATGCCGGGTCGCTGGAGTACACCAGCACGACGCTCTGGTCAGAGTTGCACATCGAGGAGCAGCTGGGCCACCCCGGCAAGGCCTGGCTCCTGGCAAACCTGGACACCGGCGAGGTGGAGCGACGGCCGGTGTCGCTGGCACGCCGGGTGGTGGACCTGCCGCACCTCGACGCCGAGGGACTGGAGCCCAGGGAACTGTCGGCGGCCCTGGCCCGCTCGGTGGCGGATGTGCCAGGCGGCCTCGTGGGCAACATCGTACGGCAGGTGGTGTACAACGTGCCCCGTTCGGTGAGCCGGGAGATCGACCACGCGCAGGTGCGCCAGTGGAAGGCGGATGCGCTCCACTTCCAGCTCGACCTCCGCCGCCCCCTGGCTGCGGTCGTGGCCGGCGTGGGCGCGCCGGGCCGGCGGCAGACGCTGCCCGACCTGGTGCGTGCGTGGCTCACCAACCGGCTCCTCTCAGGCGACATCGACCGTGAGGCGTTCGTGGCGCGCGGCGTCTCGCTGGTGGAGGGCGACTGATGCTCATCCATCGGGTGCGCCTGGTGAACTTCCGGCAGCACGAGGACACCACGCTGGCCCTGGGGCAGGGCCTCACCGGGATCATCGGGCCCAACGGTGCCGGGAAGACCACCCTCCTCGAGGCGATCGCCTGGGCGATGTACGGCACCCCTGCCGCGCGGGGCAGCCGCGACTCGATCAAGCGCCGCGGAGCGCCACCCAGGGCGCGGGTGGAGGTGGAACTGGAGTTCTCGCTGGGACCGCACCAGTTCCGCATCGTGCGCACCCTGACCCAGGCGGAGCTGTACCAGGATGGCGGCACCGCCCCGATTGCCAACAGCATCCAGGCGGTCTCCGAGCGCGTCACCCGGCTGCTCGGGATGAGTCGCGAGGAGTTCTTCCGGACGTACTTCACGAGCCAGAAGGAACTGGCGTTCATGGGCACCATGACCGCGGGGGAGCGGGGACAGTTCCTCTCGCGCGTGCTGGGCTACGAACGCCTGCGCGAGGCGCAGGAGCGGCTGCGGACGGAGCGGTCGGCGCTCAAGGCACGCCTCGCGGCGCTCGGCTCGGCCATGCCCGACCCGGTGCAGCTCGACCGTGATGCACGTGAGTCCACCCAGCGCGTGAAGGCGGCAACCACGCAGCTCGCGCGCGCCGAGAAGTCGTTGACCGCCTCGGAGGCGCAGGTCGCCGAGCTGGCGCCGCGCTGGGAGGCGGCACAGCGGGAGCGGGACGCGGCCGCGCGGCACCAGGCCGACCTGCGCCTCGCCGAGCAGGCACTCGTGGCCGCGTCGGCGGGAATCAGGCGCGTGCGCGGCGAACTGGCCGAGGCACGGCGGGCGGCAGCCCGCGTGGCGGACCTCGGCCCGAAGCTCGAACCGCTCAAGGCGCTGCGCGAGGAGGCGGCACGGCTCGCGCGCGAGTCCCAGGGCCATGCCCGCCGCGCAGGGAAGGAGGCCGAACGCAAGCAGGTCGCCGCGCGGGAGCAGGAGGTGGCGGCGGCGCTGCGTGAGGCGCCCGAGCGTGCGGCGGTCGAGGCCGCCATCCAGCGCCTGGATACGCTGCGTGAAGCGCACGAGTTCAGCGCACGCCAGGCGGAGGAGCGTCGCACCCTCTGGGTGCAGGACCGGCAGGAGGCACGGACCCGGCGTGAAGGCCTTGCCGACCAGTACCGTGAACTGGGTGAGCAGAAGGAGCGCATCGTGGCGGCGGGCCCCGATGGCGCGTGCCCCACCTGCGGCCGGCCACTGGGCAAGGACTTCGCATCCATGCTGGGTGTGCTGGACCGACAGATGGAGGCCGTGGCGCAGAACGGGAGCTTCTACCGCCAGCGGATCGAGCAGCTCAAGGATGAGCCACCCGAACTCACCGCCCTCGACGCGCAGGTGGCCGCCCTGCGGGCGCAACTCGAGGAGGCGCACGGCCAGAACACCCTGCTGCTGGCGGCCGTGGAGACTGCCGCCAGCCAGCGCGCCGAGCAGAAGGCGCTCGCCAAGCGGCTGGGCGCCCTCGACAAGGAGCTGGCCGCACTCCCGGGCGGGACGTACGATGAAGCACGGCACCGGCAGGTCAACGCCCAGATGGAGAAGCTCCAGCCCCTGGCCCTGGAGGCTGAACGGGAAGGGGTGCTCGCCGCCCGGCTGCCGGCGCTCGGCGCCTCCATGACAACCCTGGAGGGCACGGAGCGCGAGCACGCGGCGTCGGTGGCCACCCTGAAGGCAGCGCTGAAGGAGCTTGGCTTCCGGGAGGACCGCTTCCAGAAGTTGCAGCAGCAGTGGACCGAGGCTGATGCAGGGCGCGAGGAGGCGCGGCTGGTGCAGGTGCGGGCCCAGGCTGAGCGGGACTCGGCGCGGGCGGCGGCAGAAGAGGTGGCGAGGCGCCACGCCGAGCGGGAGGCCCGACAGGGGGAGATGGACGGCATCAACGGCGAGATCCGGCTCGCGACCGAGCTGGATGCCGCACTGGGCGACCTCCGCACCGAGCTGAACGCGACGCTCCGGCCCGACATCAGCGAACTGGCGTCGGTGTTCCTCCGCGACCTCACCTCCGGCCGCTACACTGAGCTGGAACTGGACGAGGAGTATGCCACGACGCTGGTGGATGACGGGGAGCCCAAGGGGGTCATCTCGGGTGGCGAGGAGGACATTGCCAACCTGGCGCTCCGGCTCGCGATCAGCCAGATGATCGCCGAGCGGGCCGGGCAACCGCTCTCGCTGCTCGTCCTGGACGAGATCTTCGGCTCGCTGGACGACGACCGGCGCACGGCGGTGGTGGAACTCCTGCGGGGGCTGGCGGATCGCTTCCCGCAGGTGATACTCATCACCCATATCGATTCGGTGCGGGATGGCTTCGACCGGATCATCCGGGTGTCGTACGATGCCCGGCGTGGCGTGGCTACGGCGGAGGACGAACCCGTGGGCGGACATGATGTGGCGGCCTGACCGGAGCGTGCACGGCCCCGACCGGGCCACCGTGCGCGACATCGAGCCACTCAACCGGCTCTTCGCCGATGCGTTCACCGATCGCTATGCCCGCGACGGGCTCTCCGGGGTGCGCGTGCCGCCGCTCACCCCGGCCATCTGGCGCTATGCCATCGAGGACGCGGAGGACGGCGCCATGCTCTGGCGCGACACCGATGGCGCGCTCGTCGCCTTCAACATTGCGCACCGCTCGGGCTCCGAGGGGTGGATGGGCCCGATTGCCGTGCGGCCTGACCGGCAGGGTGGCGGGGTCGGGCGCAGCGTGGTGCAGGCGGGCATTGAGTGGCTGCGTGACCAGGGGTGCCGGACGATCGGGCTCGAGACCATGCCGCGCACCGTGGAGAACATCGGCTTCTACAGCCGCCTGGGCTTCGTGCCGGGACACCTCACCGTCACGTTGGTGCGCGACGCCGTGCGGCAGGTGGCCCGCGGCGCCGAGCGACTCTCGCAGGGCGACATCCCCGGCGGGATCCAGGAGTGCGCGACGCTCACGGCACGGCTGGCTCCCGGGGTTGACTACACCCGGGAGATCAGCCTCACCCTGGAGCACGGGCTCGGGGATGTCACCCTGGTGCGGCGGGATGGCCGGCTCATCGCCTTCGGCCTGTGGCAGTCCACACCGCTCGCCGCCGGCCGCCCACGGGAGGAACAGCGCGTGCTCAAGCTGGCGGCGCGTGACCTCGAGGCCCTGGCCCGGCTCATCGATGCGCTGCAGGCCGACGCCATCGCCACCCGACTGCGCCGCGTGGCGGTGCGCTGCCAGACGGCGATTCCCGGCGTGTATGCCCACCTGCTGGGTCGCGGGTTCCGGGTGCACTGGACCGACCTTCGCATGACGCTGCCGGATGCCCCGGACGCGGTGGGGAAGGGGATCGTGATGTCGAACTGGGAGATATGAGTCGTGACGTCAGGACGTCAGGACGTCAGGACGTCAGGGGAGGGAGCATGGGGGGAAGGGTATCGGCTGGAATCGGCGCGCTCGCGGTGTGCGCATGGGCCTGGCTCATCCTGGTGCTGCACACACCTGCTGGGTGGCCGCACGCATTGTATGCGGTCGGGGTGATGCTGATCATTCGAGGCATCGCACTCTCAACCGGACGTCCTGACGACCTGACGCCCTGACGTCATGACGCCCTGACGTCCTGTATTGACGCCCCGCGCACCCATCCCTAGCTTAGGATCGTCGGCGGCGGGGAACCTAGTTATCGAGCCGATAAGTCTGGCCCAGGGCCCGCATCTTATGGCCAATGCCATGCCCCACGGGGGAAGACAGCGGTCATGACGAGGGCGCCGACGATTCAGGTTGGGCTTCTGTAACCCTCTCCGTCGCCGTTCCAGTTCCAGCGAGCGCCGGCTCCGGAATGCGAGCCGGCGCTTGTTTTCCTACCCGCGGCGCCAGGTGGGTGCCAGGGCGACCTGAACCGGGGCTGCTCCATGCCGAGATGCCGCGTGACTCGTCGCGTGCACTTCAATGCGGCGCACCGCCTGTACAACGCGGCCATGCCCGAGGCCTGGAACCAGGCCACCTATGGCCCCTGCGCCAACACCAACTTCCACGGCCACAACTACGAGCTCGACATCAGCGTCGAGGGCGAGGTCGCGCCCGAGTCCGGCTATGTGATGGACCTGAACCACCTCAAGCAGGTGGCGGAGGAACGGGTGCTCCGGCACCTCGACCACCGGAACCTCAACCTGGATGTGCCCTGGTTCGCCACTGTCATCCCGTCGTCGGAGAACCTGGCCATCGTGATCTGGCGCGAACTCCGGGCCGCACTGCCCGGTTCGCTCGCGCTCAGTGTTCGCCTCTGGGAGACACCGAGGAACTATGTCGACTACGCCGGCGGGTGAGGGAGCGATCGCAGCGCACGTCCGGGGCATCCTCCAGGAGCTGGGGGAGGACCCGTCGCGCGACGGCCTGGTGCGCACACCCGACCGGGTCGAGGCCGCCCTCCGCTTCCTCACCACGGGCTACGGCCAGACCGTGGAAGATGCCATCGGGGAGGCGCTCTTCGAGGAACCGCACGAGAGCATGATCCTGGTGCGGGACATCGAGTTCTACTCGCTCTGCGAGCACCACATGCTGCCGTTCTACGGCAAGGCGCACGTGGCGTACATCCCGCACGGCCGGATCATGGGGCTCTCCAAGGCGGCCCGCATCGTGGACGTCTTCGCCCGCCGCCTCCAGGTACAGGAGCGGCTCACCGACCAGGTGGCCGATGCCATCATGGACGCCCTGCAGCCAAGCGGGGTGGGTGTCGTCATCGAGGCGGCGCACCTCTGCATGATGATGCGGGGGGTGCAGAAGCAGGGGTCGCGCACCGTCACCAGCGCCGTTCGCGGCATCTTCCGCAACGACCCGCGCACGCGCGACGAGTTCCTCCGGCTGACGCACGCGAACTCGGCGGTATGACCGTCCTCGCCGGCCAGCTCGCCGTGGTGACCGGGGCCTCGCGTGGCATTGGTGCGGCGGTGGCCTCGCGGCTGCAGGCGCTCGGCGCCCACGTGGTGCGGATTGCCCGCGGGCTCACCCACGGGGAGCACCACCGCCAGCTCGACGTGCGCTGCGACCTCACCGCGCCGGCCGCCGAGGGCACACTCATGGCGCTGCTCGCGGAACTCGGTCCTCCGCACATCGTGGTGTCAAACGCGGGCGCCTTCAGCATGGGTGCGCTGGAGGACACCACCCCGGCAGCGTTCGACGCCCAGCTCGATGCCAACCTGCGCGGGCCGTTCCTGGTGGCGCACACCTTCCTGCCGGCCATGCGCGCCGCCGGCCGCGGCGTGTTCGTGCAAGTGGGCAGCATTGCCGATCACCTGGGCCTGGCCGGAAACAGCGCCTACGCCGCCAGCAAGTACGGCCTCCGCGGCCTGCACGAGACCCTGGTGGCCGAGTATCGCGGCAGCGGGGTGCGGGTCAGCCTGGTGTCCCCGGGCGCGACCGACACCACCATCTGGGACGACGTCGATCCCGATGGCACGCCCGGCCTTCCCAACCGTGCCGACATGCTCCAGCCTGCCGACGTGGCGGATGCCATCACCTGGGTGGCCACCCGGCCGGCGCACGTGCACGTGGATTGGCTCCGGCTGGGGGCAACGTAGGGGCGTCCAGGCTCCGTCGAGCACCCGAACGCCCGGACACACCCATGTTCATCGAACTCACCGACCACCTTCGCTGCCCCGCGCCGCACGAGGAGGGCTACCTCGTCCTCCTGCCGGATGACGTGCAGCAGCGCTCGGTGCGCTCCGGGACGCTGGGATGCCCCGCGTGCGGGCGCATCCTGCAGGTGCGGGATGGCGTCCTTGACCTGGGTGACGGGCCGGTGACGGCCACGGGCGAGGTCGCCCTCGACGGCGAGGCGATGACGGTGCTGCTCGGCATTGCCGGACCGGGTGGGTTCGTGGTCCTGGTTGGGGCGGCGGGGGCGCGCTGGGCCGCGGTGATGCGGGCGCTGCCCGGTGTGGCTGTGGTCCTGGTGAACCCGCCGCGCGACGTGGCCGACACGGCCGCGGTGAGCGTGGTCCGGGGAGGGATGCTCCCCCTCAAGCGCTCGTCGATGCGTGGCGTGGTGCTGGGAGGCGCGGCCGGTGCGGATCCCCAGTGGGTGGCGGAGGCGGCGCGCGTGGTGCTGCCCGGCCTGCGCGTGGTTGGTGAGGGGCCACCGCCAGGCCTGCCAGGCCTCGACATCGCCGGCGAGGCTGGCGGCTGGTGGGTGGGCGTGAAACCCGCGCGCTGAGGCTGCCTTGCACGCGTGGCGGCAGCAGCCGAATTTCGGGGTGCACGCACGCGGGCACGGGAACCGCACGGACAGGGACAGCACATGGACACGCAGGCTCGTCCACACGTGGTGATTGTCGGCTGCGGCTTCGGGGGCCTGTACGCCGCCCGGGCGCTGCTCCGGGTTCCCGTGCGCATCACCGTGATCGACCGGCAGAACTACCACCTCTTCCAGCCCATGCTCTACGAGGTGGCGGGCGCCGCACTCACCCCCTCCGACATCGCCTTCCCGATCCGCTCGGCGCTGCACCGCAACCGGCACCTCGAGGTGCGCCTGGGTGAGGTGCGCGAGGTGGATGCCGGGAAGCGTACGCTGTGCCTCGCCGATGGCGCCAGCCTGTCCTACGACTACTGCATCCTGGCGCCGGGCGTGGAGACGTCGTACTTCGGCCACGAGGTCGCGTGGGAACCCCTGGCGCCGGGGCTCAAGGCGCTCGATGATGCCCTGGACATCCGGCGCCGGGTGCTGCTGGCGTTCGAGAAGGCGGAGAACGAGGGTGACAGCGCCCGTCGGGCCAGGGAACTCACCTTCGTGGTGGTCGGTGGCGGTCCGAGCGGCGTGGAGATGGCCGGCATCATTGCGGAGTTGCGACGCTACACCCTGACACGTGACTTCCGTAACATCGACCCGCGCGATGCGCGCGTCATCCTCATCGAGGGCGGGCCACGCATCCTCCCCACCTATCCCGAGCGCCTGGGCGCCTACGCCCGGCGCTGCCTCGCCGACCTCGGCGTGGAGGTCCGGGAGAACGCCCTGGTGGAGGACCTCCAGCCCGGGGTGGTGGTCGCGGCCGGCGAGAACATTCCCGCCGCCGCCGTGATCTGGTGTGCCGGCATGCGCGCGCCGGCGCTGCTCCAGCGCCTCGGCGTGCCGCTCGACCGTGCGGGCCGGGTCGTGGTGGGGCCTGATTGCGCCGTGCCGGGCCACCGCGATCTCTTCGTGATCGGGGATGCCGCCAGTCTGGCCGACGAGCGGATGGGGACCGTCCCGGGGGTGGCGCAGGGAGCCATGCAGATGGGTCGCCATGTGGCCGATGCGATCAGGCGCGACCTCGAGGGCCGGGCGCGCGTGCCCTTCCGCTACAACGACCTGGGCAGCATGGCGGTGATCGGCCGTGGACGTGCCGTGGCCAGCATCTGGCGACTGCAGTTTGGCGGGTTCGTGGCCTGGCTCATCTGGGCGCTGGTCCACATCGCGCACCTGGTGGGCTTCCGCAACCGCTTCCTCGTCATGATCCAGTGGGGCTGGCTGTACTTCTGGTACGCCAAGGGCGCCCGCATCATTGGTTCGCCGCCGCCCCCGCGTCAGCCACCCCCGGTGCCCCCTGGCCGGTGAACCTTCAGGCCGGGCGGTACGCCTCCTCGATCTGCGGCCGGTACCGTTCCTCCACCACCTTGCGCCGCACGCTCAGCTTGGGGGTGAGTTCGCCCTTCTCGATGCTGAAGTCCTCCTTGATGAGCACGAACTTCTTGGGCACCTCATAGTGGGCAAAGTCTCCCAGGAGTGAGGTGACCTCCCGCTCCATCTTTTCGTTCGTCTCCACCCGCGCCAGGAGCGCGTCGTCGTTGATGTAGGTGTAGTTGTGGCGCGCGGCCCATTCCCGGAGCAGCGGCAGGTTGGGCACCACGAGCATGATGGGGAAGGGGCGCTTGTCGCCCAGCATGACCACGTTGAGCACCCACTTGCTCGTCTTCACCGCCAGCTCGATGGGCTGGGGCGCGATGTTCTTCCCGCCCGCCGTCACGATGAGGTCCTTCTTCCGGTCGGTGATGCGGAGAAAGCCCTGGGCGTCGACCTCGCCCACGTCCCCCGTGTGGAGCCAGCCGTCGGGATCGAGCACCTCCCGGGTGGCCTCGGGCTTGTTGAAGTAGCCCTTCATGACGTGCGGCCCGCGTGTCAGGATCTCGCCATCGGCAGCGATCTGCACCTCCACGCCGGGCAGCGGCTTGCCCACCGTGCCGAGCTTGAGGTCCTCGAAGGTGTTGACCGTGATCACGGGTGACGTCTCGGTGAGCCCGTATCCCTCGAGGACCGGCAGGCCGGCCGCGAAGAAGAAGCGGGCGATGTCGGCGTTGAGGGGCGCGCCACCGGAGACGAAGAAGCGCAGCCGGCCGCCCGTCCGGGCGCGGAGCTTGGAGAAGACCAGGCGGTCGGCGATGGCCCGGTGCACCGCGAGGCTCAGCGGCAGCGCCTTGCCGGCCAGCTGCAGGTCGGCCGCGGCCTCGCCCACGCCCTTGGCCCAGAAGAAGATCTTCTGCTTGATGGGCGACCCGGCCATCGCGTTCTCCTGCACGCGGGCATAGATCTTCTCATACAGTCGCGGCACCGCACACATGAGCGTAGGCCGGACCTCACCCATGTCGGTGGAGACGGTCTCGATGCTGCCGGCATAGTTGATGATGACCCCGGCATGCAGCATGAGGTAGTGGCCGGCCATCCGCTCGAAGATGTGGGAGAGCGGCAGGAAGGAGAGGCACTCCTGCTGGTCGGGGCTCTCCTGCACCGGGATCCGCTGCAGGCCCGCCACGACGTTGCTGGTGATGTTGCCATGCGTCAGCATCACGCCCTTGGGGTCGCCGGTGGTGCCCGAGGTGTAGATGATGGTGGCCACATCGCCAGCCTGTGCCTCGCGGGCGCGTGCCTCCCAGCCGGCATCCTGCATCTGCCGGCCGCTCGCCTCGAACGCATCGAACGAGATGACGCCGGGCCCCGCCAGGGCCGCATCGAACACGATCACCTTCATCTCCGGGAGCCGCGCCCGGATCTCCTGGACCTTGTCCAGCTGGACCCGGGTGGACACGAAGATGGCGAGCGCGCCCGAGTCCTTGAGGATGTACTCGATGTGGCTGGCGGGCAGGGTCGGGTAGACCGGGACGTCGAGCGCGCCCAGCAGGAGGGAGGCATAGTCGGCGATGGCCCACTGCGGCCGGTTCTCCGACAGGATCGCCACCCGGTCTCCCCGGCGGATGCCCATGTTGGCGAGCGCCAGGCTCACGGCCCGCACCCGGTCGAGCAGCTCCCGGTAGGAGATGTCCACCCACGCGGCCCCGGGCTTCCATCGCATCGCCACCGGGCGATCCCGGAAGCGCGCCATCGCGTCGAGGAACAGGGCGTTCAGGGTGGCCGGCGCGTGGGCGGAGGGTGTCATGGTCCCGTCGCTCCAGGTGGGCGTGGTCGTCGCGTCACGGACTGCCGCTACTCGAAGTGCACCACAAAGCGCTGTCCCGAGCCCGGCACCGGCGCGCCCAGCGCCTGTGCGGCCCGCACCTCAACGATCGCCGAGTCAGGGGCCGCGACGCCAGTGCGGCGGCGCAGCGTGACGAATGGCGACGGCGTCCCGCCCGGGCCGGTCAGGACGGTGTCCACCACGGCAGCGTTGGCAAACTCCACCGTGCGGTCGGCCGCGGTGGCGAACACCGGCTCGACCACGGTGTAGATGACCGGGCGCCCGGCCAGCACCCCGGCGGGGTCGAGCGACTCGAGGCGCGCCGTCAGGGAATCCGAGGCGGTCTCGTCCGCGAGCACCGTGTCGATGGAGGGCTCGACCAGGACAATGGTGTCGGCGCGAACCTGGAACGTGACCGAGTCGAGGCCGGTGCGATAGTCGCCGAGCACCGCTTGCACCCGCCCGCCCACGCCCGGCCGGTCACCCACCACGAGGCCCACGAGCGAGTCCACAATGGTGATGACGGAGTCGTCCGGCGTCCGCCAGCGCACGTCAGCGGCCACGCTGTCGCCGGCCTGGTTGCGTGGGATGACCACGAAGTGTGCCGTGTCCCCGTAGTCGAGGACGCGCGGGTTGGGCGGGCGCACCTCGAGCGCGATGACGCCATCGGCCAGCTCGTTCAGGTTGCTGCAGGCGAGCGCCAGCGCCACGACGCTCGCCACGGCCAGCCAGCGCGCCGTCACCGGGCCAGCCCGCTCAGCGCCTCTTCCGCGTGCCTGACCCATCGCTCGGCGTCGGCACCGCGCGGCGGACGGGAGAGGAACTCGCGCAGGTGCGTGGCGGCGGCCTCGTGCTCGCCCCGCTTGAGGAGGAGAAAGGCCAGGCCGTAGTGGGCGCCACCCAGGGTGGGGTCCTGGTCCAGGGCGCGCCGGTACATCCGGATGGCTTCCTCCGGCTGCGCCGTCTTGGTGAGCGCGATGGCC
The DNA here is from genome assembly GCA_964638035.1 of uncultured Gemmatimonadaceae bacterium. Lineage (GTDB taxonomy): Bacteria > Gemmatimonadota > Gemmatimonadetes > Gemmatimonadales > GWC2-71-9 > JAGGAG01. The sequence continues at coordinate 45,540 of CAZWXD010000008.1, read as the reverse complement.
ATGTTGAGCATGATGCGTGCATCGGCCGGGTTGTCGCGGTGCGCCAGGCGATAGGACGTCAACGCCGCTTCGTAGTCACCCTGGCGCTCGAGGGCGAGCGCCTCGTTCAGGTAGTCGAGTCGCTGGGGCAGGACGCCGTCCCGCGATCCAAACAGCCGCTTCCAGAAGCTCATGCGCCGGCCGGTGTCTCCGCGTGCAAGTGGAAGGCTGGCCACGGGATGGCCGCATCACGTACTATTCTAGTGCAGCGGCGCGGAACGCCGCAACGCAGCGGCCCGTTGCCTGGTTCCCCCACGCCCCCAACGCCATGCGCCAATCCGCGTCACCATCCGGTCCCAAGGGCACCCTGGTTGTTGATTGGGCGTTCTTCGGCGAGATCTGCCGGGCGCTCGCCCTCCGGGTCGCGCGCGAGTACCGGCCCGAAGTGGTCCTCGGGATCGCCAAGGCGGGCGTGATCCCGGGCGCGGTGGTCGCGTCCATCCTGCAGTGCGACTTCGCCTCCATGATCGTGACGCGCACCAGCGAGGGCGGTGACCCGGTCCTGGTGTCGGGCCCGCCTGCGTCGATCCGCGGGCGGCGCGTGCTGGTCGTGGACGAGACCTGCGACACCGGGCACACCATGCGGCTGGCCCTCAACGAGGTGCGTGCACTCCGTCCCGCGGAGGCCCGCACCGCGGTGTCCTTCCGCACCGGGCCCTTCCAGCCCGACTACCACGCGTTCGAGACCGACAACTTCATCATCCTCCCCTGGGACCGCGAGATCGTCCAGAACGGCGAGCTGGTCGTCCGGCCGGACTACGCCGCGCGCCTCGCCACCTGACCCACGCCAGCGTGCTGGAGCGCCTGCAGGACGCCGTCCGGCGTTCCAGGGCAGGATATACCGAGATCCGCTTCGAGCGCTCCACGGTGACGACCGTAGGCGTTCGGGAACGGCGAGTCCTGGGCGCCAGCACCTTCCGGGAGGCTGGCGGCTTCGTCCGCTGCCTGTCGCCGGGGCACGGCTGGGGCGCGGCCAGCTTTCCCCGGCTCGACGACGTGGAGCGGCAGGTGGCCCTGGCGCACGAGCTCTCCCGGGCCACGCACCCCGTGCGGCCGGTGACGCTGTCGCCGGCACCCGTCCGGGATGCGCACCTCCAGCCCACCCTGCCCGATGACCCCCGGAACGTGCCGCTCGACGACAAGCGGCGGCTGGTGGCGCACCTCGATGGCGAGATGCATGCCTTCGACCGGCGCATCGCCGACACCTGGGCCAGCTACCGCGATGAGGTCACGGAGTGGTGGCTTGTCACGTCCGAGGGGACGGCCATCTTCGAGGTGCGACCCGACGTGACCCTCGCCGTGGCAGCCACGGCGCGACAGGGCGGGGTGGTGGAGCGTGCGGTGGAGTCGGTGGGTGGGCGGGGCGGGTTCGGCGTGGTGCACGCTCGGGAGGAGATGGTGCGGAGCGTGGCCCGCCGCGCGGTGAGCCTCCTCGAGGCGACGCCGGTGCGCAGCGCGATCCTGCCGGTGGTCCTCGATCCCCGGCTGGCGGGCATGCTGGCGCACCTCACGGTGGGGCACCTCGCGGAGGCCGATGCCCAGCGGGATGATCCGCTGGCGGCGAGCCTCGCAGAACCGGGCCGGCGCCTGGGGAGTGCCGTGCTCACCATCGGCGACGATGGCAGTGCGCGCGGGCTCCGCGGCACCCTTCCCTTCGATGACGAGGGCACCCCGACCGGGAACACCCTCCTGATGCAGCACGGGGTGATGGTGGGGCGCCTGCACACCCGGGAAACGGCGGCGGCGCACGGCGAGCGCGCCACGGGCAATGCCCGGGCGACGTCATGGCGCCACGCGCCCGGGGCGCGCCTCACCAATCCGTACATCCAGAATGGCAGCGGAACGTTCCAGGACCTCCTGCGCGACATCAAGCTTGGCGTGTACGCCTGCGACCTCAGCGGCAGCGTGCAGCAGGGAGTGAGCGCCGCCTTCCGGGCCGCGCATGGCTACATGATCCGTGATGGCGAGCTGGCCGAGCTGGTGAAGGATGTCGTGCTGGCCGGGGATATCCCGGAACTCCTGGGCGCGGTGGACCGTGTGGCCGGGGATTTCCGTTGGCACGACGCGGGGGGTGGGTGCGACCGCCATGGCCTGGCGGCGCTCCCGGTGTCCGATGGTGCGCCCCACATCCGGCTCGGCAGTGCCGAGGTGCGCGGGAGGGCCCCGTGACCTCGCCCTTCATGGGAGCCTGCGCGCGCCGTGGGGTTGCCGGTGATGTCATGACTGTCCACGATGAGGCGACCTTCCTCACCTTCGAGGATGGAGCCCTGGTGGAGGCGACGCAGCGCACGACGTCCGGCACCTCGCTGCGTGTCCTGGCCGCGGGGACCTGGGGTTGGGCCGGGACGACTGATGATGCGGCTGATGCCGATGGCCTGCTCGATGGGGCGCTCCTGTCCGCGGGGTTGGGCGCACCGGTGGACGCCTTCCTGCCGTTGCCCGCACCCCTTCCCATCGTGGCCACGGCCGATGACGACACGGCAACGATGCCCCTGGCCGACCTGCAGGGCGTCGTGGCTGCGCTCATGCGCCGGCTCGAGGTCGGCGCCAGCCGTGTCACGGTGACCCTCGAGCGGGCGCTCGGCGAGGTGGCCGTCGCGAACACGCGCGGGGTAGCGGCACAGTATGACACCACGTTCGCTGCGCTCACCCTGCGCATGCAGGTTCCGCACGACGACGGCGTCGCCACGGTGCGCACCGCGTACTCCGGCGTGGCCATGCCCACCGAGGCCGACCTCGAGTTGCTCGCCGCCGACGTGGAACAGCGACTGCATTGGGGCGCGCGACCCGCCTCCCTGCCCCGGGGAGGCGCCGTGTTGCTGCTGCCTCGCGCGCTCCGCCAGGTGTTGCGGCCCCTGGAGCGGGCGCTGCTTGGCAGTGAGGCCAGCGCCGCACATGGGCTGGCGGGTGCCCTTGGCGAGCAGCGGTTCGCGCCGGCGGTGAACCTGGAGGATGCGCCCCACATGCCGGGCCGGCCTGGCTCCCGCCCGATCGATGATGATGGGGTGGTCACGAGGACGGTGGCGCTCATCGAGGATGGCGTGGTCGCCCGGCTCCTCACCGACCTGGTCACGGGCGCGCAGCTCCAGCGTCCATCCACCGGAAGTGCGCGGCGAACCATGGCCGGCCCGTCGAAGCCAGGCTTCAGCAACCTGGTGCTCCACCCAGGCACCCGTGACCTGGCGGGGATGCTCGCAGCCGTCGGCACCGGCCTGCTGGTGGACGAGGTCGCCGGTGGCGCGGGTGCGGTGTCGGCCAGCGGCGCCTTTCGCTTCCCGGTGGCCTCCGGGTTCCAGGTGGAGCGTGGAGAGGTGACCGGCCGGGTCGAAGGGGTGGCAATCTCCGGGAATACCTTCGACCTGCTGGCGAGGGTGGAGGAAGTTGGGGCCGAGCGCCGGTGGGTGGGCAGCGCGTACCTGCCGTCACTGCTCGCCCTGGGCATTGACGTCGGGGCGCGGTAGGCTCCTGCCGCCGGTCCCGGCGCCACGGGTTCCCTGCGTTGCGCGTTGGAGCGGGCTCGCGTATGCTGCGATGGGTATCCCTGACGCATACGCCCAACCCCATCGACCCTTGGATATCACGGCAGTCCTTGCCGAGGTCCAGCAGGGCGTGCCCGGTGCCGCCGACCGCCTCGCAGGCCTCGTGTTCCAGGAGTTGCACCAGATCGCGGAACGCGCCATGCGCCGCGAGCAGGACGGGCATACCCTCCAGCCCACCGAGCTGGTGGATGAGGCCTTTGTGCGCCTGGTGGGCCAGCGCAATGCCTCCTGGCAGAACCGGGCGCACTTCTATGCCGTGGCCGCCCAGACCATTCGCCGGATCCTCGTCGATCATGCGCGCCGTCGGCGTCGCGCCAAGCGGGACCACGGGACGCGGGTCACGCTCGACGAGTCCATTGGCGATGCGGCGCCCCAGTCGCTGGACCTGATCGCGCTGGACGACGCCTTGCAGCAGCTCGACGCCCTGGCCCCCCGCCAGGCCCGCGTGGTGGAACTCCGCTTCTTTGGCGGCCTCGAGGTCGAGGAGGCGGCCGAGACCCTCGGGATCTCGCCGGCCACGGTGAAGCGCGACTGGACCTTCGCCCGGGCCTTCCTGCTGCGCTCGCTCGAAGCCTCTGCATGAGTCCCGGCGCGCCCATCACGCCGACCCGGTTCGAGACACTGCAGCGGTTGTTCCTGGAGGCGCTCGAGCAGCCGGAGGAGGCGCGAGCCGCCTGGGCGGCCCGGTCCACCGACGATGCCGGGCTGCGCCAGGAGTTGCTGGCGCTGCTGCGCGCGCACGAACGGGACGACCCGCTGCGGAGCCCGGTGACCCCGGGCGCCCTGGCAGACGTCACGGCGGAGGACCGCTGGCTGGGTCGTCGCCTGGGCGCCTGGGAAGTGGTGCGGCTCGTGGGAACTGGTGGCATGGGTGCCGTGTATGAGGCCACTCGTGCGGATGGCCAGTACCAGCAGCGTGCCGCCGTCAAGTTCATCCACCGCTTCGCGGCCGATGAGCAGGGCCGGCGCCGCTTCCGCTCCGAGCGGCAGATCCTGGCGTCGCTGGACCACCCCAACGTGGCGCGGTTGCTCGACGGCGGGGTCAGCGACGACGGCCAGCCGTGGCTGGCCATGGAGTACGTGGACGGCCAGCCCATCACGGCCTGGGCCGGTGCACGCCAGCTCACCGTGCGGGAGCGCGTGACGCTCATGCTGCAGGTGTGCGCGGCAGTGCAGGGGGCCCACCAGCAGCTCATCGTGCACCGCGACCTCAAGCCCGGGAACATCCTGGTGACGCAGGCCGGCCAGGTCAAGCTCCTCGACTTCGGGATCGCCCGCTTGCTGGCCCATGACCCCGACGCCGAGCCGGTGACGCAGGTGGGACAGCGATCCTTCACCCCCGAGTACGCCGCGCCGGAGCAGGTGCGCGGATTGCCCGCAAGCACGGCCGCCGACGTGTATGCCCTGGGCCTGGTGCTCTACGAACTCGTGGCTGGACGGCGTGCCTTCGACTTCGCCGGGAAGACCCTGGCCGGGATCGAGCGCATCATTTGCGAGGAACCACCACCTCACGCTCCCGTGGATCCCGACCTCGATGCGATCCTGCAGGTGGCGCTGCGGAAGGAACCCGGTCGCCGCTACGGCTCGGCCGACCTCCTCGCGCGCGACCTGCAGCACTACCTCGACGGCCGCCCGGTCACGGCCCGGCCGGACAGCGCAGCCTACCGGCTCGGCAAGCTCGTGCGGCGCCGGAAGCTCGAGACGGCGGCTATTGCCCTGGCCCTCGCCTCGATCGTCGCCGGACTGGTGGCGACGACCCGGCAGGCCCGTCGGGCGGAGGCGCAGGGACGTCGCGCCGAGCAGGTGACCGCCTTCCTCACCACCATGCTCGGTGCCGCCGACCCGGCCTCGCTCGGCAAGGACGTGACCGTGCGGGAGGTGCTCGATTCGGCAGCGGTGCGCGCCGACTCGCTGGCAGGCTCCCCGGACCTCGACGCCGAGGTCCGGCTCGTTGTCGGCAACACGTACATGGCGCTGGGCGAGTTCGAGGCGGGCGAGGCGCAGTTCGCGCGCGCCGTGGCGGCGCGCAGGCGCGAGAGCCCCGGGGGGAGCCACGCCGAGGGACTGGCACTGGCACGCGAGGCCTATGCCCTGGAGTACCTTGGCCGCTTTGCCGAGGCGGACACGTTGGTGCAGGCGGCAGGCGAGCTGTTCCGGCGATTCCCCGAGCGCGATCCGATGGGACGTGCCGTCTTCCTCGACCAGCGGGCCCGCATCCTGGTGCGACTGGGCGACGTCCGGGGCGCGCTGCCACTCCTGCAGGAGGCCCTCGCCATCACCCTCCGCCACGCGCCGGGCAATGACTCCGCACTCTCCAGTTCGTACGCAAACCTCGGCTTCGTCAGGTCCGAACTGGGCGAGGCCGCCGCGGCGGAGTCGATCTACGCCATGGCGGTGGCGTCGGCCCGGCGGGCGTTTGGCAACGAGCACCCGGATCTTGCGGCCATCCTGTCACCGTATGCTGTCGTGCTCGAGGCGGCCGGCAAGCCGGAAGCGGCCGACTCGGTATACCGGGAAGTGCTGGCCATGCGGCGCGCCCTCCTCGGGCCGGAGCACCCCGAGTACGCCTGGACGATGTTCAACTATGCGGACAACCTTCGGCTTCGCGGGCGGTACGCCGAGTCGGCAACCTGGGCGCGCAAGGTGCTGGAGTTGCGCGGCAAGTCGCTCCCCGAGACCCACATGGCCATTTCCACGGCGCTGGGCGTGCTCGGGCGATCGCTGGACCGGATGGATTCACTCGAGGCCGGGGGCCGGTACCTGCGCGAGAGCCTCCAGCTCCGGCGCGCAACGTTGCCGCCGGGGCACTGGCTCATCGTCTCGAGCGAGAGCATCCTGGGTGAGCACCTGGCGCTGGCCGGGAGGTACCGCGAGGCCGAGGCGATGTTGCTGCGTGCAGAGCAGGAACTGGTGAGGTTGCGGGGTGAGGGCGCATCGGTGGTGAAGGATGCCCGGGCGCGCATTGTCGAGTTGTACACCCGGTGGGGGCGTCCGGAGGACGCAGCACCCTGGCAGGCCCGGATCACGCCCGCGGGCTAGTTGCCACCCCACACCGTGACACCGCCCAGCACGGTGCGCACCACGCGGGCGTCGAGGATCTCGGCGGCCGGCGTGGTCATGATGTCGCGGTCGAGCACCACGAAGTCGGCATACTTCCCCGGTGACAGGCTCCCCACATCCTCCTCCATGAACGACGCCTGCGCCGGCCAGAGTGTCATGCTGAGGAGCGCCTCTTCGCGCGTGAGCCGCTGGTCGGGGAACCAGCCGCCTGCCGGGAATCCCGCCGCATCCTGCCGGGTGACGAAGCTGTGGAAGGAAATGAGCGGGTTCACCTGCTCGACCGGGAAGTCGGACCCGTTGGGGATGATGACGCCGGTTTCCCGGAGCGAGCGCCAGGCATAGGCGCCGAGGAGCCGCGCCGGGCCGAGCCGGTTGGCCGCCCAGTACATGTCACTGGTCTGGTGGCTCCCCTGCATGGACGGAATGACGCCGAGCCGGGCGAAGCGCCCCAGGTCCTGCGGGGCGAGGATCTGGGCGTGCTCAACGCGGAGGCGATGGTCCGCCACCGGGGCCTCGCGAAGGGCCGCCTCGAAGGCATCGAGGGTGAAGCGGTTGGCATGGTCGCCGATCGCATGCACGTTCACCTGGAAGCCGCTTCGCAGGGCGCGGACGGTGATGCGTTCCACCTCGTCGCCGGGCACCTGGATGATGCCGCGATTGCCGGGCTCGTCGCTGTAGGGGTCGATGAGGGCGGCACCCCGGCTGCCAAGGGCGCCATCGACGGCCAGCTTGATGGCACGGACCCAGAGGTGCCCGTTCCCCATGGCGTTGCGCGGTCCGGTCGCCAGCGTGCGCGCGAGGAGGCTGTCTCCCTCACCGAGGGCGCGCACCATGGCATAGCTCCGCAGCGTGAACTGCCCCTCCTGCGCCATGGCCTCGTAGACCGACAGCTCCGGCCCTCGCACCCCCGCATCGTGGATACCAGTGAGCCCCCACCGGTTGGCCTCCCGCATCGCGGCGATCGCCATGCGGCGGATGTCATCCGGCGAGTCGGCAGGCATCCGTGACTCCACCAGGGTCATGGCCCGGTCCACCAGGACGCCGGTCGGGTTGCCCTGCGCGTCGCGAATGATGCGCCCGCCGGGCGGGTCCTTCGTGGCGCGCGTGATGCCGGCGCGCTCCAGGCCCAGCCGGTTGACGAAGATGGCGTGGCCGTCGACCCGGCGGAGGTAGACGGGATGATCGGGCGTGGCCCGGCTCAGCGACTCGTTGGTGGGGAAGGTGCCGTCACCCCACAGGTTCTGGTCCCAGCCGCGCCCACGAAGCCACGTGCCACCGGGCGTGGCACGTGCCGCGCGCGCCACCACGCCTATGAGGGAATCGAGCGTCGGCACACCGCGGAGGTCCACCGTGGCGAGCAGGATCCCGAGGTTGAGCAGGTGGGCGTGTGCGTCGATCAGTCCGGGCAGCACCGGCCTGCCGCCGGCGTCGATGACCTCCATGGCCGGCGTGCGGAGCGCCATGGCCTCGAGCGCCGACCCGACGAACACGATGCGGCCGTCGCGCACGACCAGCGCCTCGGCGCGCGGCTTCGCGGCGTCGGCGGTGTAGATCCGTGCGTTGGTGAGGAGGAGGGACTGGGCCTGGAGGGTGGGCGCGAAGGGCAGGGCGGCAAGGAGAACAGCGGCCGCCTGTCCTCTGCCGCACTTCCTACGCAAGCCCCAGCGCCTCGCCGTACGTCATGCCCTGGGCCATGCGATCGTACACGACCCCCAGGGTCTCGGGGGCACCGGCGATGAAGCGCGCGCGGGGATCCCCGCGGCTGGGACACTCCACCTGCATGACGGCCGTCACCTGCCCCGAGAGCCGGCCGAAGAACTCCGCCAGCATCCCGCAGCTCACGTGGCAGGAGGGATACTCGCTGGAACCCGGCTCGCCCGCCTCGGCCCACTCGATGGCATCGAGTGCCAGGACCGCATCACCCAGCGGCTTGGCCGTGAGCGGGCCCCAGCCCATTTCGGTGAAGAAGCGTGTCAGCACCTCGTTCAGGAACTCCTGGTCCAGGTCGCCGGGATCCTTGAGGCCATAGCTGTCCTCCAGCCACGCGGCAAACGCCGAATAGAGTTCGCCGCCCCCGGCGAACCCGGCTTCCTGGAGGTACTGGGCGGTCTGCAGCCCAGCCTCGCGCTCGAGGCTGGCGCGGAGCTGCTGGAAGACGCGGCGACCGATGCCGACGCAGTGGTTCCGGGGAAGGGTGGTCGGGTTCATGTGGGTTCCGGGTGAGTCTAGGGGATGCGCCCGACGCGGCGCAAGAGTTCTGCCTCGTCAATCACTTCCACGCCCAGCTGCCGCGCCTTGTCGAGCTTGCTGCCGGCGTCGTCGCCTGCCACGACCACGGCGGTCCTCCTGCTGACGCTTCCGCTCACGTGACCACCGGCACGCTCCACCAGCGCGGTCGCCTGGCTCCGGCTCAGCGTTGGCAGCGTCCCGGTGAGTACCACGGCCATGCCGGCCAGGGGTCCGGTGCCATGGCTGCTCTCGGGCTCACTGAAGTTCACCCCGGCGGCACGGAGCCGCTCGATGAGCTGCCGGTTCCGCGGCTCCTCGAAGAAGCCGGCGACCGCGTCCGCGACTGCTGTGCCGATGCCTGGCACCTCATCGATGGTGGCTCGGTCGGCGGCCATGAGGGCCTCGAGGGTGCCAAAGCGGCGCGCGAGGAGCTGGGCCACCTGCTGGCCCACATGACGGATGCCCAGGCCGAAGAGCACCAGTGACAGTGGCTGCCGCCGGGAGGTGGCGATGGCCTGCACCAGTTGCTGCGCTGACTGCTCGGCGAACCGGTCGAGCGCCACCAGTTGCCCTGCCGTGAGGCGATACAGGTCGCTGACATCGCGCACCAGCCCCGCATCCAGGAGCTGCCGCACCCGCTCCGCTCCGAGTCCCCGGATGTCCATCGCCCCGCGACTGGCGAAGTGCACGATGCCCTCGAACACGCGGCCGGGACACGCGGCATTCGGGCAGTATCGCATCACCTCGTCGGCAGGCCGCTCCACGGCGGTGCCGCACGCAGGACAGGCGTCGGGCATGACAAAGGGCCGCTCGCTCCCGTCGCGCCGGTCACGCAGTGGACCCAGCACCTGCGGGATGACCTCGCCCGCGCGCACCACCTCGACCAGGTCGCCCTCGCGGATGTCCTTCTGTGCGATGATCTCCTCGTTGTGCAGCGTCGCGGCGGACACCGTGACCCCGGCCAGCTCCACCGGCTCCAGCTCGGCCCAGGGGTTGAGCGCTCCCGTTCGGCCCACGTTGATGCGAATCCGCCGGAGGCGGGTCACGGCAACCTCGGGGGCGAACTTGCGGGCCATGGCCCAGCGCGGCTCGCGGTCGCTGATCGTGCCGAGCTCACGCTGCAGCGCCAGCGAATCCACCTTGACCACGACGCCGTCGGCGGCGAAGGGCAGCGAGTCGAGGCCGGCCTCGAGCGCCTGCACCGTACCGGCCACGGCAGCCAGCGAAGCGGCCCGGGCATGGTGCGGCTCAACCGGGAAGCCCCAGGCCTCGAGCCGTTCCAGCAAGGCGGACTGCGTCTCCACGCCCAGCTCCCCCTCGAGGGGCTCGGCCGAGAACGCAAAGAACCGGAGGCGGCGCTTGCGCGTCACTGCCGGGTCGAGGGTGCGAAGCCCTCCCGCCGCCGCGTTTCGCGGGTTGGCGAATGGCGGCTCACCCTCCTGCTCCCGCTCCCGGTTTACGTGCTCGAAATTGCGGAAGGGGAGGTACACCTCTCCCCGCACCTCCATGAGCGCGGGGTGCGGCCCCGCCCTCAGGACCAGCGGGACGTCATTGATCGTCCGCAGGTTGGCTGTGATGTCCTCACCCACGAACCCGTTCCCGCGCGTAGCGCCGCGCTCGAGCCGTCCGTCCCGATAGGTCAGGTTGACCGCGGCGCCGTCGATCTTCACTTCGAGCGCATAGCCGGAGGTACGGACCCGCGGGGCAAGCCTGGCGTTTCGTTCCTCCCAGGCCGCGAGCTCGTCGTCAGTGAAGGCGTTGGCCAGCGACAGCATGGGGCGGGCGTGGGTGTGCTTCTCGAGGGCCGAGGCCGGGGTGGCACCCACCCGTGCCGTGGGGCTGTCGGCACTGCGCAGCTCGGGGTGGGCGGCTTCGAGCGCCTGCAGTTCGCGAAAGAGGCGGTCGTACTCGGCGTCGGAGATCTCCGGCGCGTCGAGGACGTAGTAGGCCCGGTTGGCGCGCTCCAGCTGCTGGCGGAGCTGGGTGACGCGTGCGGACGGCGACGGGGCCGCCGGCGCCATCACCGTCCAGTGGCCTCCTGGTTGATCACGGTCATCGTGACCCCCACGAGCCGGTCGATCTCGTCGGCGCTGGCCCGTGCCAGCAGGCTCTCGCTCCACGGCCCCTGCTTGTCCGAGAAGGTCTCGAGCAGGCGGCGGAGGTACCCCAGCATCGCCACCCGCTCGCGATCCTGCGCCCGGCCGGCGGGCTCGTCACCCAGGCGCTCCTGCAGTCGCTCGAAGCGGTGGGCATTGCGCAGCGCCTTGGCGGTGAGGCTCGCCACCACGCGGCAGAACTGGATGTCGGACTCGGAGAACGAGGGGCCGTCACGGAAGGTGCGGAGGAAGATGGCGCCAATGGGAACCGACCGCCACGTGATCGGCACCACCGTGATGGTCTTCACCCGCCGGCTCAGGATCTGGCCCCGCACATGCTTGAGGGCCGGGTCATCGGCGGCATCGGCGATGAACACGGTCTCGCCTGTCTCGAGCGCCCGCTTGAGCTCGGGGTAGCGGTCCACGTCCACCACGTAGTTCCGGATGCTCGGGTCCTCGTAGCTCGCCACCAGGCGCACCGTCTGCCCGCCGCGCTCCATCAGGAAGATCGAGCACCGGTCGAGCCCGAAGGTCTCCCCCAGTCGCCGTGCCACGGCCTGCACGATGTCCACGAAGTGCAGCGAGCCGGCAATCTCCTGGAGGATCTCGATGACAGCGAGCAGGTGGCGACGCTCATGTTCGAGCACCTCGACGCGCTGCTGAAGGCGCTCGAGATCTTCCCCCTGGCCGGATCCGACGGACATGGTCATTGGGCGCGACGCTTCGGTGAATGGAGCGGTAAACCTAACCGGGACAAGGCCCTGGGGGCCACCGACGGGCCCGACATGGACAGCCGCGCCAATCGCGGTAAGTTGCACGGTGAATGCCGCGTGGATGACCGGTGCGGAGTGGCCGAGCCGGCGCGAGGCGGTCCCTGGGAGATGCCAACATGTTCGATCGTGAGGAGTCCGGCGGCGGCGCGGGGTTCGCGGCCGGGTTGGTCGTCGGTGCGTTGCTGGGCGCTGGGCTGGCGCTGCTCTACGCCCCCGAGCGGGGCGAGCACCTGCGCCGCAAGCTGGGCAAGCGCGCCCGGAAGGTTGCCGACGCCACGCGCGATGCGGTCGAGGATGCGGCCGACGAGGTGCGCGACGAGGTGGCACGCCGCCGGCGCGAGATCGCCCGCAACCTCGGCGTCTGACCTACTTCCGGTCCCGGATGCGCTCGAGCAGGGCCGCCGCGTCCCGCTTGTACTGTGGGTCGGACGCGTCGGCCAGTTCGAGGCCCGGGATCACCTCCAGTTGCGCCCGGGCCTCCGCATAGCGGCCACGGTCCACGTACACCTCGGCAAGGTCGAGCCGATGGTAGATCCACCCCGGCTTGAGGGCCACCGCCCGCTCCAGGTACTTCACGGCCTCGTCCCAACTCGCTTGCCCGAACACACCACCTCCCATGAACGCCTTCGCCACGAACCGCTCGGCCATTGAGAGGCGCATGATCTCGGCATTCCAGCGCCCGAGCACGTGATAGGCGCCATCGTGCCACTGGTCCAGCGCAAGCGCGCGCAGGGTTTCCTGGTGCACCTCGCCAGCACGGCGCACCCGCTCCTTCTTCCCCTTGGTGAGTGACGCCCTGCCGATGGCCACCGCCAGGGCAAAGTGGGCGTCGGCGCTCCGGGGATTGCCGAGCGTGGCGCGACGGGCCAGCACCTCGGCCCGCGCGTACAGGCTGTCCCGTGATGGGCTCGGCACCGAGTCTGGGGTGGCCTTGCCCATGTCCACCAGGGTGATGGCCGCACGCCAGTTGGCCTCCGCATCCATCGAGTCGATGGCCAGGGCCGCCTCGAACGCGGCAAGTGCTGCCTGGAGGTCGCGCGCCTCCCGTGCGGCCTGGCCCCGGGCAACAAGCCCGGCCACGTCCTGTCCGGCGACCGGCCCTGGCGCGAGTGCCAGCACCGCGCCAGCCAGGAGGGTCACTGCACAGTGGGCAGGCAAGGGGCGCACGGGCATGTCCGGTGTTGGTGAGGGCGGGCCAGGGGGCGAAGGTTGATCACCCGCCTCATCGAGCGCAAGCGCGACGGAGAAGAGCTGCACGGCGAGGAGTGGCAGGCCCTGCTCCGGGATTACGCTGCCGGCCGGGTTCCCGACTACCAGATGGCCGCCCTGGCCATGGCGGTTGTCTTCCGCGGGCTCTCCGCTACGGAGCTCGATGCCGTCACCGATGCCATGCTGGCCTCGGGGAACCGGCTGCGCTACCACAGCAGCGCCCCCCGGGTGGACAAGCACTCCACTGGCGGCGTGGGCGACAAGACGTCGCTGCTGCTGGTGCCACTCGTCGCCGCATGCGGCATCCAGGTGCCGATGATGTCGGGCCGGTCGCTGGGCCACACTGGCGGGACCCTCGACAAGCTCGAGTCGATTCCGGGATTCGAGACCCGGCTCACGCTGGCGCGTGCGGCTCGGCAGGTGGAGGAGATTGGCTGTGCCATGCTGGGGCAGACGGACGAGGTCGCGCCCGCGGACCGTCGCCTGTATGCACTGCGCGACGTGACCGGCACCGTGGAGTCGATCCCGCTCATCAGCGCCAGCATCATGTCCAAGAAGCTGGCCGAGGGGCTCACCGGGTTGGTCCTCGACGTGAAGCGCGGGAGTGGTGCCTTCATGCCGGCCCTGGACCAGGCACTCGAGCTGGCCCGGACGATGGTGGCGCTCGGCGCGGCGCGCGGGTGCAGCACCGTGGCGCTCCTGACGGCGATGGACCGGCCGCTTGGCCATGCGTGCGGCAACGCCCTCGAGGTGGAGGAAGCCATCGCGGGTCTCCGGGGTGAGGGCCCCCGTGACCTCATGGCGCTCACGATGGCACTGGGCGCCGAGATGCTGTGCGTGGCGGACCCTGCCCTCACGAGGGCGGAGGCCCGTCGCCGGCTCGACCACGCACTTGGCAGCGGGGCCGCGCTCGAGAAGCTCCGGGTGCTCATCGCGGCCCAGGGCGGCAACGCGGCGGTGGTGGATGACCCGGCACTCCTGCCGCAGGCGCCGTGCACCGCGGTGTATCACGCCCCGGCGGACGGCCAGGTTGCCGCCGTCCTTCCCAGGGTCGTTGGCCGGGGGATCATCGCCCTGGGTGGCGGCCGCCGGCAGGTGACCGACACAGTGGATCCCGCGGTCGGCTTCGTCATCACCGCGCAGCCCGGCCAGCACGTTCGGCGGGGAGAGCCCCTCGCCACGGTGCATGCGAGAGACGACGCCGGCCTGGCCGCCGGTGCTGCCGTGCTTCGCGAGGCGATCGTCCTGGGCGACGGCCCGGTGTCGCTGCCGCTGGTGTCCCACCGGGTCACCACCGCGGGGGTGGAGGTGCTCGCCTGACCCACGGCGGAACCTCGTGCGGCGACGCCCCGTAGGAGCGGTCCATGCAGCCCCTTAGGTTTCTCGCGTGAGCCAACCCCTGATCGAGCGCGTCCGGGCCGCCCTGGGCCAGGACTTCGAGGTGCTACGCCCCCTGGGACAGGGCGGGATGGCCACGGTCTTCCTGGCGCGTGAGCGTGCCCTCCGGCGACTCGTGGCGATCAAGGTGCTCGATCCCGACCTCGGTGCCAGTCCCATCTTCCGCGACCGCTTCGAGCGGGAGGCGGAGACGGCGGCGCAGCTGCAGCATCCCAACATCGTGCCGATCTACCGCGTGGGTGAGGCTGGTGGCCTCGCCTACTTCACCATGGCGGCCATCGAGGGCGAGAGCCTGGCCGACCGCCTCCGCGGCATGGGCCGCCTTTCCGAGCGCGAGGCGCGCCGGATTGCCATCCAGGTCGCCGAGGCGCTGGGCGCCGCCCATCGCCGCGGGATCATCCATCGCGACGTGAAGCCGCAGAACGTCCTGCTCGACCGGGAAACCGGCAGGGCCATGGTCACCGACTTCGGCATTGCCAGCGCACGCGGGGGGCGTGGGCAGGACAACGACCGGCTGACCTCCGCCGGCATGGTCATGGGCACGCCGCGCTACATGAGCCCGGAGCAGTCGAGCGGGATGCGCGACCTTACGCCGGCATCCGACCTCTATTCCCTCGGCGTCATGCTCTACGAGATGCTGAGCGGCGAGTATCCCTATCGCCTGGGCGACCCACCGAACTACCTGATTGCCCACGTGTCCTCCGTCCCGATTCCCCTGGTGAGCCGGGTGGGCGACATCTCCCGCGAAATGGAGCGCACGGTCAACCGGCTCCTGGCCAAGGATCCCCGTGACCGCTTTCCCACGGCCGAATCCCTGGTGGAGAGCCTGGAGGGGGTGGGTTCGGGATCGGGCACCACCCAGGTCCGGCCGGTGGCCCGCCGCCGCCGGTGGATAGCGGGCGGAGCAGCACTCACGCTCGCCCTCGGCGGTGTGGCCCTGGCGCTGGGCGACCGGGCCGACACGCCCTCCGATGCCGTGGCGCGAAGGTCGATCCTGATCGGCTTCTTCGATAACACCACGCAGGACCCCGCCCTCGACTGGTTGCGCGTGGGCGGCGTGGACCTCCTGGGGCAGGCACTGAGCCGCTGGGAAGACCTGACCGTGGTGGATGCGGAACGCCTGCTCGACCTCACCCGGCGTGAGGGTCTGGACAAGGAGGCGCGCCTGGGGCAGCAGGACGTGCTCAAGCTGGCGCGGATGGCGGGCGTGTGGACCGCCACGGTGGGGCAGGTCTTCCGTGGGCGTGACTCGCTCATCTTCACGGTGAAGGGCTACGACGTCGCGCGGGGCGACCAGGTCCTGGTGGCGCGAGCGGCCATCGCCGACAGCGGCGACATCCAGGACGCGTTCCGCCAGCTGGCGTCGCAGGTGCTCGAACTGGCTGGTGCGCCGACGGCCTCGTTGCAGGAGGTCGAACCACCGACGCGCTCGCTGGCGGCCTACCGGGCCTACATCGAGGGCATCCAGGCCAGGAGCCGCTGGGACCTCGACTCGGCGGTGGCACTCTTCCGGCAGGCGGTGGAGCAGGACTCGGCCTTTGCCCTCGCCTATTACGAGCTGAGCCAGGCACTCTCCTGGACCGAACGAACCAACCCGTCACCGAGCTACATCGGCTACGCCGACAGCGCCCTCCGCTACGCCGCGGGCCGACCGCCGCGGGAGTCCCGTCTGCTCGAGGCGTACAACGCCCTCATGCACGCCGATGTGCCGCGCGCCCGCGAGCTCTACGCGACGCTCCTCGCCATGGACTCGACGAATGCTGACGTCTGGGCGTGGCGGGGAGTGGCATCCCAGGCCGACCTGACACTCCGGCGTGATGCCAACGGGCGTGAGTACCTCCCGGCAGACTGGACTGGTGCCCTGCGGGACTTCCGCCGGTCGCTGGAGCTGGATGCGAGTGACCACCGGACCTACCTGAACCTTGCCGCGATCCTGGCGTCCACCACCAGGGGCGGGCAGGAAGGTGTCCCGGCCTACCGTGAGCCGCCGAGCGGGTCGTTCCAGACCATCTTCTTCCGCGTGCCTGCCCGGCGGTTCATTCCCGTGCTGCACGGCGACTCCATCGCGCTCGTGCCTGCCGAGTCCATCGGCACGCGCTATCCACCCCGGGTCCTCGATTCGCTCCGGCTGCTGGCCCGGGACCGTACGCGGGGGGTGCTGCGACGCTGGCTCACGATTGCACCAGATGAGGGCGAGGCGTGGCTGATGATGGCGCAGCTCGCCTATGACGAGCGCAACTGGGACGAGGCCCTTCGGTCGCTGGCCAAGGCCGATTCCCTTGGCACGTCGCTCTCGGTGCCGTACCCGCTGCAGCACCTCAACGTGCTCCTGAATGCCCAGCGCTTCCTGCAGGCCATCCCGTTGGGCGACTCGTTGGCGCCCCCGGGCGGCCGTGGTGTAGCCATGTCCACGCCCCTCCTGGGGTCCGTGGTCGCGAGCTACCTGATGACGCGCGGGCGAGTGGGCGAGGCCGCGACGCTCCAGGCAGCCCGGCTCGCGGAGTTGCGGCGCTTCGAGGCCTCACCCGAGCTGCAACAGTGGCTTGCCCTGTCTGAGGTGACCGCCGACCTGCGGTGGGAAACGCGGAAGGGCACGCTCACCGCGCCGGAGGTGAGCGGTGCCGAGGCCCGCGTCGAGCGTTTCCTCGGTGAGGCGCCGGCCGACCAACGCACCACCCTTCGCCAGCGCGCGGCCTGGTCGTTCATCATGGCCGGTGGGGTCCTGGGTGACACGGGCCTGGTGGCGCGGTGGCGCAAGGTGGCGGGCAGCGACAGCATGATCGCCTACGATGCCCTGGCGGCGGCTCGCGCTGGGGACCGAGCCCGGGCCGAGCGCCTCCTGGCGCGGGCGGTGCGCGACACGGCCGCCGACGTGGGGAACCTCTTTGCGCTCGCGTCCACCGCTGAAGCGCTCAACCGGCCGGCCGAGGCGCTGCAGTTCCTCACCCGGCTCGATTCCGCCCGGGTCGAGTCTCAGTCGAGTTCGAGCGACATGCTGCTCCTGGTGCGTGCCATGCCGCGGCGGGCGGCGCTGGCCGCGAGCCTGGGTGACACCACGTCGGCCCGCCGACTGTACGACGAGTTCCTGGCCCTGTGGGACCGGCCCGACGAGGCGCTCCGGCCCGAGCGCGATGCGGTGGCAGACGCGCGACGCGCGCTCGACCGGAAGGGCGAGCGCGCGGGAACCTGAAGCGGGGCGGCACGCGCGGGGTGTCAGCCCAGGGCCACGTCCCGCCCGAAGGTTTCGAGCAACTGGTCGTCATAGCGGTCGGCGAGCCGCGCGAGCTGTGACACCAGTTCCCGGAGCTCGGCGGCCTCCACGTCGGCCGCGAACCGGCCCGCCCCGAGCCACGCCACGCCCCCCTCATCGAGTGAGAAGGCGGCATAGCTCCCGAGCTCGTGGTTGATGCGGAGCAGGGCCGCGAGCAACGCCTCGCGGCCGCGCTGCGGTGCCTGCACGACGGGGAACTTCACGTGGAGGATGGTGTCGTGCCCCGGGTCATCGGCGCCCAGCAGGGCCACGTAGCCGGTGACACTGCCGCGGTGGACCACCCAGGCGTCGTGCCCCAGCGAGACGGTGGCCGGGTCCTCGCCCAGTTCCACGAGCAGCTCGGGGATGCGGGCGCGCAGCGCCGCGGCGTCCATCAGACGTCCAGGTTGGTGGCGTACTTCGCGTTGCGCTCGATGAACTGCCGGCGCGGCTCCACCTCGTCCCCCATCAGTTCGTCGAACAGGGTGGCCGCCGCCTGCGCGTCCTCCATGGTGACCCGCAGGATGGTGCGGGTGGCCGGGTCCATGGTGGTCTTCCAGAGCTGGTCGGGGTTCATCTCGCCCAGGCCCTTGTAGCGCTGGATGTTGACCGACTGCTTGCCGTCCCCGCCCAGGCGCTTCACCGCCTCTTCCCGCTCCTGTTCGTTGAAGCAGTAGAACTCCTCCTTGGCGCGAGCCACGCGGTAGAGGGGCGGCTGCGCGATGTACACGTACCCGGCATCGATCAGCGCCTGCATCTGGCGGAAGAAGAAGGTGAGCAGCAGGGTCCGGATGTGGGCGCCGTCCACGTCGGCATCAGTCATGATGATGATCTTGTGGTAGCGCGCCTCGGTGAGCTGGAAGTCCTCCCCGATGCCCGTGCCAATGGCCGTGACCATGGCCCGGATCTCCTCATTGCTCAGGATCTTGTCGATCCGCGCGCGCTCCACGTTGAGGATCTTGCCGCGGAGCGGCAGGATGGCCTGGTACTGGCGGTCCCGGCCCTGCTTGGCGCTGCCGCCGGCCGAGTCGCCCTCCACCAGGTAGAGCTCGCTGTGCTCCGGGTCATCAATGGAGCAGTCGGCCAGCTTGCCCGGGAGCACCATGTTCTCGAGGCCCGACTTCTTGCGGACGAGGTCGCGCGCCTTGCGCGCAGCCTCGCGTGCCCGTGCGGCGCTCACGGCCTTCTCGATGATGGCGCGCGCGACCGGGGGGTGCTCCTCGAGGAAGTTGCCGAGGTGCTCGTTCACCACGGCCTTGACGATGCCCTCGACCTCGGAATTCCCCAGCTTGGTCTTGGTCTGCCCCTCGAACTGCGGCTCCCGCACCTTGACGTGCAGCACGCAGGTCAGGCCCTCGCGGATGTCGTCGCCGGAGAGCGTGAAGCCCTCCTTCTTGAGGAAGTCGCGCCGCTTGGCGATGTCGTTGATGGTCCGCGTGAGCGCCGACTTGAAGCCGGTGAGGTGGGTGCCACCCTCGTGGGTGTTGATGTTGTTCACGAAGGTGAAGGTGTTCTCGTTGTACCCATCCTCGTACTGCAGCGCCAGGTCCACCTCGACGTCGTCCTTGGTGGTGCTGAAGGCGATGGGCCTGGGGTGGAGCGCCTTCTTGTTCCGGTTGAGCCAGCCCACGAACTCCACCAGCCCGCCCTTCGCGAAGAAGGTGTCCTCGCGGGGCGCCTCGCCCCGCTCATCCCGCAGGATGATGGTGACGCCCTTGTTGAGGAATGCGAGCTGGCGCATGCGGTCGGCCAGGGTGGAGTAGTTGAACTCCAGGACCTGGAAGATCTCGGGATCCGGCTGGAACGTGACCTCGGTGCCGGTGGTGCGGACCTTCCCGAGCGAGGTGAGCTTCTGCTTGGTCTGGCCCCGGACGAACTTCATCTGGTGCCGCTGGCCGTCGCGGTCGACCCGCACCTCGAGCCACTCGGACAGTGCATTCACCACCGACACGCCGACGCCGTGCAGGCCGCCTGACACCTTGTAGCTGTTCTTGTCGAACTTGCCGCCGGCATGCAGCACCGTCAGGGCCAGCTCCACGCCGGGCAGCTTCTCGGTGGGGTGGAGGTCCACCGGGATGCCGCGGCCGTTGTCCGACACCGTGAGCGACTGGTTGGCGTGGATCGTGATGGCGATCCGGTCGCAGTAGCCGGCCAGGGCCTCGTCGATGGCGTTGTCCACCACTTCGTACACCAGGTGGTGCAGGCCGTTCTCGCCGGTCGAGCCGATGTACATGCCCGGACGGCGGCGGACGGCCTCGAGGCCCTTGAGGACCTGGATCGACTCTGCCTTGTACTCCGGCGCCAGCACTGCGCCCTCGTTACGTGCCATGTCCCCGCCTGCGGTAAGGGTCCCTGGTGCCCGGCTCCCGGCCGCCCGCCATCCAGCGGATGCCCCGGATCCTGGCGGTGCGCCCGGCGTTGACCCGGGCCATGATCTGTGGCGTCATGAGGCTCAGCTCATTCGCCCACGCTGCATTCGCCACCCGGATGCGCAACAGCCCGTCCTGGGTGACGCACTCGGCCTCGGTGACCGCGGCGATCTGCTCGCCCACGAGCCGCGGCCACTCCACCACCACCGCCGCCTGCGCCACCCGCTGGCCCACGCCCGATGCCGTGAACCAACTGCCGAGGGCCTCCGCCATCGGCGACGGGCGCGCGACCCGGGAGGCCGTCTGGTTGCCATCGTCGTGCCTGCCCACTCATTCCTCCGGTGCGGCCCGGCCGGCGTCCATGCGCCAACGGGGCAGGTCGATGCCCGCCGGAAGCTCCTCCGGCCGTGGCGCCGTCACGAAGACCTGCCGGCCCGGTGCCGCCAGCCGCGCTGCCAGCCGCGCCTGTCGCTCGCCATCGAGCTCGGCGAAGACATCGTCGAGCAGGAGCGCCGGCTCGACCGCCCGCGCGCGGCGGAGCGTCTCGAGCTCCAGCAGCTTGAGCGCGATGGCCGCCGTCCGGACCTGGCCGGTGGAGCCCCAGCTGCGGAGGAGCCGGCCGTCCACCAGCAAATCGAGGTCGTGCCGGTGCGGGCCAACCGAGGTGCTGCCTCGCACCCGGTCGCGACTGGACGCGGTTGCCAATGCATCCGGCCAGGCACCGGCGTCGGCCAGTTCGCCGCTCCCGCGATAGGAGAGGCCGGCCCCGCTCCGCTCTCCCAGGGCGGTGACCTCTCCAGCAAACCCGCCGCCCTCTGCCTCCGTCCAGCGCATGCGCTCCCGGACGATCAGCGCGCCATCCTGGGCCAGCACCCCGTTGAACGCATCGGCCACCGCGACCTGCCGCTGCCGGAGGGCAGCGTTTCGCTGGGCCAGCGCCGCCCGGTAGCGGAGCAAAGCGCGCAGGTACTCCGGATGCGACAACGACAACATCCGGTCGAGGTATCGCCGGCGTCCCGCTGCTGCACCGCCGGCCAGGGCAACATCGGCCGGCTCGAACACCACCGCGAGCCACTGGCCAATGGCGGCCGTGCGTCGCCGTTCGGGCGTGCCGTCGACGACGACCTGCTTCTGCCGCCCTGGTCCGCCGAAGCGCACCTCCACCTGTGCCACGCGGGCCCCAGCGAAGCCGGCGTCGAGCGCGAACTCCCGCTGGCCCGCTGCCACCAGGTCACCATCGGCGGCACCCCGGAACGACCGGAAGAGCACCGGATAGCAGATCGCCTCGAGCAGGTTGGTCTTGCCGTGCCCGTTGGCGCCGACCAACGCAAGCCCCTCGGCGGGAAGCTCCAGCGGGTCGCCAATGAGGTTCCGGAACCCCCTCGTCCGGAGGTGCGCCAACCTCATGAAAAATAGCCGGAAAGGGGTGTCGGTTGCAGGGAGGAATCAGCGCCCGGTGAAGGCAGCCTTCCGCTTCTCCAGGAAGGCCCGGGTGCCCTCGCGCATGTCGGCGGTGGAGGAGAGCAACCCGAAGAGGCTGGCCTCGAACAGGAGGGCCTCCGCCTGGGACATCTCGAGGCCGGCATCGAGCGCCTCCAGCACCGCCCGCACCGCCAGCGGTCCCTGCTCCAGGATGGTGCGGGCAAGGGCGGTGGCCTCCTCGAGGAGGCGGTCGGCAGGCACGACGCGGTTGACCAGCCCGATGCGGTGTGCCTCTGCGGCATCGATCACGGCGCCGGTGAGCAGCAGCTCGGTGGCGCGGCCCCTGCCCACCAGGCGCGGCAGGCGCACGGTACCACCGTATCCCGGGAGCAGGCCGAGCTTCACCTCCGGCTGGCCAAACCGCGCCGTCTCGCTGGCGATGCGCATGTGGCACGCCATGGCGAGCTCGCACCCGCCCCCGAGCGCGAAGCCATTCACCGCGGCGATCACCGGCTTCCCGCACTGCTCGAAGGCACGGAACGCAGCCTGGCCGGCGATGGCGCGCGCCTTCCCGTCGAGGGGTCCCTGCGCGCCCAGCTCGCTGATGTCGGCGCCAGCCACGAACGCCTTGGGCCCGGCCCCGGTGAGGATGATGGCGCCCACGGCCGGGTCAGCGGCCAGGGCGTGCGCCGCCTCACCCAGCTCGCGAATGACCGTGGCGTTGAGGGCGTTGAGCTTGTCGGGGCGGTTGATGGTCAGGCGGGCGATGCCGTCCTGCACGTCGAGGAGGAGTGTCTCGTGGGCCATGCCCAAAGCTAACCAGCCGGGGGAGGTGCCGCGCGGTGTGTATCTTGGTCAAATGCCCCTGCCAGAGACAATTGCCTGGACACCGCAAGGTGTCCGCACGCTCGACCAGGCTGCGCTTCCGCTGGAGGAGCGCCACGAGCTGCACACCTCGGTGGCCACGCTCGCCGATGCCATCGTGCGGCTCCGCATCCGCGGCGCGCCGCTGCTCGGCGTGGCCGGCGCCATGGGTGTGGCCCTCGCGGGCTCACGCGCATCCGGCGCTTCGCGGGACCAGGTGCGTGAGGCGGCGGAGGCCGCGGGGGCGTTGCTCGCAGCGACGCGCCCCACGGCGGTGAACCTGCGCTGGGGCATCGACCGGGTGCTGGGTGTGGCCCGGCGTCCGGGGCTTGATGGCGCCGCGCTCGCCGCAGCCATGGTGGCCGAGGCACTGGCCGTGCACGCCGAAGACCAGGCGATGTGCGCGCAGATTGGTCGCCACGGGCTGGCCGTCGTCTCCGATGGTGCGATCGTCATGACGCACTGCAATGCGGGTGCCCTCGCCACCTCGGGGATCGGCACGGCGCTGGCCCCGGTGTACGCCGCGGTGGATGCGGGACGACGCGTGCACGTGCTGGTGAACGAGACCCGGCCCGTGCTGCAGGGGAGCCGGCTCACGGCCTGGGAGCTGGGACAGGCCCGGGTGCCGTGCACATTGCTTGCCGACAACATGGCAGCGAGCCGGCTCCGGTTGGGCGACGTGTCGTGCGTGCTGGTGGGGGCGGATCGCATTGCGGCGAATGGCGACACCGCCAACAAGATCGGCACCTATGGGGTGGCACTCGCCGCCCAGGCGCATGGTGTTCCGCTGTTCGTGGCGGCGCCGGCCTCCACCTTCGATCCCGGCACGCCCGATGGCGCCTCGATTCCCATCGAGCAGCGCCACCCCGACGAAGTGACCCACCACGGCGGCCAGCGCCTCGCGCCACCCGGGGTCGTCACCTGGAATCCGGCCTTCGACGTGACGCCGGCCGCCCTCATCTCCGGGTTCATCACCGATGCGGGCATCCTTCGCGCCCCGGACCTCGCGGCGTGGCGCACCACCCACGCCCGTGCCGGGGCCGTCGCATGACCTCGATCCTGGCCCTCGACGAGGGCACCACAGGCGCCACCGCCCTCGTGATCGACCAGTCAGGCACCGTGCTCGGGCGCGGATACCGGGAGTTCACGCAGCACTTTCCCCAGCCAGGCTGGGTGGAGCACGACGCGGAGGAGGTGCTGCGGGTCTCGCTGGAGGCGATGCGTGAGGCCATCGCCGCCGCAGGCACCCGTCCGGTGGCCCTCGGCATCACCAACCAGCGCGAGACAGTCGTGCTCTGGGACCGGAAGACGCTGGCGCCCGTGGCACGCGCCATCGTGTGGCAGGACCGGCGCACCGCGGCGCGCTGCCGGGAACTGCGCGAACGAGGCCTCGAGGCGATCGTGCGGGAGCGTACCGGTCTGGTCTGCGATCCCTATTTCTCGGCGACGAAACTCGAGTGGCTGCTGCAGGATGCCGCGCTGCGCCAGCGGGCCGCGCGGGGAGACCTCGCGGCCGGGACCATCGACAGCTGGCTCATTGCCCGCCTGACCGGGGGCGAGCACGTCACCGACCACACCAACGCCTCTCGCACGATGCTGTACAACCTGAAGGCACGTGCGTGGGATGACGAATTGCTGCAACTGTTCTCGATCCCGCGTGCCCTGCTGCCCACGATCGTGCCATCGAGCGGAGAGGCAGGCCAGGTGCAGCCGGGGCACCTCGGGTTTGCCCTGCCGATCCGGGGCATCGCCGGGGACCAGCAGGCCGCCCTCTTTGGCCAGGGATGCACCCGTCGCGGAATGGCCAAGAACACCTATGGGACGGGCGCATTCCTCCTGGCGCACGCCGGGGACGCCATGCCTGCGCCGGCCCAGGGGCTCCTGACCACGGCCGCGTGTGGGCCATCGGGCGAACCGCAGTATGCGCTGGAAGGCTCGGTGTTCATCGCGGGCGCGGCGGTGCAGTGGCTCCGGGACGGCCTCGGCATCGTGAAGAACGCCGGTGAGACGGAGGCGCTGGCCCGGAGCGTGGACGACACTGGCGGCGTGACCTTTGTCCCGGCGTTCGTCGGGCTGGGCACGCCGCACTGGGAGCCCGACGCGCGCGGAACCATCACCGGCCTGACACGGGGCACCACGCGCGCCCACCTCGTGCGGGCCGCGCTCGAGGCGATGGCCTTCAGTGTCTCCGAGCTGCTCCTCGCCATCGCGGAGTCGGCGCGACTCGCGGTGCCCGTGCTGCGGGTGGACGGTGGGGCCGCGGCCAACGATTTCCTGGTGCAGTTCCAGGCGGACGTGCTGGGGGTGCCGGTAGAGCGCCCGGCCATGATCGAGACCACGGCGCTCGGTGCCGCGGTGCTGGCGGGAATGGCATCGGGAACGTGGAAGGGACCGGAGGACCTGCACCGTGCGCAGGGGATGACCCGGTTCACTCCCGCCATGGAGGTTGGTGAACGACGGGCGCGGCGGGCGGCGTGGGACCGCGCCGTGGGCGCCGCACTCCACTGGGCGAAGGCGAAGTAGGGCGTCAGGACGTCTGGCGTCAGGACGTCAGGATGTCAGGAGCCAGGGACGGCGGCGCCGTGGCAGGCGGTGCACATCTGCGGGTTCTGCTGCTTCATGCGCTCCGCGTCAAAGCCGGGACCATGCGGGTTGAGCCTCCGCCCCCCGGTCCCCGAGTGGCACGTCATGCAATCACGTTCCGAATGACACGACACGCAGCTCTCCAGGGACTGCCGTGCGGCCTGGCCATGGCCGGCCACGAACCCGGCGCCGGCATCGTGGAAGGTGCCGCGTGTGCCGAGCGTCCCGGTGGAGCGCAGCCCTGCCTGGGCGTGGCAGGCCTGGCAGAACTGCCCCGTGTTGTGGCAGTCGGCGCAGGACACCTCGCGACTGTAGGCGGCCACCGGATGTCGGGACAGGAAGTCGGCCGGGTGATAGCCCGCCTGCGCGGCCGCGTTGGGGCGATGGCAATCCAGGCACTGCTCCCGCACGTGGCACCCGGCGCAGGTGCCGGGTGAGGCGTTGGCGGGGGCGGCATGCGCGTCGGTGAAGTCACGGCCGTGGCTTGCAGGCCGGACCCGCTGCACCGTGGCGCCGGTCCCGCGGCCGGGGCCTGCGGCAAACACGAACGTGCCGGCCTTCGGTCCCACGATGTGGCAGGCGGTGCAGCTCTCCTGCGTGTGGCAGACGGCGCAGCGGGCGTTCGTGGCCGCGGCATCGCTTCCGTGTGAAGCCAGGAACCCCTGCGCCCGGTGCGATGCGGGTGCCCTGAGGTCGCTCCGCGCCAGGGCCAGCGACCTGGGGTCGGGGCCCAGGGCCTGGATCGTGGGCTCTTCGGGTGCGTTCACGTGGCACGCCATGCAGAAGTCGCGTGCATGGCAGGTGGCACACGAGGCCGCCACGCCGCCGCCTGCCACCGTGGCCAGTGTCCCGTGCTGCTCGATGAACGTCGGCCCCTGGTGTGACACAGGCGCCTTCCACGTGGCCACCTGTGCCTTGGGCACTCGGGGCGCCTCCCAGAATGGCACGTGGCACTGCGCGCAGGCGCTGTCAGGGGCGTCGTAGTGGGCCGTCGTGATGCCGTGGCACTGCAGGCAGTTCTCGGCCACCGAGCGCTGGACCCGCATCCATGCTGCCGGCCTGGTCGAGTGGCAGTCGGCGCAGCGTGCGGCCGAATCGCGGCCCGCCGCACGGACGGCGCGGGCGTGAGCGGGGTGCTCGAAGCGAAGGTTGGTGGGGGGCGGCTCCATCGGCGCGGTCCAGGCCACGCGGCGCGCAACCTTGTCATCATGGCAGGCTGCGCAGTCGGCCGCGGCGGGGAACGTCGCGCGCGGCGCCGTCTCGACCCCGGCATGGCAGGTGGCGCAGCTCACGAAGAGCGTGCGGTGCTGCCAATGGTCAAAGGGTGGGGCCACCGCCGCCGCAGCGCCCAGCAGGGCCACGCCGCCGATGGCGGCGGCAATCCGGACGACGCGCGTCACCGGCCGACCCCAATCATGCTGGGCATGCGGTCAATCACCGGCGGCACGCTCTGCCGCCGCGCGTCGCCGGAGCCCAGGGTGTAGGTGACCCTGGCACTGAGGCGCGTCTGCGACCACTCGAAGGCGGCCGCATCGGGCCGGTCGCGGTCCTCATCGAACCACGCCGCCGACATGATGAGGTTCCAGGCCGGTGTCACCCGCCACATGACATCACCACCAAACCACAGCACGTTGGCATCGCTGAACCGGTAGGCGAGTGGCCGCTTCATGAGTGCTCCTGACGCCTTGAGCGCCAGGTCCTCGCGAACGTCCCACCGCACCGAGCCATCCCAGCCGAGCACGCCGGCCCCGGTGCCACGCTCCCAGGTGTATCCAGCATCGAAGGTCCAGTCCTTGAGTCGGGTCACGGTGCCACCGGCACTCCAGCGCCAGCCGTCCTGCTCATTGGGGAAGAGGGGGGTGTCCGCGTCCGCCGACTCGAACCGGTAGTACTCAATGCGCCCGCGCAGCTGGAGCCACGGTTGCGCGGAAACCACCGCCGAGGCGAGCGCGGAGTTGTAGGGCACCGGCGAGAAGGCTGACCAGATGCTCCAGAGCGGGAAGATGGGCCGGTAGCGCCGGTAGCCGCCTGCCACCTGGAGCGAGGGGAGGGCATACCGCACCGAGAGGTCGGCGGAGCCGAGGAGGTCCTGCGCGATGTCGTATTCGAGGCCACCCGTCACCATCCAGCGTGGGTCCGGCCGCACCGTCGTCGAGAGCGCCGCCATGTGCAGGACGTAGCTCTTCGTGGATGGGTCCACCTCGCGCACGTACTCGGCGCGCACCTCGGCGGGCGCCGTGGTCCATGCAGCCACGGCGCCAGCCATCACGGTGCGCTCCGGCGGGATGAAATCGTTGAGCGGGGCCGTGACCGGGTCGTTGACCGGCACCGCGGCAGCCCGTGCCAGCCCCCAGCCACCGAATCCCGTCAATTCGAGCCCCGCCTTCCGGAAGCGCACCGTGGCACGTGCCCCGTCGAACGAGGTCCAGCCCACCCTCAGGTCCATGATCTGCCGGCCCGCGCGGGCCTGCAGCCCGTTGCGCTGGTAGTCGAGGTACGCCTCCCAGAGCTGGAGGCTTGGCTCCTGTCCGGGCCAGCCAGTCGCCGAGCCCCGGCCATCGTAATGCAGCCGGAAGTTGCCCCGTGCGCTCAGCCCCTTCACCCCGAAGCCCCACGCCGTGACGTCAGTCGTGAGGGCCACCGGCGCAGCCGCCTGCGTCGCACCCGGCCGGTAGAACCAGCACCACGCCCGGCCAGCGCCGCAGTCCACCGCGATGCCATCAGGGGTGAAGAGCGAGCCATCGGGGTGCGTGACCACGTCGCCGCTCGGAATGCTGTCCACCTGCCAGCCCCGCCACTCCACGGTCTGCGCCTGCGCGTCGAACGTGGCCCGGTAGCCCTGGGCCCGTGCCGTCGCGGGCATGACCAACGCCACGGCGCCCAGCGTGAGGGGCAGGGCGGGGCGCCTCACGGCGTGCGTGCCAGGCTGGGCCGGAAGCCCTCCGGCGTCTCGAAGAGGTGGCACTGGGTGCATGGGGACTGCGCGTAGTGGTCGGTCGCCGGAGTGTGGCAGCCCAGGCAGAACTGGCGGTCGGGCAGGAGCCGGGAGATTGTCGCCGCCGCGTGGCACTGGGTACAGGCGACGTGCGTCTCGCGAGTGTGTGCCTGCCGGGTGCCTTCCACCCGGTGGCAGGTGGCGCAGGTGCGGCCGGCTTCGTGGTGCTGGTCGTGGCACCCCTGGCAGGTGCGCGCAGCCTCCGTCGGTGCCAATGTCACCGACTCGCGGTGGCAGTCACGGCACCCGATGCCGGCGTGTGTGCCGTGCTGGAAGGTGGCCGTGGCCTGCCGCGCATGGGGCGGGGGGCCCGAGGTGCGCACCACGAACGACGCGGCGAACTCCCGGGACTCCACGTCGGCGTGGCACCTGGCACAATCGGCCCGGTCCGGCGACTGGTGGTGGCAGATCAGGCAACCGCGTGGCTGCTTGAACCGCAGGAAGTTGGTCTTGGACTTGATGTCGTGGCACTTGATGCAGGGCAGACGGGTGTGGCGCTCGTGCCGAAAGGGGCGGGGGTCGCTGGCGGCGGCCCCCGTCCACGGGGGTGGCTCGGAGGGCGGCACGTCACCCTTGCCACGCGGCTCACGGGGTGCTGGCGGGTCGGGATGGGCCAGGCCCGACATCGTGCGGAGCGCGCGCGTGGTGTCGAAGGTGGCCGGCACCCGGGGACGACGGCCTCCCCTGGGGGACAGCCCGCGCACCGTCGAGTGGCAGCCCACACAGTCGCTGGCATCCACCCGGGCGCTGTGGGGCCGGTGGCACACCTGGCAGTCCTGCGCCACGCGCCGGTGTGCCCGCCCGCTGTGAAACGCCACGGTCTTCCAGGTGTCGGCGTGGCACCCCGCATCGGTGCAGGTCTTGAGTGCATCCTTCGGCTTCACGTTGGCGTGCGGGTTGTGGCACATGCCGCAACTGCCGTTGTGCGGGTCCTTCGCCGGGTCGAAATCGGCCAACTTCTCCTGCATTGCGTGACACTGGTTGCATTCCTGCCGGCCCGCTCTCCGCAGCGCTGTCCGCGCCGAGTCGGTGGTGGCAAGGGAGGGAACCTCGCGGGTGAACTGGTGGCACATGACGCAGTGGAAGCCCTGCTGGCCTGCCATGCGCCCCAGGCGGATCGTTACGTCGTCGGTAAGGTGGCATCCCTGCTGGGTGCAGGTCTTGTCCTGGGGCACAAACTTGTGCGCCGCTTCGGCGTGGCAGGTGAGGCACTCGGCCTTGGGGCGGAGGTGGATGGTGTCGGACTGCAGGTGTGCCCGGTGACCGGCGGTGGCTGCGATGTCCTGCCACACCTTGCCGCCCGTCCCGACGCTGTGGCACTGCTCGCAGGCGTGGCGGTCCACCGGCGCGCGGTAGGGCATCGTCGAATCGCGAACGCCCGCCATCCAGTACAGCATCTTCTTCGCCTGCTTCGGCACGCTGGAGCTGTGACATGCCGTGCACTGCAGCGTATCGTGCCCCCCCGCGAGTGCCGTGACCAGCTTGAAGTTGCCCGGCCCGGGGGCCACCATCGCGTGGCCGGTGGGCACGAAGACATGGCACCCGGTGCAGAAGCGCTTGTCGGTGTGCATGAAGTGGTAGCTCTTGAGCGCAGCACCTGCCGCCACCGCGACAGTCGCCGCGGTTCCCACCGGGATGACCCACTTGAGCCCGGGGCGCTGGTCGACTGCCGCACGGATGCGCGGCCAGCGGCGCCAGAGCCAAGCGAGTGCCAGCAGCGCCAGCACCGCGCCCAGGAGGACACCGCCCCACATCACGCGGGGCGGTTGCTGGAAGACGAACTGGAAGAAGACGGTCACCGGATCCTGGCGATCCGGATAGGTGGAGTCAGCCGCGGCCTGGAGCGCCGCCAACCCGGTGCCGGTCATGGGGCGGGGCGCCGCGTGAACCGCACGGAAGGAATCGCGAGGGCCGCATCCACCTCCCGGGCCACGTCGGACGGGAGCGGTGCGCGAATGGACGCGGGATACGTGGCGCGCACCGAGGTGATCGTCGCCGCCAGCAGGCTGCGGTAGAACGCCGAGTTGTGCACGCCCCGTGAGCCATCGCGCCGATTGGTGTACCGGCCGAACATCAGGGAGTTGAAGAGGGCGCCCTCCGCCACCGACAGGACATTGTCGGATGCCGCGCCGCCCGAACAGCAGAAGGCCTGGGAATCGTTGCCCGGAAAATTGGCCCGGATGACTGCCAGGTCACCGCCATCCACCGGATCGGGGTCGAGGACGCCATTGGTGTTCCGGTCGATCCAGAGCTGGTTCAGCAGGAGCGTGATGTTGGCATCGAGGGAGCGCATGAGCGCCGCTGCCGCCCCGGCCGCGTGGCAGCCGCTTGTGGTGCACCCGGCCCAGCTGCGCGCCGTCTCCGTGTACGGGCAATCACGTTCCGCGGATGGGACCCCGTTGGCATCGAGGCAGGGGTTGGGCGAGAAGAGGTGGCCGGTTGAGCTGAAGACGTGGGAGCCTGTCTCCGGGTCGGTCACGTCGAACCGCGCCACGTGGCACCCGGCACAGAGCTTCGGGTTCCCGCCCAGGTGGGTGGTCTGGTAAATGAGCGTTGTATCGAACCCGAAGCCCGGCGGGAGCCAGCCGGCGCCCGTTCCCAGGTACACCCCGCCCTGGGAGGCATGGGGTCCGGACGACCCGACGGTGAAGGTCACCCCGGGCTGGCTGTTCCGGTTGTGGCACTGCATGCAGAGGTTGACCGTGATGTCCGGGTTGTCGATCGGCTGCCGGAGGCTGGCACTGTACGGGCTCCCGTGCGGGTCGTGGCAAACCGCACAGGTGATGGTCATGTTGTCGGCGACCGGGTAGTCGCGCTCCACATAGTTACTTGCCTTCCCCGTGAACCGCCGGATCACCGCCCGGCCCTCGTGACAGCCCACGCAGCTGGGGTTGGCGGCGGGCCCGGCCATCCCGACGGAGTCGGCATGTCCCGAGGCCGCCCATTGCTCCACGAAGGGCTGGTGCGCCCCCGAGTGGCAGGCAGCACATGACGCCGCCGAGTCCCGCAGGCCCACCCTCGCCAGCGGCTGGTTGGTGGTGTTGTCCGGAACTCGCACGTGCGCCAGCCCCGGACCGTGGCAACTCTCGCATTGCACGTTGTGGTACGCTGCGTGCTGCACCACGTTCCACCCACCAGGGTTACCCGTCAGCCCCACCGCATTGCCCTTCTCGCTCAGGGTGTGGCACCCGAAGCACGAGGGCTGCGGTGCGGCGACGTTCCCCACCAACCCCTCGTAGGCGCGAGCGTGCCCGGTCGCGACCCACTCGCCTTGCAGGCCCACGTGGCAACTCCCGCACGTCGTCTGGTTGGTGGCGGCGTCGAAGAGCCCCAGGAACCCATTCACCTCATCAGGCGGAGGGTTGAACGGAGGACGGGGTACCGTCACGGAGTCGCTGTCCGTGCAGGCAACCGCCAGGACCAGGAGCAGCGGGACGACCCGGGCACGGTGGAACGCGAAGTGGACCATGATTTCTTGGATGGGGGCCGTGGTGGCGACGCGGGTCCGCATTGCTTCGGACCCGCCTGATTCAACCTACAGGGCCAGGCACACGGCACAAGGGCGTTGCCCGTCAGGAACCCACCGGCCACCTGATGGCCGGCGCGTTCGGGGTGTGCCTACCTGGCCGAAACCGTGCGGCCAGCTCCCGGGGTGTAGCGAACGGCCGGGTGACGCAGCGACCGGTCCATCAAGTCGGCCACGTTGGGAGCGACCCGGGCCAGGCCGTAGCTGTCCTGCAGCGAGGCAATGGTGGCCGCGAGCAGTGCCTTGTAGAACGCCGAGTTGTGGACGCCATGCGATCCGTCATTGTGGCCGTACAGGTCCTTCCCCAGCATCTGGGCGTTGAACAGGGCGCCCTCGGCCGGCGAGAGGTAGTTGTCGGCCGGCGCGCCGCTGGAACAGCAGAATGCCGCCGTGTTGTCACCGGGGTAATTGGACCGCACCGTCGCCAGCAGGCCGCCGTCGGTCGGTGCGGCATCGAGCACCTGGTTGCCGTTCAGGTCGGTCCACAGCGTGTTGGCCAGGACATCCACCTCGCCCGAGAGCGTGTTAAAGAGGGCGGCGGCCGCCGTCGCCGTGTGGCAGCCGCTGGTGGTGCAGCCCGCCCAGCTCCGTGCCGTGGCGGTGTAGGCACAGGTCGTGTCCACGGTGGGGATGCCGCTGCCGTTGAGGCAGGGGTTGGGCGAGAACAGGTGCCCGGTGGAGCTGAACACGTGCGCCCCGGTCGCCGGGTCGGTCACCTCGAACTTCGCCACGTGACAGCCGGCGCAGAGGCGCGGGTTGCCGCCCAGGTGCGTCGTTTGGTAGATGAGGCTCGTGTCCACCGAGAAGCCGGGAGGGTACCAGCCCGCGCCCCTGCCCAGGTAGACCCCACCCTGGGCGCTGTGGGGGCCCTTGCTTCCGAGGGTGTAGGAGGCCGTGGGCTGCGCGTTCCGGTTGTGGCACTGCATGCACAGGTTGCTGGTGATGTCCTGGGTATTGATGGGCGCCCGGAGCTGCGCCGAATTGGGGCTCCCGTGCGGATCGTGGCAGACCGCACAGGTGATGGTCATGTTGTCCGAGGCCGGGTAGGTGAGCTCCACATAGTTGCTCGTCTGGCCGCTGAACCGGCGGATGATTGCGCGCCCCTCATGGCAGCCGACGCAATTGGGATTGGACGCCGGGTAGGCCATACCGGCCGAGTCCGCGTGACCGGATGCGGCCCACTGCTCCACGAACGGGTGGTGCGTGCCCGAGTGGCACCCGGCACAGGAGGCGGCGCTGTCGCGCAGGCCCACCCTGGCCAGCGGGACATTGGCTGGATCGTCGGCTACTTCGGCATGTGCCAGGCCGGGGCCATGGCAGCTCTCGCATTGCACGTTCCGGTACACCGAATCCTGCACCACGTTCCAGCCGCCCGGATTCCCCGTCAGGCCAATGCGGTTCCCGTTCTCGCTCACGGTATGGCAGGGGAAGCATGTTGCGCCGGCGGAGGGGACGTTGCCCACGAGGCCCTGGTACGCATCGGCATGGCCGCTGCCGGCCCACTGTCCCTGGGTGCCTGCGTGGCAGTTACCGCACGTGGTGGCGTTGGTGCTCACCGTGTACAGGCCCAGGAATCCGTTGACCGAATCCGGCGGTGGATTGAACGTGGGCCGTTCCACATAGACGGTCTCGGTGTCGGTGCACGCGGCCGCCAGGAACAGGGCGGCCACAACCAGCAGGCGGGGCACGCGGACGGAACGCACCATGATTGCCTCGGACAGCGGGTGTCCTGCGGATGGAGGGACCACGGGGGCACCCAGGGCGCGGGAGCCCGTACTTCTACGGAGTAGTATAACGTGCGGCCGTGGAAGGGTCCATGAAGGAATCCTGAAGGCGCCAACCCGTTATCCTCCTGCGCGAGTCGAACCCGGGCCCTGAGCGAGGAGTCGCCGTGACGAACACCCCCCTGATGTCCTGCCCGTCCTGCGGTGCGCGGGCTGGCGGTCGGTTCTGCGGTGCCTGCGGCGCCAGCCTGGGCGGGGATCGGTGCACCGGGTGTGGCCGGAACCGCTCGCCCGGCGACCGTTTCTGTCCTGGCTGCGGCGCCCCGGCGGGCGGCGTGGCGCGAGGGGACCGGACCGGCTGGATCGCCGCCGGGGCGGCCACCCTGGCCCTGCTGGGCATCCTCATCGCCTTCCTGGCCCGGCGGGAACCGGGCGGCTCCGCTCCGGTGGTACCGACCGTCGGCGAGCCGGCGGCCGCGGCAGGCACCCCACCCGACATCAGCAGCATGTCGCCCAAGGAACGGTTCGACCGGCTCTACAACCGGGTCATGGCGGCGTCCGAATCGGGCGACGAAGCCACGGTCTCGCAATTCCTCCCGATGGCGACCATGGCCTTCCAGCAGCTCGACACGGTGGACGCCGATGCCCGGTATCACCTTGCCATGATGCAGATGCACACCGGGCAGGCGGGGGCGGCCGCGGCCCAGGCCGACAGCATCCTGCTGGTGCTGCCGGGGCACCTCTTCGGGTACATGGTGCGCGCGTCGGTGTCCCGGTGGCAGAAGGACGATGCGGCCCGCGGGAAGGCGGAGCAGGCGTTCCTCTCGCACTACGACGCCGAAATGGCGGCGAAGCGCCCGGAGTATGGCGAGCACGCCCGGGCGGTGGAGCAGTTCCGCCAGCGTATATTGGAGGCATCGGGCAGCGGGGCGCCCGGAAAGGGGACTATGTGAAGGCGGGCACCAAGTTCATCATCGGCGCGGCCCTCATCGTGGGCAGCGTGGCGTTCCTCATTATGCAGGGCGTGAAGGAGACGGGCGTCTATTTCCTCACTCCAACCGAGCTCGCGTCGCGGACGGCCGCCGACGCCAGCTTCTACGACGTGGGCCTCAAGCTCGGCGCCAAGGTGAAGCCGGGTACCATCCGGCGGGATGCGGCCACGCAGCAGGTGGACTTCGTGGTGAGCGACGGCGCGCAGGAGTACCCGGTCAGCTACCGCGGCATCGTGCCCGATACGTTCACCGATGCCAACGACATCGAGGTCATCGTCGAGGGACGCCTGGGGCGCGACGGGGTCTTCCACGCCACCGAGGTCTTTGCGAAGTGCGGCTCGCGCTACGAGGCCGAGCTGAAGGACGCCGCCGCGGCGTGACCGGGTCATGACCCTCCTTGGCAGCTTCGCCCTCTGGGCTGCGCTCCTCTTCGGGCTCTGGGGTGCGGTCCTGGCGTTCTCCAACCGCTGGCTCGACCGCCCCGACATCGAACTCTCCATCACGCGCTCGGTGTACGCGGTCTTCGCGGCGCTGGTCGTGGCCTCGGTGGCCCTGTGGAAGGGCATCGTCACCCACGACTTCAACATCGAGTACGTGTGGGCCTACACCTCGCGGAACCTGCCCGCGGGGTACCTGGTCTCCGCGTTCTGGGCGGGCCAGAAGGGGTCGCTGCTCTTCTGGGCCGTGGTGCTCGCCCTCTTTGCCGCGCTGGCCCAATGGTTGACACCCCGCCGCTACGCGTCGCTGATGCCCTACGTGGCCGGGGTCACCAGCACGGTCACCGTCTTCTTCGTGGCGGTGATGCTGTTCTCGGGGGCCAATCCCTTCGAGCGGCTCCCGTTCACGCCAGCCGACGGCCGCGGCCTCAACCCGCAGCTCCAGAACCCGGGGATGATGATCCATCCCCCGATGCTCTACCTGGGGTACATCAGCATCACCATCCCCTTCGCCTTCGCCATCGCGGCGCTCCTCTCCCGGCGGCTCGACACCGGCTGGATCCACGCCATCCGCAAGTGGACGCTGGTCTCCTGGCTCTTCCTCAGCATCGGGATCACGCTCGGGATGTGGTGGGCCTACGTGGAGCTGGGATGGGGCGGCTACTGGGCGTGGGACCCGGTGGAGAATGCGAGCCTCCTGCCCTGGCTCACCATGACGGCCTTCCTCCACTCCGTCATGATCCAGGAGAAGCGGGGGATGCTGAAGCGCTGGAACCTGGCGCTGGTGGTGGGGACCTTCCTGCTCAGCATCTTCGGCACCTTCATCACCCGCTCGGGCGTCATCGCCAGCGTGCACAGCTTCACCCAGTCAAACGTGGGGTACTTCTTCCTCGCGTTCCTGGTCTTCGCGGCGATCCTCTCTTACACGCTGCTCTACACCCGCTGGCCCGCCCTCGAGGCCGACGTCGAGCTCGATTCCATGGTGAGCCGCGAATCGGCGTTCCTGTTCAACAACCTCCTGCTGGTGGGCATTGCGTTCTCCGTCCTCTGGGGGACGCTCTTCCCCATCCTGTCGGAGGCAGTGCGGGGCACCAAGATCACGGTGGGGCCACCCTTCTACAACCGGGTCAACTTCCCCCTGGGGCTCCTGCTCCTGGCGCTCACCGGCATCGGGCCGCTCATCGCCTGGCGCAAGGCCTCCACCGCCAACCTCCAGCGCCAGTTCGTGGCGCCAGTGGCCACCGGCCTGGTGGCGACCGCGTTGCTGGTGGTGCTGGGTGTCCGCGGCCTGGGCCCGCTCATGACCTGGGGCCTTGCGGCCTTCGTCCTCGGGACCATCGCGCAGGAGTTCTGGCGCGGCACCCGTGCCCGCATGCGCATGTACGGCGAGGGACCGGTGGCCGCACTCGGCAGCCTGGTGGCCCGGAATCGCCGGCGGTACGGCGGCTACCTGGTCCACCTCGGCATCCTGACCTACTTCGTGGCGTTTGCCGGGATGGCCTTCAAGGTGGAGCGCGAGGCCACGCTCAAGCCGGGCGAGTCGGTGGAACTTCGCAGCGCCTTCGGCGACACCTACCAGTTCACCCACGTCGGGATCTCGCAGTTCAAGGAGAGGAACCGGTACGTCTCTGCCGCGACCGTCGAGGTGACCCGGAACGGCAAGCCCGATGGCCGCATCACCTCCGAGAAGCGGCAGCACTTCACCACCGGCGCCCTGGGCGCCGAAGAGGCGAGCTTCGAGCCCTCGACCGAGGTGGGCATCCGCAGCGGACTGCGTGAGGACATCTACGTGGTCTTCGCGGGCGCGGTGAACGGGACGGAAGAGGCGGTGTACCGCTTCAACCTCAACCCGCTCGTGTGGTGGGTGTGGGCCGGCGGGTTCATCCTGGTGATTGGGGGCCTGGTGACGATGTGGCCGGGCGGCGGGGCTCCCGTTGGCCGGAGCCGCGTCACCGAGCCGGGGTACGGCGCCGAGCTCACGAGTGTATCGCATGCCCCCTGACGCTGGGCGCATGCTGGATCGTCGCACCTGGTTGCTGGTCGTGGGCGGGAGCGCCCTGGGGGCTGGCGGTGCGGCGGCGCAGCAGGGGAGCCCTGCGCCCGCAAGCCCGCGCGCCGGAAGCGGCGCCGTGGGCGAACTCTTCAACCCCGGCGTGGCGGGCCGCGCGCGCGTGCCCACGGTGGAAGGTGACAACGACGCGCGCATTCGTGCACTGGAGCAGCGGCTGCAGTGCACCTGCGGCTGCACCCTCGACATCTTCACCTGCCGGACCACCGACTTCAGCTGTACCTACTCCCCGGCGCTGCACCGCGAGGTCGTTGCGCTCGCCGAGGCGGGCACGTCGGACCAGGAGATCGTTGACGCCTTCGTCGCGAAGTACGGCGAGAAGATCCTGATGGCGCCCAGGCCCGAGGGATTCAATGTCGCCGGGTATGTCGTTCCGGGGATCGCGATCGCCGTGGCTGGGGGCGTCGTGGCGTGGGTGTTGAAGCGGCGCCTGGCCCGTCCCGCGCTCGCGGTGGCAGCGGAGCCGCCTGCGGCTCCTGCGGCAACCGATGGCGTGCCGGAGGAGGAACTCCGGCGCCTGGAGCGCGCCCTGCAGGAGATTGACCGGTGATCTGGGTCGAGGCCCTGGCGGCGGCACTGGTGGCGCTGGCGCTGCTGGTGCTGGTGCTGTCACCGCTGGTATCGCACCAGGTGCCCGTGGCCGCGCCGGACGACGAGCCGGTGGAACTCGACGAGACCCGCCGCGGGGCCGCACTCCTGGCGTTGCGGGAAATCGAGTTCGACCGCGCCACGGGCAAGCTCTCGGACGAGGACTACGCCACCCTGAAGGCCCGGTACACCACGGCGGCGCTTGCGGCGCTGCGAGAAGACGCGGGCGGCGATGCCGCAGCCGCGGGTGCCGCCGCGGTACAGCCGTCGGGGGCCTCCGATGTCGAGGCCCTCATTGCCCATCGCCGTGCGACCCTCGATCGGCAGGGCGCCGCGACGGCGGAGTGCCCCACCTGCGGCCCCCGGCCCGAGGCGGACGCCCGCTACTGCTCCAGCTGCGGGCGCCTGCTCGAGGATGCCGGCCGACAGGTGGTGGCCTGAGGCCGGGGCGCGGCACCGTCCGGCCATGGAAAGGGGCGCCCGCCGGTGACGGCGGGCGCCACGTGTTTTCAGAACCGGTAGCGCATCCCGACCGCGAACTCGGTGGACCGCACTGGCTTCAGCTCGTAGCTGGCGCCAACCAGGGCGAGGTCCCGCTCCTCCAGGAAGCTTCCAGCCATGCCGACCGAGAGGTCGCCGATCAGGTACAGGTGCGACAGGAGCGGCGCATCGACCGTCAGCCCCGCCTGGCCACCCCACCGATTCCGGGTGTCGATGTCGGCGCCGCCCCAGGACTGGAACATGGGGCCGGCCCGTACTGTGAGCATGCTGCCCAGCGGCGTGCCGGTGATGCGGTAGGTCGCGAGCAGGGTGACCTCATGGAGTGTCAGGGCCGGTACGAAGATGACCTTGTCCCTCCCACTCGATCCCAGGCCGGCCTCGGCGTACCCATAGGCGAGTCGCACCCCGAACTGTCCCAGGTCACGCGCGACACCAGCGGTGAGCCGGGTCGTGGAGCTGGCGGAGAACGCCGTCGGGCCCTCGACGTTATCTACCGTGAGTTGGGCAGCATCGGAGAACGCCACGGCACCGCCGGTGACGAAGGTGCTCCACGGCCCCTGGGCATGGGCCACGGGTGCAAGCGCCAGGAGCAGCATGCAACCGGCGATCAGGCGAGGGAGATGGCGCACGAGCGTAGCCTCCGTTCGGGATGGGTTCAGTTGACGATGTCGAGCTGGATCCAACCATTGTGGACTGCGTTCTCGCCCAGGAACGTCCAGTTGGTCCCGGCGCGATAGCGGCCCGTGGCCGCGTCGTTGACCGCCACGCCGATGACCTCGTCGGCAGTGGTGATGAAGTTCCACAGGGCCGTCAGGAAGAGGTATCCCGACTTGGCGGCGGCGAGATAGCGGTCGCCGCTGCCCACACCCACCGGCGCGGTGATGGCGCCCTTGAAGTCGTTCGACGCGGGGCCTGCCGCGGCCAGGACCGCCGAGATCCGGTCGCGATCGGTCTTGATAGTGCAGGCCGTGTCGTCGTCCTCGTAGGCCATGATGGTGAACGGCTTGCCCGGGTGGGTCCGTTCGAAGGCGTCGATCTGGGCGCGACTGAAGAGGATCTGGGACCCCTCCCAGAGGAGGGAGTTGGAATCCCAGGTGTAGGGCGGTGGCGCGTTGGCTGCGATGCATTGGAGCCCCGTCAGGTTCTTGGTGTCGCCCGGCGCTGCCGGCCCGAGGATGTGGATCTCAAATTCGGGCTGCCCCTTCAACCAACCCTCAAAATCGTCCCGGAACTCCACCCGGCTCATGTACAGTCCGGGGGCCTGGACCACCGAGGCCCCGCCGCCGCCGGCGCACTCGTCGAGTTGGCACTTGGCCATGGACACCTCGGGCGGGGCGTCGAAGTCGAGCTCGGCGGGAACCACCGCCAGGACGGGGAGGGCCGGTGGGTGGGCCGGGTCGAGGACGTGCCGGCGGCCGGCGAGGTCGAACGCCACAGGGGCATCACCGTCGCGGGCGGCGGTGGCCACCAGCAGGTTCTCGTCGCCGGTCCAGCGTGCCCGGTGTTCCGGGACCGGGAAGTAGAACTCCAGCACCCCGGACCGTGCCGTTTCAGTGGCCACATCGCCGGCAGCCTCCCCGTTTTCCGCAGCCACCAGGCGGAGGCGCCGGCCGCCATCAGCCTGCAGGTAGCGCTGGTAGTGCACCTTGCCCTCGCGAAAGGGAGACTGCCGGATGGCCTCCGCCACCTCGGCCCGGAAGTCGGCCCGCCTCAACGCGCGGGCTGTGCGACGCGCCAGCCGCTCGAGCCGGGCGTCGTCCCGGGCCATGCTGGGGGTGGCTGGGGAAGCCTCAGGGCCGGGGGCAGGTGCCTCGGTGGGGGGAGCGGCCTGGTCGGAACAGGCCACGAGGACCAGCGCGCAGAGCGCCGGCCAGGGATACGGGGACCGCATGCGGCACCTCCTGTGTGGGAACCCCCGGCCAACCGAAGCGCTGGCGGGGTGCGCCCCACAGTGGGATGCCACCACGAAAAGACCGGCACCCCCGAAGTGCGAAGCGGTGCAAACGAACGTGATGTGCGGGCACGAGGCGGGTCACGCGCCCGGATGGGCGCGGTCGATCAGAACTCGAACTGCTGGATGCGCCGAAGGGCCAGCCGGAGGGAGATGAGCGTCGTGGCCATGCAGAGCGCCGCTGCCGTACCGAAGTAGAGCGCCATCGGCAGGTCGGCCTCGAGGGGCACTCCCGCCTGGTTGGCCCGCACGAAGGCGAGCACGGGGCGCGCCTCGATGGCGATGATGAGGCCCAGCAGCGACACGCTCGCCATCATGAACACCAGCCCGCCAAAGCTCGTGGGGATCTGCGCCGCGTTCTCGGTGTCGAACTGCGGGTAGAGGGTCCCGAAGCAGAGGGCCATGGCACTCGCGGCCAGGGTATAGAGCGTGATGGTGCCGACGCTCACGCCCATCATGAAGGGCGACGCCTGCAGGAGGGTGTTGGTGACTACGGTGATGAGGAGCGCCACCACCAGGAGGGGCAGGGTGCCCGTCCAGTACTTGCTCCACATGAGGGCCTCGAGGTCGAGGGGGCTCGACCGCAGGAGCCACATCTGCCGGCCCTCGAGCGACACAGCCGGGAATACGAAGCGCGCCGCGATCGCCGCCAGCACGAACCCGGCCAGGCCGAGGTTGAGGAACGACACCACCGTGACGAGCACGAACGAGACCTTCTCGCCGGAGAAGAGCGGCAGCGCCCGGATGTTGAAGATGTAGACCAGCAGGAGCACGGCGAGCAGGATAAGCTGGCTCCACTGGGTGGCGTCGCGGAAGAAGAGCACCAGGTCCTTGAGGATGAACTCGCGCTTGGCCACCGGGAGCGGCCCGAGGATGCGGCCCGCCACGCGGGGCCAGCGCGTGCCGCGCGCGCCCTGGTCCGCCCCCTCCTGCGCCTTGGTGAACCCGGCGCGGTACAGGCGGCGGTGCACGCTGGCGCCGATCACGACAAAGGCGGCCGCCGTGGTCCAGAGGAGGTAGACCGGCAGCGGGTCCCCCACGCGGTTGAGCCAGTTCATCACCATCGCCGCGGCCCACTCGGTGGGAAGGAGCGGCGAGGCGGGGCTCTGCAGCGTGGCGAGGAAGTCCACCAGGTTGCGGAACCCCTCGGGCCGGGCGAGCTGCTCCGGCTGCAGCACGCGCAGTACGACGACCAGCACGGCCACGGCGCCGATCGCGACCAGGCCGAGCAGGTCGCGCGTGCGGCGGGCCGGGAACACGTTCACGAGGAGGAGGGTGACGGTGGCCCCGATGACCGCCGGCAGCACCAGGAAGGGCAGGAACGCGGAGAGCGCGATGAGCCAGAACCAGGGACCGCCCTCGTACACGATGCCGTAGGCCGTGAAGATGGGCACGGCCAGGAGCGCCACCATCCACGAGCTGTGCAGGATGGTCTCACCCAGCTTCGCCAGGTACAGCCGCAGCCAGTCCACCGGCGCCGCCATCAGCATGTCGAGGTCCTTCGCCAGGAAGAACGTCGAGAGCGCCGTGATCAGGTTCGAGAGGAGGAGGATCGACGCGAACGCCAGGAGGATGACGCCCAGCATCTTGCCCGGCAGGAAGCTCCCGATCTCGGGCGCCGCCTTGACGTAGCGCAGCACGCGGAAGGCGACGGCGAACACCGCGCTCCAGAAGCCGGCCGCGACGAGTGCCAGCAGGAGCAGCTTGAGCGGCGTGCCCGACCGCTCGTGCCGGAGCCGCGCGACGGCGCTTCGCCACTTGGGCTCCAGCACCGTGCCGACGCCCGGGTCGGGCACCGGCAGCGACAGGACCTCAGCGCTCGAAGACAGTGCCCAGCTCCCGGTCAGCGTGCCCGCCGGTGAGGCGGAGGAAGAGGTCCTCGAGCGAGGCCCCGCCTGCCGCGTGGTGCACCCGAAGTTCATCCATGGTGCCACAGGCCACGATGCGACCGCCCTGGATGATGCCGATGCGGTCACACATCGACTCGGCCACCTCGAGTGTGTGGGTGCTCATGAGCACCGTCCCACCACGGTCCACGAAGGCGCGGAAGAGGTCCTTGAGCAGGCGGGCGCTCTTCGGGTCGAGCCCCACCATCGGCTCGTCCACCACGATGACCTCGGGGCGGTGCAGCAGGGCGCTCGAGATGATGAGCTTCTGGCGCATGCCGTGGCTGTACGACTCGGTGAGTTCGTCCTTCCAGGGCGCCAGGTCGAAGAGGCCCAGCATCTCGTCAATGCGCCGCTCGATGACCGGCCCGTCCTGGCCGTAGAGCGCCGCCACGAACCGGAGGAACTCCGCGCCCGTCAGCTTGTCGTAGACGAACGGCCGGTCCGGGATGAACCCCATGCGCATCTTCGCTTCCCGGGGGCGCGCCTCGAGGTCGATCCCGCCGATCTCGATGGTGCCGCTGGTGGGCTTGAGGATGCCGGCGATCATCCGGAGCGTGGTGGTCTTGCCGGCACCGTTGGGGCCGAGGAAGCCGAACAGTTCGCCGGCCGGGACTTCGAGGTCAATCCCGTCCACGGCGGTGAAGGCACCGTATCGCTTCGTGAGCTTGGTCAGCCGGATCATTGTGCGCTCGCCGGGAGCCGGTGTGGGTCGAGCCACGCGGCCAGGGGCACCAGGTAAAGGGGGTCGGCCGGGACATCCTGCAGGAGCCGCATGTAACCCGCCCCGGCAGGGAACGTGCCGAAGGTCGGGTCGGCTGGAACCCAGCCATCCAGGTGGATCTCCACCCAGGCATGGCGGGCCCAGCCACCGCCACTTACGGCGACCAGGCCCGCCACCGGGCGTGCCTCCAGGCCAGCCGCCCGCGCCAGGGCCACCAGGACTGCTGCGCGATCGGACGCCCCGCCGCGGCGCTGGCGCAACGCCCGGAGGGGGTCGGTCGGACCGAAGTCCGGCCCGGCCAGGATGGTGGTGCGGGTCCACCGCGCCAGCTGAGCCGCGCGGCGCCGCGGGTCGCGCTCCGACCCGACCAGCCGCTCCGCGACCACTGTGAAGGTGTCCGGAACGGCCAGGGCCGCGGGCGCACCATTCGGGTCGCCCTCGACTTCGGGCGGGGCCGCCCGCTGCACCTCGAGGGTGTCACCTCGAAGGCGCTGCCTGCCGCCGGTCACGGCCGACCGGGCCCAGCCGGCGGAATCGCGACCAACCTGCTGCAACAGCACGCGCGCCACGGCAAGGGGGCGCGGCGGCGCGGTCGCGACGTATGCACCGGCACGTCCTCCCAGGCCGGCGAACCGGCGGTCGATCGCGGTGCGATAGGCCTCGGTGGCCACCTCGAACGGGAGCCGGTCGGCGCGTACGCCGGGGATGATGTCTCCCAGCACCGGGAGGCCGTCCTCGTCCACCCACGAGTTCAGGGGTGGGCCGGCACCGCGACGCACGAGGCGCCAGATGCGGAGCGTGTCCCAGCGGGCGGGTTGCCAGCGCCCGGTGGCCGGGTCGCGCGCGGCACTGTCGGGGATGATCGCGGTCGAGTCGCCGGCGATGGTCACCTCGACCGGCACGAGCCGCCGCTGAACGGGGTCGGCCACGAACACCGTGCGTACATCGCCGACGCGTGGGGGCCGGCCGCGCCGAAGCAAGGCAAGCGGCAACGCTGCACCGGGGGCCAGCGCCCGGCCACCGGTTGCCACGGTGTCGCCCTGCCGCTGCGTGCCTTCGGCAAGGAACCAGGCGAAGCTGCTGTCGCCCATCGCCCGCCCGCCCACCTCCCACCGCGCCGGCCCTTCCCGCCGCATCACGTCCACGCCCACGAAGTCGAGGCGGCGCCCGAAGGTGCTTCGTGTCCTCTGGAACACGTGGCGCACACTGTCGCCATCGGGGATCCGCATGTCCACCTGCTCCACCATCTCCACCGCGGTGGTGGTCGTGTCCAGGGTGAGCAGGGCGAATCCCACCGTGCTGTCACCAATGCTCAGGCGATAGTACGCGGCCGCCGGGGACACCCGCGCAACGGTGGGCCGCGCCGATCGGGTGGATCCACTGGCCGCGGATGTCGGGTCCCCGCGCCGCTGCACCAGCCACATCAGGCCGGCGCCCCAGGCCAGGAGGACCGCGGCGCCCACCGCTTGGCGGTTCAGCGGGCGTACCTCCGGACCAGCGCGTCGAGCGACACGCGATCCTCCTCCCGGTCCACCACGATGGTGAGCGACTGCGCGCCCGCACCCCTGGCGCCCGCCTCGGCAAATGAGGCGGCGAGCAACTCCGCCGATTCTTCATCGGAGAGACGACCGGGACCGGCCCCGACGAGTGGAGTCGCCAGGCGCTCGAGCTGCCAGGCGGCCGCCTGTTGCCATGCCGACCGGAGGGCACGCTGTACCGTGCCCCGGTCGCCTGATTCGAGTTCGTCCTGCAGCACCAGGTGCACCACAAAGGGTGCCGTGAGGTCGCCGCCCCCGGTGACGACCGCCGCGCCCGCGCGAAGCGGCGACTGCACCGTACGAAGCGCGGCGAAGCGCTCCCCCGCCTGGCGGTCGAGCCTGGTGATGGCCGGCGAGAGGGCGCCGAGGCGTTCATCCGACGGGCGCAGGACGGCATCGGCCTCGATGAACGCAAGGTCGTCCACCACCACCGTAATCATGCCACGAGGTCCCGGCTGCGCCGATACATCTCCATGGCTTCCTCCGGCTTCCCCAGCCGGTCGAGCACGCGCCCCAGCAGGTGCCAGGTGCGCCCGTCGCCGTCGTTGAGGGCCGCCGAGCGCTGCAGTGCCTCGAGTGCACCCCTGAGGTTGCCGGCCTGGTTCCTCGCCTCGCCGATGTAGTACCAGGTCTCCGGATCGTCGGGGCGCTGCTCCACCCGGCGCACCAGCATCTCCCCGGCTTCAGCGGCGAGTCCGCGTCGCAGCAGGACCAGCCCCAGCTCGAACAGCGCATCCGGTTCGGAAGGGTGGGCGCGCAACACCCGGCGCACGTCGGCCTCGGCCAGGCCGAGCTCCTTCCGGCGCCGCAGGATCCCGGCACGGGTGAGGAGCAGGCTCAGCTCGTCGGGCCGGGCTTCGAGGGCCCGAGCGAGGATGTCCAGTGCCGCGCCGGGATCCTGCCGCTCCTCGAGGAGGAGGGCGAGCCCGATCGCAGCACCAACGTG
This sequence comes from uncultured Gemmatimonadaceae bacterium, assembly GCA_964638035.1. Taxonomy (GTDB): domain Bacteria; phylum Gemmatimonadota; class Gemmatimonadetes; order Gemmatimonadales; family GWC2-71-9; genus JAGGAG01. The sequence continues at coordinate 833 of CAZWXD010000008.1, read as the reverse complement.
GCCCGGCTCGGCCTGCAGCAGCTCCGCGAGCAGCGACTCCGCCTCGGGCTTCCGGTCCCGGGCCGCGGCCTCACGGGCCTGCTCCAGCACGCGCTCGGGATCGAACGGTTCGGTGCCGGGGGAATCCACGCGTGCATCAGGGGTGGTGAGCGCTGCGAAGGGGCGGAGCGCCAGGCGCTCGTCCGGGGCCAGGCCCGCTGGCTCGCCTTCCAGGGGCGGCGGTGCGAAGAGGTCGCCGACCGTGTCGTCACGCCCGTGCAGGCGCAGTCGATGGATGTGCATGGGGGGATGCTAGTTGGGGGCGGGGTGGGCGGGTAGGGCGGCGCGCGGTGCGCCGGTGCCCACCCGGTCTCGCGACCAGGGTGGCGGGTTGAGCGGCCCGACGGTTTCGGGTAGCTTTCGGGGCTTATGCCCACCGAATACCTGACCGTTCGCGGCGCTCGCGAGCACAACCTCCGCAACATCTCGGTCCGGATCCCCCGCAACGCGCTCACGGTCATCACCGGCCTCTCGGGCTCGGGAAAGTCGTCGCTTGCCTTCGACACCATCTACGCCGAGGGGCAGCGCCGGTACGTCGAGTCGCTCTCGGCCTATGCCCGCCAGTTCCTGGGCCTGATGGAGAAACCAAACGTCGACCAGATCGAAGGGCTCAGCCCCGCCATCTCGATCGACCAGAAAGGCTCGGGCCGCAACCCGCGCTCGACCGTCGGCACCGTAACCGAGGTGTACGACTACCTGCGCCTGCTCTACGCCCGCATCGGGCAGCCCCACTGCCCCAACTGCGGCCAGCCAATCGCCCAGCAAACGCCCACACAGATCGTCGACAACATCAT
>CAZWXD010000007.1:77596-113132 GCA_964638035.1 uncultured Gemmatimonadaceae bacterium | reverse complement strand
TTCGGCGGGACAGCCGGGTGAGTTGCCGCTCCAGCGCGGGGTCCAGGCGAATGGTGAGGGCGGCCGATTTCATGTCTTACAATGTATGACATCTGGCGCTACATAACAAGCGTATCTGGACTCCTCCCCCTGCTTCCGCAAGGGGCGTTGGGTGATGCAGGGCTGTCCTCTCCAGATCACCGACGGCACGGGGTCGACTGCAGTCGTATCTGCGGCCCGTGTGGTGGGCGCTGGGCCCTGGCCATGATGGTAAGTCGCGCGTGGGGAGCCAATCGCATATCACGGCCCCTGCGAGCCAGGCGAGTTATCGGCTCATCCCCACGCCGGTCTGACCGGTTGCCATCGCGATGATCCGTCAGCCGCCCGTCATGCGCCTCCTGTCCGGCGGCTCCCGCCGCGTGAAGTCGCGTCCGTCGCGCCACGTGCGCCAGCAGAGGCGCGCGAGTTTGTTCGCTAGGGCGACGGCCGCGACGTTGTAGCCGTGCCGGCGGGCCACCGCCTGCGCCCAGGTGCGCAGATCATCCGGCGGGTCCATCCCCGCGCCGACGCGGAGCGCCGAGCGCGCCCCCTGAATGAGGAGCAGGCGCAGGTAGCTGTTCCCGTGGTGGGTGATGGCGCCGAGGCGCCGGGACGCGCCACTGGAGTGTTCGCGCGGGGTGAGGCCGAGCCAGCTGGCGAAGTGCCGCCCGGACCGGAAGCGGTGGATGTCGCCCACCCAGGCCACCAGCGCCGTCGCGGTGAGCACGCCCACCCCGGGCACGGTGAGGAGGTGCTGGGCGTGGGGCATCTGGCGGGCGAGGGTGGTGAGCGCGGTGCGGACCGACGCCGCCTGCGCCTCGAGCCAGCGGATCTCTTCCAGCAGCAGCGTCAACGCGTCCCGCAGGAACGCCGGGATCGTCTCATCCGCCAAGGCCAGCCGGGCCTCGCTCGCCACATGCCGCGCACCGAGCGGGATCACATGCCCCAGTTCGCGCAGGTGCCCCCGGAGGGCGTTGATCCGCGCCGTGCGCGTCTGCACGTAGCCCTGGCGGATGCGGTGCAGGGCCATCACCGCCTGCTGCTCAACGGATTTGACCGGGACGGGGGTGAGTGCCGTGTTGCGGACCGCTTCCAGCAGCGCGGTGGCATCCGCCCGATCGGTCTTGTTGCCATCGCGATAGCGGGCCACGTCGGCGGGGTGCAGCAGCCGCACCTGATGCCCGCACTGCTGGGCCTCCCGGCCCCAATGATGCGCCGAGCCACACGCCTCGAGCAGGATCTCCGCCGGGGCGTGACTGGCCAGGAAGCGCCGGAAACCGGGCCGCGACAGCCGGCGCCGGGCCGTGACCACCCCCGGCGCCTCCGACACTGCAATCTCGAAGACCGTCTTGGCGAGATCGACGCCGATCTGTATAGTGGGCATGGGCTCCTCCTCACGATGGTGGTCTTCGGGGCCGTGATGCTGGATGCTGTTTGCATCGGGGGGAGGAGTCCATACCATCACATGCAGCCGACGGCGCCGAGCCCTTGTGACGGCGCGGGCGCGGTCTAGGCCTGGCTTGAGTAGAAACCGCGCCCGGGCCGTGAATCGGCGCCGCGGCTGATGCGCAGGGCGTTATGCAGTGCGAGCTCGAGCCGGATCCCCTAGATTGGCAGGATGGCCCTGCGCTTCGAGTGGGATCCCCGGAAGGCGGCCACGAACCTGGCCAAGCACCGGGTCTCGTTTCCCGAAGCGCTCACGGCCTTCGCGGATCCTTGGTCGGTGACGATCCTGGATCCATACCACAGCCGGACCGAATCTCGGTTCCTGCTCGTCGGGATCACGCACCGCTACCGCCTGGTGGTGGTGGCTCACACTGAACGGGGCGACACCATCCGCCTCATCAGCGCCCGTCTGGCGACGCGGCGCGAGCGTGCGACCTATGAAGAAGACCGGTAAGAGCCGCCGCGATCCCGATATGCGGGCAGAGTATGACTTCTCGAATGGAGTGCGCGGCAAGTACGCGGCGCGGGTGCGGGAAGGCAGCAATGTCGTCCTTCTCGATCCCGATGTAGCCGCCGCCTTCAGGACCTCAGAAGAAGTTAACCGCGCCCTGCGAGCGCTCCTTGATGTCGTGCCCACAAAACGGAACACCAGGAAGCGCACTGCATAAGCAGCGCATTTAGTCCGTCGGCGCCGGGCCTAGGTGCGGCACGCGCGGGGTCTATGCTAAGCTCTTTGGGCCACCCCGCGCGCGCCGCGACCGGCGCCGCGGCTGATGCGCTGGGCGTTACACCGCGTGCAGGCAGACTTGCCACTAGTAACGCCGCGCGTTACTATTCCGTGTGATCCGCAGCTTCCGGTCGCGAGACACCGAGCGGCTTTTCCGCCGCGAACTGGTGCGCCGGTGGGGGTCCGGACGTGCAGCACACTGCCCTCCGGAAGCTCCGAATGCTGGACGCGGCCACAACGCTGGCAGATCTCCGGGTGCCGCCCGCCAATCGCCTGGAAAAGCTCAAAGGACGCCGCGCGGGCGAATGGAGCATCCGAGTCAACGACCAGTGGCGGCTCTGTTTCCGTTGGCAGGACGGCGAGGCCCACGAGGTTGAGCTCGTGGACTATCACTAGGAGGCGGAGATGACCAAGAAGCGCTTGGCCCCGATTCACCCGGGAGAGGTACTCCTGACAGAGTTTCTCGAGCCGCTCGGCCTGTCGCAGTACCGGCTGGCCAAGGACCTCAAGGTCCCGGCGCGCCGCATCAATGAGATTGTTCATGGAGACCGGGCGGTCACTGCGGACACGGCCCTCCGCCTCGCCCGGTACTTCGGGACGTCCGATCGGTTTTGGCTCAACCTGCAGACCGGCTATGACCTGGACATCGAACGCGACCGGTTGGGTGGCCGCATAGCGCGAGACGTCCCCGTCTACGCGGCGGCCAGCTCGCTCGGTCGCGGCGCGGTGTAACTAGCGCATCCACCCGTCGGCGCCGGGCCGTTTATGCGGCACGCGGGCGGCTTGTGCCAGGCTCTTAGAGTCGCCGCCCGCACGCCGCTGACCGGCGCCGCGGCTGATGCGGTAAGCATTCTGCCTCACACCTGAGTTGCTCTTGGTCCAGGAGGCTCCTAGACTTGATCCATGGCCTCGTCGCCCGTTGACCTGTCGCGCCTGAGCGTTCCAGAGCGCTTGGCCCTGCTCGAGGAACTCTGGGACAGCCTCGCTTCGGAGAGCGCCGCCGCCCCCGTCTCACCGGAGCTCGCGGCGGAACTTGACCGGCGGCTGGCGGAGATGGAGCGGGACCCCGATGCCGGCTCGCCTTGGGCAGACGTGCGCAGGCGCATCGAGCAGCGCCTGCGCTGATTCGCGCCCTCGTCGTCCGTCCCCTTGCGGAGGCGGATATCGACGAAGCCCATGCCTGGTACGCCGCACGCTCACCCCAAGCTGCGGCGCGTTTTCTTGATACGGTGGCTTTGACGCTTGAGTCGGTTCGCGCGCGGCGGGAGTCATTTCCACAAGCCTATCCTGGCCTGCGTCGGGCGCTGTTACCCCGGTATCCGTTCGGCGTCTATTACCACCTGGACGAGCAGCGCGTGCGTGGTAGCCGTCGTTCACTCGCGGCGTCATCCGCGGCGCTGGCTCCGGCAACGTGAGGCATAACAAGCAAAATTGAGCTGTCAGCGCCGGACCGCTGTGCGGCAGGGACGCCGCCTGGGCTGAGGGCTTGGAGGTCGCGGCGCCCCTGCCGCCACCGGCGCTGCAGCTCATTTGCAGGACGTGAGGCAGCCTTGCTCCCCGCCGGTCAATCTGCGACGAGGTGGCTCCCCAGCCACGCGGCCAACTCACCCTCCGTAATCTTCCCCGCGGCCAGTCCGACCATGACGGTCACAACTTCCGCATCCGTCGCGACCAATGCCCGACCGTTCAGTCCTGCAAAGATCGCCATGGCCAGAAACGCCACGCGCTTATAGCCATCGTTGTAGGGATGCGCCGTGGCCAGACCGAAGCCGTAGGCTGCGACCAGCTCGGGGAATCGGACTTTGGGGTTGTAGTGCCACTTCTGGGGGGCCCGGGCCAAGGCCGCCTCCAGCGCATTCTCGTCGCGGACGCCGACCAACCCGCCGTGCGCCCGGACCTGGTCCAGGTGCGCGGCATCCAGGACGACGCGCGGCAGCCACCGTGGCTCGGCGGCCATGGCCTACTTGGCCAACTCGCGCAGGGCGTTCCGATACTTCTTCGCCGTCTTGGCGGCCAGGGCGAGTCCCTCCTCCACGTCGGGATCGAAGGGGGTCAGCAGGATTCCCTCCGCGGTCTCGACGGCGAGCACACGGTCGCCGACTTCCAGGTGGAGTCGTTCGGTCATGTCTTTCGGCAAGGTGGCCCCGATCGAACCCCCGACCTGCCGCAGCGTCAGTTTCCGAACCACGGACCCTCCCAGTTAGGGGGTCGTCAAAGTAGCACATCTGTGCTACTTTAGCAAGGCTGCCTGACCAGCGTATCCGGACTCCTCCCCCTGCTTCCGCAAGGGGCGTTGGGTGATGTAGAGCTGTCCTCTCCAGATCACTGACGGCACGGGGTCGACTGCAGTCGTATCTGCGGCCCGTGTGGTGGGCGCTGGGCCCTGGCCATGATGGTAAGTCGCGCGTGGGGAGCCAATGCGCCTCCCGTCCGGCGGCGCCCGCCGCGTGAAGTCGCGTCCGTCGCGCCACGTGCGCCAGCCGAGGCGCGCGAGTTTGTTCGCCAGGGCCACGGCCGCGACATTGGCCCCGTGCCGGCGGGCCACCGCCTGCGCCCAGGTGCGCAGATCATCCGGCGGGTCCATCCCCGCGCCGACGCGGAGCGCCGAGCGCGCCCCCTGAATGAGGAGCAGGCGCAGGTAGCTGTTCCCGTGGTGGGTGATGGCGCCGAGGCGCCGGGACGCGCCACTGGAGTGTTCGCGCGGGGTGAGGCCGAGCCAGCTGGCGAAGTGCCGCCCGGACCGGAAGCGGTGGATGGCGCCCACCCAGGCCACCAGCGCCGTTGCGGTGAGCACGCCCACCCCGGGCACGGTGAGGAGGTGCTGGGCGTCGGGCATCTGGCGGGTGAGGGTGGTGAGCGCGGTGCGGACCGACGCCGCCTGCGCCTCGAGCCAGCGGAAGCGCCGGAAGCCGCGACAGCCGGCGCCGGGCCGTGACCACCCCCCGGCGCCTTCGACACTGCAGTTTCGAAGACCGTCTTGGCGAGATCGATGCCGATCTGCATTGTGGGCATGGGTTCCTCCTCACGATGGTGGCCTTCGGGGCCGTGATGCTGGATGCTGTTAGCATCGGGGGGAGGAGTCCATACCATCACATGCAACTGCCGAGGCCCCGATTTGCGCGGGCAGCCGCCGCGCTTCATGTTGATCCCGGGGGGACGCGCGCGGCCCTCGCCGCCGATGCGCCAGTCATTGGGCGTGCCGCTACTGTCGCTCATGCGGAGGGAACATGGAGAATCTGGTCCGCCTTCTGCTAGAGAACTTCACGCTGACCTTGTTCGTGCTGGGGCTCGTCGCCGCGGCGTCTTCGCTGCTGCGGAAGCCGCGCCCGTTGACCACCCCGGTGCTCGTCGAGGCAGCCTTCTCGTACTTCATCCTGTGCTCGATCGCGCTCAGCTACCTATACAGCTTCGTCGCACACGTCTTCTACGGCGAGGCGGTGGCCCGCTTCATTGGCTGGGCGGCCAGCCCGTTCCAGCGGGAGGTCGGTTTCGCTAGCCTGGGCTTCGCGGTCGTCGGGTTTCTCGCGTTCCGCGGCAGCTTCGACATGCGCGTTGCCGCCGTCGTTGGACCCGCCTGCTTCCTTCTGGGCGCGGCCGGCGGCCACATCTTGGAGATCCTCAGAACGGGTAACCTTGCACCCGGGAACGCGGGCGTGATCCTCTACACCGACATCGCCCTTCCGCTGATCGGGTTCGCCCTGCTGTGGCTCGCACATAGGTGGCCGCTTGTACGATCCGCGACGCCAAGCACGCGCCACAAGCACCCCGCACACGCATGAGGTCACGCCCAACCATCAGTTGCAGCGGACGCGCCTACGCAGGCCGCTGGACTGAAACGTTATGCAGCGGGGGAAATGGCAGCAATGATGAAGCAGAAGAAGATTGACATCGCCGTTATCGAGGCTGCGGTTCGTTCCGTGAGCAGCCGGGATGATGGGTAACAGAAGTGTCCAGCAACATGGGCAACACTTCGGCTCAGCCAGTGATGATGTAATCGTGTTCGTCGAACGTTGCCAGTAGCACGGTATTGAACCAGATGGTCCAGACGCCATCGTCGGTTTCGTCCAGCCCGATAGCGCTGGGTAGGCCCGCTCGGACGCGTGGTAGCAGCTCGCCGGGGTGCGCTGGCTGGGGTGTTCGTGCGGTCGCTCCGTGTTGTACTCCCGCTGGAACGCGGTGAAGTTCCGCTATTGGCCGCGCAGGTCTGCCGGACCTTGATCGCCTGGCGTTTGAGGGTGCGCTGCATGCGTTCATGGGCGCCGTCCTCCTGAGGCAGCCGGGATGGATGCGCTGATGGACAATACCGAGGCGCATCCACCAGACGTTGAGGAAGGAGAGCCCGTGCACGGGCCGCCCGGAACTCGCCCTTGAAGACGGCCGTCCGGAGATCCTTCGGGGCGGCGGAACGCGTCATGTACGAACTGCAGGCGCTTTTCCATGGGGACGGTCTCCATCCAGGGCATCGACGGCCTCGCTGAGTCGGGTCACGTCGTGCAGTTTGCGGAGCGTGTTACCCATGTTCCCGGACACCAGCGTTACCGATGCACCCGGGCTGTACCCATAAACTTCCCAGGAGGTCGGAGTGATGGACAAGTCACGAGTAGCGCTTTCGCTTCTGGTGGTGGGGAGCCTGTGCGCTTGTGCGAGAACCGGCTCGGGTAACGCGGATGCGGTCGTGCAGGAAGCCGCAACCACGGCCGACAGCCCGGAATACTTCCAGCTCCGACCGGCAGTCGAGAAGGCGTACGGGTATACGCATGCTGTTCGGATCGGCGATGACCTCAGGATCTCGGGCGCCGTGAGCATGGACAGCGCTGGCAACCCGACGGCCGTGGGGGATCTCGAGCAGCAGATGAAGAATGCCTACGAGGACCTGGCCAGGGTGCTGCAGCACTACGGCTTCACCTTCGACGACGTGGTTGTGGAGAATGTCTTCACGACGGACATGGCGAAGTTCCTCGAAGTGGCGGGATACCGGAACTCGATCTACACAAAGCAGTTTCCGACTGGCTCGTGGCTGGAGGTCAAGGGGCTCGCCCTTCCCGCCTTCCTGATCGAGATCGAGCTGGAAGCACATCGCGCAACCCGAGAGTAGGCCGGCCCGGGCTTCGGCATACTCGCTGCAACTGTCATGTGCGCCTGATGTCCATGGCGATGCCAATGAACACTGCAACAGTGACTGACACCGCCGAGTCCAGGAAGTAAGGTCGCCACGCGCATGACGGCACGCGTCAAGGTGCGCGCAACCGGTGAACCGATCACGCTGATTGGCATCGACCTCGCCCGCATCGTGAACGGCAGGATCGTGGAAGAATGGAACACCTGGGAGCAGCTACAGCCCCGGAACCGCCCCGGAGACAGTGAGGCGTAGCGTCTCGAGCCAGCGGACGCGGTTCCCGCCCCGCTGATGTCAGGCGCGAGGCAGCCTTGCACGTGGACTCCTCCCCCTGCTCACGCAAGGGGCGTTGGGTGATGCAGGGCTGTCCTCTCCAGATCAGCGACGGCCCGGGGTCGACGCAGTCGAATCTGCAGCCCGTGTGATGGCCGTTGGGCCCTTGGGCGAAGGCCCCGGTCAGGGATGTCCAGGCCCCTGGGCTTCCCGGCGCGGCTTTCGCCCTGGCCATGCCGGTGCGCACGCATGGCTTGACAGGCTGTATTTACTGTACTAGTGTTGTTAGTACAGCTAATGCAAGGCCCGCATGGCCAGAACCCGCCCCCTGATGCTGCAGATCGCCACCGGCGATCCGCGCCCCATCATCAAGCAGATCACCGACGCGGTACGGGTGAAGATCGCCACCGGCGAACTGGAGCCCGGCGACCAGCTGCCCAGCGTACGCGGCCTGGCCCAGCAGCTGACCATCAACCCGAATACGGTGGCCAAGGCCTATGCAGAACTGACCACCGAAGGCTGGCTGGAGTCGCGTCAGGGCATGGGCCTGTACGTGGCCACACCACGCCAGCGCCTGTCCAATGCCGAGCGCGAGCGCCGGCTGGACGTGGCCATCGACCGCTTCGTGCACGAAGTGGTGCCCCTGGGGTTCCCGCCTGACGAGGTGCATGCGCGGGTCGCCCACGGGTTTCGGCAGCTTGTTCCCCGCAAGCGGGCCTGAACCCGCCGACTGACCTCCTTCAGAGAAGGCCGCCATGGGTGATTCCATCGACTACGTGATCGAAACCCGCGCGCTGAGCAAGCGTTACGGGCGCAAGCTGGCGCTGGACAACCTCGACCTGCGCATTCCGCGCGGGCGCATCCATGCCATCGTCGGCGCCAATGGCGCCGGCAAGTCCACCCTGTTCCGCATCCTGATGGGCTTCATGCCACCCACGGCGGGCCAGGCCCGCATCCTCGGCAAGGACAGCCAGGCGCTCACGCCGCAGGACCGCGGCCGCATCGGGTTCGTCAACGAGGAACACACCCTGCCCAGCTGGATGCGGGTCTCGCAGGTGATGGCGATGCAGCGGCACCAGTACCCGCGCTGGAGCCAGCCGGCCTACGATGGCGTGATCGGGCACTACCACGTGCTGCCGGAACAGAAGGTCGGCCAGCTTTCGCGCGGCGAACGCGCCGGCTTGAACCTGGCCCTGGCCCTGGCCCAGGGGCCGGAGCTGCTGGTGCTGGACGAACCGACCCTGGGCCTGGACGTGGTGGCCAAGCGCGCGTTCCTGGAGTCGCTGATGTACAGCAATGCCGCCGATGACTGCACGGTGGTGTATTGCTCGCACCAGATGGAGGAGATCGAACGCGTCGCCGACAACCTGGTCATCCTTGAGCGCGGCCAGCTGAAGCACATGTCGGCGCCGGAGGACTTCACGGCACGGGTGACCCACTGGGTGGCGGACGTGCCGTTCAAGGGCCCTGACCCGCGCAACGTGCCCGGCCTGCTGGAAGTGCAGCGCCTGGACGGGCTGCACCACTACCTGGTGCTGGACCAGGACGAAGGCTTCGAACGCTTCCTGCGCGACTCCGGCGCGCGCAACGTGCAGTCGATGCCGGTGAGCCTGGACCGCGCGGTCAATGCCTTCCTGGCCAAGAACCATGCCGCGCCGGCAGCTGCCTGAGCGCACGAGACGAGGGCACCACCATGATCGACCTCTTCAAGGGCGAGCTGCTGCGCTTCCGCCTGTGGGCCGCTGCCGCCGCCATCCTCAACGTCGCCGTCCTGGGCTTCCTCAGCCGCATGGTCGACATGGCGCAACAGCCGCTCTTCGTCTACCAGGTGTTCGGTGCGGCGTATGCCGTGGCGGGCGCCCTGCTGGGCATGTACCAGATGGGCACGTACCGCAAGCCGAACCAGTGGCTCCACCTGCTGCACCGTCCGCTGCACCGCTTGCAGGTCGCCGGTGCGTTGACCGGCGCCAGCGCAACACTCCTGCTGCTGGCGACGGCGCTGCCAATCGCGCTGGTCGCGCTGTACCAGGAGACGATGACCGCGCGCGTGGTCGACCTGCGCCACTGGCTGCTGCCGCTGGCGGCATGGCTGATCGCGGTGTCCAGCTACCTCGCCGGCGCATACGCGATGGTCGGCAACCACCGCTACTCACTCGCCGCCTTCCTGCTGCCAGGCCTCCTGGTGTATGCGCAGGCCTCGGGCGTGGCGATGCTGGCCGTGCAGTGCGCGGTGATCGCCTTCCTCGCGGCGATGCTGGCGATCGCGTTCAAGCCGGACCCGGCCACGCCGTCGCGCCATCCCGCTGCGGTCCTGGCGATCGCGCTGCCGGTGCAACTCGGCGCGTACTTCCTGGCCTGGATGCTGGGCTACGGCGTGGAAGTGGCGTGGACGGTCACCGGCACGCATCCGCTCGACATGCCCGCGCCGCCGAAGGGCGGCTACACCGAAGCCGACCGCGCCGATGGCAAGGACATGCTGCTGCTCGGCATCGCACGCAGTCGCGAACCGGAGGCCGCGCTGTGGCGCGAGCAGATCGCGCTCTCCGACGTGTACACGACCTATCCGCTGCGCAAGCTGCCGGTTCAGGGCAGCATGACCAACCTCTCCCCGCTGGAACTGGGCGATGACGAGAACAGCCTCTGGATGGTGTACAGCCACGACCGCGCCCGCTTCGTCATCCGCGGCCTGCGCGACCAGCGCCGGATCGGTGAGATGGGCGTGGGCGGGGAGCAAGCCGCGTTCCCGGGCCCGACCATGCCTTACGGCGCGACCTACCTCTACAACGCGCAGGCCGCCTACCAGTACGACAGCCAGCAGCAGCGCATGTACGAACGCTTCCGCCTGCCGGCGGGCGAGGTGATGGCCAGTCCCCCGGAGCCGGCTGGCGACAACATCGTGTTGCTCAGCGACCGCGCCACCTACTTCTATCCTGGCCGCGAGGCGATGAACGGGCTCGACCTGCTGCAACCGCTGATGCGGGTGGCGATGCCGGGCCCGGTCGGCAACCTCAGCCGGATGGACGTGATCGAGCTGCTGGACGGTTACCTGGTGTCCTACACCTACACCTGGGGCGTGTGGAGTGGCGAGTTGCAGCATCCGTTCCAGCAGGTCCTGCGCGTGGACGGCAAGGGCCATGCGCGTGACGTCGCGCGCCGCACGCTGTCGCTCGACCTGCCGTCACTCTACACCAACCGCAACACCTGGCTATCGCCCGCGCTGCGCGCGCTCAGCCTGGGTGCGCAGGACCTGTTCGCGGCAAGGGATCCGCTGCGCGCGAAGCCCGAGGCGATGCCGATGCCGGTGCTGTGGCTGGCCGCTGCGGGCTGCCTGCTGTCGCTGCTGGGCGCGGCCTGGCTGACCGGCCAGCAGAGGCATTCTCCGCGCGGCCGCTGGGGCTGGGTGCTGTTGTGTGGCGTGATCGGACTGCCGGCGCTGGCCAGCCTGTGGCTCATGTATCCCCGCCGCGACATCCTGCCGGTGTCCGCGCCTGGTGCGCCGCCAGTTGCCGCCTGAGCCGGAACGGAAGGAAGCCAGGCAATGACGACGTTCCGAACCCTGCGCGGCACGCTGGCGCTGTGCGCCCTGCCGCTCGCACCCGGCGCATTGCCGGCGCAGGCCGCCCAGGGCCTCCGCGCCGCGGCAACCGCACAGCGCCAGTTGGCGCGGGCCCCGCGCCTGCCGCGCACGGCCTTTCTCGAGCAGCGCACGCTGGTGGCCGTCGAGCTCTCGCCGGCCGGCGATGCGGTGGCCTACCTGCGCGCACAGAAGGACTCGCGCGCCCTGTGGCTGCTGCCCGCCAGTGGCGGCAGCCCGCGCATGCTGGTCGCCAGCACCCAGGCCGACCAGGTGATGTGGTCACGCGACGGCCGCTGGTTGTTCCTGCGCGCTTCGCGCGGGCTCAGCATCGTCGGCACCGATGGTCGCCCAGGCGTGCGCGTGCCTCTGGGTGGCAGCGAACGGCGGCGGGTGATCGCGCTCGATCCCTCGCAACCGGCCGCGGTGCTGCTGGGCGAGCGCGTCGCCGCCGGCAAGGGCGAGCGCTGGCGCGTGGTGCGCATGGACGCGCACGGCAAGCGCACCCTGCTGCGCGAGGACGCCCACTGGATCCACGACGTCGCGCTGGATGCACAGGGCCACGTCGTCGCACTGACGCGTTTCGAGGGCGCCTTCGACGTGCTGTATCGCCTGGGTGCGGATGGCAGCCTGCACAAAGTGCTGCGCCTGCAGCCGATGCAGCGGCTGGACCTGCTGGCGGTGCGCGCCGACGGCAGCCTGCTGATGACGGGCAATCCCGGCGTCGGCTCCGGGGGTAACTTCCGCCGCGTGGTTCGGTTGGCCCCGGGCGACACGTTGCAGACCCTGCACCAGGATCCGCGCGGCGAGGCCGACCTCGATGCTGTCGTGGTCGATCCGCACACCCAGGAGCCGCTGGCAGCGAGCTACCGAAGCACCATCGCCGCGACCTACGGCATCGGCGAGGCGCAGGCCATCGTCTCCGCCATCGCGAGGGCATTCCCGGGCCGTGACATCGCCGTGCAAGCAGGCAATGGCCCGTCCGCGCGCTGGCTGGTGAGCGAACGCGCGCCGACCCTGCGAGACCCGCGCTGGTACCTGTACGATCCGCGCACCGGACATTGTCGGCGCATCCTCGACGACCCCGGCCTCACCGCCGGTTCGCCGCAGGAAGCCTTGCTCGCGCGCAAGCTCGCCATCGCATACACCGCGTCCGACGGCACGCGCGTGCACGGCTTCGTGCTGCTGCCGCCGGGCGTGGACGCCGCGCGCGCGCCGCTCATCGCACAGGTGCACGGTGGCCCGATCAGCCACTTCCGCACCGGCTACGACGGCACCGCCCAGTTCCTCGCCAGCCGCGGCTACGTGGTGTTCCAGTCGAACTTCCGCGGCTCCACCGGGTATGGACGCGCGTACACGTTCGCGGCGCACGGTGACTACGGCAACGGTCGCGTGCAGCAGGACATCGTCGAGGGCGTGCGCTGGCTGCTGGCGCAGGGCATCGGCGACAGAAACCGGGTCGGCATCGTCGGTCATTCCTTCGGCGGCTATGCCACGCTGCTCGGCCTGACCTTCCAGCCGGACCTGTTCAAGGTCGGCGTGGCCGGTTCGCCGCCAGCCGACCTGGGATGGACGATGCGCTGGCTGCTCGAAGCCGGCGACCAGGGCGACCTGCCGGATCGTTCGCTCGAGCATACCCTGGCGGCGTTGTCGCTGGATGCGACCGATGCCGCGACCTATGCGCGCCTGCATGCACAGTCGCCGCTGGTGAACGCCGCGATGATGCATGGTCCCCTGCTGATCATGGCCGGTGGCGCCGACCGCACGGTGGCGATCCGCGCCGTGCTGAACTACGCCGCGACCCTGAAGGCGGCCGGGCGCCCGCTGAGCCTGCTGGTCGAGCCCGGCGGCGGGCATTCGCCGTCGGATCCGGTGCCGCGCGAAGCCTACCTGTTCGGCATGGAAACCCTGCTGCAGGCCCACCTTGGAGGCGAAAGGCCGGAAGCGCCGGGCCAGCGCCTGCGCGCCTACCTGCGCGAGAACCTGCGCCTGGCCGGGCCGGAGTTCCGCGAGTTCGCCAGGCAGCAGGGAGCGAAGCACGCCGCTGAATAGGGCGTCAGGTCCGCCGCTCCAGCCCTCGCGCCTTGCGACGTGCTGACACCGCGCGCGGAGGCGTTCGGGGATCGTGCGGACCACGTGGCGATGCGGCACCCCGCGACGAGGACCGATGCTCCACGGTCCGGGACGTCGTACCAGCTCGCCTGGACGCGCTGGCCGAGGTGTTCATGCGGCCGCTCGGTGTTGTACGCCCGGTGGCGCGCGGTGACGTTCAGGCTCGCCCGGCACTTCGGGACTCCGGCCGATGGCTCAACCTGCGGACCGGCTGTGATCTGGACGCGGACCGGCTATGATCCGGACGTCGAACGCGACCGGTAGGGCGGTCGGCCTGGGCGGGACGGCCCGGCCTGTGCCGCCGCGAGCTGACCGGCCGCAGTGCAGTGCAACTGACGGATCATGAACAGGAGAACACCGGGATGAAGCTCTTCCGCTCACCGACGACACTGGTGGCACTTGCCGCGCTGGCCCTGCCCGGCCTCTCCAGGGCGCAGACGACTACGCCAGTTCCCCCGGAGCTCCTCACGCCGGACCGGGTACAGACCCGGATCGGCACGCTGACGTTCAAGGACGGTGCGCCGACCGCGGCAACCGCGGAGACAGTCCGCGACGCACTCGACTTCACCCGGGCCTTGAACGTGTACAACAACAGCTTCCGCGGCGCATCGGCCTACGCGATTGGAAAGGGGCTGCAGAGCATCGGAGCCGAGGACAACACGATCGTCATCTTCTCCGAGCTGATGGACGCCAAGTCGCTGTTCCTGACGGCCAACGCCGACATGGTGTACTTCCTGGGAATCCTGAACCTGGCCGGGGGTCCGCTGGTCGTCGAGCAGCCGCCAGGCAGCCTCGGCACGTTCAACGACATGTGGTTCTCGTGGATCATCGACGGCGGCTTCCCGGGTCCGGATCGCGGCGCCGGCGGCAAGTACCTGCTCGTGCCACCCGGCTACGACGGTCCGCTGCCGGACGGCGGCTTCTTCGTCGCCAGGTCGAAGACGACCCGTGTGCTCTACGCATTTCGCGCGTTCCTCACGAACGGCGACCCCAGGCCGACGGTAGAGGGCATCAGGAAGAACCTCAGGATCTATCCGTACACACCGGGCGGCTACGGGACGAGCATCGGGACGGCGCTCGAAGGCACGGTCCGGCTCGCCAAGGACCCGCCCATCCCCGACACCAGGTTCATCGAGGGCAGCGGCAGGGCGTTCAACACGATTCCGCCCAGTGACTACGGGTTCTTCGAGATGATCAACGAGAGCGTGCAGCGGGAGCCCGCCACCAGCTACGACATCGAGCTCACAGGCCAGCTGGCCGCCATCGGCATCGTGAAGGGCAAGCCGTTCAAGCCCGATGCCCGGATGAGGAAGATTCTCACCGACGCCGCCGCGGTGGGCAATGCGACTGGACGCGTGTTGAACTGGCGCTACGGCGTGGCCCATCCGGACTGGTCCTACTATCCCGGCTCGATGTGGGGCAGCATGTTGTGGGAAGGCGGAGCATCTTTCGAGACGCCCCCGCCGGAGTTCACCCGCGAGGGGATGTTCAAGCCGTTCCCGCCCACCGGGGCGCGCACGCTCGACTCGCGCACGGCGTTCTACTACGCCTACACGATGGATACGCCGGGCATGATCATGCGCATTCCCGAAGTCGGTTCGCAGTACCTTATGGGGTTCCTCGACTCAGACGGCAGTCCCTATGACGGCGGCAAGACCTACAAGGTCACCCTGCCGAAGGGCATTCCCGCTCGCGCGTTCTGGTCGCTCACCGTGTACGACAACCAATCGCGCTCGATGCTCGACACGCCTCAGCGCTACCCGCGCGCAGGCAGCCAGAGCTACCCATCGCCTGCCGCGGAACTGAACCCCGACGGCTCCACGACGGTGTATTTCGCGCCGAAGCAGCCCGACGGGGTGAAGCGGGGTAACTGGATCCAGACCCTCCCGGGGAAGGGCTGGTTCACGATCCTGCGCCTCTACAGCCCGCTCGAACCCTTCTTCGACAGGAGTTGGCGACCGGGCGAGATCGAGCTGGTTCGATGAGCTGGGCCAGGCGCCTCACGGTCAGGTTTCCGGGCCGGGGCCCGATGGTGGCCCCACCTGCGCCACCGTGCGGCGTCCAGCGGGTGCCTGGGAACTGATGGAAGACGAATCAGCAGAGTAGGAGCAACCGGCACGACGCAGCAGAAGACAGCGCCGTCCAACGACGCAGGCAGAACCGCCGGTGCCACGGCTGGTGCGCGGGATGCCAGCCGGACCATCAACAGAAGCGACCATGAGCCCCGAGATCAGGATGCTCAATCCTGGCGACCAGGCCCTGCTCCACACGGTGGTGCCTGGCGCCTTCGACCACGCCATTGATCCCGACCTTGCGGCAGAGTTCCTGCGCGATCCTCGGCATCACCTGGCTGTCGCCCTTGACTGCGGCCGTGTCGTTGGCTTTGCCTCGGGTGTGCACTACGTGCACCCCGACAAGCCGGCCGAAATGTGGATCAACGAGGTCGGCGTCGCACCGGGCCATCAAGGTCGAGGCCTTGGCAAGGCACTGCTTCAAGCATTGCTCGGGCATGCGACGCGCCTGGGCTGTCGTGAGGCCTGGGTCCTCACCGACCGATCCAATGCCCCGGCGACGCGGCTGTACGCGTCGGCTGGAGGGCAGGAAGCTCCGGGCGAACAGGTGATGTACGCATTTCCCCTGCGTGGCGATGACGACGAAAAGACCGGGTAGCTGCAAGTGTCGGCGCCGGCATCGTGGGAGCCTGCGGCCTCGAGCTTCGTCATGATGGCGCTCACGCAGTTGGCAACGGGGACGGCCGGGATCACGCCGTCACGCGCGTGATCGTGACCGGCTGTGCGTTCCCTCCTGAAACACCGGAGGGTGTATCTTCGTACCGTACTCCGTCCCTTACTGAAGGTCCATCATGTCCAGTATTCCTGCCCCGCGAAGCCGTCGCACGTTCCCCGAGATCAGCGGCGTGGCGTGGGAGCATCCAGCCGACAGGGCCGCGCTCCAGGCGCTGCGCGCCGTGCCAGGTGTCGAGGAGGTCATCAAGAAGGTCCTCGCCCTCCTGGGCGGCGAACGCGGCATCCGCCTCCTCTTCCAGGGCAATGCCGTGCGGGTGGGGCCGGAGCAGTTCCCCCGGCTCTGGACCCTGCACACCGAGGTGTGCACCACCTTTGACTGGCCCACCACGCCCGAGCTGTACGTGACGCAGACGCCCTTCGTCAACGCGGGGGCGTATGGCATTGACGAGCCCTTCATCGTGGTCCATTCGTCGGCGATCGAGCTGCTCGGCGACGACGAGGTGCGGGTCCTCCTGGCCCACGAGATGGGTCACGTCATCAGCGGGCACTCGCTCTACCGCACCATCGCCGCGATCCTGGCGCTCATCTCGCTGGGCGCGCTGCCCACCCTGGCGGGGCTCGCCATCCTCCCCATCCGCCTCGCCTTCCTCGAGTGGTCACGCAAGTCCGAGCTCTCGGCGGATCGCGCGGGACTCCTGGGCAGCCAGGACATCGTGGCGTCGCAGAAGCTCTTCATGCACTTCGCCGGCGGCGGTCGCGGGGACCAGTTCGTGGGCCAGCTCAACATCGACGCCTTCATGGCGCAGGCCAACGAGTACGCCACCACCAATGAGGGGCTCGACGTGGTGTACAAGCTCCTCGCCACGCTGGCACTCACCCACCCGATGCACACCGTGCGGGCTGGCGAACTCCAGGCCTGGGTGGCGTCGGGAGAGTACGAGCGCATCGTGCGCGGCGAGTATGTGCGCCGGGGCAGCGAGACCCGGGAGCGGCCCATCCGGGACGACATGGCCGCCGCGGGCAGGTACTATGCCGACGAGGCGCGTGACATTGCCAACCAGGCGGCTGACGCCATGAAGAAGGCGGCGACCCGCGTGGGCGAGGCATTCCGGCAGGCGCAGAAGTCGTAGGATGGCCGCCGCTCCCACACCGTGGGTCCTGGCCAACTCCACCTGGGAGACGGTGCGCCAGGCAAAGTACCAGGTTGCCGTGCTGCCATGGGGCGCCACGGAGGCGCACAACCGCCACCTGCCTTACGCGACCGACACCATCCAGGCCGACGCCGCCGCCCACCTCGCGGCGGCACGCGCGTGGGCCGCGGGGGCCAGGGTCCTGGTGCTCCCCACCGTGCCGTTCGGGGTGCAGACCGGCCAGCGCGAGGTTCCGTTCTGCCTCAACCTCAACCCGACCACCCAGCTCGCCGTCATCCGCGACCTCGCCGTCTCGCTCGTTGAGCATGGCATCACCTGGCTCGTCATCCTCAATGGCCATGGCGGCAACGACTTCAAGCAGCTCATTCGTGAGCTGCAGGGGCGAGTGCCCCTCTCGATTGCCCAGGTCAACTGGTACCAGGCCGCGAACGCCAGTGAGCATTTCGCCGAGCCGGGCGACCATGCCGGCGAGCTGGAGACCAGCGTCATGATGCACCTGCGGCCCGACCTGGTGCGGCCGCTCCCGGAGGCGGGGCCTGGCGCGGCGCGGCCCTTCACGGTGCGGGCCTTCCGCGATTGTCCGTGCCCGAGTGGAGCCTGATGCCTGATACCACACCACCGGAACCAGATTCCGAGCTGACAGCGCCAACGGCACTCGACGGCCGCCACTCGAGAGGGTCCAGGTCGTTCCTCAGGATTGCGCTCGAGGTCGCCCTGATCGCCTTGGGCGTCCTGCTTGCCCTGCTCGTCGATCAGTGGCGCGAGCGTGTTGCCCACCACGAGCTGGCCCGCGCCACCCTGACACGGATCCACGCCGAGTTCGTGAGCAACCGGGCCGCCGTCGCCGGCGTGCGCGCCTACCATGACAGTTCGCTCGCCCGGATTCAGGCTTTTCTCCGGGCCGATGAGCAGGCGCAGCAACGGCTGGACAACCCCTTCCAGGGCACGAGCCCGGCCTTCCTGGAATACACCGCATGGGACCTGGCCATTGCGACCGAGTCCCTTGGCTACCTGGACCCCGACCTGGCCCAGGCGATCTCCCATGTGTACGCCGTGCAGCGACAGCTGGACGACGCAACGCGGGATATCACGCAGGTCATGTATCACCGAGCCGGGGAGCGCGACCTTCGCCCGTTCCTGGGGTCCATGGCTGTCTACTTCGGGGACTGCGGCATCATCGAGCCCCGCCTCCTCGGGCTTTACGACGGCATCCTGCCGCGCCTCGAGTCCGCCGGGGCAATCGTCGCACGTGCCGCTGCTGCTGCGCCGCGTTGAACCAACACACCGCGAGAATGTGAGACATGAGCACCGTGTTCGCCAGCATCGGCCTCAGCCTCGATGGCTACATGGCGCCGGAAGGAATGACCCTCGAGCACTGGGACACGCCGCAGTACAGGAACTGGGGTGCCAAGTGGGGGGCGTTGATGGGCTGGGCCCTGGCCCAGCAGTACCTCCGCGAGAACCTCAAGCTCGGACCAGGAGGCGACACCGGCCCGGTCAACGACCTGCTTCGCAGCACCACGGAGCGCACCGGTGCCAGCATCATGGGCAAGCGGATGTTCGACCAGGGGGAGCGCTCCTGGCCGGACGTGGCTCCGTTTCACACGCCGGTCTACGTCCTGACCCATACGAAGCGCGAACCCTGGGTGCGCCCCGGGGGGACGACCTTCCACTTCATCAATGATGGGCCCGAACGCGCCCTGGGGCTGGCCCGGGAATCCGCCGGGAGTCGTGACGTTCGCATTGCCGGCGGGGCTGACGTGATCCAGCAGTACCTGAACCTGGGTGCCCTCGACGAGCTGGCGATCGCCCTGGCCCCCGTGCTGTTCGGCGGCGGGCGGCGCCTCTTCGAGAACCTGCGGGAGCCCGGCCCGCAGCTTCGCATTGCGGCGGTACTCGAGGGTCAGGCCGCAACGCACCTGCGATACGTGCGCGTGTGACCCGTACTCCCCTCCTCACCAGGCTGAAGTGCCTTGCCGCCTCAACCCTGGCGCTGCTGGCCGGCGTGCTGGCCTTCGGGCTGGCCATCGGCGCCGACGCCCACCTCTTCGAGAGCCCCCTGGCCTACCAGCTCGATGGCGAAGTGCACGTGTTCATCGAGAACGGGCACCGGGTCGCACACACGGTGCGCGGGAACAACGAGAGCGGCTTTCGCGTGGACACCGTCCCGCTGCCCGACAGCGCCGGCGCGCACATCCGCGTGGCCTTCCCCGCGGACAGCACGCACTTCGACGTCACTGTACTCCCGGACGTCGCGACACCCCCTGCCACCTACACGGACGGCGCGCCCGTCGTTGCCATCTCCGACATCGAAAGCGGCTTCGGCGCGTTTCGGCAGTTCCTCGTCGCCCACCGTATTGCCGATGCGGCGCTGAACTGGACCTTCGGCAACGGCCACCTGGTGCTCGTGGGTGACTTCGTCGACCGCGGGGCCTCCACCACGCAGGTCCTCTGGGCCATCTACCAGCTCGAGCAGTCGGCGCGGGAAGCCGGCGGCCGAGTGCACTACATCATCGGCAACCACGAGATCAAGAACCTCCAGGGCAACTACCAGTCGTCGAACGAGAAGTACTTCCACATTGCCGGAATCCTCGGCAAGCAGCAGATTGAACTCTTCGATGACACCTCGGTACTCGGGCGCTGGCTGGCCTCGCGAAACGTCGTCGAGGTCATCAAGGGCGTGGCGTTCGTGCACGGTGGCCTTCACCCTCGCATTGCGGAGTACGGGGCGTCGATCGAGGATATCAACCAGGTTGTTCGCGCCGGCTATCGCGTACCATGGTTCACGCCCACGACCAGTACCATGGAGTCCTTCCTGCGGTCCAGCAACACCGGGCCCGCCTGGTACCGGGGCTACTTCAAGGACGACCTGTCGCCTGAAGAAGTGGATCTCGGCCTGCGCGCCGTGGGCGCCAGCGCGATCGTGGTGGGCCACACGCTGCAGGGCAAGGTGAACGCGCGGCATGGCAACCGGGTATTCGCCATCGATGTCAGGCACCCGAAGGACTACCTGACCAGCTTCCCGCTCCGCCGCAGTGAAGGGCTGATGCTCAAGGACGGACAGTACTTCCGGCTGCTGCAGGATGGCACCGCGCGCCGGCTGCGCACCCAGTGACGGCCCTCGCTGGCAGGAGGTGCTGAAGGTGCGTATCGCGCTGGCCGCCGCCCTCGTCGCAATTCTTTCGGCGCTTGCGCTACTCCATTTCTACTGGGCATTCGGCGGCCGCTGGGCGCTCGAGGGAGCCCTTCCGGCTGAAGGCGATCGCCCGCTCTTCGTGCCGGGCCCGGGCGCAAGCGTTGCCGTCGCCATCGCACTGCTCCTGGCGGCGACCGTGTGTGCCTTGCAGGCGGGCGTCCTGGCGTCGGGATTGCCGGTGTGGTTGCCCCGCCTTGGTGTCTGGGGCGTTGCAGTCGCGTTTGCCGCCCGGGCGGTAGGCGACTTTCGGTACGCGGGCTTCTTCAAGCGCGTGCGAGGCACGGTGTTCGCGCGCCGGGATTCGCGGTACTACAGCCCCCTGCGCCTGGTGATTGCGCTGCTGGCAACCGGGCTTGCCCTCACACCACCGTAAACCGGGCCATGGCCATGCGCTTCCAGTTGCTCACGTCGCTCGCAGTGCTGTTGGTCCCCGGCACGCCTTCGCGCCTGCACGCCCAGGCACCCGCGCAGGTGCTCTTCGAGAACGTGCGCATCTGGGACGGGACCTCCGACCGGCTCTCTCCAGTCTCCTGGGTGCTCGTGGAAGGCAACCTGATCAAGCGGATCTCCTCCGCGCCCATCACGGCCGCTCCGTCCGCAACGCGCATCGACGGCCGGGGTCGTACCCTCATCCCGGGCCTCATCGACGTCCACGTCCATCTTACCTTCAGCTCGCTGAGCCAGCAGGAGCTGATGGATCCGGGCATGACACCCGAAAGAGCGGCCGCTGCCGCCTCGGCCGAGGCGGAGCGGATGCTCCTGCGCGGCTTCACCTCCGTCCGCGACATGGGCGGCCCCATCTTCGAGCTCAAGGCGGCGATCGATGCAGGCCGCGTTGCCGGTCCGCGAGTCTGGCCCTCAGGTGCCACAATCAGCCAGACCGCCGGCCATGGCGACTTCCGCCTGCCGAGCGAGCGCTCCCGGCGGTTCTTCGGCAAGGCCTCCCGCGCCGAGGAGATGGGCGCCACCTTCATTGCGGACGGACGCGACGAAGTGCTGACCGCCACCCGCGAGAACCTTCGCTTTGGCGCGAGCCAGATCAAGCTCATGGCCGGCGGTGGCACGTCCTCCGCCTACGATCCCGTTGACGTGACCCAGTACACGCTCGACGAGATGAAGGCCGCCGTGGAGGCCGCCCAGGACTGGGGCACCTATGTGGCCGTGCACGCCTACACCCCGCGTGCGGTGCGCCGCGCGATCGAGGCCGGCGTCACGTGCATCGAGCATGGCCAGTTGCTCGACCGGGAAACGCTGGCGCTGATGGCGCAGCGCGGCACCTGGCTCAGTGGGCAGAACCTGGTGGAGGACACGCCCGACATGGACCCCCTGCGGCGCGAGAAGCGGAGGCCCGTCCTCGAGGGCCAGGCGCGTGTATGGCCCATGGCGAAGCAGCTTGGCGTGAAGCTCGCCTGGGGCACCGATTTCCTGTTCGAGCCCGAGCTCAACGCGCAGCAGAACGCGTATATCCTGAGGCTCAAGCCATGGTTCTCCTCGCTGGAGATCCTCCGGATGGTGACGCACGACAACGCCCAGCTCCTCGCACTTTCGGGGCTGCGCTCGCCCTATCCGGGAACGCTCGGGGTCGTGAAGGAAGGCGCCCTCGCCGACCTCCTGCTCGTGAACGGCGACCCGCTCGGCAACATCGACCTTGTCGGCGATGCGGCCAACTTCGTGGTCATCATGAAGGACGGCAGGATCTTCAGGAATCAGGACACCTGAACCACCCAGAGGCGCTTCCAGTCCCATGAGCCGCTTCATCCCCCTCATCCTGCACCTCTTCGCCGCCATCCTCTTCGTCGGCACGGTCTTCTTCGAGGTGCTGATCCTCGAGGGCATCCGCAAGCCGCTGGGCCGCGAGACCATGCGCACGGTCGAGGTCGCCATCGGCAAGCGCGCCCGGCGCTTCATGCCGTTCGTGATCCTGGTGCTCTACGCCGCCGGGATCACCATGGCCTGGCAGCACCGCGCCGAGCTGGCGCATCCCCTGGCCAGCCGCTTTGCACTGATGCTCTGGGCCAAGATCGTGCTGGCGCTCAGCGTGCTCGTGCACTTCATTACGGCGTTGACGCTGCTCGGCCGGGGAAGGATGACATCACGGCGCTTCAGGGCCATCCATGTCAGCGTCTTCGTGCACGTGATCCTGATCGTGTTCCTGGCCAAGGCCATGTTCTACGTCACGTGGTAGCATGACGCGCCCGCCCCCGGGGGACGCCGCGGCAGTCGGGGTCTTCCCGCCAGCCGGGCGGCCTGGAAGGAGGACCACAGGATGAGCATGGGCACCCTTGTCATCATCCTCGTCGTGGTCGCCATCGTCGCGATCATGGCCGGCTCCAGCGGCCGGAGCGTCGTGCGCCGTGCGTCACGCGCCCTCTCCCTGCTCGGCACGGTGTTCTTCGGGCTCCTTGCAGCGGCCAGCCTCTACGGGGCCTTCGCGACGGGGCGCCGCGGCGGCGGTGTCCTGCTCTTCCTCGCCGTGCCGGCCGCGATCATCGCCTGGCTCTTCTTCATTGCCTTCACCTCGTCCCGCGAGACCGAGTCCTTCGCGGAGCTGCCGCAGGACGAGCAACTGGCCCGGACCGATGCGTCCATCGCCGCCGACATCACGCGGCACCGGCGCGAGATTGCCCGCCTCGAGGTCGCGGTCGGGGGCTTCTGGCTTCCATCCGGAAAGCGGCAGCAACTCCGCAACCAGCTGGCGCTCGCCCGCATCAGGCTGGATGGCCTGCTCCGGATCCAGGCGGCGCGCGGGAGCCATGGCAGCGGCGAGCCCTTGACGGACGGGGAGCCGCCCCCGCATCCTCGGTGACGTACACTCGCCCCTTGCTGCACGCATTCCCAGGGAGACCACGGCCCATGGCCTCATGTACCGCGCGACTGGGTGTCCTCACCCTGCTCCTCCTGCCGTCCGCCGGGTTTGCGCAGGACGTCCTGCCATTCCCAGCCCAGCCCTCCGGCAGCAAGGCCGGACGGACCATCAAGGAGTCGGTGTACTCGCCCAGCAAGCCGGTGAGCCACCTGCCGGCCGGCGCCCCGAACATCCTCATCATCATGCTGGACGATGTCGGGCCTGGGCTGCCCAGCACCTACGGCGGGCCGATCAACACCCCGACGCTGAGTCGTATCGCCGGCAGCGGCATCTCCTACAACACCTTCCATAACGCGGCGATGTGCTCGCCCACCCGGGCGGCGCTGCTCACCGGGCGCAACCACCATCGCGTCGGGTTTGGCCAGATCGCCGAGCTCGCCAACGACTGGGATGGCTACACCGGCCACTGGCCCGCCACCACGGCATCCGTCGCCAAGGTGCTGGGCTACTACGGCTACAACACCGCCGCCTTCGGGAAGTGGCACAACACCCCGGCCGAGCAGACCACGAGCCAGGGCCCCTACGATCGGTGGCCCACCGGGCGCCTGGTCGGGTTCGACTACTTCTATGGCTTCCTGGCCGGTGAGTCGTCCCAATGGGAGCCCGCCATCGTGGAGAACACCGTCCGGCAGTCCACGCCCCGCGGTGAGCACTACCACTTCACCGAGGACATGACCGACAAGGCGCTGACCTGGCTCCGCCGCCAGCGCGCCCTCGCCCCCGACCAGCCGTTCTTCATGTACTGGGCGCCGGGGGCGTCCCACGGTCCGCACCACATCTTCAAGGAGTGGGCTGACAAGTACAAGGGACGGTTCGACAAGGGCTGGGATTCATTGCGGGTGGAGACCTTTGCCCGGCAGAAGCAGCTCGGCTGGGTTCCGCCCAACGCGAAGCTCACGGCGCGGCCGGCCACGCTGGCCGCCTGGGAGAGCATCCCGGCTGACGAACGTGCCTTCCAGGTGCGCCTGATGGAAGTCTTTGCCGGGTACACCGAGCATGGCGATACGCAAGCGGGCCGGCTCATTGACGAGCTCGAGCGCCTGGGCATCCGCAACAACACGCTCATCTTCTACATCTGGGGCGACAACGGCTCCAGCGCCGAGGGTCAGAACGGCACCATCAGCGAGCTGCTGGCCCAGAACGGCATTGCCACCGAGGTCAAGGACCACATCCGTGCGCTCGATGCGCTGGGCGGCCTCGGCGTGCTGGGCAGCAACCGCACCGACAACATGTACCACGCCGGCTGGGCGTGGGCGGGCTCCACTCCGTTCCAGGGCACCAAGCTGAACGCCAGCCACTTCGGCGGCACCCGCACGCCGATGGCTGTGAGCTGGCCCGGAACCATCACGCCCGACAAGACGCCGCGCACGCAGTTTCACCACGTCAACGACATCGCGCCCACCATCTACGACGTGCTGGGAATCCAGGCACCGAAAGAGGTGGACGGCGTGACCCAGCAGCCCATGGACGGCACCAGCTTGAAGTACACCTTCGCCAGCGCCACGGCGCCGGGCCGCAAGGGAGCGCAGTACTTCGAGGTCATGGGTGACCGAGGTATTTACTCCGACGGCTGGTTTGCCTCGGTGTGGGGGCCGCGCATTCCCTGGGTGCCCGGCGTGCCGCGCGGCATCGCCAAGTGGACCCCCGACGGGGACACCTGGTTGCTCTACAACCTCACGAAGGACTTCTCCCAGGCCACGGACGTGGCTGCCGCCGAGCCGGCGAAGGTCGCGGCACTGAAGGCGCTGTTCGACCACGAGGCGCAGGCCAACCACGTCTATCCCGTGGGTGGAGGGCTCTGGTCCATTGTCTGGAGCCCCCAGTCGGCGCCGCAGAACCCAGCCACGGAGTTCCACTACACGCAGGACGTGGTGGGCGTTCCCGAGTTTGCCGGCCCCAAGCTCGGCGCGCGGAGCAACCTCGTGCAGCTCGAGGTCAACCTCACCCCGACGTCGAAGGGCGTGCTCTATGCCATCGGCGGCTTCTCGGGTGGGCTGGCCCTGTGGGTCGACGCGGGACGCCTCTCGTACGAGTACAACCTCTTCGAGGTGGAGCGCACCAGCCTCGCATCAACGGGGCCCCTGCCCACGGGCAAGGTGACCATCGAGGTCGAGACCAGGATCCCGGCCCCACGCGGGGCGGCCGATGTCACCATCCGGGTCAACGGCCGGGAGGCCGCGAAGGGTCGCGTCCCCCGCACGGCGGCCCTCGCCTTCACCGCCAACGATGCCTTCGACGTCGGCACCGACAGCTTCTCGCCGGTGTCGGATGCCTACTTTGATCGGGCCCCCTTCACCTTCAACGGCACCATCGAGCGCATGCACATCAAGTACCTGCCGTGAATCGGTTCCGCCGCGGTGGATGCCTGCTCCTCTGGGCAGCCACCGCGTGCACCACCCCGCCTGCGGCCCCTCCACCTGCCATCTACCGCACCGACCTCGCGGTGGGGGGCGTGGGTTACCCCGTCTACCGGATACCCGCACTCGAGGTCACCAACAGCGGCACGCTGATCGCCGCCTACGATGGCCGCCCCACCGGCGCCGACCTCCCCGCCAACATTGTCGTGCTCGCGCGGCGCAGCCGGGATGGCGGCCGCACCTGGCTTCCCCAGCAGGTGATCCGCGCCGACACGGCACCCTACGGCTTTGGCGACCCGAGCCTCCTCGTGGATCGCACCACCGGGCGCATCTTCCTCTTCTACGCCGCCTCGGTGCGCACGGGGTTCGCCCGCGCGGCCACCGGCAACCGCGAGGACGACCCCGACGTGCAGCAGGCCGACGTGAGCTGGTCGGATGACGACGGCGTGACCTGGCAGCACCGCCGCATCACCGCCGCCATCAAGGATTCGTCATGGGGTGGGCTCTTTGCATCCTCGGGAGCGGGGATCCAGCTGCGCCTTGGGCCCCATGCCGGCCGCCTGGTGCAGCAGTACGTGGTGCGCCGCGACGGCCGGAACTACGCCGCGAGCGCCCTGAGCGACGACCATGGCGCCACCTGGCGCATGGGCCAGCTCGTCGGCCCCGGTGCTGACGAGAACAAGACGGTGGAACTGGGTGATGGCCGGGTCATGCTCAACTCCCGCGCCCGGCCGTTTCGCCTCGTCGCGTGGTCCAGCGACGGCGGCGAGGGCTACACCTCCCTCCAGCCCGACACCCAGCTGGTGGATCCCGCCAACAACGGGGCGATCGTCCGCTACGACCTCACCGCACCGCCCGGGAGCGCACGCGCCCGTCGGCTGCTCTTCAGCAATACCGCCGATTCCACCGAGCGCAGCGCGCTCACCGTGCGCGCGTCCTGCGATGACGGCCAGACCTGGCAGTCACCAGTCGTGATCGAGCCGGGCCCGTCAGCCTATTCCACCCTTGTCGTCCTGGCCGGCGGCGATGTCGGCATCCTCTACGAGCGGGGCGACTACGAGGCGATCACCTTTGCGCGGTTCACCCCGGAATGGCCGCGAAAGTGCGACGGCTGACGCAGTCACTGGCCGGCTCCACGGTTTTCCCTTAAGGTTCGGGAGGCAGCGCCACGCCCCTTCAGGAGGTTCCCCGTGACTCCCGCCCGCCGCCCCGTTCGCGAAGGAATCAGCCTCGGCCTCATCGCCTACCTCGCCGTCGCCGGCTTCTACGCACTGTTCGACGTGCTGGCCGCGAGGGGACCCCTCTACACGCTCAACCTGCTCGGACGGGCCGTCTTCCGGGGACTCCGCGACCCCTCCGTCCTCCAGTTCCCCGTGGCTTACGACCTCCCGGCCATGGCCCTCTACAACGGGCTCCACTGCGCGGTCTCGATCGTCATCGGCCTCATCGTGGCGTACCTGGCGTTTCTTCCCGATCGCCGGCCGCAGCTGGCCACGCTCGCCGGCGCCACCATCGTGGCCGGGTTCGTCGTCACCATCCTTGCCATCGGGTTCCTGACCGCGCCCATCAGGCCCCTGCTGCCATGGTGGTCCATCGTCGTTGCCAACAGCGTCGCCGTCCTCCTGGCCGGGTGGTACCTCGTCCGCCGCTACCCCGACCTCTGGCGCAGGCTCCTGCCCCTGCCCCACTGAGCCCCCGAGTCGGCCGACCCGCGCCACCAGGGTCGGCCGCACCCCACAGTAGATTATCAAGGAAAATCCCTTGATAATTTGATCCCCCAGCGCCACCTTTCCTGTCCGACCCCGGGGACCAGCCCCGGGGTCCCTCCACAGGCCGGGTGCGCGAATGACGCCGCCAGCAGTACCGATCCTGAACGCACGGCTCCGCTCCCTGCTTGATGCCCTCAAGTACCGCGGGCGATCGACCGTGCCGGAGCTGGCCCTGGGCCTGGGCCTCAACGTCGAGACGGTGCGGGATCACCTGCGCACCCTCGAGCGCCAGGAGCTGGTGCGCCGCGACGGGACCCACCCGCAGGGACGGGGACGGCCCGAGATCGTGTTCGTCCTCACCCCTGCTGCCGAAGCCCTCTTCCCCCGCCGCGAGGGCGAGATCCTCGAGGCCCTGACCCGCTACCTCCTGGAGCACAAGCAGGCGCCGTTGCTGCGCGCCTTCTTCCGCGAGTACGTGGCCGCCCGTCGTGAACAGGGCCTCGCACGCGTCGCGGGGCTCACGGGGCAGAAGCGGGTGCGCGAGGTGGCGCGCATCATGGGTGAGATGGGCTTCATGCCCGTGCTCGAGGAGGAAGGCAGCGCCCTGCGTCTCTGCCACTGCCCGATGCGGGGGCTGGTGGACGCGACCGACCTGCCGTGCCGCGAGGAGATCGGCCTGCTCCGGGAACTGCTGGGCGAGCCGCTGACCCGCGTCGCGCACATGCCGAACGGCGACGCCGCCTGCGCCTACCAGGTGAATCCCGGCGCATGATCACCGAGGCCGAGGTGCGCGCGGCGCTGGCCGAGGTGCCCTATCCCGGGCTAAGGCGTGACATCGTCTCGCTCGGCATGCTGCGATCGGTGGCCGTGCGCGACGGCCGGGTGCACGTCTCGCTGACCCTCTCCACCGAGCGCGAGGAGGTGCCCGACCTGCTCCGCACTGCAGTGGGCGAGCGGCTGGCACGCGCGGGTGCCGTGCGCACCGAGGTCCAGCTGCTCACCCCCGAGCGTCGCCCGACGTCGCGCGATCCCTGGGGGAGCCAGGGGCACCTCCCGTCGGTGCGCGCCGTGATCGCGGTGGGTGCGGGCAAGGGCGGGGTCGGCAAGAGCACGGTCGCCGTGAACCTCGCCCTGGCGCTGCAGGAGTCGGGGGCACGCGTGGGCATCCTCGACGCCGACATCTACGGGCCGTCGGTCCCGGTGCTGCTGGGGCTCGAGGACGGCGCCGCCCGCGCCCGCATGACGCCCGAGAAGCACCTCGTGCCGCTCGAGGCGCATGGGCTGTCGGTCATCTCCTTCGGCTTCTTCCTCGGTGCGGAGTCGCCCGCAGTCTGGCGCGGGCCGATGGTGAGCAAGGCGGTCACCCAGTTTGCCCGCGGCGTGGCGTGGCCCGAGCTCGACGTCCTCGTGGTGGACCTGCCCCCGGGCACCGGCGACGTGCCGCTCTCGCTGGCCCAGGCGGTCCTGCTCGATGGCGCCATCGTGGTGACGACGCCCCAGCGGCTCGCTACGCTCGAGGCCTCCAAGGCCGTCGACATGTTCCGCACGCTGGATGTCCCGGTACTCGGGGTGGTGGAGAACATGAGCCGGGCTGCCTGTGCCTGCGGCCGCCATTCGCATCCCTTCGGCACGGGCGGCGGCGCGCGGATCGCCGCGGCCGCCAGCGTACCGCTCCTGGCCGAGCTGCCGTTCGCCGACGGCATCGTGGACGGCGGAGACCACGGGGCCCCGGTGATGGTCTCCGCTCCCGACTCCGACTACGCGCAGGCCATGCGGCAGGCTGCCAGCCTGGTGCGCGACGCGCTCGCGACGGCGCGGGCGGTGCCGGCATGAGCACACCTGCTGCTGCCCGGGTGGCTGCGCCGCCCCTGCGGCTGCCGGGCGAGCACTTCATTGCCGCGACCGGCTTCCTCATCGTGGGTGCGCTGGGGCTCTGGCAGGTGGCGCCGCTCCTGGCGAGCGGGGCCTACCCGCTCGCGTCGGTGGTGGCCGTGACCCACCTCTTCACGCTGGGCTGGATCACCACCTCCATCATGGGTGCCCTCTACCAGTTCCTTCCCGTGGCACTGAACCAGGCGATCGCCTCGGAGCGGCTGGCCCACGCCACCTTCGGCCTGCACGTGTCCGGGGTCGCGCTCATGGTGACGGGCATCGCCGCAGGCCACGCCGTGGTGCTCACCATCGGGCTCGTCCTGCTCGGCGCGGGCATCACGACCTTCCTCGGCAACCTGGGCGTGACGCTGCACCGTGCCGCCCGGCGCGAACTCACCTGGTGGGCCCTCTGTGCGGCGGCGGTGTTCCTTGCCGTGGCGCTCGTCCTTGGCGTTGCCCTCGCCATCCACCGCTTCACCGGGATGCTGGGCAGCGCCCACGACCTGGCGCTCCGGGTGCACCTGCACGCCGGGCTCTTCGGCTGGGTGATGCTGGTCATCGTGGGCGTGTCGCACCGGCTGCTGCCGATGTTCCTGCTGAGCCATGGGGGTGGCGAACGGCTGGCGTGGTGGGCCCTCCGCCTCCTCGTTGCCGGCGCGGCGGTCCTGACACTCTTCCACCACCTGCCCGTGCTGGGACGCGAGCTTCCACTCCTGCTGCTCGTGGCCGGGCTCATCGCCTGGGTGCTGCAGGCGCGCACCTACTACCGGCACCGGCACCGGCCCCAGCTCGACGCAGGGCTCCGGCTGAGCGCCATCGCCATTGGCCTCCTGGCCCTCACGCCGCTGGCGCTCGGGCGGCTCCTGCTCCCGGGCGCCGCAGCACCGGCCCGGACCCTGTATGCGGGGCTCCTCGTCCTGGGCGGCGCCCTGTTCGTCGCGGCACAGTACTACAAGATCGTGCCGTTCCTCATCTGGAACCGGCACTTCGGCCCCCTCGCCGGCACCCGGCCGCTGCCGCGGGTGGCCGACCTCTACGCTGCCCGCGAGGCGACGGTGGCAATCGCCTTCCTTGCGACCGGGGCCGTGCTGGTGCTGGCGGGCATCGGGGCCACGGCCTCCGCGGTGGTGCGGGCGGGCGCCCTGCTGCTCGCCGCCGGCGCCGTCGCCCAGGCCCGGCAACTCTGGGGCGTGTCACGGAGGCGTCCATGAACCAACCGACCACCCAGCCATCCGAGGCGGTGCTGCGCGATGCGCTGCGCACCGTCATCGATCCCGAGATCGGGCTCGACATCGTGACCGTGGGCCTGGTGTACGACGTGGAGCTGCACGACGGCGTGGCCCGCGTGACCTTCACGCTCACGACGCCGGGCTGCCCGATGGAGGAGCACATCTCGAACGGCATCGTCCGGGCGCTGTCGAGCGTGCCCGGCGTGGAATCCGTAGACCTCAACCTCGTCTGGGACCCGCGATGGCATCCCGGCATGCTCCAGGAGCGACTGTGATGAACCTACTCGACCCTTCCTTCCCGCTGGCCCTGCAGGTGGTGGATCCCGCCGCAATCGTCGAGGCCGACGTGCGCGAGGACCTTCGCGCGGGCCGTGAGCCGTTCCAGCGCATCATGGCCGCGCGCGACGAGGCCCCCGCCGACGGGGCGCTGGTGGTTCGCGCCACCTTCGAGCCTGCCCCGCTCTACCGCGTGATGGGCAAGGCCGGCTGGTCATACCACACGGAAAAGCTCGCCGAGGACGACTGGCGGGTCTGGTTCTACCACGAGATCCCGGTCCTCGACGTGCGGGACATGGAGCCACCCGAGCCGCTGGCGCTCACCCTGAATGCCGCTGCCGCACTGCCACCCGGCGGCGCGCTGGTGCAGCTCAACGTGCGCGTGCCGCAGTTCCTCCTCCCGAAGCTCACCGACCTGGGCTTCACCCATGACGTGCGGGAGGTCTCGCCCGACCGCGTCCACGTGCGCATCAGCCGCCCTGCGGCGGCAACGTCCCCCAACCCCAATGCGGAGCACCACGCCCATGCCTGAACCACGGACCCTCGACGTGCGGGTCATCCCGCCGCGCGAGAAGCACCCGACCATCTTCCAGACCTTCCACGCGCTCAACCCCGGCGAGTCGTTCGTGCTGCTCAACGACCACGACCCGATGCCCCTGCGCTACCAGTTCGAGGCGGAGCACGCGGGACAGTTCGGGTGGGAGTACCTCGAGAAGGGGCCGGCCGTCTGGCGGGTCGCCATCTCGAAGGCGACAGCCTGATGCGAACGGCCTTGAGCTCGGCGGCAGCCCCCGGCGCGTCGCTGGAGGAGCTGCTGGCCGGGCTCGCGCGGCACGGGCTTGCCGCGCTGGAGCTGCGCCTGGGCGATGGACACGCCATCCACCGGGACACCCCACCCTCCGCACTCGCAGAGGCCCGGCGCCAGCTCAGCCGTGCCGGCGTGCAGGTGACCGGGCTCCTCGATGCCGATGGCAGCGCCCCGGCGCCGGACGTTGTGCGAGCCCTCGGCACGAAGTGGGTGCTGGGTGCACCGCTGCCGCTCCATGCCAGGCTCGAGCGCGCCGACTGGGCGCGCGCGACGGGCATGCCCGTGGCCGTGGTGGTGAGCGGCCCTGCCGCCCCGACCGAGGCCCGTGAGGTGCGGCGCGCCGGGCACGCCGTCGTGTGGGAGGCCCATCCTGACCACGCGCCCCTGGAGCCACTCTGCGACGGCGTGATGACCTCGTGTGCCGGCACGCTTGCCGGGGTGCGACTCTGCGGGGGTGGTCCCGAGGGCTCGCTCCATGAGGGCCGTGGGATCGGCGGGGTCATGACCCGCCTCACCCTGGCCGGCTTCGGCGGGGCCCTCATCCTGGCGCCAAGCGACCGCAAGTACCACCTGGCCTGGGACAACTGGCTGGGTCGCCACGGCGGCTGGGGCTGCGGCAGCAAGGCCGAAGCGACTGGCCGGCGCCGGCCCCTGCCCATGATGGAGGCATCGCATGAGTGACACCGTGACGCTGGACATCCGGCCGGTCGAGCCGAAGGACCGGTTCGCGCGCATCATGTCGGCCTATGAATCGCTCCCCGTCGACGACACCCTCGACCTCGTCGTGGACCACGACCCCAAGTGCATGTACTACACGCTACGTGCCACCCACGGTGAAGATTCCTTCACGTTCGAGTACCTGGAGGATGGGCCGGAGGTGTGGCGGGTGCATGTCCGTCGGCTACTTTTGGGCACCCCGCCAGTGCTGGCTGACGCGGCAAGCCCCGGCGAGCAATCCGCTTGAAGGAACCCATGGACCCGAACACCCTTGCCCGGATGAACCGCACCAGGCGGTCATGGGCCGAGCCGTACAAGATCAAGATGGTCGAGCCGCTGCGCATGACCACGCGCGAGGAGCGCCTCACGGCCATCGAGGAGGCGGGGTACAACACCTTCCTCCTCAAGTCGAAGGATGTCTACATCGACCTCCTCACCGACTCCGGCACCAGCGCCATGAGCGACTACCAGTGGGCCGGGATGATGATGGGCGACGAGGCCTACTCGGGCTCGGAGAACTTCTTCCACCTGGAACGGAACGTCCAGCGGTACTACGGCTATCCCTACGTGGTGCCCACGCACCAGGGGCGGGGCGCCGAGCACCTGGTGTCGCGGATCCTGATCAAGCCCGGCGACGTCGTGCCGGGCAACATGTACTTCACCACCACCCGCCTGCACCAGGAGCTGGCCGGGGGCACGTTCGCGGACGTCATCATCGACGAGGCGCACGACCCCAGGTCCACCCATCCCTTCAAGGGCAACATCGACCTCACGAAGCTGCGCGCGCTCATCCAGCAGCACGGCGCCGGCAGGATCCCCTACATCACCATCGGGGCCACGGTGAACATGGCCGGGGGACAGCCGGTCAGCATGGCCAACCTGCAGGACGTGTACGCCATGGCGCGGGCCCACGGCATCAGGGTGATCCTCGACGCCACCCGGGCCATCGAGAACGCCTGGTTCATCAAGCAGCGCGAGGACGGGTACGCCAGGCAGAGCGTCGCCGAGATCCTGGTGGAGATGTGCGCCTGCAGCGACGGCGCCACCATGTCGGGCAAGAAGGACCTCCTGGTCAACATCGGCGGCTTCCTGGCCCTGCGCGACGAGCAGGTGTACGACGAGGCCCGCAGCCTGGTCGTGGTGTACGAGGGCATGCACACCTACGGCGGGCTGGCGGGGCGCGACATGGAGGCGATGGCGCGCGGCATCGAGGAAGCCGTCGCCGATGACCACATCAAGGCGCGCGTGGGCCAGGTCGAGTACCTCGGCGACATCCTCCGCTCCTGGGGGATCCCCATCGTGGAGCCGGTCGGCGGTCACGCCATCTACCTCGACGCCCGGCGCTTCCTGCCGCACCTCCCGCAGGGCCAGTTCCCGGCCCAGATGCTCGCGGCCCAGCTCTACATCGAGGGTGGCATCCGGGCCATGGAGCGAGGCATCGTCTCGGCCGGGCGTGACGCCGCCACCGGGGATCATCACTACCCGAAGCTCGAGCTCGTCCGCCTCACCATTCCGCGCCGGGTGTACACCCAGGCCCACCTCGACGTCGTCGCCGAGACGGTTGCCGACCTCTACCAGCGCCGCGAGTCGATTCCCGGCCTCCGCATGACCCACGAGCCACGGTACCTGCGGTTCTTCCAGTGCCGCTTCGCGCCCCTCGCCACCGGCGCAGCCGCCCAGGCTGCACCGGGGAAGGCCGAGCAGGTGGGAGCGCCCGCGTGAGCAGCACGGCCTCTGGCGGGACCACGGCCACGGCCACAGCTGCCCTGCCGCTGATCATCCAGGGTGGCATGGGCATTGGCGTCTCCGACTGGCGCCTGGCGCGCGCGGTGTCACGAGCCGGCCACCTGGGCGTCGTCTCCGGCACGGCCATCGACACCGTGATGGTGCGCCGGCTGCAGGATGGCGACCCCGGCGGGCATGTCCAGCGGGCGCTGGCGCACTTCCCCATTCCGGGTGTTGGCGAGGAGATACTCCACCGGTTCTTCCTCCCCGGTGGGCGGGAGCCAGGGGCACCGTATCGCCTCCTGCCGATGTACCGGCAGGTGGTGAGCCGCTCGCGCCAGCGCGTGACCGTGGCGGCAGGCTTCGTGGAGACGTGGCTGGCCCGCGAGGGGCACGACGGGCTGGTGGGGATGAACCTCCTCACCAAGGTGCAGATGCCCAACCTCCCCACGCTCTACGGGGCGATGCTCGCCAACGTCTCGGCGGTCATCATGGGCGCAGGCATCCCGCGCGAGATCCCCGGTGCGCTCGATGCGCTCGCCCTGCACCAGCCGGCGACGCTGCGCTTCGACCTGGAGAACGCCCCGCGCGACATGGTGGAGCTGCTGAGGTTCGACCCGGCCGACGTGTGGCACGGGCACGGCACGCCGACGGCACCGCTCACGCGCCCCGCGTTCTACCCCGTCGTGTCGGCGGTGTCACTCGCGGCCACGCTGGCCCGCAAGTCGAATGGCCGGGTGGACGGGTTCGTGGTGGAGGGGCACACCGCCGGCGGGCACAACGCCCCACCCCGCAAGGAACTCCGGCTCGACGCCACCGGTCAGCCCATCTACGGAGAGCGCGACCGCGTCGACTTTGCCGGCATGCGGGAACTCGGGCTTCCCTTCTGGATCGCGGGCGGGGCCGGCAGCCCCGAGGGCCTGCGTGAAGCGCTGGCGGCGGGCGCTGCCGGCATCCAGGTGGGCACGCTCTTCGCCTTCTGCAGCGACTCGGGGCTCGACGAGGAGGTGCGCACTCCGGTGCTCGATGCCGTGCGCAACGGCACGGCGAGCGTCTTCACCGACCCGCGCGCCTCACCCACCGGGTACCCCTTCAAGGTCGTGCAGGGAGTGACCGCACTCGAGGCGGAGCGCGAGCGCGTGTGTGACCTCGGATACCTGCGGGTCGCCGTGCGCCTCGACGATGGCAAGGTGGTCTACCGCTGCTCGGCGGAGCCGGTGGACGCCTACGTGGCGAAGGGGGGCGACGCCGCCGACACCGAGCGGCGCCGCTGCCTCTGCAATGGCCTCGTGGCCAACATCGGGCTGGGGCAACCGCGGGAAGGCGGCACCGAACCGCCGCTCATTACCAGCGGTGACGACCTCGCCTCAGTGGCGGTGCTGGCGGAGCGGGGCGACTACAGCGCGACGGACGTGATTGCGTGGATCACACAGGCAGAGCCGGCGCCGTCCGTTGCCCTCGGCTCCTCCGCGTGAAATTGACCGGCAGGTCGCAAGGAGTTCACACGGAGGAACGAAGCAAGCGGAGGAGCACGGAGGGATCACCCCAGCAACGGAACCCGATACCGCACCCACAACAACCTGTTCTACAATGCTGGCGTGCCAAACAGCGAGCCTG
>CAZWXD010000007.1:0-77496 GCA_964638035.1 uncultured Gemmatimonadaceae bacterium | reverse complement strand
GCGACCGGTACGCCTCCTCCGTGGCCCTCCGTTCCCCTCCGCTCCTCCGTGTGAACTGACCGTCAGGCCGCCAGGGATTCACACGGAGGCACGAAGCGAACGGAGGTTCAACGGAGGCAACGGAACCCGACACCGCACCCACAACAACCTGTTCTACAATGCTGGCGTGCCAAACAGCGAGCCTGGCGACCGGTACGCCTCCTCCGTGGCCCTCCGTTCCCCTCCGCTCCTCCGTGTGAATCCCCCGACCCGACAGCTTACCCGGACGCCAGCACCCGCTTGAACAACACGTTGTTCTCCTTGTGCACGTGCATGTGCAGGTCCGCCTCGATCTCCTCCAGGCCGGCGAGCATGGCGCGGTAGCTGCCGCAGGCGTCGGGCGGAACGGCATACCCCCCGGTGAGCTGGCGCAGCTCCGCAAGCAGTTCACCCGCCCGGTCGTGCTCTGCCAGGTTCTCCTGCAGTTCCGCCCGCAGCGTCTCGGTGATGGGGCGACCGGCAGCGCCGTTGCGCTCGCTGATCTCGGGGAACAGTACGGTCTCCTCGGTGCGCAGGTGTGGCTCCACCCCGGCGCGAAGCTCGTGGAACGCCTCCCGCACGCGGAGCAGCTCGGCGTGGTTGGGCCCATGGACCCGGGCCACCTTGTCCACCAGCGCGGCCATCCGGGGGAACTCGTCCCACAGGAACCGGTGGTGCGTGCCAAGGATGTGGGTGACCAGCGAGGCATCATCGAGGTCGGCCCACTCCGGGCGGGCGGCCGGCTTCGCGGCATTCAGCGCACCCAGCAACTCCTTCGTGCTGATCCCCGACGTAGCGCAGGCGCTCGCCACCGAACGCTGCCCGTGGCAGCAGTAGTCGATACCGAAGCGGTCGAGCACCCGGGTGGCCGATGGGTCGGCGGTGACGATGTCACCCAGGATGGTGTCAGGGGTGAACGCGGTCATCAGGATCCCTCCTTGCTTGTGCCCGGAACGCCAGGGCGACCTGCAGGGCAAAGCTGGCCAGGACAGCAGCCATGGCCACGTGCGTCCCCTCGATCCATCCCTGGAAGTCACCCCGTCCCGCGTTGTGCATCCGGCGAGCAGCGCCACCGGCGACGATCGCGATGGCCAGGAGCGGGAACTGCAGTCGGGCCAGCCAGGGCCACGGGAGGCCCCGCCCTGCGAGGCGCGGTACGAGGAAGGACGCGGCTCCCAGCACCAGGAAGCCCGCCCACCCGAAGACGTTAAACTCGGCGTGTACCTGCCGGTAGATCGGCCCGAAGCGCGGGTCGAGGGCGAACGTCGCGCCCAGGGCCACCCCCACCGCCAGGAACCCGAACGACACGAACATCGCACTGCGCGTCGCCCTGGGCAGCGGCGACAACAGCGGCGCGCAGTTGATGCCCCAGGTCAGCAGGGCGATCGACTGCGCGACGCCGCCAACCCGGAACAGCGAATCGCTCCCGGCGGCCAGCGCCACCACCATGAACGCGGTGGCAACGGCCGAGATGGCGAAGTGCACCGGGAGCAGTCGCGGCGTACGCCAGCGCCCCGGTCCCCAGCGTGGCAGCACGTGGTACGTGACACTCGTGGCCATCGACACGACAAACCCGAGGAGCAGCGCATGCGCCCACGCCAGGTCCCAGCGGCCACGTGCCGGGCTCATGAACGACGTGACCAGGCCGATCACGAGCCCGGCCAGGAGGTACACGCCTGACATCTTCGAGAACCAGGTGGCCACCCGGTCGGCCGGCCCCTGCCCCTCGTACGGGAGCGGCAGCGGTGGCCCGGTGACAGGCTGGCGAAAGAGGAGGCCCAGCTGGCCCAGGAAGAGCAGGCCGCCGGCGAATGCCAGCACCGCGCCGGCCTGCCAGGCCCGGCGAGCGCCGAGCCCGAGGCCCGCCGCCGATGCCACGCCGGACGCGAGTGCCAGGGTCACCAGCACCGGCCACGCGATGCCGGCACGCCAGCGGCGGCGCGAGAACACCGGTACGATCCGGTGGTTCACGGCATAGATGATCGGCAACAGCCCACCCAGGATCG
Organism: uncultured Gemmatimonadaceae bacterium; assembly: GCA_964638035.1. Lineage (GTDB taxonomy): Bacteria > Gemmatimonadota > Gemmatimonadetes > Gemmatimonadales > GWC2-71-9 > JAGGAG01. The sequence continues at coordinate 75,472 of CAZWXD010000007.1, read as the reverse complement.
CGAGGTGTACCGCGGCGGGCCACCAGCGTGGATTTCGGATACTCAGCCCCGCCAGGAGCGCGGCCCCGGCTAGCATGGCCAGGCCGCCAACCATGCCGGTCGGCGCCACGTGCGCTGCGTTCACGAGGTCATGCGGCTGGCCAGGGATCGTCGCCCGCCTGCAGGCGCACGGCGGCCTGCTGGAGGGCGGTGAGGGCAATGCGGTGGAGGCCGGCGCCAAAGCTCACACGCCCCACGCCCAGCTCGGCCAGTCGCTTCAGCCCAGGCGTGGCGGGGGTCGCCATGATGTTGACGGGGCCCGGCACCTGCCTCACGTACGCCGCGATGCCCGCGTCGTCCGCCAGCATGATGGGGAACACGCAGTCCGCGCCGGCCTCGAGGTAGGCCCGTGCCCGCGCCACGGAGCGCTCGAGCCGCGTGGATTCCGGTCCGTCGCTGCGCACATGCACGTCCACCCGCGCGTTGATCACGAGGCCGGTGCCGGCCTGCGCCCCCGCCTGCCTGAGGGCGGTGATGCGCGCTGCCTGTGCCTCGACCGGCGCGAGCTGCCGTGTGTGCGGGTCGCTGTCCTCGAGGTTGCAGCCCACGGCGCCCGCCCGGGCCAGGCGTGCCACGATCTCCCCGGCCGGCAGGCCGTACCCGTTCTCGATGTCCGCGGTCACCACGGCGCCTGAGGGCCTGCCCCCGCGATGCGAGGCGGCGGTGACGATGCGGGTGATGGCCGCGAACATCTCGTCCGCCGGCGTGCCCTCGCCATCGGCGTAGCCCAGCGCGCGCGACACCGCGCCACTCGAGGTGGCAATCGCCGTGAGCCCCGTCTCGACCAGCGTGGCCGCACTGGCCGCGTCCCACGCATTGGCGAGCACCAGTGGCTGCCCTGCACGATGCGCCGCCCGGAAGCGTGCCGCGTCCCGGGCGAGCGCCTCCGTGCCCGTCACCCCTGCTTCACCCGGTAGCTCCCGACCTCCGAACGGAAGGCGATCGACAACCGGTTCCAGGTGTTGATGGTGGTGATGGCCAGGGTCAGGTCCACCAGTTCCTTCTCGCTGAAGTGCTGGCGCACCCGCTGGTACAGGTCGTCGGGGACGTCGTTCTCCGAGATGCGGGTGACCGCCTCTGTCCACTCGAGGGCGGCGCGTTCCCGGTCGCTGTAGAAGGGCGCCTCGCGCCAGGCCGGGAGCACGTAGAGTCGTTGCTCCGTCTCGCCGGCCGCGCGTGCATCCTTGCTGTGCATGTCCAGGCAATACCCGCACCCGTTGATCTGCGAGGCGCGGGTCTTGACCAGCTCGAGCAGGGGGTGCTCGAGGCCGCAGTCCCGGACATATGCCTCCACTGCGCCCACGGCGCGGACGCCATCCTTCGCGACCCGGCCATACGCAATGCGACTCGTCATGGTCCCTCCAGGGCATGGTTCGTGGCCGGCGCGCGCCAGCCATCCGCATCATAGCACAGCGGCCAGTGCGCTGCCTCCGCGTGCACGCGGCGCCGGGCCGGGCCGCTTCATCCATGAGTTACCTTCCAGCGCCATGACCTGCGCGTACCCCACCCCCTCCCCATATCGGCCCCTTCCGTGAGGCTGCTCGTCGTCGGGAGCGGGGGCCGCGAGCATGCCCTCTGCTGGGCCCTGCACCGGGAGAATCCTGGCGCCGCGATCTACTGCGCGCCCGGCAATCCCGGCACGAGCGAGGTCGCCAACAACCTCCCCATTCCCGCGGATGACCTGGACCGGCTGGCCGACGCCGCCGACGCCTGGGGGATCGACCTCGTCATCATCGGGCCCGAGGTGCCCCTGGCACTGGGCCTGGCCGACCGGCTTCGTGCCGAAGGACGGATGGTGGTAGGTCCCGGCGCGGCCGCCGCGCAGGTCGAGGCGTCCAAGGCGTTCTCGAAGGAGATCATGGAGGCCGCCGGGATCCCCACCGCCACGAGCCGCACCTTCACCGACCTGGCCCTGGCGCTGGCCTGGGTGGACCAGCACCCCGAGCCGCTCGTCGTGAAGGCCTCGGGCCTCGCCGCAGGCAAGGGCGCCATCGTATGCGCCACCCGGGAGGAGGCCCGCGCCGCGGTGCAGGGCATGCTGGGCGAGGGCACGTTGGGTGACGCGGGACGCACCGTCGTCATCGAGCAGTTCCTGGAGGGTGAGGAGGTGTCCGTCATGGCCCTCACCAACGGCACCGACGTCACCCTCCTGCCCGCCGCGCAGGACCACAAGCGGCTGGGCGACGGCGACCAGGGCCCCAACACCGGCGGCATGGGCGCCTACGCGCCCGTGTCCATCGCCACGCCCGCCCTCCTGGACCGCACCCGGAAGGAGGTGCTCCTTCCCTGCCTCGCCGAGCTGCGGAAGCGCGGGACGCCCTTCAGTGGCGTGCTCTACGCCGGGCTCATGGTGGACAGCGCAGGGGCGCCATGGGTGGTGGAGTTCAACTGCCGCCTGGGCGACCCCGAGACCGAGGTGGTGTTGCCGCTGGTCGGCGGGCTGACCTCGGCATTCGAGGCCATCGCGAAGGGGGACGCACCCCCAGCCCTGGTAACTCCCGGGGGCCTCTTCGCCGTGACCACGGTGCTCGCCTCGGAGGGCTATCCCGGGACGCCGCGGAAGGGCCAGGAGATCCGCCTGCCCCAGAAGCCACCTGAGGGTGTCATGATCTTCCACGCCGGCACCACGCGCGACGAGAAGGGCACGCTCCGCGTAAGCGGCGGCCGTGTCTTCGCGGTCACCGGCGTAGGCCGGTCGTTCGAGGACGCACAGGCGCGGAGCCGCGCCGGCGCCGAGTCCATCCAGTTCGAGGGCAAGGTGTACCGCCACGACATCGGCTGGCGCGAGGCCGCACGCAGGCGTGGCTGACCCGACCACGGGAGGCCAGGTGCACGAGCTGGGCACCGCCCTGGGCGGCCGCTACGAGGTGGTGTCGGCGCTGGGCCATGGCGGCATGGCCACTGTATACCTCGCGCGCGACCTGAAGCATGACCGCGAGGTGGCGCTCAAGGTCCTGCGCCCCGACGTGGGCGAGGCCCTGACGCGCGACCGCTTCCTCCGCGAGATCCGCCTCGCCGCGCGGCTCAACCACCCCCATATCCTGCCGCTCTACGACTCCGGTGAGGCTGGCGGCTTCCTCTACTTCACCATGCCGGTGATGCGCGGGCAGACCCTGCGCCGGCGCCTCGAGGCCGGCCCCCTGCCGGTGGACGAGGCCGTCACCATCGCCGCGCAGGTGGCCGACGCGCTGGACCACGCACACCGGCAGGACATCGTCCACCGCGACGTGAAGCCGGAGAACATCCTCCTGCACGAGGGCCACGCGATCGTGGCCGACTTCGGCATCGGCAAGGCCCTCGTCGCCGCGGGTGGCGCGTCGCAGGCGTTCACCCAGGTGGGCCTCACCGTCGGCACGCCGGCCTACATGAGCCCCGAGCAGGCCGCAGGCAGCGAGGTGGACGGCCGGAGTGACCTCTTCGCCCTGGGCTGCGTGCTCTACGAGATGCTGACAGGCGAGGTGGCCTTTTCCGGCCCCACGGTGCAGGCCACCATCGCCCGCCGCTTCACCCACACGCCGGCGCCAGCGGGATCGCGGCGGGCCGGCGTGCCCAGGGGCGTGGACGCCGCGATTGCACGCCTCCTGGAGAAGGACGCCGAGGCCCGCTTCACGAGCGGCAGTGAGGCTGCCACCGCGCTGCGCACGCCCGCCGCAGTGCCGGCACAGCCAACCACGCGCCAGCCCGAGGCACCGGCGCGGAAGGCGATCGTCGTCCTGCCCTTCGCGAACCTGAGCCCCGACCCCGACAATGAGTACTTCACCGAAGGACTCACCGAGGAGCTCATCGCCGACCTCTCGGGTATCCACGCCCTCCGGGTCATCTCCAGCGTCTCGGCCATGCAGTACAAGGGCACCACGAAGGCCGCCCCCGAGATCGGGCGGGAGCTGGGTGTCGAGTACGTCCTTGCCGGCTCCGTCCGCCGTGCGGGCCAGGCCCTTCGCATCACCGCCCAGCTCACCGATGCCGCCGACAACACACAGCGCTGGGCCGGGAAGTACAACGGCACCATGGACGACGTCTTCGACCTGCAGGAGCGCGTGTCCCGTGCGATCGTCGAGGCCCTCAGGGTCCAGCTCTCCACCAGCGAGAGTGCCCGCCTCTCGAGCCGGCTGATCCGCGACCCCCGCGCATTCGAGCTGTACCTCCAGGCACGCCTCCTGGTCCGGCGCTACGGCACCCCGCTCGACCGGGTTGGCGCCCTGCTGTCCCGGGCCGTGGCCATCGAGGGCAACACGCCGCCCCTCCGTGCGCTGCAGGCATACATGCTCATTGCCCAGGTCCGGGCGGGGATGAGCACCAGCCACGACCAGCTCGATCGCGCCGACGCCGAGGGCCGGGCCCTCATCGAGCTCGCGCCGGACGAGGCCTATGGCTACAGCATTCGCGGCTTCGTGGGGTATGAACGCGGTGACCAGTGGGCCGCCGTCCGCTTCCTTGGCGAGGCCCTGGAGCGTGATGGCACCGACCAGGATGCCTGGTTCTTCCGCGGCATCGCGTACCAGGGGGCGGGCCAGGTGGAGGAATGCCTCGAGGTGAGCCGGCGCTTCCTCGAGGTGGATCCGCTCTCCCCCATGGCCAGCCTGCTCGCGGGTGCCAGCACCTGGTTTGCCGGCCGCGCCACCGAGGGAGTGCACTACCTGCGCCAGGCCGTGGCCGCCGACCCGGAGAACCCCATCCTGCACTGGAGCCTGGGCTACGCGGCGACAATGCTCGATGCAAGGGGCGAGGCGGCGGCGGCGCTCAAGGTGATGCGGGAGCGCGTTCCCACCATGCCCTACACGCTGCACCTCGCCTCGCTCCTGGCGTCGATGGATGGGAGGAAGGATGAAGGGCTGGCCCTGGTGGCGCCGCTCCGCGACACGCCCTTCGACGCCCACATCACCTTCCACCTGGCCGAGGCCTTCGCCATGGCAGGCGACATGGAGGGCGGCCTCGACTGCCTCGCGCGGGCGGTCGAGGCGGGCTTCCATCCGGTGGACTACATCGAGCGCTACTGCCCCTGCCTGGCGCCGCTCAGGGGCCACCCGCGCTTCCCGGCCATCCTCGGGCGCGCGCGCGAGCGGACCGCGGAGTTCAGGCGGCGGGCGGCCACTGCGCCGCCACCTTCACCAACTCCCCCGCCGAGGGGGTGAGCGGCTCCCGGTCGGGCACCACCAACCCCACCGTGTGCGTCACCACCGGATCCACCAGCGCGATGGCCCGCACCCCGGCATCAGCCCGGAAGAGCGGCAGGAACGCCTGCGGGATCACGGTGCACCAGGCCCCCGACCACACATGTGCCGTGATCGCGAGCACCGAGTTGGACTCGACCGCCGCGCGCACGGGAACCCCTGCCGCGTCGAACGCGGCGTTGAGGATCCGCCGGTTCTGCATGTCGGGGGTGAGGAGGCAGAGGGGCAACCTCGCCGCATCAGCCCAGCGCGCCGTCGGGGACTGGGCGAGCGCGTTCCCGGCCGGCACCACGACGTAGTACCGCTCGGTGTAGAGCGGGTAGCCCCGCGCGCGCACCAGCGGCTCGTTCTCGAGGTAGGTGACCCCGGCATCCAGCGAGAAGGTGTCCAGGCCCTGCTGGATTTCGATGGACGTGTGCGTCATGACGGTGATCGTGACGCCTGGATGCGCCCGGTGGAATGGCGTGGTGAGCTTGTCCACGACGGGAAGTGCGGTGGGGATCGCCCCGATCCGGAGCCGGCCCACGAGCCCTTCACGGAGCCCGCTCACCTCCTGATGCAGGCTCTCGACATCGGCGAGGATGCGCCGGGCCCACGCCAGGATGCGCTCTCCCTCGAGCGTGAACCCCTCGAACCGCTGCCCTCGCGCCACGATCAGCACGCCCAGGTCCACTTCCAGCTGCTTGATCCCGGCCGACAGGGTCGGCTGTGCCACGTGGCAGAGCGTGGCGGCGCGGGCAAAGTGGCGCTCCTGCGCCAGCGCCACGAGGTACTCGAGGTTGCGGGTCAGCACGGGCAGAGCCTGGCGTGCCCGGCTGCCGGCGCCTCAGCCCATCCTCCCGGGCCCCATAAGCAGCGCGGGGACGCCCCTGGCGTCCCCGTGTCGTCGTCCATCACCCCTCCGCCGGGGTCAGCTCCGCCCGGTGTCCCTCGATCGCCTCCCGCACGAAGGGGCGCATCGACCTGGCCCCGCCTGCATCCATCTCCCGCAACAGGTCGCGGCGCATGCGCGGGTCCCAGGAGCGGCGGATATGGCGCGCCACCCCGTTGAGCCCCTCCTGCCGATTGGGAAGCGCCTCGTAGAACTGGCCAATGTCGTTGGCCATCTTCACCAGGTGGTCGATGTTCATGTCAGCGCGCCCGCTGCCGCGACCGGACCCGCTGCTCGAGGTGCGCCTGCTGCTCCTCGTCGAACTCCCGGAACCGCTCCTGCCACTCGGACGACTGGAACACCGGCATCACCTGCACCGCCGTCACCTTGTACTCGGGGCAGTTGGTGGCCCAGTCGGAGTTCTCGGTGGTGAGGACGTTGGCGCCGGTCTCCGGGTGGTGGAACGTGGTGTAGACCACGCCCGGCTGCATCCGGTCGGTGACCCACGCCCGGAGCGTCGTCTCCCCGGCCCGGCTCACGATGCCCACCCATGCCCCGTCCACGATGCCCCGCTCCTCGGCGTCGTGCGGATGGATCTCCAGCCGGTCCTCGTCGTGCCACTCCACGTTGGAGGTGCGGCGGGTCTGCGCCCCGACGTTGTACTGGGCGAGGATGCGGCCCGTGGTGAGGATGAGTGGGTACCGCTGGTTGACCTTCTCGTCGGTCGCGACGTACTCGGTGGGGAAGAACTTTCCCTTGCCGCGCACGAACTCGACTTCGTGCATGACCGGGGTCCCCTCCGGGGCCTCGTCGTTGCAGGGCCACTGGATGCTGCCCAGCCGGTCGAGCTTCTCGTAGCTCACGCCCTGGAAGGTCGGGGTGAGCCGCGCGATCTCGTCCATGATCTCGGACGGGTGCGTGTAGTGCATCGGGAAGCCCAGGGCGTTGGAGAGCAGGCAGGTGACCTCCCAGTCCTCCTTGCCGGCGAGTGGCGGGATCGCCCTCCGCACCCGGGAGATGCGCCGCTCGGAGTTGGTGAAGGTCCCGTCCTTCTCCAGGAACGACGACCCCGGCAGGAGCACGTGCGCGTACTTGGCCGTCTCGTTCAGGAAGATGTCCTGCACCACGATGCACTCCATGGCGGCGAGCGCCGCCGTGACGTGCTGCGTGTTCGGGTCGGACTGGGCGATGTCCTCGCCCTGGCAGTAGAGCGCCTTGAACGAGCCGCCCAGGGCGGCGTCGAACATGTTGGGGATCCTGAGCCCGGGTTCCTTCTCCAGCGTCACGCCCCACTCGTCCTCGAACGACTTGCGGACGGCGTCGTCGAGCACGTGCCGGTAGCCCGGGAACTCGTGCGGGAACGAGCCCATGTCGCAGGACCCCTGGACGTTGTTCTGCCCGCGGAGCGGGTTCACGCCCACGCCCTCGCGGCCCAGGTTGCCCGTGGCCATCGCCAGGTTGGCAATGCCCATGACCATGGTCGAGCCCTGGCTGTGCTCCGTGACGCCGAGGCCGTAGTAGATGACCGCGTTGCCGCCGGTGGCGTAGAGCCGGGCCGCGCCCCGCACGTCGGCGGCCGGCACGCCCGTGACCTTCGCGGTGGCCTCGGGGGAGTGCTCCGGCCGGGCCACGAACTCACGCCACTGCTCGAAGCTGTCCACCTCGCAGCGCTCCCGCACGAACTGCTCGTTCACGAGCCCCTCGGTCACGACCACGTGCGCGAGCGCGGTGATCAGGGCCACGTTGGTGCCCGGCATGAGCTTGAGGTGGAAGTCGGCGCTGGTGTGGGGCGACCGGACCAGGTCGATGCGGCGCGGGTCGGCCACGATGAGCCGCGCGCCCTTGCGCAGCCGGCGCTTCATCTGCGAGGCGAAGACCGGGTGCCCGTCGGTCGGGTTGGCCCCGATGACGAACACCACGTCGGCATGCTGGACAGAATCGAAGTCCTGGGTCCCCGCCGACTCACCCAGCGTCGCCTTGAGGCCGAAGCCGGTGGGCGAATGGCACACGCGGGCACAGGTGTCCACGTTGTTGTTGCCGAAGCCGGCCCGCACCAGCTTCTGCACCAGGTACGTCTCCTCGTTGGTGCAGCGGGAGGAGGCGATGGCCCCGATCGAGTCGCGGCCATACTTGCCCTGGATGCGCTTGAACTCGGAAACGGCATGGGCAATGGCCTCGTCCCAGCTCACCTCGTGCCAGGGCTCGTTGATGCTCGCCCGGATCATCGGCCGCTTGATGCGGTCGGGGTGCGTGGCGTAGCCCCAGGCAAAGCGCCCCTTCACGCAGGCGTGCCCATGGTTGGCCGCGCCCGCCTTGTTGGGCAGCATCCGCACGACCTGGTCACCCCGGAGCTCCGCCCGGAACGAGCAGCCGACCCCGCAGTAGGCGCAGGTCGTGATGACCTCGCGCTCCGGCAGCCCCGCCTCGATGACGCTCTTCTCCATCAGCGCCTCAGTGGGGCAGGCCTGCACACAGGCACCGCAGGAGACGCACTCCGACTCCATGAACGGCTCCATCTGCCCCGGGGAGATGACCGAGTCGAAGCCGCGGCCGTTGATGGTGAGGGCGTAGGTGCCCTGGATGTCGTCGCAGGCGCGGATGCAGCGGGAACAGACGATGCAGCGCGTGGGGTCGAAGGCGAAGTACGGGTTGGACACGTCCGTCGGCAGGTCGAGGTGGCCCGCGCCCTCGCGGCCATAGCGCACCTCCTGCAGCCCCACGGCGTCCGCCATGTCGTGCAGCTCGCACACCCCATGGGTCCCGGCCCCGGTGCACGTTGCGGGGTGGTCGGAGAGGTACAGCTCCATCACCCCGCGCCGGAGGCTCCCCAGCTTCGGGCTCTGGGTCTTCACGCTCATCCCCGGCTCCACCGGCGTGGTGCATGAGGCCGGGTAGCCGCGCCGGCCCTCGATCTCCACCAGGCAGAGGCGGCACGAGCCGAAGGCGTCGAGGCTGTCCGTGGCGCAGAGCTTGGGAATGCCGACACCGGCGGTGGCCGCCGCGCGCAGCACCGACGTGCCGGCCGGCACTGTCACCGCCACGCCGTCCACGGTGAGCGTGACGTCCGTCCCGCCCACCACCTCCGGCGTGCCGTAGTCGAGTCCCCGGGTCATGAGCGTCATGTTGCACTCCTTGCGTGCTTCCCCGCCCCGTTCAGGCCGAAGTCCTGCGGAAAGTGGTTCACCGCACTCAGCACCGGGTACGGCACCATGCCACCCAGGGCGCAGAGCGAGCCCGACAACATCGTGTCGCAGAGGTCGCGCAACACCACCTCGTTCGCCGCGCGCTGCTCGTTGGCGACGATCCGGTCGATCACCTCCACCCCGCGCACCGAGCCGATGCGGCACGGGGTGCACTTGCCGCACGACTCGATGGCACAGAACTCCATCGCGTAGCGCGCCATCCTCGCCATGTCCACGGTGTCGTCGAACGCGACGACCCCGCCGTGGCCCAGCATGGCGTTGATGCCGACAAACGCCTCGTAGTCGAGCGGCGTGTCGAACTGCGACTCGGGAAGGTACGCCCCCAGCGGCCCGCCCACCTGCACCGCACGGATCGGGCGGCCCGAGGCCGACCCGCCGCCGAAGTCGTACAGCAGCTCCCGAAGGGTCAGGCCGAAGGCCTTCTCCACCAGACCGCCCTGCCTGATGTTCCCCGCCAGCTGGAACGGCAGCGTCCCGCGCGAGCGGCCCATCCCGTAGTCCCGGTAGTACTCGCCACCCTTGTCCAGGATGATCGGCACGCTCGCCAGCGAGATCACGTTGTTGACGATGGTCGGCTTCCCGAAGAGCCCCTCGATGGCCGGGAGCGGGGGCTTGAAGCGCACCATGCCCCGCTTCCCCTCGAGGCTCTCGAGCATGGCCGTCTCCTCGCCGCAGATATAGGCGCCGGCGCCCATCCGCACCTCGACGTCGAAGTGCTTCCCGCTCCCCATGATGTCCGCGCCGAGGCGGTTCCCCGCACGGGCCGCACGGATCGCCTCGTTGAGCGCGCGGGCGGCGTGCGGGTATTCCGAGCGGAGGTAGATGTATCCCATGGTGGCACCCACCGCGATGCCCGCGATGGTCATCCCCTCCAGCAGGACGAACGGGTCGCCCTCCATGATCATCCGGTCGGAGAAGGTGCCCGAATCCCCCTCGTCGGCGTTGCAGACGACGTACTTCTGCGGCGCCGTGGTGCCCAGCACCGTCTTCCACTTGATGCCCGTGGGGAACGCCGCCCCGCCCCGTCCCCGCAGGCCCGACAGCGTCACCGCCTCGACCACCGCCGCGCCACTCATGCCGAGCGCGTTCCGGAGGCCGCGGTAGCCGTCGTGCGCCTCGTAGTCGGCCAGCGAGACCGGGTCGGTGATCCCGACCCGCGCAAAGGTGAGGCGCTCCTGCCGCGCGAAGTACGGGTGCTGCTCGATGGGCCCGAGCGAGAGCCGGTGCGGCTTCCCGGCGAGGAACCCCGCGTCGAAGAGGCCGGGTACGTCTGCCGCCGTCACCGGCGCGTATGCCACGCGACCGGCGGCCGTTTCCACCTCGACCACCGGTTCCAGCCACAGGAGCCCGCGCGAGCCGTTGCGGACCAGCCGCACGTCTGCACCCCGCACCGCCGCCTCGGCCGCGATCGCCTGCGCCACTCGCTCGGCGCCAACCGAGAGTGCCGCCGCGTCGCGGGGCACGAACACGCGGGTCATGGTGCTGCCTCCAGCTGCGTCACCAGCTCGTCGAAGCGCCTTGGCGTCATCCGGCCATGCAGCTCGCCATCGGCCATCACGGCAGGGCTCAGGGCGCAGTTCCCGAGGCAGTACACCGCCTCGAGGGTGATGGCACCGTCGGCGGTGGTCCCGTGGAAGTCCACACCCAGCCGCTCCTTCGCGTGCTCCACCAGGGCGTCGCACCCCATCGACTGGCACGCCTCGGCGCGGCAGACCTGCACCACGTGGCGCCCGGGCGGGGTGCTCCGGAAGTCATGGTAGAAGCTCACCACGCCGTGCACCTCAGCACGGCTCAGGTTGAGCGCCCGGGCGATGACGGGGACGGCCTCGGGGGGAACGTGCCCGATCCGGTGCTGCACCGCGTGCAGGATGGGCATCAGCGCGCCGGGCGTGCTGATGTGCTCGCTCACCGCCGCATCCACTGCGGCTTGCCAGGCAGGGGTGCTCATTGAGGCTCCAGGAACAGGGACGGCACTGGCCGGTGCAGGCGCACGCGGCGACGTGCCGGTAACCCGTACGACGCCAGGTCCAGCGCGACGTCCTTCATGGAATGCTGAATCTCAGGACTTGGCCGCAGCGCGGCAAATAGCCCGCTGACATATGGTAATAGGAAGTGTCTATCACCCGTAACCTAGCTACCTGCAACTACTTCGCGCTACCGACGCCCTGCTCCCCGACCTGGGGTGGGCAGGCGTCCAGCCACGCCTGTTCGGCGGCGTCGAACACCCGGGATCGGGTGAGGAAGCGCACGCCGAGCGGGGCCTCGAGGGAGAATCCCCCGCCCCGGCCCGGCACGACGTCAATGAGCAACTGGGTGTGCCGCCAGGCCTCGTACTGCAGCGCGCCGATGTACACCGGCGTGCCGGCGACATCACCCAGGTACACGTCCCGTTGCCCCACCTTGAACTCCCGGCGGGGGTAGCACATCGGGGAGCTGCCGTCACAGCAGCCCCCCGACTGGTGGAACAGGAGCGGGCCATGCTCCGCGACGAGGTCGCGGAGCACGTGTTCGGCCTCCGGGGTGATGCCGACCCGGGCGACGTCCATCGGCTAGAAGAAGCCCAGCTTCTTCGGGCTGTAGCTCACCAGCATGTTCTTGGTCTGCTGGTAGTGGCCCAGCATCATGCGGTGGTTCTCCCGCCCGATGCCCGACTGCTTGTACCCGCCGAACGCCGCGTGGGCGGGGTACGCATGGTAGCAGTTGGTCCAGACGCGTCCTGCCTTGATCCCGCGGCCCATGCGGTAGCAGGTGTTGATGTCGCGGCTCCACACGCCCGCGCCCAGGCCGTAGAGGGTGTCATTGGCGATGGAAAGCGCGTCGTCCATGTCCTTGAACTTCGTGACCGCCACCACCGGCCCGAAGATCTCCTCCTGGAACACCCGCATCTTGTTGTGGCCCTCGAAGATCGTCGGCTGGATGTAGTAGCCGTCCTTGAGCTCGCCCGGGTGCACCCGGCGGGCGCCGCCGGTGAGGACCTTCGCCCCCTCCTTCTTCCCGATGTCGATGTAGCTCAGGATCTTCTCGAGCTGGTCGTTGGACGCCTGGGCCCCGATCATCGTGGCACTGTCGAGCGGGTTCCCCTCGACGATCGCCTTGGTCCGGGCCACCGCCCGCTCCATGAACTTGTCGTAGATCTTCGCCTGCACCAGGACCCGCGACGGGCAGGTGCAGACCTCGCCCTGGTTGAGGGCGAACATCGCGAAGCCCTCGAGCGCCTTGTCGAAGAAGTCGTCGTCGGCCGCCATCACGTCGGCAAAGAAGATGTTGGGCGACTTGCCGCCCAGCTCCAGCGTGACGGGAATGAGGTTCTCCGAGGCGTACTGCATGATCAGCCGGCCGGTCGTGGTCTCGCCGGTGAAGGCGATCTTCGCGATGCGGTTGCTCGACGCGAGCGGCTTCCCCGCCTCGACGCCGAAGCCCTGCACCACGTTCACGACACCGCTGGGCAGGATGTCGGCGATGAGTTCCATGAACGCCATGATGGAGACCGGCGTCTGCTCCGCCGGCTTGAGCACCACGCAGTTCCCCGCCGCCAGCGCCGGCGCCAGCTTCCACACCGCCATCAGCAGCGGGAAGTTCCACGGGATGATCTGCCCCACCACGCCGAGGGGCTCGTGGAAGTGGTAGGCGACCGTGTCGTGGTCCACCTCGCTGATGCCGCCTTCCTGGGCGCGAATGGCGCCGGCGAAGTAGCGAAAGTGGTCAATGGCGAGCGGGAGGTCGGCATGGGTCGTCTCGCGGATGGGCTTGCCGTTGTCCATCGTCTCGATGAAGGCCAGGGTGGCCAGGTGCTCCTCGAGGCGGTCCGCGATCTTGTTCAGGATGATGGCGCGGTAGGTGGGTGAGGTGGCGTTCCAGCTCACCGCGGCGGCGTGCGCCGCGTCGAGCGCCGCGTCCACGTCCTCATGGGTGGACCGCGCCACCTCGCAGAGCGGCTGGCCGGTCACGGGGGACGGGTTGGTGAAGTACTGCCCGCGTGCCGGGGCCCGGTACTCGCCGGCGATCCAGTTGTCGTACCGCGCGCGGATGGGAACCGAGGTCGTGAATCCCGCAGCGATGTCGGGAAGGGTGGCCGCTTCATCGGGCCGAATGGCGGTGGTCATACGTCCTGCCTCCTGGAAGGGAACAGCGACAATGCCTGCCCTTCCAACATGCCCCCAGCCACCGCCGGGCGCAACATGGCCCTCGCTGCCCCATGAGGGCTGCAGGGCATGCTGCCGCCCCGGGTTCAGGCGATGTCGCTCCGGTCGCCACTCACGCGCACTCCCCTCTGCAGGCAACCTCAATCACAGGAGCGAACGGTGGGACAGCGAGCGAAGGCCCTGGCAGCACGGTTGGAGACCGGCGTGCAGCAACTGGCGACGTACGTTGGCGACCTCGCGTCGACCGAATGGATGCGCAAGGTACGCGACGGCCGGCCGGTCAATGTGATCGTGCATCACGTGGCGAGCATGTATCCGATCGAGATGGACGTAACACGCGCCATCGCGAGGGGCGAACCGGTCATGAACGTTTCATGGGCGGACGTTGCGGCGATCAATGCGAAGCACGCCGAGGAGTTTGCCCAGGTCGAGCGCTCCGAGGCGCTGGGCCTGCTGCTTCGCAACAGCAGGGTCGCAGCAGACGAGATCCGCCAGTTCACCGACGCCCAGCTGGATTCCGCCGCCGCCTTCTCGCTTGCCTACGGCGCCATCGTCACGGCACAGTTTGTCATCGAGGACCATGCGCTGCGGCATGCCTGGCATCACCTCGCGCGGATCCGGCAGGCGGTCGAGGGGCGCAGCCCAGCTGGCTCGCTCGCCGCATAGCGGCCGGGAGGCCGGCGGACGCCACCTGTTGCGGGTCAGCAGCCAGGCGTGAACCGTTGCCGGAAACCGACCACCCGTCACCAGTGGGCTGCCAGTTTACTGGCGACTGTACCCCTGCAGCCCACTGGTACCGGGCAACCGGGTGGCCACCTGATTCCTCATGCGCTCTGCGTCCTGCCGGAGCCTTGATGGCGTGACCTCAAGTTCGGCGAGCTCCGCCAGGGCGGTATCGAGCAGGGCCCGCGCTTCGGCCTTCCGATCCAGCCTGATGAGCGCCTCCGCCAGCCCCACCCGCGCCGGGGCGCCGCGCCACTGGGGGATCCAGCCCGCCGCGGCATAGCGGGCCAGGGCATCGCGATAGGTGCGTGCGGCTCCCGCCGCATCCCCACGGGCAAGCGCAATGGCGCCCAGCTCGCGCATGTCGTCGGCCACCTCGGGGTGCACATCGCCCAGGTACCGGCGCTTGACGTCGAGCGAGGCCTCGATGAGGGAGTCCGCGAGCGCCAGGTTGCCCTGGCGTCGCGCAACGCCTGCCAGGTCCGCGGCGGAGTTCGCCACCTCGATCTCGCTGGCGCGGACGTCGCGCCGGACCTGCTGCGCCGTTGTGTACGCCTCGGCCGCCCCGGCAAGGTCGCCACGCTCGAGGCGGATGTGGCCCCGGGTCTGCCAGGCATGCGCGAGGGCAATGCGGCCAAGCCCGGGGTTCGCCTCCAGGATGCGAAAGGCAAGGTCCAGCAACGAGTCGGCGGTGGCCAGGTCGTTCATGGAACGGTAGGCTCGTGCCATGGACTGCAGGAGGCGCGCGACGTCAGGCCCGTCCCGGCCATGCTTCGCGACCTCGAAGGCGAGCACGTCGGCGTACAGGTTCGCGGCCTCGCGCTGTCGTCCCGCGAGCCGGAGGCTCTCGGCCAGCTGCCACCTGGCGGCAGCCAGCATCGAGTCGGGCTCACGGGTCGCCAGGCGGATGGCCAGGGCCTGGCTGTCGAGCGCCACGCTGCGGTCGAAGCGGCCCAGGCCATAGAACCCGAGCGAGAGCGCCGTAAGGAGATCGGGGTCCACAGACTCGCCGTTTCGTTGCCGGGCCCGGACGCGGGCGGCACCACTGTCGAGCATCGACCGGAGTGACTGTGCCGTGCCTCCGGAGTCGTAGGGGTACGAGAGTTCGAGCAGCCCCACCACGAAATCCGAGGATCGCTGGGCTACCGCGGCCTGCTGCCGTGCGCGCCGGGCCTGGAGCATGGTGGCGGTCGCACCCCCCAGCACTGCGGCGACGGCCAGGGTTCCCAGGACGACCCCGACGCGATTCCGCCGAATGAACTTCCCCACCCGGTAACCCCACGTGCCCTGACGTGCGCGCACGGGAAGGCCGGCGAGGTGCCTGACGATGTCGGCTCCGAGTGCCTCCACCGAGCCGTAGCGCTGCGACGGGTCGGGATCGAGCGCGGTGAGCGTGATGGAGTCGAGGTCGCGGTCGATGGAACGCGCCGAGAGGGTGGCGGCGGACGGGGCGGAGAGGGCAGAGAGGGCGGACGACGGTGTGGGGGGATCGTCGGAGGCGGGGCGCTTCCCGACCAGCAGTTCGTGGAGCACGACACCAAGCGAGTACACGTCGGCGCCGACTGTGGCCGGTTCGCCGCGACGCTGCTCGGGGCTGGCATACTCCGGCGTCAGCAGCCGCGCGAGGGTGCGCGGCCGGTCCTCGGGGCCGGGCGACTCGTCGTCGAGCAGGGCGGCGATGCCGAAGTCGAGGAGCTTGAGGTCGCCCGCCGGGGTCACGAGCATGTTGGCCGGCTTGAGGTCGCGGTGGACCACGAGGCGCTGGTGGGCATACTGGACCGCGTCGCATGCCTGCTGGAAGAGCGCGAGCCGCCCGCGAACAGCGAGGTGCTGGGTGGCGCACCAGTCGGTGATGGGGGTGCCCTCGACGAACTCCATGGCATACCAGGGCAGGCCGGTCGGCGTGATGCCCCCGTCGAGGAGCCGGGCGATGTTGCGATGCTCGAGCGTGGCGAGGATCGCGCGCTCGCGCCGGAGGCGCTCGGAGAGGAGCGCCAGGTCACCCAGGTGGCGCACGATCTTGAGCGCGGCCCGCAGCTCGAACGCACCATCGGCACGCTCGGCCTCGTAGACGGTGCCCATCCCGCCCGATCCGGCGACCCGGACCAGCCGCCAGGCGCCCACCAGGCTGCCGGCCGGCAGCGGCGCCGCCAGCTCGGTCAGGGCGCTGGCGTTGATGGCCGACCAGTGGTCGAGCGCCGCCGATTCATCGTGTGCCGCCAGCCAGCGGCGCACCAGCCCCGCGAGGTCGGCGTCGCCCCCTGCGGCGGCGAGCACGGCGTCCGTGCGGGACGGCTCGGCGAGGTCGAGGACCTGGTCCACGATGGCCAGCGCCCGCCGCCAGCGCTCGGCGGAATCAGTCACGCAGCGCCATCAGCAGCCACCCGCGCGCCTTGAGCCAGTCACGATGCACCGTCCGCACGCTCACGCCCAGCACCTCCGCGGTCTCGTCCTCGGTGAGGCCGCCAAAGAAGCGGCACTCCACCACCCTGTGGAGCCGCTCGTCCACCTGCCGCAGGCGGTCGAGCGCATCGTGCACGGCAATGACCGTGACGGCCCATTCGTCGGTGGAGGCGCGGGCCAGGTCGAACGACTCGAGTGGTGGCGGCGCCACCCGCTTGTCGGCCAGCCGGCGGCGCGCGTGGTCCACCAGGACCCGCCGCATGGCGCCCGAGGCGAGCGCCAGGAAGTGGGTGCGGTCGTTGATGGTGAGGCGCGCCTGGGCGGCGAGGCGCATCCAGGCCTCGTGGACCAGTGCCGTCGGGGTAAGGGTGTGGCCAACGGCTTCCCTCCGCAGGTGGCGGGCGGCGATGTCGTGCAGGAGCTGATAGAGAAGCGGCAAGAGCCGGTCGGGGGCGCCATGGTCGCCGGCCGACCACGCATGCAGGAGGTCAGTTATCGGAAGGTCGGCCGGCTGGCCTGGCGGTCCGGTCATGTGGGGCTCCGGTGAAGCCTGGTACCTGATGTCCTGTCGCCCTGACGCCCGCGGGGTGGCAGCCTCCGCCGGGCGATCGCGCTTCTCCTGCATGAACCATTCTATGCCTGACCACGCCGCTCCGCGCAGCTGCCCGGCCCCCGACGTGCCTGCGCCGCCCGGCCCGGAGGCTGCGGAGCCCCATGTGCATGGCGAGCGGCTCCGGAAGCGGTTGCAGGAGGGTCGCGGGGGCGTGTGGCAGGCCCGGACGCCCGCCTGCGCTTCTCCAGCAGCCCCTTCTGCGGAGACGTGATGCCCGTACTGCGCTTCCTGCGGCCAGCCCTGGTGCGGCCGGCACTGATGCTGGCCCTGGCCGCATGCGGATCCGGCAGCGAACCCGATCCGGACCCCGATCCGCCGCCGCCCCCGCCGCCGCCCCCGTCGGGACAAATGATCATCAGCGGCATCTCCCCGGCCAGCCCCTGGCTGGACGAGGTCCTGACCATCCACGGCAGCGGCTTCGGAACTGACATCTCCCGGTACTACATCCGGATCGTGGATTGCGAGCCGGCCGGGTGCACCGTCAGCGCACCCACCGTGACCTCGGCAACTCCCACGGAACTCAAGGTCGACCAGAAGAGCCCGCCGGGGACAGCCATCCTCCGGCGCGGCAAGGTGCGGGTCAACTGGCGCAACGACGATGGAACCTTCACCGGCGTGACCTATGAGCAGGTGATCGAGTTCAACGTCCCGCCAAGCATCAGGCTGGAAGACAACTACGACTATCCGTTCTCCCCGCCGGTGCTGCGGGGCGGCGACCTCGTCTCCTTCATCGTGCAGGGACACTATCCACTGGACATGACCCCGACGCTCACGGTCGCCGGCCAGGACGCGACGATCATCGACCCGAACGATCCCGTCGAAGACCCGGCCTACAGGAGCAAGGAGCTCGAACCGCTGACCGGCACGTGGCGCCTGTTCGTGCGGTTGGACCCGAGGATGCTCGGGCCAGGACCCTTCGCCGATCCGCAGGCCCAGGGACAGGTGGGCGTGTCCTACACCGGCAACGGCGGCCGGACCTTCTCGGCGCAGACGCGCGCGATCCTCGCCCCGGAGTACACCATCAGCGGTGCGTCGCCCACCACGCTCGACAAGAGCAACGGCGACCTGCTGACCATCACGGGCACCAACATGCCGGGGCAGATCGTGCTCCGATGGTACACCGGCGGCACCTACGTGACATCGAACGCGAACGGCTGTGCCGACGTCTGCAACTCGGTGACGGCACCGATCCCGGCCGGCCTGGCACCCGGACTGCACGAGGTCGTTGCCCACCTGAGCGTCTTCACGCAGGAAACGGTGGCAGCACTCGGCAACGTGACCATCGTGGACTAGGGCTCAGCGCTTCGAGCGCATGACCTTCTCGATGTCGCTCGCCGCACGCGGGGCCCGGGTGGAGAGCAGCTCGTGCCCCGTGGCGGTCACCAGGACATCGTCCTCGATCCGGATGCCCGTGTTCTCGGCCGGGATGTAGATCCCCGGCTCCACCGTCAGCACCATGCCGGCCTGCAGGGGCTGGCCGTACGCCCCCACGTCGTGCACGTCCATGCCCAGCCAGTGCGAGAGGCCGTGCACGAAGTAGCGGTCGCACGGGGCCTCGCCACAGAGCGTGCCGGAGTTCGCCTTCATGTACGCGCGGGCGATCCGGTTGAGGTCCCGCACCGTGATGCCCGGTCGCACGGAATCCATGGCGGCTTGCTGCGTGGCAAGGACCAGGTTGTACAACTCGCGCTGCCGCGGGGTGAACGTCCCGTTCACGGGCACCGTCCGCGTCACGTCGGCGGTGTAGTAGCCGTACTCCGCGCCCACGTCCATCACGACGAGTTCGCCCGCCTCGGCCCGCCGCCGGCTCTTGTCGTAATGCAGCACGGTGGAGTTGGGTCCCACCCCCACGATGCTGGGGAAGCCCAGGCGCTCCGCACCCCGACGCCGGAAGCCCTCCTCGATCACTGCCTCGATCTCGTACTCATACATCCCCGGGTGGATGGCGCGCATGGCCTCGACCAGCGCCTCACCCGTGATGTCGATCGCCTTCCGCAGGCGCCGCAACTCCTCGGCGTCCTTCACCAGGCGAAGGCCAGCCACCAGGGCCCGCACGTTCAGGAGCGGCGGCAGGGCCTCGTCGCGGGTGGCGCCGAAAGCCAACTCGCGCAGGAGGAGGGTCTCGCCCGCGCGGGCCGTGCGATCCACCCACACCGGGCCGGGCCGGTTCCCCCACGTGCGCATGGCCACGACCTGCCGCACGTACGCGGCGGCCGAGTCGGCAGCCTTCGTAACCTCGATCCCGGTGAGCCGGCTCGCCTCGTCGCCCGGGCCAAGGGTGGGCCCCGTCCAGCGCTCCTGCAGCGAGTCCCGCGGGGGCAGGAAGAGGACGCTCTCCCCTCGTCCGCTGTCGGCCACAACCACCAGCCAGGAATCCTTCGACTCGAGGCCGGTCAGGTAGAAGAAGTCGTTGGATTCCCGGTAGTCGGAGTCCTGCGGGTAGTCTCCCTCGATGCTCCGCTCGCTGGCCGACTGGATGATGGCCACGCCCTGTCCCATGGCCTGCGCCAGTGCGGCGCGCCGCGCCGCGAGGACGGCGGGCGGCACCGGCCCGGCCGGCGAACCCACCTGCGCTGCGAGGCCGACGGGTAGGGTGGCCAGGAGGGCCATCAGGGTCGCAATCCGCATCAACAGCTCCAGGGCGTGAGGGGTGTCCGCTTCGGGATTGGCGCGCCGAATACTGCGGTATCCACCCTTTGCCGTGCAACCGGGCCGCGCCCACGCAGGCGCGCATGGCCGCGTCGGTATCTTCCACCACCAGCATGCCCGAGCTGCCCGAAGTCGAGACCATCGTGCGGGACCTCCGCCCCGGACTCATCGGCCGAACCATCGTCTCGGCCAGGCTCTCGCACGATGATGTACTCCGCGGGGTCACGAAGCGGCGATTGCTCCGGCAGCTCGCAGGTGCCAGGATCGCCTCGGTCTCCCGGCGCGCCAAGCACGCCATCATCGCATTCACCCCCCGAACGCTCGACCGTCGTCACGCCCGAACGCGCGAACGACTGGTGGTCCAGCCAGGCATGACCGGCTCCCTCACCATCCAGCACGGCACCCTCTCCCCCGCTGAGCGGCGGTACGCCGTTTTGCAGGCGCCGCTCGACGATGGCCACACCCTGGTCTATCGCGACGTCCGTCGCCTTGGCACGCTCCTCCTCCTGGATGAAGCGGCCTGGGCCGCATACGACGCGGCCCTGGGCCCCGAGCCCCTCGACCGGGCGCTGACGCCGGCACGGTTCCACAGGATCCTTCAGGGGTCCAGCCAGGCCATCAAGAAGGTCCTCATGGACCAGAAGAAGGTGGTGGGCATCGGGAACATTTACGCGAACGAGGCGCTCTTCGCCGCCGGCATCGATCCCTCGAAGCCGTCGAACAGCGTGTCCCCCGCCAGCGCCCGGCAGTTGCTGGCCCATACCCGGCGCATCCTCGAGGCGGCCATCCGGTCGCAGGGAACCACGTTCCGGGACTATCGCACTGGCAGGGGGGAGCCCGGTAACTTCCAGCTGGAGCTGCTCGTGTACGGGCGCGACGGCGCGCCCTGCCGCACCTGTGGCACTCGACTCGCCCATACGCACGACATTGACGCCCGGATCACCGTCTTCTGCCACCGGTGCCAGCGGTAGGATCCCGCGCATGACACGCCACCACTTCGCGGCCTGGGTGCCGCACCGCACCGCCCCCTGACCGCGGCGCCTGCACTCCTCCCGGCGTCGCGCGATGTGGAGCGCCTCCGCCAGCGCGTGCGTGCCCTGGCCGAGAACCGCCCGGGCGTCTACCGGATGCTCTCATCCCACGGCCGTGTGCTCTATGTCGGGAAGGCCCGCAGGCTCCGCGCCCGACTGCTGACCTACTTCCGCGGCGGTGACGGCAACGAGAAGGCCGCGCGGATCCTGGAGGCAGCGCACGACATCCGCTGGGACTATGCGCCGAGCGAGTTCGCCGCCCTCCTTGGCGAGCTCCGCCTCATCCGCCAGCATCGCCCGCCCTACAACGTGCAGATGAACCGGTCGCGCCGGGCGGTGCTCATCAAGGTGAGCCAGGGCCCGGCACCCCGCATCCACGTCGGGAGCGCAGTGCTCCCGGCCGACGTGCGGGCCTACGGTCCCTTTGGTTCGCTCGGCCGGACGCTGGACGCCGTTCGCACCCTGAACGACCTCCTCGGCCTGCGCGACTGCGCCGTCAACCAGCCGATGGAGTTCGCCACGCAGGGCGACCTTTTCGGAACGAGCCGCCAGGCGGGTTGCATCCGCTTCGAGCTGGGCACCTGCGCCGGACCCTGTGCCGGCCATGTCTCCGAAGGGGACTACCAGGCTCGTGCCCGGGTGGCGGCGGCGTTCCTCGAGGGCCGAGGCCTGGCCCCGATTGACCGCGTGGTGCAGCAGATGACCGATGCGGCGGCCGCCGAGGACTTCGAGCGTGCGGCGCGCTGGCGCGAGCGCTTCGAGCAACTCGAGTGGCTCCTCGCGGCCACGAGCCGGGCGCGTACCGCCATCGACCTCCTCACCTTCGTGTATCGCGATCCCGGGGAGCGGGGCGACGACCGGGCCTACCTCATTCGACGCGGCGTGGTGGTGACCAGCTACCCCTGGCCTGACACCCCCATCGAGCGCGATGCCCTTCGTGCCGTCGTGCGCACGGAACTCGACCGGCCGCCCGAACCCGCGTGGCCCCTGCCAATCGAGCGGCTCGACGAGATCCTCCTGGTCTCCGCCTGGTTTCGCCGGCATCCGGACGCGCTTCGCCGGACCACCCGACTCACCGACTTCGCCCAGGCCTGAACCCGACAGGCAACCCCGGTACGCTGGCCAGACCCCACCGCTGGGCTCCACCGCTGGCTCGCCCCATCGGGATCCGGCACCGCATTCCGCCCGTGCACTCTCCTGCAGGGACTTCCACCTCCTGCACTACCCCCGTAACTGCTTGGTAGGCAACATGTTCCAGTGTGTGATTGTTGTGCACCTCCGGCCAGCCGCTGGCACTCCTCCTGCCCCAGTTCGGGGGCATGGTCACCACCCTCGCCCTTCTGGCCGCCCTCACGGCCGGCTCGCCCGTGCCCGGCAGCCGGGCCCTGGCGCCGCACGAGCCCGCGCGGGTCACGGTGTATCCCGTGAGCCGGCGGCGTGAGGGTGAGTGGCAACTGCAGCGAATCGCGCTCGAAGGGGAGTTCCTGCCATCGCTCGGCGCCACGCTCACCGAAGCCCTCCCCGACAGCCTGCTCAGCGACCACGAGCGCGAAGTGATGGCGTGGGACATTGCCGGGCTGCTGCGCTGGGACGTGG
The DNA here is from genome assembly GCA_964638035.1 of uncultured Gemmatimonadaceae bacterium. Taxonomy (GTDB): domain Bacteria; phylum Gemmatimonadota; class Gemmatimonadetes; order Gemmatimonadales; family GWC2-71-9; genus JAGGAG01. The sequence continues at coordinate 53,031 of CAZWXD010000007.1, read as the reverse complement.
ACTTTGCCCGCGGCCTCGACGACGGCGATCGCTACGCGATCGTGTTCGAGCGCTTCCTGGGCGAGCATGGCGAGGTGCGCTACGGGCGCGTGCTGGCCATGGAGCTCGACCTGGGCCGACAGCACGTGGCGGTCTATGCCTTCGATGCACCCGACGGGCGAATCGTGTACTACGACGCCGAGGGCCGCTCGCTCGAGCGCAGCTACCTGAGCGCCCCGGTGGACTTCAAGCGGATCACGTCAGGCTTTTCCCGGGCCCGGTTCCACCCGGTGCTGCACCGCTGGCGGGCCCACCAGGGCATCGACTACGACGCCGCGAACGGCGCCCCGGTGCGGAGCGTGGCCGATGGTGTGGTGTTGCGGGCGGGATGGGTTGGGGGCTATGGCCGGTTGGTCGAGATCCGGCACGCAGGCGGTGTGGTGACGCGCTACGGACACCTGAGCCGGTTCAGCCCGGGGCTCAAGCCAGGGGTTCGGGTGAGCCAGGGTGACGTGATCGGGGCGGTGGGGTCGTCGGGCCTCGCCACCGGCCCCCACCTGCACTTCGAGCTCCGGCTCAACGGGGTGGCCACCGACCCCCGCTTCCTCCCACGGGAAAGCGGCACCCCCATCGCCGAACTGGATCGCGTGGCCTTCGTCCTCCAGCGCGAGCAGCTGCGCCGCTACCTCACCCCGCAGGAACCTGCGGTGGCCCTCCAGGCCGGGAACTGATCGCCGCTAGGTGGTGTATGCCGCCGCGCGCCGGACGGCCGCGCCATCTCCCACGCCCGCCTGCAACCGCAGCAACTCGAGCCGCACCAGTTCAAGGGCGTTCGTGACCCCTGCCCGCTTCGTCCTCGCTGCCGCGATCGCGGCCTCCACCTCCTGGCGGAGTTGACGGCGCGTACCCTCGAGTGAGTCATCGGCACTCGAGGCGGCCGGCCCCTCGCGGCTCGCCTCCAGGGTCCGGCGCAACTCGGCCACGCGTGCATCGAGGCGGTCGCCCTCCTCCTCCAGCCCCAGGATTCGCGCCGGGATGTCACGCAACTCCCGCTGCACCTGCGGCGCCAGCGCATCGAACACGGTCATGGCGCTGCGTCGTGACCCGGCGGAGTCGGGCGACAGCCGTGCCACCGGCCGCGGTGCGCCACGGGTGACAAGTCCGAAGACGGCGCGCCCCCCGGCTCCAGCCCAGAACGCTACCAGCCCACGGCGGGCGAACGATGGGCGGGTGGGCGTCGTCGCGAGGAAGACGAGCCCAAGCGCCAGGAACGCCGCACCCAGCACCATGACCGCCCGCTCGACCGGGAGCAGTGCGTCGGTGCCGCCCCGAAGAAGAGCCATGCGCACCGCTGCTGCCACCGCCGCGAACGCACCGAGCCCCAGCAGCGCCCAGGCGATGCGCGTCCGGACGCGGAGTCGCGAGGTGATCCCGGCGTTCCGGTGGAGCCCAGCCACCAGTTCCTCACGCTCCGCTTCCGTGGTGCGAAGCGCCACCCGCACGTCGTCATGCCGGTACCCGGCCATGGCCAGGCCGCGCATACCCTGCCCCATGGTGAGCATGATGCCCGCCGACATCGCCAGCGAGAACGCGAGGACGACGAGGCCATCTACCTGCGCGCCATGCGTCGCCATGCGCAAGCCGATCGCCGGCCCGATGGTGAGGGCGCCAAGCAGGAACACGGATGCCACCCGCATGCGGTGCGTCGCCATGCGAAGCATCACCGGCACCCCCTGACGCGAGGCCGCCACCGGCTCGAGAGCGGCCACCATTGCCTCGCCGCCCGGGAAGCGGGCATCGGGTTCCTTGGCCAGGCAACGCTCCACGATCTCGACGAGCGCCTGTGGCAGGTCCGGCCGTTGCGCCGCCAAGGAGGGCACCGGCTGGGTCATGTGCAGCATCAGGATCTGGGGCGTCGTGGGGGCGTCGAACGGCGGTCGTCCCGTCAGGGCAAACCACGCCACGGCGCCCAGCGCGTAGATGTCGCTCCGGCCGTCCACGACCTCGCCCGCCGACTGCTCCGGGCTCATGTAGTGCGGGGTGCCCACCAGCTGGCCAACACCAGTGAGTCCTGCTTCCTGCTCCGCCCGCGCGATCCCGAAGTCGGTGAGGAGGGCCCGGCCAGTGGCACGCTCCAGCAGGATGTTGTCCGGCTTCACGTCCCGGTGGGTGATGCCCCGGCCGCTGGCGTACGCCAGCCCCCACGCGACCTCACGCAGCAACCGCACGGCATCGCTCACCAACATGGGACCTTCGCGGGCAACCCGCGCTGACAGCGTCTCCCCGTCGATATAGCCCATGACATAGCCGAGCGTCTCGGGCCGCTCGATCACGGCGTGAACCGGCACGATGTGGGGATGGGAGAACGATGCCGCGACGCGGCCCTCGCGCAGGAAGCGCTCGCGCAACTCAGCCTGGGACACGAACTCGTGGCGGAGCACCTTCACGGCCACCGGCCGGTCCAGTGCCAGGTCGCGAGCCAGCAGTACGATGCCCATCCCGCCACGCCCCAACTCGCGCTCGACCGTGTACCCAGGGCCCAGCGCTGCCTGCGCCTCGCGCGCCAGCTGTTCGCTCACTTCGCCAAGGCGGTCCAGCCACACTTCCCAGCGGACACCAGCCCCGGCAGTCCCCGGCCCCTGAGCGTCCATGTCCGGTGCTCCCATGCATTTGCGCCGTGTCAGGCGACCTCGTCCTACCTGCCCAATTTTCCGCCCACTGGCGATTCGCGCAAACTCAGGCCACCTTGGGATCCGTGACGACCATCACCTGGTTCGAGCATGGCATCGCCATCCGGGGCCTCCGCTCCGGGGTCACCGAAGTCATGCCCGAGCCCTACTCGGCGCGATCGGCCGCGAGGCTGGCCCGTTCCTATGCGGCCATCTGGGGAGAGGCAACCGAATGGTGGCCAGTCGGTGTCGCGACGGAGTCGTGGCAACAGGGGCGGTCACGGACCCGGAAGGATCGACCGGACGCCTGACACACGACATCCTGTCGCGCCTTCTGCCGCTCCTCTCCGCCGCTTGTCCCTTCCGCTACTTGAGCAGGTCCACCACCGCCCAGCGCCCCGGCAACTGCTCGATCCGGATCGCCCGCTCACCTTCCTGCGGCGCTGGCCACGCATACCAGGCGTGTGGTGAGTTGTCGTAACTCCGGAATGCCACCCGCGCCCTGCGGCCCGTGCGGTCCCCAAACCACTCCAGCGGCATCCTGATCTCGACGCTCCACCCCGCACGGTCACTCGCGGCCCTGACCTCCCAGCTCGTCTCCTCGCGCAACTGCCCCAGGCGCCAGTCGGGATCGTCGCCCGGTGGCATCCAGCGACCATGCCGCCCCTGGTACACGACGCTGCTGTCGAGCACGCGCCTGACATACCACTGCACGTCGTCATGGCCTGGTGCCGGGGTCACGTCCCCCAGCGGATCCAGGCTCATCACGAAGTCATCCATCCAGGACGACGAGGTGTCATCGAGCCGGGCGGCAACCCACGCAGTGTCGTTGGCACGCACTGCCCAGATGCGCACCGCACCCTGCCGCGTTGGCACCGTCAGTGTCGGCTCACCGTACTCGGCAGTGCTCACCATCCCATCGAAAACCGGCGACGTGGCCACCCGGGCCACCCTGAGCGTATCGGTCCACGGCGCCAGGAGTGCCAGGATCAGCAGCATCGGCCCTCCGCCGGCAGGCGCACCGGCCTCATTCCTGGGTGAGTGGCACCAGGCGCGCCCGCGGCGGGATTCCCGGCTCGAGTTCCATGATGCCGACCGATGGGTAGATGTCGAAGCGGCGTTTTCCCGCCGCCCCCGGGTTCATCACCGTTACCACCATGTCGACCAGCGTCAGGACGGGCTTGTGCGTGTGCCCGAACACGATGATCTCGGCGTCGGGAAAGGCCGCCTGCAACGTATCGGGCGTGGGGGAGCCGAACTGGTCGCCGTGGGTCACCACGACATCGAGGCCGTCGAGTCGCACCTGTGCCACCCTGGGCAGGCGCGCACGCACCTCGCCGTCGTCGGTATTGCCGTACACCGCCGTGACCGGGGCCAGCGCCTCGAGTTCCGTCAGCAGGTCGAGGGGGCCGACATCACCGGCATGCAGGATGTGGTCAACCTGGGAAAAGACCTCGAAGACCTCGGGGCGAAGCAGGCCGTGGGTGTCGGAGATGACGCCGAGTCGCATGGTCAGGCCGGGGGTTGCCGGCCGGGCAGTCGCGACTCGGTGATCCGCACCTGGAGGGCCGCAGTGAAGTCTCGAGCCTCCGCCCGGTGACGCCGGTCGATCAGCAGCGTCACTTCATTGGGGCTCCTGGGCGCGACGGCGGCAAACTCGCGGCCCTGGCGTGCCGTGAGCCGGAGGCGCCAGGTGAGGATGCCGGCCCGGAGCACGGCGGAGGCGATCGCGTCGTACGGAACCCGGAGGGATCGTGGGTCGCCGGCAGTCGGCGACACCAGGGTGAACACCACGTCGCTGTCGTCGAGGGAGACCTCTCCCGCAACGCGCTGCACCCCGCCCAGCACCATGAGGCGGTGCTCGGGATCCGCATCGTCAGCCGAACTCGAGAGCCGGAACGGGACCTGGTTCACCGTGGCTCACCCTTCCTGCCGGGCCGCTTCGGGGTGGCGCGGCCCTGGCCCCCTGTCCCGCCGTCGCGTGCTCCGCCTTCCCAGCGTGGCGCCAGCTCTATTGGCAGGTCGAGCTGGTCCACCACGCGCTGCACCATGAAGTCCACCAGGTCCTCCACGCGCTGCGGACGGTGGTAGAACCCGGGAGCCGCCGGGATGACGGTGGCCCCGGCTTCCGTCACGGTCACGAGGTTCCGCAGGTGCACCAGCGAGAGCGGCGCCTCTCGGGGCACGAGCAGCAGCCGGCGACGCTCCTTGAGCGTGACATCGGCCGCACGCTCGACCAGCGAACGGCTCGTCCCTGCCGCGATCGCAGCCACCGCCCCCATGGAGCAGGGGCAGACCACCATCCCACGGGTGCGCTGCGAGCCCGACGCGGGCAGCGCGCCGCGATCAGTGTCCTGGAATACCCGGACCGAACGCCATGGGCCTCCCGCAGCAGCCTCGAGCGACTCCAGGGAGTCGATGTCGCATTCGGCCTTGAGCAGCCGGAATCCATGCGAGGAAATGATGAGCCAGGTCGGCACCCCATGACGCGCCAGCACCTCGAGCAGGCGCACGCCATACGGCGCCCCCGAGGCACCGGTCATGGCGAGGATGACGGGAAGCGCGTCGCCCCGGCCGCTCATCCCAGCCGGTCCACCAGGGCAAACCCGAACACGACCAGCGACATGACGGCGTTCATCGTGAAGAAGGCCTCGTTGAGGCGCGAGAGGTCATCAGCCCGGACCAGGTGGTGTTCATAGGCCAGGATCGCGGCAGCCACCACCACACCCGCGTAGTACCACGTCCCGAACCCTGCGCCAAGCCCGAAGGCCACGAGGGCCGGGATCGTGAGGCCATGCAGCAGCTTGGCCAGGATGATCGCACGGGGCACGCCGAGGCGAACAACGGCGCTTCGCAGGCCCTGCCCCCGGTCGAACTGCTCGTCAGGGAGCGCATAGAAGATGTCGAAGCCCGCAACCCAGGTGGCCACCGCCACGGTGATCGCGGCCAGCACCCACCAGGGCCGGCTCCAGTGTCCGGTGACCGCGAGGTAGCCACCCACCGGCGCCATCGCGAGGCTCATCCCGAGCCAGAGGTGCGGCCACCAGGTGAAGCGCTTGGTCAGGCTGTAGAGCATCACCCAGCAGAGCGCCGCCGGCGCCAGCAGGAAGCAGAGGGGGTTGATCGCGCGCGCGGCGGCGAGGAACACGACCGCGGCCAGGGCCACCGAGGCCCACGCCTGCAGCAGGGTGAGCCGTCCCTCCGGCAGCTCTCGCACGCGGTTGCGCGGGTGCGCCGCGTCGAAGCGCCGGTCGGCGATGCGGTTGAACCCCATCGCCACCCACCGCGCGGCGGTGAACGCCACCACCACGAGCGCCAGCACCCGGTACGTCACCGGCGCCACGAACGAGGCCGCCACCACGCCCACCAGGGCAAACGGCAGCGCAAAGAGCGTGTGCGGCAGCCGCACGAAGTTGGCATAGCGCACCAGCAGCGACGCGCCGGCGAACGCCTGCCCCTCCACCACCCGGACGCCCTCTCCCTCGCTCCTCATTTCTCCCCCACGTGGAGGGCGCAGCTTCCGCCCATCAGTCGCTCGAACCGGACCGAGCGGAACCCGTGTGACGCCATCTGCCGAGCCAGCGCCTCGGCTCCCGGGAAGGCCCGCGCCGACGCTGGAAGCCACGTGTACGCGGTCCTATGTTTGGAGATTACCTGCCCGATGCGCGGCAGGAGGTTGTCGAAGTAGAAGTCCACGAGCATGCCGAATGGGCGCCAGGCCGGCTGTGACATCTCGAGGATCGCGAGGCGTCCACCGGGCTTGAGTACCCGCGCAACTTCCCTGAACCCGCGGTCGAGGTCCTCCAGGTTGCGCATGCCCCAACCCACCGTCACGCCATCGAACGCGCCATCGGGAAAAGGCAGCACCAGCGCGTCCGCGGCGACCGGCCACACCATCGCGCCCTGCACCTTGGCCAGGCCGGCGCGCAGCATGGGCACCGCGAAGTCTGCCGCCAGCACCCGGCCGCGAAAGCCGGGCTGGCTCGCGAGCACCTGGCTGAAGTCCAGCGTGCCCGCGCAGAGGTCGAGGTATGTCCCATCCAGCGCGCGACCGACGTCGAGCACCCGGGCGGCACGCCGCCGCCAGCGCCGGTCCAGGTTGAAGCTGATGATGCGGTTCAGTCGGTCATACGTCGGGGCGATGGCGCTGAACATCCCCTGGACGTATTCCCGCTTCTCCGCCCCGCCCGACACTGGTAAGTTGTGATTTGATGCGGACATACGGAACGAATGTACCGCGCGGTGAACCGGCCTCGCAAGCGGCGGCTTCGCCCCGGCGCGCCGCCACGGCAGGGACACCGGTGCGCTCGAACGCCGGCGCATCCAAACGCCCCCACCTCCTCTCGTCCGACCGTCCTCCTCGTGCCTGACAAACCGGCTTCGCTGGCGTCGCTCACCGACCAGGAAGTCGTGCTGCAGGCACGAAACGGCCTGGAGCGCGCCTACCGCGAGCTGGTGCGCCGCTACGAGCGCCCGGTCTTCTCCCTTCTCTACCGGATGGTGCGCGATCGCGAGCTCGCCGAGGACCTCTCCCAGGAGACGTTCGTCAAGGCGCTCAACGCCATCGAGAGCTATCGCCCCGAGTACAAGTTCTCCTCCTGGCTCTTCAAGATCGCGAACAACGCCGCCATTGATCACCTGCGCCGGCGCGAGCTCACGACACTCTCCCTCGAGGGTTCGCCCCACGCTGCCACGCCCGACGCCATGGAGGCCACTGCCCTCCAGATCGGCGACCGGGGCGAGACACCCCTCGACATCGTCGTGGCCAAGGAGCTGGGCGGTGACATCGAGCGGGCGATCGCCGCGCTTCGCCCCGAGTACCGCGCCTGCATCCTGCTTCGCCACGTGGATGGCCGGGCCTACGAAGAAATTGCCGAAATGCTCGACCTGCCCCTGGGCACGGTAAAGACCTACATCCACAGGGCCCGCAACGAGTTACGTCGCACCTTGGGACATCTCCGGGAATGACCCGGAGGGGGCATCTCGTGTCCGCGACAACCCTGAAACCGAAGTCACTGAGCCAGCGTAGGAGACCTCGATCATGACCCGTCAGCCGCTGCAGCACCTCACTCCTGATGAACTCGACATCCTCCTCGAGGGGTCGGTCCCCGAGGGCGTGCGGGCACACCTGAATACCTGCCCTGACTGCGACCGGCTGCTGTTTGAGGAGCGCCAGGTGGTGCAGGCGGTGAGTTCCCTGCCGCTGCACGTGCCGCGCGCCGGATTCGAGGACCGGGTCATGGCCCTGGTCCGCATCGCCCAGCCGGTGTCGATCTTCGTGGCGCTCCGCCGCCGGGCCATGGCATCGCGGCAGAACATGGCGATCGCCGCGACCCTCGCCGTGGCACTCCTGGCCTCACTCGCCGGCAGCATCGGCTGGTCGCTGGGCAACATGGACACCCTCGCGGCCCTGGGCCGCGCCGCCCTGGGTACCGCCGCCGAATCCGGCTGGACGGTGGCCCGGGCGCTGACTTCCATCGTCATCGAGCAGCCCTGGTACGCGTCCGCACGGGCCACCCTCGATACGCCCACGCGGCTCGCTGTTGCCGCCGGCGGCCTGGTCACCGCATGGGTGGCTGGGCTGCTGCTGTTGCGCCGGCTTGTTGCGATTCCGGCTCAGCGGGTGGCCCATGACTCCTTCTAGCGCTACCCGCCAGGCGTCGGGAGTACTGGTCGCCGTTGCGGCCCTCCTGGCGCTGCCGGGCCGGGCCGCGGCCATCGAGCCGTCCGAGGTCATCCGATCCACCTTGCAGTTCCTGCAACAGGTGGCCAACCTCGACCAGGACGGGCCCGGTCCCCGCCCGCGGGCCTTGCAGGGCGGCGACGACGCCCCGGCAATCTCCCTCCGCGATCTCTCCCATCCCATTTCCATTGAGCAGCAGCTCACCCGCGCCCCGGCACCGGGAGGTGAGCCTCACCTCGCCGTGAGCGGGGGTATCGGCCGCCTGGGCGACTTCACCATCGGGTCCGACCAGGTCCAGGCCGGCGACCTGCTCGTGGTGCGGGGGAACGCCAACATCTTCGGGCGCGTGGTTGGCAACGTGGTGACGTGGCACGGCGACGTGGTGCTGAATCCCGGTGCGGTCGTTACCGGCGATGTCCTGGCCCTCGATGGCCAGGTGCGCCTCATGGGTGGCGAGGTGGCAGGCGAAATTCGCACCCTTTCGCGCGCGGTGCCGCAGGCTGTGGGTGAGGGATCCGTTCCCGGCCGCATCGTGCGTTCCCTCGCGGGCGTGGTGGGCGCGTTCCTGACGCTGCTCCTCATTGGCGCCGGCCTGGTGCTCTTTGGCAAGGCGCCGCTCGAGGTCGTCTCCGACACGGTTGGCTCGTCGTTCTACCGGTCGTTCGTGACCGGGCTGCTGGGCCAGGTTCTCGTCCTCCCCACCTTCGGGATGCTGGTGGTGGGCCTGATCCTCACCGTGGCTGGCATCCTGCTCATTCCCTTCGTCGTGATCGTCTTTGCCCTGCTGCTCGTCCTCTTTGTCGTGGGCGGCGCCCTGGCGGTGGCGCACGCGATGGGCGAGTCGATCACCCGGCGCCAGATGGCGCAGGGTCGCGCCATTTCCCCCAACAGTTACCGCTACCTGGTGGTGGGTCTCGCGGGGATCTTCCTCACCTGGATCGTCTGGGCCCTCTTCGGCTGGGTTCCCCTGGCCGGCGACCTCATCCTCGGCGCGGCGATCCTGGTGAGCTGGCTCCTGGCCACCACCGGCTTCGGGGCAGCGCTGTTGAGTCGCGGTGGCCTGCGCGAGCAGTTTGCCGGGCGACTCATCCCGGCCGACATGCTCACCGACGAGTACCTCTGGGCCACACCGCGCTTCGGCGTGCCCGCAGTCCGGAGGCCCGAGTCGGGCGAGACCCCGCGTGCCGGTACCCCGCGGCATGGGAGCGACCGGTAGTGCCTCGCGGCCGCGCGCTGGCGCCCTGTGGTGCTCCCCGGACCGTGCTCGTCCGGCTCCTCATGCGTGCGGCCCTCCCGTCACTCGCCGCCGTCACCGCCCTGACCCCACTGCACGCGCAGTCACTCCGCGAGGCGTCCTCCGCCCGCCAGTTCCGTGGCGAAACCAGCCTGGCCGTCGCCATCTCGTATGCGGGTGGGACCCTCCGGGTTGAACCGGCGGCCACGGGCATCCTGTACAGCATGCGCCTCACCTACGACGAGGACCGCTTCTCGCCCCTCGTCCGCTTTGATGCGCAGCAGTCCACGGTCACCCTGGGTGTTGACCCTGCGGGGACTGGTGGGCTGCGCGTCGGGCGGCGGGGCCCCATCGAGCAGGCCGCGTCCATCGCACTCGGTACCCAGGCCGAGACCAGCCTCGATGTGCGCCTCGGCGCGAGTGACGCCGCCCTCGAGCTCGGCGGCATCCGCCTCCGGCGACTGGGACTCGAGGCGGGAGCGAGTCGTGCCCGCATCCGGTTCTCCGAGGCCAACCCCATCCGGTGCACGCGCGCCGACCTCCAGGCGGGTGCGGGTGAGCTGTCGGTAAGCGGGCTCGGTTACGCCCAGTGCAGCGACGTCGTCCTCACTGGTGGTGTGGGCAAGGCCACCCTCGACTTCACCGGACGGTGGAATGGCCGGATGCATGTGCGCGCCGAGATGGCCATGGGCGAGCTCGTCCTGCGCCTGCCGCGCGGCACGGCCGTGCGCCTCGGGCTCGACCGCTTCCTCACCGCGTTCGCCCCCGCCGGCCTCACCGGGAGTGCCGATGGCACCGCCTGGACCTCGCCCGGCTACCAGCCCGACGGCACCCGGCTTGACCTCGACGTCGCCGCGGCGATTGGCGGGGTGACGGTGGAATGGATAGACTGATGCCATGGACGTCCTGCAACAGCTCGGCCTGGCGCTCGGCGCCGCCTTCTCCGCTGGCCTGAACGTCTACGCCACGGTCGCCCTCCTCGGGGCCGCCGAGTACTTCAACCTCTTCGACCTGCCGGCTGGCCTGGGCATCATCGGGCATCCCGTCGTCATCTTCGGGGCGTCCCTCCTCTTCTTCATCGAGTTCTTCGCCGACAAGGTTCCCTGGGTGGACTCCATCTGGGACGGGATCCACACCTTCGTCCGACCCGCCGCCGGGGCGGCGATCTCCCTCGGCATCTTCTCCGACATGCCGGACACCTGGAAGGTTGTGGCGGCGTTGCTGGGCGGCACTGTGGCGCTCACGTCGCACGGCGCCAAGGCCAGCACCAGGGTGGCAGCCAACACCAGCCCCGAGCCCTTCAGCAACTGGGTCCTGAGTGTCATCGAGGATGCGCTGGCCATCGGCCTGACGACCCTCGCCATGGCCCATCCCATCGTCGCCGGCAGCATTGTGCTGGTGCTGCTGGTGCTGGCGGTGCTCGTCATCCGGGGCATCGTCCGCCTTTTCAGGCGGGCGCTCGCTGGGAGCGCGCCCCCGGTTCCGGCCAGTGCGCCCCAGGGGCCATCACCACCGGCCCCGCCCGCCTGACCGGGCCTCGGCGTTTCTTGCTCGCTCACGCGTGGTGGCCGACGCTCGTGGTCGCCGCCCTGGTGTGCCGGGCCCTCCACCCAGCGGCACTGGCCGCGCAGGACGGACCCAACACCGTGACGGTGTCAATGGGCCGGTCGCGGAACGACACCTTCAGCCAGCCCACCGAGATCATCCGGGCGGTGGGATCAGACTACATGCGGCGCGTAAAGGGGCCCTGGGAACTGGGCGTCCAGCTTGACGTGGACTTCGACCGGGACGGCAGCGGTGCCGATGCCTTCCTGGTGACGCCGGTGCTCGCCTATGCGATCACGCCGCGGTGGCCGGTGTTCCTCGGGGCGGGCGTGGCGTTCGAGCACGAGCACACTGACATCTTCGGGCGCCTGGGCACCGAGTACATGTTCCCCTTCGGAGGGAAGGGATGGTTTGTCGGCCTCGGGGCGTTCGTTGACGTCTCCTCGGACGTGACGCCCTCGGTGATGCTCGCGCTGGGACGCGTGTTCTGAGATGGGCCATCCCACTTGCGCCGGGGCGCCTGCGTTGGAGAGTTTTGTGCCCATGCCTGGAGGAACTATGATGCCGGCCGCGGTCAGCCACCGTCAGTGCCTCGGCGCAGGCCTGCTGGCGCTCGTCCTTGCGAGCAGCTCGTTGGCTGCGCAGGCCAAGGCGCCCGCCACGCCTCCCAAGGGGGGGCCGTCGGCCGCGGCGCCCGACTCGGTGGTGAACCTGCCACCCGACCAGCTCGACGCCCTGGTGGCGCCTGTCGCCCTCTACCCCGATCCCCTCCTGGCGCAGACCCTGGCGGCCGCCACCTACCCGCTCGAGATCGTGCAGCTGCAGCAGTGGCTCGCCAAGCACCCCGACCTCAAGGACAAGGCGCTGGCCGACTCCGTGGCCAGGCAGCCCTGGGACCCGAGCATCCAGTCGATGGCGCCGCTCCCCGAGGTCGTGAAGCGACTGGCCGACGACATCCAGTGGACCACCGCCCTGGGGAATGCGTTCCTCTCGCAGGAGAAGGACGTCATGGACGCGGTGCAGCGCATGCGTGCCAAGGCCAAGGCCAAGGGAACCCTCGAGACCACCGAACAGCAGAAGGTCGAGACGAAGACGGTCGAGCAGAAGCAGGTGATCGTCATCGAGCCGCAGGATCCGCAGGTGATCTACGTGCCATCATACAGCCCGACAGTGGTATACGGTCCACCAGTGTATCCGTACCCACCCATCTACTACCCACCGTACCCGCCAGGTGGGATGTTCCTCTCGTTCACCGTCGGGATGATGTGGGGTGCGGCGATCTGGGGTGGGGCATGCTGCCACATGGGTTGGGGTGGAAGCACCGTGATCATCAACAACCACAACCATTTCAACCAGATCAACGGGGGCGGGGGCGGCAACTGGCAGCACCGCCCCGAGCACCGCGGTGGTACGCCGTACGCCGACAAGCGCACGTCTGACAAGTTCGGGGGCCAACAGGGCAACCGGGCGCGGGCGAGTGACCGGGCGGGCACCGGCACGGGCAACCGGGCCGGCGCTTCTGACCGGGCGGGTGGTGCGGGACAGGGTGCCCGGCCCGGCACGTCGGATCGGGCGGCAGGGGGCCAGGGACAGCGCGGCGCTGGTGTGAGTGATCGCAGCGCCGGTGGCATCGGCGACCGTGCCGGTGGCGGCGCTGCAGGGGGGGACCGGGCGGCCGGTGCAGGAAACCGGGCCGCCGCCGGCGGGATTGGCCAGAGTCCGGGTGGGTCGAGCATCGGCAGCTACGACATGGGGAGGAACTCCCGCGGAGGGAATAGTGGCATCAGCGGCGGCTCGCGGGGTTTTGACGGCGGCAGCGCCCGGGCCAACAGTGCGCGCGGTGCGTCCAGCTATGGCGGCTCGCGCGGCATGGGCGGCGGCGGGTTCCGGGGAGGGGGCGGCGGTGGGCGGCGGCGGTAGCATGGCGCCGGCATCAGGCACGCGGCCTGGGCTGCGCATGCTGGCCGCGGCGATCCTCCTGGCCATCGCGGCTTGCCGGTCGGGCGAGCGGGCGGCGCCGCTGGCGGGCCCGACGAGGCACTTCGACTCGCCCGAGGCTGCTGCCACCGCGTTCATCGACGCGGCCGGGCGGTTCGACGTGCCTGAACTCATCGCCATGCTGGGCGAGGTGGGGGAGCCGCTGTTTTCGTCGGAGGACCCTGTGCTCGATCGCGAGCGCGCCATGGCGTTCGCCGCAGAGGCCCGCGCGGCGCACCGCATCGAGGTTGACTCCACCGGGCGCGCGGCTACGCTCTTCGTCGGCACCCTGGACTGGCCGGCGCCCATGCCCATCGTGCGGGACGGCGGGCAGTGGTCCTTCGACGCGACCGCCGGCGTGCACGAGGTCCTGCTCCGCCGCATCGGGGAGAACGAGTTCGATGCCATCCGGGTGGCGCGCGGCTTCGTGGAGGCACAGCGCGAGTATGCCCGGGAGCGGCATGACGACGCCCGCATCAACCAGTTCGCCCAGCGGATCGTGAGCAGTCCCGGCAAGCGCGACGGCCTCGCCTGGCGCGATGCCAGCGGCACGTGGCAGGGACCGGTGGGCGAGGTGATCGCCAGCGCCATCGAACAGGGCTACGACGACCGGCGCGAGCCCTTCCACGGCTACTACTTCAAGGTGCTCAAGGGCCAGGGCCCGCACGCCCGGTTCGGCGAGGTGGACTTCGTGGTGGGTGGCGCCATGATCGGGGGCTTCGGGCTCGTGGCCGCACCAGCGGAGTACGGCGTCACCGGCATCAAGTCCTTCATCGTGAACCAGGATGGCGTGGTGTATGAAAAGGACCTTGGCGATGGCACGCTGGATGCCTTCAAGGCCATGGAGCGCTTCGACCCCGATTCGAGCTGGACGCCGGTGCCTGACTGAACGCCAAGTCCCCTGTCCCGTCATCCCCGCCCGAAGTACTCGCCCCACCTCCGCTCCACCAGCTTCACCGTGTCTTCCGGCATCTCCACTGGCGGCGGATAGCCCGGCTTCCACGTGGCATCGATGCCAATGCGCCCGCCGTACACCGGCTTGGCGCCAACGAACTCCTGTCGCTCGAAGATCATGTCGCGCGCCGGGTCGAACCGGGTGAAGATCCCCCAGACCGTGCTGGTCTCGTCGTCGAGGTCCACGTCCTCACTCACCGCCACCACGATGCGCACCGGGCCAAGTCCCTCCCAGCGCACCAGGTTGGCCAGCACCTCGCGCGGGTTCTCCCGCACCTGCAGCACGACAAACCCGCCCTCCAGCACCTTGTGCCGGCCGACCCGGCGGTCGAAGGCCGCGGGATCGTGGATGCTGGTGGGCGGCGGCAGGGTCGTCAGCGCCGGTCCGGTGGCATCGAGCACCAGCTTGCTCCCCACATGCAGCTCGTATGACGTGTAGTCCAGCGTGTCGAGCGGCGCGATGGGGAGGAGGAGCATCCTGGTGGCGGGATCGAAGCGGTACCAGAGTTCCCGCAGCATCGTCGCGAATGACCTGGGGTCCACCTCCTCCCGCACCAGCACCGTCACCTTGGTGAGCGAGAGCTGGCCCGTGCCCAGCAGGTTGAGGGCAACCTTGAGCGCCTCCTTCGGGTGCCGTTCCTGCATGGACACGACGAGCAGGTTGTGGAACACCGCGTCGTCCGACGCGTGCACCTCGCGGATCGCGGGGTTCACCACCCGGATGAGCGGCCCCACGATCTGGCCGGCCGCCAGCCCGATCCACTTGTCCTCCTGCGGCGGCTTCCCCACCACGGCGCCGGGGTACACCGGATGCCGTCGCCGCGTCACGGTGCGCACGTTGAACACGGGGAACAGCTCCGCCTCGGAGTAGTGGCCGTAGTGGTCGCCGAATGGCCCCTCCATCCGCCGGACGTTGGGGGGCACCGTCCCTTCGAGGATGAACTCGGCGTTGGCCGGCACGTCGAGCGACACCGACTTCCCGCGCACGAACTGCGTGGGCGCTCCCCGCACGTAGCCGGCGCAGGAGAGTTCGTCCATGTCCTCGGGCAGCGGAAGGATGGCGCTCAGCATCGTGACCGGGTCGCCCCCGAGCACGACGGCCGCCTCGAGCGGCTGCCCCGCCTGCTCCGCCATGAAGTGATGCCCGCGCCCGCCCTTCATGCTCTGCCAGTGCATCCCCGTGGTGGCAGGGTCGAACACCTGCAGGCGGTAGAGCCCGAAGTTCCGGGCGCCGGTCTGCGGGTGGTGGGTGAGCGTCGGGCCAAACGTGATGAACGGCCCCCCGTCGCGCGGCCAGCTCCAGAGGTTGGGGAGGCGGTCCAGCCGCGGGGCTTCCACGACCTCCTGCGACATCCCGGAGCCCACCCTTCGCGGGCGCATGAACCGCGCGCGCGCCAGCCTGCCGCGCAGGGCCCAGAGCTTCGAGAGCGTCGGCGGGTTGAGTTGCTGCACCAGCTCGACCAGCTCCTGCCCGATCTGCTGGGGCGGGCGTCCCAGCGCCAGCTCGATGCGCCGGTGCGAGCCGAAGAGGTTCATGGCCAGCGGAAAGTCAGCGCCCTTCACCCGCTCGAACACCAGCGCGGGCCCGCCCTCCCTGATCACCCGCTGCACGATCTCGGCGACCTCGAACTTCGGGTCCACCTCCACCGTCACGCGCCGCAGCTCGCCCCGGGCCTCGAGGTGCTGGATGAAGTGCTGCATGTCGCGGAAGGTCACGTCACGCTACCCCTGTGGCTGTCGAGTTCCCGGGTGCTGCAGGTGCGGCGCGAGCGATCACCCGAGGCGCGCCCGCACTTCGTGCCCCACCCCGATCCCCAGTCGCCGGGCGGCCGAGCCGTCCCGCACCGCGATCTCGACCATGCCGCCGGAGCCGAGGTAGGCCACCAGCGCTCCGCTGGCCACGTCGCCGAAGGTGCGCTGCAGCTTGCCGATCTCGATGTCGTCGGACGCCAGCACGGCGTACGGCGGCACCTCGTCCGGCGTGAGGTTGGTGACCAGGGTGCCGAACCGGTCCACGTACACCACCTTCCCGACCACTGCCTTCCCCTCGTAGCGGGGCGCCGTGCTGCCCAGCAGCACCGGCGCGCCGGGCAGCGGCGCGCCCAGTGCCGCCATCGCCTCACCCAGCGCCAGCCGGGCTGCGGCCGGCGCAAAGACATCGCGGCCGTGGAACGTGGCGGCCGCGCCATCCACCGCGTGCAGGGCCACGGCCTCGTAGGGCCCCGCCGACAGCACACTGGTGAAGAGCCCGTTGTCCGGGCCCACGAACCAGTGGCCATGCGCACGCAGGGCCAGCGCGGCCCGGGGCGTGCCCACGCCCGGGTCCACCACGCCGAGGTGCACCGTGCCCTCTGGAAACGCGCGCCACGCTCGGCCCAGGACATAGGCGCCGGCACGAACGTCGCCGGGCGGGATCTCGTGCGTGATGTCCACGATGGATGCCGCCGGGTGCCGGGTGAGGAGCGCGCCCTTCACCTCGGCCACGTACGAGTCGGCAAGGCCATAGTCGGTCAGCAGGGTGATCAGGGCCATGTCGCCCCGAATCTACACGCCCGCGACGCCCCCGCCCGCACTGGTAGCCATTGCCCCGGGATGTCCCGCGGCGCACCTTGCTCCCCACCCACCCGAGGAGGAGACATGACCCGACCGCCAGTGCCGCCGTTCGACGAGGCGGCGGCCATCCAGAAGGTGCGCGGTGCGGAGGATGCCTGGAACGGCCGCGATCCCGTGAAGGTGGCATTGGCCTACACCCCCGATTCCCGCTGGCGCAACCGGGCCGAGTTCCTGGAGGGGCGTGATGCGATCGTCGCCTTCCTGCAGCGGAAGTGGGCTCGCGAGCTCGACTACCGGCTCATCAAGGAGGTGTGGGCCTTCGGGCCGGACCGCATCGCCGTGCGCTTCGCCTACGAGTGGCACGATGACAGCGGCAACTGGTACCGCTCGTATGGCAACGAGAACTGGTGGTTCGATGCCGGCGGGTACATGGCGGTG
Source organism: uncultured Gemmatimonadaceae bacterium (assembly GCA_964638035.1). Lineage (GTDB taxonomy): Bacteria > Gemmatimonadota > Gemmatimonadetes > Gemmatimonadales > GWC2-71-9 > JAGGAG01. The sequence continues at coordinate 35,999 of CAZWXD010000007.1, read as the reverse complement.
CGCCATGCGAGCATCAATGACCTGCGCATCAGTGAGGGGGACCGCCTCTTCCGCTGGCCACAGGGGCCGCGGCCCGCCGATCACCCAGGCCTGGCGGCGCTGGGGCTCTGAGCCGGCGTCTCGTTCCGGATGCGGGCCATGATCGTGCCGGCAATGCCACGCGCCAGGTCGCGGTCACGACGATGGATGCGGAGCACCAGTGTGACGCCCCGCGCGCCCGGCACTCCCTCGAGGTCGCCGACACTGCGGACACGGAGTTCGAGCCGCGGCCACCACCAGCCCCCGATGACCCAGGCGCCGGCCAGCCGCTGCGTCGGGAGGTCGAGCGGCTCCAGGTCGTACACATCCACGTCGGTACCCACCCGGGCCAGGGAGACCTCCTCCCGGGTGCTGGTCTCACGCCAATCGAAGGTGAGGCCCTCCGGCGTGAGGTGCAGCACCCCATCCACCCGGTAGCTCACCGAGGCGAAGCCTTCGAGGCCCATGGTGTCGCGTCCCGCCCTGTGGAGCCGGAACGGCAACGGCGCGTGCATCACCGGCAGTGTCCCTCCCTTAGATTGGATCCTTCCCCAACCGGTTCCCCCATGCCCGCCCTGATCGAGTGCGTCCCCAACTTCAGCGAAGGTCGTGACCCCGAGGTCATCCGGCGGATCACCGAGAGCATCCAGGCCGTCGAGGGCGCTGCCCTCCTGCATGTGGACCCCGGCAAGGCCACCAACCGCACCGTCGTGACCATCGCCGGTGCGCCCGACGCCGTGGTGGAGGCCGCCTTCCGCGCCATGGCGCAGGCCGCCGAACTGATCGACATGCGGCACCACCGGGGGGAGCACCCCCGGATGGGCGCCACCGATGTGTGCCCGCTGATTCCCATCTCCGGCATCACCATGGACGAGACCGCGGCGCATGCCCGCCGCCTCGCCGAACGGGTCGGGCGCGAACTGGGCATCCCAGTCTACCTCTACGAGGCGGCCCAGCCCAACCCGGCCCGGAAGAACCTCGCGGTGATCCGGGCGGGCGAGTACGAGGGGCTCGCGAGGAAGATGGCACTGCCCGGGTGGAAGCCCGACTTCGGGCCCTCGACGTTCAACCCGAAGAGCGGCGCCACCGTCATCGGCGCCCGCGACTTCCTGGTGGCGTACAACGTGAACCTGAACACCACCTCCACCCGCCGCGCCAATGCCGTGGCGTTCGACGTGCGCGAGGCCGGCCGCCCGAAGCGCGAGGGCGACCCGCTCACCGGCAGGGAGGTGAAGGATGCGGCGGGGAACCCCGTCATGGTGCCGGGAACCCTCAAGGCGGTGAAGGCGATCGGATGGTTCATCCCGGAGTACGGCGTGGCGCAGGTGTCGATGAACCTCACCGACCTCAGCGTCACCCCGCTGCACGCCGCCTTCGACGAGACCTGCCGCGCCAGCGAGGCCCGCGGCCTCCGGGTCACTGGCTCGGAGCTCGTCGGCCTCGTGCCCCTCGCCTCACTCCTCGATGCCGGCCGCTACTTCCTGCGCAAGCAGCAGCGCTCCGTTGGTGTGTCGGAGCCCGAGCTCATCCGCATCGCGGTGCGCTCCATGGGCCTCGACGAGCTGGCCCCGTTCGACCCCGCCGAGCGGGTGATCGAGTACCGGCTGCGCGAGGCGTCCGCGGCCCGGCTGGTGGGCATGACCGTCACCGGGTTTGCGAATGAGACCGCGTCGGAGTCGCCCGCGCCGGGGGGCGGGTCGGTTGCCGCCCTGGCGGGCGCCCTTGGCGCATCGCTCGGCACGATGGTGGCCAACCTCTCCTCGCACAAGCGCGGGTGGGATGCCCGCTGGGAGGAGTTCTCCGGGTGGGCCGAGCGGGGGCAGCGCCTCAAGGACGAGCTGCTCCGCCTGGTGGACGAGGATACCCGTGCCTTCGACCGGGTGATGGTAGCGCTGGGGATGCCGAAGGGCACGCCGGAAGAGAAGGCCGCCCGCTCCGCCGCGCTTGCCCACGCCAACCTCGGCGCCATCGAGGTGCCGTACCAGGTCATGAAGGTTGCGTACGACACGTTCGAGGTGCTGCAGGCGATGGCCGAGCATGGCAACCCGGCATCGGTGTCTGACGTGGGCGTGGGAGCGCTGTGCGCCCGGCTCGCGGTGCGAGGAGCCTGGCTCAACGTGCAGATCAACGCGAGTGGGATGAAGGACCAGTCGGCGATCGGGCATATCCTGCAGGATGGCCCCGACCTGCTCCGGCGGGCCGCCGATGCCGAGGCGAGGGTCATCGCCCTGGTGGAGAAGGCGATCGGCGGCTGAGGCCGGCTAGTCGAGGATCGGGACCGGGACCGCAGCACCGTCCACGGCCTGGCGGACCCGGTTGGCAACGTCCCGGAGTGCGGCACCCGCCGGGGTCGAAGGCGCCGACACCAGGGCCGGCTGCCCCACGTCGGCCGCCTCGGCGAGTCCCGGCTGCAGCGGCACCGATCCCAGCAGCGGCGCGCCGATCTCGTCGGCCAGCCGCTGCCCGCCACCCGAGGAGAACAGCTCGAAGCGCTTGCCGGTGTCGGGGTCCACGAAGGCGCTCATGTTCTCCACCACGCCTACCACCGGCACGTTCACCCGCTCGAACATCTTCGCCCCGCGGAGCGCGTCGCCCACGGCCACTTCCTGTGGCGTGGTCACGATCACTGCGGCGTCCACCCGGGTGGACTGCACCAGCGACAGTTGCGCGTCGCCGGTGCCAGGCGGGAGGTCCACGATGAAGTAGTCGAGCTGTCCCCACTCCACGTCACGCAGGAACTGCTGCACCACCTTCATGATGATGGGGCCGCGCCAGATGGCGGGGGCATCGCGGTCGACCAGGAACCCGAGCGACATCAGCTTCACCCCGTGCGCCTCGAGCGGGATGATGCGGCCGCCGGTGGTGCGGGGCTTCTCGAAGATGCCGAACATCCTCGGGATGTTGGGGCCGTACACGTCGGCATCCATCACCCCCACCGCGTGGCCCAGCTGTGCCAGCGCAATGGCCAGGTTGGCAGCGATGGTGCTCTTCCCCACGCCGCCCTTTCCCGACGAGATCGCGATCACCCGGCCCAGGTTGGCCTGCACGACGGGTGCCGGCGCGGGCACGCCGGTGCTGGCGGACTGGGGCGCGCCGTCCCGCCGTCCCGGCGTCCGGGCATCGGCCGGGGGCCCATGCGTATGCCCTGCCGCCCCCGCCGGGTCCACCACGTTGATCTTCACGTCGGACACGCCCGCGATGGCCTTCACCGCGGCGCGTGCCTCGCGCACCAGGGTGGCCGGGTCCTGGCGTGAGAGCAGGAAGGTGAACGACACGTGGCCGCCATCCGTGGTCGCAATGTCCCGCACCATGCCTGCCGAGAGCAGGTCGGTCTCGAGCCGGGGGTTGCGGATCCGGCTCAGCGCCGACAACACCAGTGCATTGATCGAGCTCACTTACACCGCCTCCACTGCACGCACCTCGGGCACCGCCTGCCGGAGCCGTGCCTCGATGCCATGCTTCAACGTGACGGTGGACGCCGAGCAGCCATGGCAGGTGCCGCCCAGCCGCACCAGCAGCACGCCATCCGCCTCGTCGAAGTCCACCACCTCGACCTGGCCACGGTGCGACGCGATGTACGGCCGCAGGGTGTCGAGCGTCTGCTCGATCCGGTCCAGGATGGTTGGTTCAGCCATGGTGATCCTTCCTGCCCCCGCACGTGCTCATGGCGCGATCCCCACCAGCGTCGGCGTGCCGCGAAGGAACGCCCGCGCACGCTCCAGCACCAGCGCCTGCACCTCAGGCAGGGTGCCCTCGACTGACAGCCCTGCGGCCTTGGCGTGCCCGCCCCCGCCAAACTCCTTCGCGAACACCGCCACGTCCACGTCGCCCACCGACCGGAGCGACACCTTCACCCGCCCCTGGTTGAGCTCCCGGAACATCAGCGCCATGCGGACCCCCTGCACCGATCGCGGAAACTCCACCACGCCGTCGAGGTCGTCCGCCGCGACATCCCATCGCTCCATGGCGCCGGGCGGGATCGTGATCCACGCCAGCCCGTGCTCCTCCACCACCATGGTCTGCAGCGCCTCCCCCAGCAGCCGGTGCCGGCCCTCCGGCGCATTGGCGTAGACCTGGAGGTAGATCTCCTCGGGATCCACGCCGCACTCCAGCAGGTCAGCCGCCACCCGCAGCGCGCCGGGCCTGGTGTTGGAGAAGCGGAAGCCACCGGTGTCGGTCAGCACCGCCACGTAGAGGGCGCGCGCCGCACTGGGCGTGAGTTCCCACCCATTCGCCTCGGCCAGCTCCACCACCAGTTCACCCGTCGCGCTCGCCGTGGCGTCCACGTAGCGCGGCCCCTCGGGCAGCGACCCCGAGCTCAGGTGGTGGTCGATGCAGGCCACCGGCACGCCCTGGTCACGCACGGCATCGTGCAGCATGCCGAGGCGCCCCAGGTCTGCAATGTCGAGCACCAGCACCAGCTCCGCCCGGCGGATCTCCTTCACCGCATCGGCGGTGCGATCCACCCCCGGAAGGTCGGCCAGCAGGAACTCGAAGCGTGGTGGCGTCGGCGTGGGGTTGGTGATCACCGGGTGCGCGCCCAGGGCACGCAGCAGGTGCACCATCGCCACCTCGCTGCCCAGGCCATCGCCGTCCGGATTGACGTGGGTGGTGATGCAGATCCGCTGGCCCGGCCTGATGCAGGACGCGAACGCCCGGGCCGCGGCGAGCTTCGCGCTGGAAAGCTGGAGCGTCATATGGAGGAAAGATAGGTGGAGGGGGCCGGAAAAGGCGTCAAGGCGTCAAGGCGTCAAGGCGTCAAGGCGTGAATCTAGCCTTGATACCCTGACGCCCTGACGCCCGAACGCCCTATTTCGCCAGCGCGCTGTGCTTCCGCCCGTACAGGAAGTAGATCGAGAGCCCGATGGCCAGCCAGATCAGGAGCCGGAGCCAGGTGTCCAGCGGCAGGCCATACATCATGTAGCCGCAGATCGCGATGCCCAGGAGCGGCACCAGCGGCACCAGCGGCGTGCGGAACGGCCGCGGGAGGTCGGGCTGGGTCTTCCGGAGGACGATCACGCCGGCGCAGACGATCACGAAGGCCAGCAGGGTCCCGATCGAGACCAGCTCCCCGAGGAGCCCGATGGGGAAGAGGCCGGCAATCACCGCGGCCACGAGGCCCGTGATGATGGTGGACACGTACGGCGTCTGGTACTTCGGGTGCACCTTGCCGAACAGCTTGGGCAGCAGGCCGTCACGCGCCATGCTGAAGAAGATGCGTGGCTGGCCCATGAGCATCACCAGCACCACGGAGGCCAGGCCGGCGATCGCGCCGATCTGCACGAACCAGGTCAGCCACCGGAGGGCGGGACCGGCCGCCTCGATGGCCACCGAGACCGGGTGCGGCACGTTCAGCGTGGTGTAGTGGGCGATGCCCGTCATCACCGCCGCCATCAGGATGTAGAGGACGGTGCACACTGCGAGCGACCCGAGGATGCCGATGGGCAGGTCGCGTTGCGGGTTCTTCGTCTCCTGCGCCGCCGTGGAGACCGCGTCGAAGCCGATGTAGGCAAAGAAGATCACCGCGGCCCCGCGGAGGATGCCGCTCCACCCGAAATGGCCGAACTCCCCGGTGTTGGGGGGGATGAACGGCGTCCAGTTGGCGCTGTTCACGTACCGCGCGCCGAAGACGATCACGAGGAGCACGATGGCGAGCTTGACGTACACGATCAGGTTGTTGAAGCGGGCCGACTCCTTGATGCCGACCACCAGGAGCGCCGTGAGGAGGAGGACCAGTGCCATCGCCGGCACGTTCAGCACGCCGCCGGTGAGCGCATAGCCCTTCGCCACGCAATCGGCCACCGGCACCAGCACGTGCGAGGCGGCATCGACCGCCACGCCGCCGGTGGACGGGTCCACGCAGATCTGCGAGCGCACCAGCGTGTGGGTTCCCTGCACGCTGAACGGCGCGCCCAGGAGTGCTGGCGGCAGCTGGATGCCCATGTTGGACATCAGCGCCGAGAAGTACCCCGACCAGCCCACGGCCACGGTGGACGCCGCGAAGAGGTACTCGAGGATCAGGTCCCACCCGATGATCCATGCCACCAGCTCGCCCAGTGTCGCGTACCCGTAGGTGTAGGCGCTTCCCGCCACCGGGATCATCGATGCGAACTCGGCGTAGCAGAGGCCCGCGAAGAGGCAGCCCAGGCCCGCCAGCACGAACGACAGCGTGATGGCCGGCCCGGCATACTGCGCCGCCGCCGTGCCCGTCAGCACGAAGATGCCGGCGCCGATGATGGCCCCGATGCCGAGGAGCACCAGGTTGGTGGCGGTCAGCACCCGCTTGAGGCCGCCTTCCTCGGCGGTCAGGTCGTGAATGGACTTACGTCGGAAAAGGGACATTGGACCACGGCTCCTTGGTGAATGGTCGTACGGTCATCCAGTCCTGGCCTGCAACCCTGACGTCATGACGTCATGACGTCATGACGATACGTCACTCCGCCAGCCTCGCCCGCACCACCGGCCGGCGGCGCCATGCGGCCCGGATGAGCGCAACCTGCGCCCCCATGATGGCGGCCAGCGCCACCCGCGCCAGCCAGCGCACTGGCACCTCTTCCGGCAGTCGCCCCTGCATCGTGACGACGGCACCGGCCTCCTGCACCAGCCACCACCCCAGGAGGCCCAGCAGGGCCAGCGGCGTCACGTAGGTCATGACGCCCCGCCAGGCCCGCGGGATTCGCAGCGTCGCACCCTCGTGCAGCTCATGCCAGGCCCGGGTGGGGCCCATGATCCACATGAAGAGCACGGCCTCCACCACCGCCAGCAGCAGCACGCCCGGCACCAGGGCCCAGTAGCTCCACTCGTCCAGGAAGCCCCGGGTGTAGAGCAGGACATGCACCATCCCGAGCATGGCGGCCAGCACCCCGAGGGACACCACCGACTGCCCCCGGTCCCAGCTGAACCGCTCCTCCATGAACGTCGCTGCCGGCAGCAGCAGGGCCACCGTGGAGGTGAGGCCGGCGAGGAACAGCAGGCCGAACCAGAGAAGCCCTGCCAGCATGCCCGGCGCCGCGCCACCAGCGAGGTGGTTGAGTGCCAGGGGCATCGCCACGAACCCCATCTCGTAGCCACTGCCCCGAGCGACCGTCACGGCGCCCGCCACGCCAGCGTACGTGACCAGCGCCGGGATGGTGATCGACCCGCCCAGCCCTACCTGCGTCGCCGGGCCCAGCAGCGACGTCGTGAGGCCGGATCGGACCACGTCGTCGCCCTTCCGGAGGTACGAGGCATACGCTTGCAGCGTGCCCATTCCGGCGGAAACCGCCACCAGCGCGTGTGCCACCCCGGCGAACCACGTGCCCGGCCGGGCCAGGGCGCCCCAGTCGGTGCCGTACAGCAGCGCGAGCCCCGTGAGCGGCCCGGCGACGCCCCCGGTGGGATCGCCTGCCGCCGCCTGTCCCGGTTGCGCCAGCACGCCGACCGCGAGCACCAGGGCGAAGAGGACGAGCACCGGCACTGCGATCCGGGCCAGCCACTCCACGCCCGCACGGAGCCCCCGGCTCACCACCCACGCATTCACCGCCACGGTCGGCAGCAGGAACAGGAACGGCACCCAGGCGGCGTGCGTCCCCCCGGCGTCCCCGAGGTCGGTGTACGACGCGAAGAACTCCCGCATCGCGTCGGCGTTGAGGCCACTCGTGGCGCCACTCGCCGAGAAGAAGGCCCAGGCCAGCGCCCACGATTCCACGTAGCACGCGCTGGTGAACACGGCCACCGGCACGAACAACCCGAGGACACCGAGGTACTTCGCCGCCGGGTGACGCCACAGGGTGTCGAACATCCCCGGCGTGGACCCCTGCCCCGCGAGTCCGCCGCGCCGGCCGATGGCCCACTCGATCCACACGAGTGGAATCCCCACCAGCGCCAGTCCCGCGAGGTACGGCACCAGGAATGCGCCCGGCCCATGCTCCAGTGCCTGGCGCGGGAACTGGAGGAAGCTGCCGAGCCCCACGGCGCTGCCCACCATGGCCAGGATGAGCCCCGCCCGGGATCCCCACTGGGGCCGCTGGAGGTCGCTCAGCACGCGCGCGCGGCTACTTGCTGTAGTTCGGCGCTTCCCGCGTGATCGTCACGTCGTGCGGGTGTGACTCGCGGAGCCCCGCCGCCGTGATCTGGACCATCTCGACATCGCGCTGCAGCGAGGCGATGTCAGCCGCCCCGCAGTATCCCATGCCGCTCCGGAGCCCGCCCACCATCTGGAAGAGCACGTCGGACACGGGCCCGCGGAATGGTACCCGCCCCTCGATCCCCTCCGGCACCATCTTGGTCGGCGAGAGCTCGCCATCCTGGAAGTAGCGGTCCGCCGAGCCGTCCTGCATCGCCGCGAGGCTGCCCATCCCGCGGATCATCTTGTAGCGCCGCCCCTCGGCCAGCACCGACTCTCCCGGGCTCTCCTCGGTGCCCGCGAGCATCGACCCCATCATCACGGAGGAGGCGCCGGCGGCAATCGCCTTCACGGCGTCGCCCGAGTACTTGACGCCGCCATCGGCGATGATCGGCACGTCGGTGGCCCCGCGCACCGCATCGAACACCGCGGTGATCTGCGGAACGCCAACCCCCGTCACCACGCGCGTGGTGCAGATCGACCCGGGCCCGATGCCCACCTTCACCGCATCGACCCCGCGTCGCACCAGCTCCCGTGTGCCGGCCTCGGTGGCCACGTTCCCCGCCACCAGCTGCACGTCGGGGAAGGCATTCCGCAGCAGGTCGACGGTTCCCAGCACGCCGTCGCTGTGCCCGTGCGCCGAGTCCACCACCAGTACGTCCACCCCGGCCTGGACCAGCGCGTCGGCGCGGACCTTCGTGTCGGGACCCGCCCCCAGCGCCGCCGCCACGCGCAGCCGGCCATGCTGGTCCTTGTTCGCGTTGGGGTGCTCGCGGCGCTTGAAGATGTCCTTCACCGTGATCAGGCCGCGCAGCACGCCGGCATCATCCACCACGGGCAGCTTCTCGATCCGGTGCCGGGCCAGGATGCGCTCGGCCTCGTCCAGGGTCGTCCCCACGGGGGCCGTCACCAGGCGCTCCTTCGTCATGGCGTCCTGGATCGGCTGGTCGAGGTTCCGCTCGAACTGGAGGTCCCGGTTGGTGATGATGCCGATCAGCCGGCCCTCGCCGTCCACGATGGGGACGCCGGAGATCCGGAAGCGCCGCATCATCGCACTGGCCTCGCGCAACGGGCGCTCGGGGCCCAGCGTGATCGGGTTCATGATCATCCCGCTCTCGCTGCGCTTGACCCGGTCCACCTCGGCGGCCTGCCGGTCGATGGGCATGTTCTTGTGGAGCACCCCGATGCCGCCGGCGCGGGCCATGGCAATGGCCATGTCCGCCTCGGTCACGGTGTCCATGGCGGCGGAGACCAGCGGGATGTTGAGCGGGATGGAGCGGGTGAAGCGACTGGCGATCGAGACATCACGCGGATGCACCGTGGCGTGGCGCGGGACCAGCAGGACGTCGTCGAACGTCAGGGCCAGGCCGGGGCGGATGCGACTCATGTCTGGAAAGCTGCTGCGGAGTGCCGCCTGCGATGGACCAGGCGCGGCAGGGTCGGGCTGAACATCCCCAAGGCTATGGGCCGGGCCCGGTCGGCGCAAGAGAAAGGACCCCGACCCCCGACCCGGCCCGCCGCGGGCCTCAGAAGCCCGCCGCCCCCCCCGGAACCCGGGGCTCGGGCACCCCCTCCAGTCCCGCCGGCGTCACCCGGATGGCACTCACCGTGGCCATGTAATCGGGCTCCTTCCACAGGGTGTACCCCATCGCCGCCAGGGTGTCACGCACCGCGGGTGAGAGCCCGTTCGGCTCCCATCCCACGAGGTCGGGAAGCCCGTTGTGGTGGATGCGAGGCGCCGCCGAGGCCTCGGCCAGCGTCATGTGCTGGTCGATCACGTTGCTGATCACCTGCATCACCGCCGAGATGATGGCCGCGCCGCCTTCCGACCCCAGCACCAGCTCCAGGTTGCCGGCGGTGTCCAGCACGATGGTCGGCGTCATCGACGAGAGCATGCGCTTCCCGGGAGCGATGGTGTTCTGGTGCCCCACGTGCCGGATGCCCATGGCGTTCACGGCGCCCGGCTTGGTGGTGAAGTCGTCCATCTCGTTGTTGAAGAGGATCCCGGTCCCGGCCGCCACGAAGCCCGAGCCGAAGCCGGTGTTGAGCGTGGTGGTGAGCGCGGCTGCGTTGCCCTCGCTGTCCACCACCGAGTAGTGCGTCGTGTGGCTGCCTTCCCGGAGTGCCGACCCCTCGAGCGGCGTGGCGCGGCCGGGCACGATGGTGGCAGCCTGGGAATCCGCCCACGCCTTCGAGGTCATCTGCGCCAGCGGCATCGTCACGAATGCGGGGTCGCCCAGCCACATGTTGCGGTCGAGGAACCCCCGCCGCATCGCCTCCACCTGGAGGTGCGCCAGCGCGGCCGTCCCCCGCGGCGGCACCGTGAAGTGCTCCATGATGTTGAGCGTCTCGACCAGGGTAGCCCCGCCACCGGACACGGGCGGCATGGTGTAGATCACGTGCCCGCGGTAGGTCGAGCGGAGCGGCGTGCGCCACTCGGCCCGGTAGGCCGCCAGGTCCTCGCGCGAGATGATGCCGCCGGCCTCGCGCATCGCGTCGGCGATGCGGGTGGCCACCTGGCCCTGGTAGAACACGGCGGCACCGCTGTCGGCGATGAGCTGCAGCGTGCGCGCCAGGTCGGCCTGCCGCAGGGTGTCCCCCCGGGCCCACGGGCGGTCGCTGCGCACGAAGATCGCTTTCGAGGCGGGGTACCGGCCGAGCCCTTCCCGCGCCCCTTCGAGCCACCTGGCCCGGGCACTGTCCAGGACGTGTCCCTCGGCCAGTCGGACGGCCGGGGCCACCACGTCGCGCCAGGGGAGCTTGCCCAGCCGCTCGTGCATCGCCCAGAGCCCGGCCACCGACCCCGGCACGCCCGCCGCCAGGGGTCCGCGCAGCGACGCATCGGTGACGTTGCCCGCGGCGTCCAGGTACATCGTCGGCGTTGCCGTGAGCGATGCCATCTCGCGGAAGTCGAGGGCCAGGACCTCGCCACCGGCCCGGCGGAACACCAGGAACCCACCGCCGCCGATGTTCCCCGCAGCCGGCTGCACCACCGCGTGCGCGAAGGCCAGTGCCACGATCGCGTCGATGGCATTGCCACCGCGCCGCATCGTCTCCGCCGCCACCTCCGCCGAGATCGGGTGGTCGGCAACGGCCATGGCGTGAGGCCGGACGACGGCAGGCGGTGCCGGCTCCAGGGCCCAGCGTGCCGTCGAGGGCTTGCCGCATGCGCCAAGGATGAGGGCGCCTGCCAGCATGCAGGTGCCCCGCCCGGCCATCATCCGCATCACGATTCGCTGGTGCCGGTGTCGGCGCCGGCGCTGCGGCTCGCCACGCGGCGCCAGACCCAGTACACCGGGATGCCCAGCGCCACGATGAGCAGGCCGAACGCCGAGAACCGCCGCTTCACCGGGTCCACGAGGAGCACCACGAGGAGGCAGGACACCGCCAGGGCGTAAAGACCCGGCACCACGGGGTAGCCGAACGCCTTGACCGGCCGCGGGAGGTCGGGGGCGATGGACCGGAAGCGGAACAGCGCCACCGTGGTGAGCAGGTAGAAGATCAGTGCGGCGAAGATCACGAAGTCCAGCAGCTGGCCGTAGGTGCCGGTCAGGCAGAGCACCATCGCCCACACCGCCTGGGCCACGAGGCCGAAGGTCGGCGTGCGCCAGGTCGCGTGCAGGTTGCCCGCTCGCAGGAAGAAGAGCCGGTCGCGCGCCATGGCGTAGTACACCCGCGGACCAGCCAGGATGAGGCCGTTGTTGCAGCCGAAGGTCGAGACGAGGATGGCCACCGCCATCACCACGGCGCCGGCGGGTCCGAGCATCACCTCGAGTGCCGCGGTGCCCACGCGATCTTCCGCGGCATGCATCAACCCCCGCCCCAGCGCCGTCGCGGCTCCGGGCTCACCGCCAAACGGCAGGACGTTCAGGTACGCCACGTTGGCAAGCACGTACAGGATGGACACCAGTGCCGTGCCGATGGCCAGTGCCCGCGGAAGGTTCCGGCTCGGCTCCCGCACTTCGGCCGCGGCGAACGTGACGTTGTTCCACGCGTCGCTGGAGAAGAGCGAGCCCACCATCGCCGCCCCCACCACGGGCAGCATGGCCAGTCCCCAGGAGCCCGTGCCCCAGAACACCGCCGTGTTGGCCTCGGCAATTGGCGCCTGCCGGAAGACCAGGAGGCCGAGCACCACCAGGGCCACCAGGGCGCCGATCTTGGCGATGGTGAAGATGGTCTGGATCGCCGCACCGAGCCGCACGCCCCGCATGTTCACCAGCGTCAGGAAGGCGATCATCGCCACGGCCACGACCCGCTGGTGCGACACGCCCAGGTCGATGGGCCCTCCGGGGAGCGTCAGCGTGCCGAGCTTGAGGTAGACGTCGGCCGTGATTCCGGGCAGAAGCACCGCGAGGAACCGCGCAAACGCCACCGCCACGGCGGCAATGGTCCCGGTCTGGATGACGGTGAAGAGGGTCCAGCCGTAGAGGAAGCCCGCCGAGGGGGCCAGGCCATCGCGGAGGAAGACGTACTGGCCACCGGCTCGCGGCAGCATGGCGGCCAGCTCGGAGTAGCTGAGGGCGCCGGCCAGGGTCATGAGGCCGGTGAGGATCCAGACGAGCAGGAGCCCACCCGGCCCCCACGCCGCCACCTGTCGGCTGATGTCGGCCGAGACGATGAAGATCCCGGAGCCGATCATCGAGCCCACGACGAGGGAGGTGGCCGCGAGCGGGCCGATTCCCCGGATGAACTGTGGTTGCGACGCGCTCGCCGTCGGTTCGCCGGCCCCGCTCACCAGGCGGCCCGCGTCACTCGCCCCTCACGGCGCGCCGCTCCGCTGGCGGCACGGCCTTGTCCGGAGCCGGCTTCGCCGGCGCCGCCATGTTGACCGCCTCGTCCACCACCGCCTGCCCGGCGGCGGCCAGGCCCTTCATGATCCTGGTGGCGGAGTCCATCACGCCCATGGTACCGGAGATGGCCTGGATGGGCAGCTTCCCCGCCCGGAGCGTGTCTTCCACCGTGTCGGTGATCTGCGCCAGGATCCCGGTGGGCCGCTGCCGCTCGGCGTAGCGGCTCTCGAGAAACTCGACGTAGTCGAGCACCTGGTACGCGCGCTCGTCGGGGAGCGTCTCCAGGGCCCGCATGATGCGTTGCCTGAGCAGGTCATTCATGGGCGTTGCCTCCTGGCGTTGAAGCTAGGCAGGCGGGCGCCATACCGGAACGCGGGATCATGCCCGGCTCACCAGGTCGACGCTCCCGGGTTCATCCTGCGGCGGCGGGCGGTCCCGCGGGGTCAGCAGCCCCTTCAGCGCCACCGGCGCCACGAAGGTCGTCGCCATGACCATCATCGCCACGGCCGAGAAGAGCTTCGCATCCAGCACCCCGGTGCTGACGCCCATCGTGGCGAAGATGAGCCCCACCTCGCCACGGGGCACCATCCCCACGCCAATGACGAGCTTCCGGCCGCGGAACCAGAACGGGGCGTAGCCGGCCACCACCTTGCCCACGATGGCGCACGCGGTGAGCAGGCCGCCGATGAGCAGCACCCGGCCCTCGGTGAAGGCGCGCACGTCCACCAGGGCGCCCACGTGGGCAAAGAAGAGGGGCACGAAGAAGTAGCCGATCCGCACCACGCCGTGCTCGATGTCGTGCGCCTGCGGGGTGCGGGCGAAGACCAGCCCTGCCGTGAAGGCCCCGATGATGAGGGCCGAACCCAGCGCGTCGGCCAGCACCGCCACGCCGAATGCCACCGTGAGGGCAATGACCGGGAGGGACGGCCCGGTGCCGTGCCGTGCCACGGCAGACGCCAGCGGCGGCACCAGCCAGCGGCCCAGGAGGAGCGCCACGCCAATGAACCCGAAGGCCACGAGCGTGATGCGTCCCACGCCAAGTGCAGTCACGGCGGCGCCACCCACCACCTGGGACACGATCGCCAGGATGATGAGGCCCACCACGTCGTCAATCACGGCCGCGCCAAGCACCACCTGGGACTCCGGATCCTGCAGCCGGCCCAGGTCGGACAGCACGCGGGCGGTGATCCCCACCGAGGTGGCGGTGAGGGCCGCGCCCATCACCAGGCCGACGAGTGGCGCCAGCCCGAGCGCGTGCGCCACGCCATACCCCAGGGCGAACGGCACCGCCACACCCACCAGCGCCACCGCAGTGGCGGCCGACCCGACGCTCGCCAGCTTCGACAGGTTGGTCTCGAGGCCGATCTGGAAGAGCAGGATCACGACGCCTATGGCCGCGAAGGCCTCGAACACCGGGTCAGCGGGGTTCACCATCCCGAAGAGGGACGGCCCGAGCAGCACCCCAGCCACCATCTCGCCCAGGACCGCGGGCTGCCCCACGCCCTCGCACAGGTCGCCCAGCACCTTGGCGGCGGCGAGGACGGCCGCCAAAGCAAGAAGGAGCGCCGGAATGTCGGACGCTCCCACGGCCGCAACGTGAAGGGTCATCACGCCCAGCCGCCCGGGCGCCCCAACGCCATCAGCACGTCACCCGCCCGCCAGCACGGAGGCCAGCTCCACCACCGGCGTTGGCAGGTAGCGGGTCCGTGCCGCACGAATCGTGACCCGCAGCCGCAGTTCGGTGAGCGCCGGCAGCGCGCGCATCCGCTCCGCCTCGGCACGCGACACCATTACGTACACGAACCCGGGTTCCGGGAGCGGGCCGCGCATCAGCAGGTACAACTGGCCAGCGGGCATCTCGGGTCGCAGCTCGTCGGCCACCTCGATGCTCACGAGTTGCAGGCGCCAGTCGACCGACTGGCCGATGAAGCGGCCCGGCTCGGCGCGCACCTCAGCTGCCGACACGCCGACCATCACGCCCTCGGTGCTCTCCTTGAGGTCGGCGGCACGCACCCACCCCTCGAACTGCACCCGCACCCACTCCCCACTCTCGCCCAGCTTGCGGCCACGCATGCCCGCGCCCAGCGTCCCCACCTGCCCGCCCTCGGGCAGCACGAACACCGGCGACTCCTGCGCCAGCTCGACGGCGCCGGCTGGGGCCGGGGCTGGCGGCGGTGCGGGTGCCTGGGATTTCGGCGTGGTGGCCTTCGCTGCGCGCTTCTGCTGCGCCGCGGCATCCTGCCCGAGCAGGCAGGCGCAGAGCACCAGCACCGCTGGTAGGCAACGGAAGGGAGGACTAGATTGCGTCGCTCTGCTCACGATCGCCCATCATAGATACCGCGGAGAAGCATGTCAAACAGCACCGGGCATGGCGGTCCCGTTGTGCTCGTGGTGCTTGACGGCTGGGGTTACCGTCCGGAACGCGAGGGCAACGCGATCGCGCTCGCCACGGCACCACACTGGCAGCGACTCTGGGGCCGCTACCCGCGCACCCTGCTCGAGGCGAGCGGGTTGCGTGTCGGGCTTCCCGAGGGCCAGATGGGCAACAGCGAGGTGGGCCACCTGAACCTCGGCGCGGGCCGCGTGGTGCCGCAGGACCTCGTCCGCATCTCGCAGAGCATCCAGCAGGGCACTTTCTACGAGATCCCCGAGCTGCTCGAGCTGGGGGCCTGGCTGCGGCAGACCGGGGGCACGCTGCACCTGGTGGGGCTCCTCGGGCCCGGTGGGGTCCATGCCCTCGATCGCCACCTCCTGGCAGCCGTGGAACTCGGCACGCGGCTCAAGGTCTCCCAGATTGCCATCCACGGCTTCCTCGACGGGCGCGACTCCGCCCCCACGCTGGGTGCCGAGGTCGTGCGCACGCTGCTGCTCGACATGCGGCGCATTGCCGGGGCGCGGGTCGACGTCGCCACGCTCGTGGGCCGCTACTATGGCATGGACCGCGACCGCCGCTGGGACCGGACGCGCGCGGCCTACGATGCCATTGTGCACGGCGTCGGCCTGGCCGTGGAGCACCCGGTGCTGGCGGTACAGGCTGCCTACCAGCGCGGCGAGACCGACGAGTTCATCCGGCCCATGGTGCACCACCGCGGCGGGCAGCCCGTCGCCACGCTCAAGGAAGGCGACGGGATCTTCTTCTTCAACTACCGCAGTGACCGCATGCGGCAGATCGTCGCGGCACTGGCGGTGCCCGGCTTCGACGGGTTCCCGGTTCCCGGACGGCCCGCCGTACGGGCCGTGACGATGACGCAGTACGACCAGACCTTCCCGATCCCGCAGGCCTTCCCGCCCTTCACCCTGGCGCGCATCCTGGCCGAAGTGCTCTCGGCCCGGGGCAGGACGCAGCTCCGCACCGCGGAGACCGAGAAGTATCCCCACGTCACGTACTTCTTCAATGGCGGGTACGAGCCTCCCTACGAGGGTGAGGAGCGGCGACTGGTGCCCTCCCAGAAGGTGGCCACCTACGACCTCATGCCGGAGATGAGCGCCGCCGGCATCACCGACGTCCTGGTCGAGGCCCTCGCGGCGAAGCAGCACGACTTCCTGCTCTGCAACTTTGCCAACGCCGACATGGTGGGGCACACCGGCGTGCTACCTGCCGTGGTGCGGGCCGTCGAGACGGTGGATGCCTGCCTGGGGCGGATCATGCCCGCCGCCCAGGCCGCTGGCGCGTCCGTCCTCATCACCGCCGACCATGGCAACGCCGAACAGATGATTGACCCGGCCACCGGCGGGCCGCACACCGCGCACACAACCAACCCCGTGCCCCTCATCGCCGTGGCCCAGCGCGAGATGCCGCTGCGGAACGGGGGCGCCCTCGGTGACGTGGCCCCGACCGTCCTGGGGCTCCTTGGCATTGACCCACCGGCCGAGATGACCGGCCGCGACCTGAGACTGCCCGCATGACCCGACGATTGTGCCGCACGCTCGCTGCGATGGCCGGAACGGCCGCGCTCCTGTCCATGGCATCGCAGGCCGCGGCGCAGGACGCCGTTGGCGTGCCGCCGAGCAAGTCTCCCTACCGGGACCTGTTGTATGGGCACACCATCACCGCCGTTGCCGGCTACCTCGATGGTGGTGGCGGCAAGCTCGGCCTGGGCCCGCACGATGCGTGGACCTTCGGGGCCAAGTACCAGCTTCGCTCCACCAAGTTCATCGCGATCGGCATCGAGGGCACCACCGGCATGGCCACGCGCAACGTGATCGACCCCCTCGACCCCGATGGCGAGTACCTGCAGGGCGAGGCGGACCAGCGCATCACCATCCTGCAGGCGATGCTCCAGCTCAACCTCTCCGCCAACAAGACCTGGAACCGCCTTGCCCCCTACGCCGGGCTGGGTGTCGGCGCCGCCTTCGGTGGCAACGTGCCCCAGGACTCGAGCGGCTACAAGTTCGGCACCAAGGTCGTGTTGACCCCCTATCTCGGCGTCCGCCTCATGCCCCGGCCACGCTTCGGCATCCGGTTCGAGGCCCGAGCCCCCTTCTGGAAGCTGACCTATCCCGCGTCGTTGCGTGACCCGGAAGACCCCGAGGCGGCGACGGTCACCGCGAGCGAGTGGGTCGTGTCGGGCTGGTACACGGTGGGCCTCACCTTCGCGCTCTGAGCCATGAAGACCGAGACCCGCCTCATCCGCTCCGTGCGCTTCTTCGCCCTGCACCACCTGCGGCGCCCCGACTGGGACGACGCGCAGAACCGGGCGGCATACGGCGCGCTGGCCGACCCGGCCGGCCATGGGCACGACTACGCCTGCACCGTCGAGGTGGGCGGACCACTCGAGCACGGAATGATCATCGACCTGGCCGAGCTGGACCGGCTGCTTGACGCCGTGGTCCGGAAGCCCCTGGACGGCAAGCACCTCAACCACGACGTGCCCGAGTTCGGCACCACGCCGCCAACCTGCGAGGCACTGGCCGCCTGGGTCTACCGCCGGCTCCTGCCCCAGCTCCCTGCCATGCTGTCGCTCCACGCCGTGCGCATCACCGAAGACGACTCCCTTGCCGCGGAGGTCCGGCCCGCCTGACACCATGTGCGGGCGAGGCCCGTCATGACGTCACCACCCGGACCGGAACCGCACAGGATCGCCCGCATGCACTTGCGTACCATCGGACTCCTCGCCTGCCTCGCCGCCGCACCACTCCCCGCAGCGGCGCAGGCCACGGGCGACCAGGCGCGCCTCGTCTTCACGTTCTACGGCGGCTACTTCGGGGGCCAGGACCTGTGGACCGTGGGGGCCCAGCCCCTGATCGATGGCAGCTTCACCGACTTGCTGGAGATCTCCCGCAAGTTCGAGCCGAGCTGGACCGCCGGGCTCGGCGTCACCTTTTTCAAGGGCGCCAACATCGGCTTCACCGGCGAGCTGCAGGTGATTGATGCCCGCATGCGGACCTCATGCGGGATGCTCACGCAGTCCGGCTCCCTCGTCAACGACGACATCTGCGCCTCCATCAACGGCGCGATGCGCTCCACGCTTGCCTCCAGCTTCTCCGTGGGCGCCATCTTCAGGGTCCTGAGCCGTGGTGACCTCTCCCCGTACTTCCGGGCGCAGGGCGGCCTCTACTACCTCGGCGCCAGCACCACCTCCGTCACCGGCTACTGGATAGACGACAACCTCGAGAACCACTACGTGGACATCTACCCGGCCGACGGCGACTCGCACCTCTCCGGCCAGTTCACCCTGGGCGCAGGGGTCACGATCCCGATCGCCAAGGCGTACCACCTCCGCGTCGAGGGCCGCGGCATCACCTACGGCGTGCCCGTGGTCACGGGGCCGACTGACGCACAGTTCATCCTGCCCCCCACCACGACCGCCTGGAACACGCAGTTCCAGCTCCTGGTCGGGCTCGACCTCCTGCTCGAGCGCAAGCGCGGGCGCCGCTACTAGGCCGGCACCATGCGCGGCGCCATCCTCGCCGGCGGCAGCGCCTCCAGGCTTGGCGGGGCGCCCAAGGGGCTCCTCGAGGTGGGCGGGCAGCGCATCATCGACCGACTGGCCGGGACCCTCGACGCCAGCGTGGGCGCCCCGCTCCTCGTCGCCAACGACCCGGTGGCGGCCCGGTGGAAGCCCGGCCTCGAGGTGGTGGCCGACGTGCGGCCCGGGCTCGGCGCCCTCGGGGGCATCTACACGGCCGTCGTGGTGGCACCCGCACCGGTCGTGGTGGTCGCCTGGGACATGCCGTTCGTGCCCGGCGCGCTACTCACCCTGCTCGCGCGCGGCCTCGACGCCGCCGATGCCTGCGTCCCCGCGAGTGCCGGGCCCCGCGGCCTCGAGCCGCTCTGCGCCGCGTATGGCCCGCGGTGCCGGCAGGCCATCGAGCGTGCCATCGACGAGGGCGACCTGCGCGCAATCGGCTTCCATCGCTTCCTCAACGTGCATATCCTCCCCGGGGAGGCTGTCGCACGCATTGTCGACCCCGCACTCGCCTTCTTCAACGTGAACACCCCTGGCGACCTGGAGCAGGCCGAGGCCCTATGGCAGGCGCGCGCCTCATCTCGATCATCGGACGGAAGGACTCCGGAAAGACCTCGTTGACCGTGGTCCTCGCCGCGGAGCTGGTTCGCCGCGGCAAGCGGGTCATGACCATCAAGCACAGCCACCACACGCCGAGCCTCGATGTCGAGGGCACGGACACCTGGCGGCACTATCATGAGGGCCGCGCCGAGCGCGTCCTCTTTGCCAGCCCATCCGGCCGCGTACTCTTCGACCGGGTCGGCGAGTGTGATGACCCGGTGGCCCTTGCACGCCAGTACCTGGCCGATGCCGACATCATCCTGGCCGAGGGGTTCAAGCACGCGGCGATCCCGAAGATCGAGGTCTGGCGCCGCGCGACCACGCCTGCCCCGCTCTACGATCCTGCGTCCCCCGATGCCCGCACCTGGGTCGCCATGGTGACCGACGACGAGGGCGCTCGCGACTATCCGTTCCGCGTGGTCCACTTTCGTGACACGATGTGGCTCCACTTCCTCGCCACGCTGGCATGGGACGAGGCCCTGGTGCTCGACCCGTGACCGGACCCCTCGCCGCCAGGGAGGCGGCGCTCCGCATCCTGGACGACGTCGCCGTCCAGCCCGCCCTTCGCATGCCGCTCGACGACACCTTGCACAGCGTGCTGGCGGAGGACGTCGTCAGTCCGCTCGACATCCCTGCCTGGGCCAACTCGGCGATGGATGGCTACGCGGTTCGCTCCAGCGACGTGCGGGGGGCCACGGCGGAGCACCCGGTGCGCCTCGAGGTCATCGAGGAGCTTCCGGCCGGACAGTTCCCCACCCGCACCGTCGGGCCCGGCCAGGCCGCCCGCATCTTCACCGGCGCACCCATGCCGGCCGGTGCCGATGGTGTCATCCGGCAGGAGGACACCGACCAGGGCCGCGCGGCGGTGCTGGTCCTGCAGGATCGCGACGTCGGCGGCAACGTGCGCCAGGCGGGCGAGGATATCCGGAAGGGGACGGTGGCGCTGCAGCGTGGCACCGTGGTGGGCCCGGCGGCGATCGGTGTCCTGGCGTCGCTGGCGGTGGCACACCCGATGGTGCACCGTCGCCCGCGCGTGGCCATCCTGGGCGGCGGTGATGAGCTGGTGGACGTGGACCAGCCCGAGGCCATCCTGTCCGGGCAGAAGGTGGCCAGCAGCAACACGCACACGCTCATGGCCCTGGTCCGGCTTGCGGGGGGCGAGCCCGTCAACCTGGGCATTGCCCGCGACACCCCGGAGAGCCTGCGCGAGCGCCTCGAGGTGGCGCGCCAGCACGACCTCGTGGTCACGTCGGCCGGCGTCAGCGTGGGCGAGCACGACTACGTGCGGGAGGTGCTGCGGGGGCTCGGGCTCGTCGAGCGCTTCTGGAAGGTGCGCATGCGACCCGGGGCGCCGGTGGCGTTTGGCCTGCTGGGGCAGGTGCCGTGGATCGGCCTTCCGGGGAATCCCGTCAGCACCATGGTCACCTTCGAGCTGCTGGTGCGGCCAGCCATCAGGAAGATGTGCGGGCACCCGCTCCCGTTTCGCCGGTCCATCCAGGTGCGCACGATGGAACCCATCTCCGTCAGGCCCAGGCTCCAGCACTTCCTCCGCGCCGTCGTGCACGATGGGCCGGATGGCCCCGAGGCACGCCTCACCGGTCCCCAGGGGTCGGGGATCCTGACCTCCATGGCCCGTGCCAACGCCTTGCTGGTGATCCCCGAGGGACAGCACGACACGCCCGCCGGTGCCCTGGTCACGGCCCTCCGCCTCGATGATCCGGTCGCCGCGGCAGGCCCCTGTTTCTGACGTCCTGACCCTCCCCTGCTGCCTTGCCGCCCTGACCCCCTCACGCTACCATTTCCCCCCGGAAGGGGAGTAGCTCGTCCGCCTTCACGGCGGATGCCGGTAACGTCAAGACTGCGCCACGACAGTGAGCGCACGGACCGGCAGGAAGCGATGCTTCAGGGCGAGACCTTCGTCGCCATCCGGCAGGTCCGGATGGCTGCGAGGTCTCGTCCTTTTTTCGTGCCATGAAAGGGAATGCAGCATGAACAACGTGAAGACGTTTGTCCTCCTGGGCGGCCTCGTGTCCCTCCTGGGGCTGGCCGGCCAGGTGCTGGGTGGCGCGCAGGGCCTGATGATCGGCCTGGTGCTCGGCGGCATCATCAGCTTCGGCTCGTACTTCTTCTCGGACAGGATCGTCCTGCGGATGTACAAGGCGCAGGTCGTCACCGAGGCGGAGGCGCCGGAGCTGTACGGGATGGTGCGACGGCTCGCCACCCAGGCGCGGCTGCCCATGCCCACCGTGGCCATCACCCCGGCGGCACAGCCCAATGCCTTCGCCACCGGCCGGAGCCCATCGCACGCGGTGGTGGCGGTGACCCAGGGGATCCTCCAGGCGCTCTCGCCGGCGGAACTCGAGGGTGTCATTGCCCACGAGCTGGCCCACATCCGGAACCGCGACATGCTGATCGGCACCGTGGCAGCGGTGATCGCCGGTGCGCTCAGCAACATCCCCTACCTCCTCATGTTCGGTGGCGGGCGGGACGATGAGGACGGGCACCCGTTCGCCCGCATCGCCCTCGCCCTCCTCGCACCGCTTGGCGCCGTCATCCTGCAGATGGCCATCTCGCGCCAGCGCGAGTTCGAGGCCGACCGGGTGGGCGCCGAGATCGCCGGCCGACCGCAGGGGCTGTCGCAGGCGCTGCGGAAGCTCGACGCCATCGCCCACCAGGTGCCGATGGAAGTCCCACCCGCCGCGGCTGCGCTCGCGATCGTGAACCCCCTCTCGGCGCTCGATGGCCGGGCGCTCAGCGGACTCTTCCGCAGCCACCCGCCGACCGAGGAGCGCGTCACCCGCCTCGACGCGATGGGACGCGCCGCGTGATCCACCATGGTGCGGCCGTCTGGATCGGGTTCACGGGCATTGTCGCCCTGCTCCTCTTCGTGGACCTCTTCGTCCTCAACCGCCGCGGCCATGTCCTGTCATTCCGCGAGGCCGGCCTCTGGAGCGCCGGCCTCATCGTGCTGGCGCACCTGTTCGGTGGCTTCCTGTGGTGGAAGGAGGGGTTCCAGCCGGCGCTGGAGTATTACACCGGCTACCTGATCGAGTTGTCGCTCTCGGTGGACAACCTCTTCGTGTTCATCCTGATCTTCCAGTACTTCGCCGTCCCCGCCATCGCACAGCCCAAGGTGCTCAAGTGGGGCATCTTCGGCGCGATCGTCATGCGGGCGATCATGATCGCCCTCGGCGCCCTGCTGCTGCAGCAGTTCCACTGGGTCATCTACGTCTTTGGCGGGATCCTCATCGTCACCGGGTTCCGCATGCTCCGCCAGCACTCGGGGGAGATCAATCCCGACCACGTCCCGGTGGTCCGCCTGGCGCGCCGGCTCCTGCCGATCACGCCCGCCTACGATGGCGACCGCTTCACCATCCATACGACCACGGGCGCGCGGCTCTTCACGCCGCTCATCCTGGTGGTGCTGGTGGTGGAGTGGAGCGACCTGGTCTTCGCCATCGACAGCATCCCCGCCATCTTTGCCGTGACCCGTGACCCGTTCCTCATTTACAGTTCCAACGTCTTTGCCATCCTCGGGCTCCGGGCCCTGTTCTTCGTGCTGGCGGGCATGCTGGAGAAGTTCCAGTACCTGAAGTACGGCGTGGCCCTGATCCTGGTGTTCATCGGCATCAAGATGGCCGCGAGCGCCTGGGTGAAGACCCCGACACCGGTGGCACTCGGCGTGATCGTCCTGACCCTCACGGCGTCGATTGCGGCATCACTCTGGAAGGCGCGCCGCGACGGACTCGCGGCGGGCCAGGCGGGATAGCGCACCCGCCCCTCCTGCCGCTGTCCTTCCGGCCCTGTCCCTGCCGCTGCCTTTCTGCCGCTGTCCCCCTACCTTCTTCCCATGCCCCTCCTCTCCGCGCGCCTCGGTCTTGCCACCCGGGAACAGCGCGCGTGGGCCATGTACGACTGGGCCAACTCCGCCTTCCTGACGGTCGTCGTCACTGCCGTCTTCCCGATCTACTACCGCAGCGTCGCCGCACGCGACCTGGACGCCACGCAAGCCACCGGCCGGTTCGGCGTCGCCACCACCATCGCCCTCGTCATTGCGGCCCTCATTGCCCCGCCGCTGGGCGCCCTCGCCGACCGCACCGGGAGCAGGCTCCGCCTCCTGGCGCAGTTCATGGCCATCGGCGTCCTTGCCACGGCTGGCCTGGCCCTGGTGGGCCAGGGCGACTGGTTCCTGGCCCTGGCCCTCTTCGTGGTTGCCAACATCGGGGCATCGGGTTCGTTCGTGTTCTATGACGCGCTCCTGCCGCATGTGGCGCCTGCGAACGAGGTGGACCGCGTGTCGTCGGCGGGGTACGCGCTCGGCTATGTCGGCGGGGGCCTCATGCTGGCGGTTGCGCTGGCGCTGATCCTCAAGGGTGAGGCCCTTGGCATCACCGGTGCCGTCCCGACCCGCGTGAGCTTCGTCCTGGTCGCCGCCTGGTGGCTCGCCTTCTCCCTTCCACTCTTCCGGCACGTCCGTGAGGCACCTCCCTCGACCGCGCCGGCCGCGCCGGGTGCCGCACCCGTCCTGGCCGCCACGCGGTCGGCCTTCTCGCACGCCTTCCGCACCCTGCGCGACTTGCGCCGCTACCCGCAGGCGTTCCTGCTGCTGCTGGCGTTCCTGCTCTACAACGACGGCATCCAGACCATCATCCGCATGGCCACCATCTACGGGGATGAGCTGGGCCTCGACCGTACCCTGATGATCTCCGCCATCGTCCTCGTCCAGTTCGTCGGCATCCCGTTCGCCTTCCTCTTTGGCGCGCTGGCCGGCCGGATCGGCACCAAGCCCGCCATCTTCCTCGGTATCGCCGGGTACATTGCCATCACCTTCCTGGGCTGGCGCATGACCACCGGGCGGGAGTTCCTCGTCCTGGCCGCCCTTGTGGGCACCGTGCAGGGCGGCACCCAGGCACTGAGCCGCTCGCTCTTTGCCCGGCTCATCCCCGCCGGGAAGTCGGGAGAGTACTTCGGCTTCTTCGCCATCTTCGAGAAGTTCGCCGGG
Organism: uncultured Gemmatimonadaceae bacterium; assembly: GCA_964638035.1. Classification (GTDB taxonomy): domain Bacteria; phylum Gemmatimonadota; class Gemmatimonadetes; order Gemmatimonadales; family GWC2-71-9; genus JAGGAG01. The sequence continues at coordinate 11,576 of CAZWXD010000007.1, read as the reverse complement.
ATCTTCGGGCCGCTCCTGTTCTCCGTTGCGGTGTACGCCACCGGCTCCAGCCGCACGGCGATCCTCTCCACCCTGGTGTTCTTCGTGGCCGGCGGCATCCTGCTCGCGCGGGTGGACGTGCCTCGCGGTGAGGCCGAGGCCGGCGGCGCCCGCCTTGCGAGCCCGGGAACCGGCTCCTAGTTTCGGAGCCATGACGACCTGCAAGCACCACAAGATGCGGAATCCCATGCGCGCGGTGCCCCGGGTCGCCTGACGTTTCCTGCTGGCCAACACCTCCCGGGAGCCCCGCAGCGCTGGCGCATGCGGGGCTTCTTTTGTGCACACGCCACGAGCGGCGGTACTGACACGATGGACCCGATCGACCTGACCCGGCGGCTGGTGGCGTTCGACTCCACGACCGGCAACGAAGGACCGGTGGCTGGCTACCTGGCGAGCGTGCTCGAGCAGGCCGGCTGGATCGTGGCGCGACAGCCCGTCGCGCCCGGTCGCTTCAACCTGTATGCGCGGCTGGACCAGGCACCGCAGGTGGTGTTCTCCACCCACCTCGACACCGTGCCCCCCTATATCCCCCTGACGGAGGACGCCGGCGCGCTGCGTGGCCGCGGCACCTGCGACGCCAAGGGCATCGCCGCGGCCATGGTGGCTGCCGCCGAGTCGCTCCGCGCGTCGGGGGAGCGCCGGGTGGCCCTGCTCTTCCTGGTGGGCGAGGAGAACGGGTCGGATGGCGCACGGATGGCGGCGTCGCTCGAGCCCAGGGGACGCTGGATCATCAACGGCGAGCCCACCGAGAACCGGCTGTCGGTGGGGCAGAAGGGCGTGCTCCGGGCCGACCTCTCTGCCTGCGGCCGCGCGGCACACTCCGGGTACCCTGAGCTCGGGCATTCGGCGGTGGACGCCCTCCTCGACACACTCACCCGTATCCGTGCGATCCCGCTCGCGCATCATCCCGTCCTGGGCGACTCGACGCTCAACATCGGCCTCATCGAGGGCGGGGTGGCCCCGAATGTCATTCCCTTCGCGGCCACGGCCCGGCTCCTCTTTCGCACCGTCACGCCCACCGCCGACCTGCGCAGGGCGGTGCAGGCCGCGCTGGCGCCGGGGGTGGCCGTGGAGTTTCCGCTCGACATCCCGTTCCTCCTCTCCGAGGCACCCGCCGGATGGGAGACCGGCGTGGTGGCCTTCACCAGCGACCTGCCCTTCCTGGATGGCCCGTGGGGCACCGGCCTGCAGATGGGGCCCGGCACCATCCGTGTGGCCCACACCGACCACGAACACCTCACCAAGGCGGACCTGTTGCACGGCGTCACCCGCTACGTCGAGCTCTCCCGCGACCTGCTCGCGCGGAGCCCGGCATGACCGCACGCCTTCCCGTCGCCATCCTGGGCGCCACCGGCACCGTTGGGCAGAAGTTCGTTCGCCTCCTCGCCGACCATCCCTGGTTCGAGGTCACCGCGCTCGCCGCGTCCGCCGCGAGCGCGGGCCGCCCCTACGGCGAGGTGGTGCGCTGGCGCGAGCCCACCCCGCTCCCTGAGCGGGTCGCCGGGCTGGTCATCCAGCCGTGCACCCCCACCCTCGATGCCACGGTGGCGTTCTCGGCGCTCGATGCGGAGGTGGCCCGGGACATCGAACAGGGCTTTGCGAAGGCGGGCGTCACCGTCATCACCAACACGCGCATCCACCGCATGGACCCGGACGTGCCGCTCGTCGTGCCCGAGGTCAACGCGGCGCACACCGACCTGGTTGACCTGCAACGACGGCAGCGAGGGTGGCCCGGCGCCATCCTCGCCAACCCCAACTGCAGCACGGCGGCGCTCGTCCTGGCGCTGGCGCCGCTGGCGCAGGCCTTCGGGCTGGAGCGGGTGTTCGTCGCGACAATGCAGGCGATCTCGGGGGCGGGGTACCCGGGCCTCGCGTCGCTCGACATCGTGGGGAACGTGATCCCGCACATCAGTGGCGAGGAGGAGAAGGTGGAGCGCGAGACGCCCAAGCTCCTGGGCACCCTCGGCGCCTCGGGTGTGGTGCCGGCTGCCATCACCGTGTCGGCGCATTGCAACCGCGTGCCGGTGGTGGACGGCCACCTGGAGGTCGTGTCGGCATCGTTCACCCGGAAGCCCGCGCCCGAGGAGGCAATCGCCGCGATGCGGACCTTTCGCGGGCCCGGCGTGGTGCCCTCACTGCCCAGCTCGCCAGCACGGCCGCTCGAGGTGGACCCGAGGCCCGACCGCCCGCAGGCCAGGCTCGACGTGGAACGGGGCCACGGCATGGCCGTGACGGTCGGGCGCGTGCGGCCCTGCACCCTCCTCGACCTGCGCTTCGCCCTCCTGGGGCACAACACCGTGCGCGGTGCCGCCGGTGCCGCCATTCAGATTGCGGAGTTGCTCAAGGCCCAGGGCCGACTGTGATCGTCACCGGGCCCGCCAGGATCGGTATCTTCTTCGGCGACTGACGTAAACGGAACCCTATGCGCGCAATCGTGGTGGGCAGCGGACGGATGGGGCGGCAGGTGCGTGAGGTGCTCGATGCCCGCGGCCACTCCGTGGCCGCCATCGTCGGTCGGCACGAGAACCTGGGCGGGAGCGCGCTCACCCCGGCCCGGCTGTCTGGACTGGACATGGCGTTCGAGTTCACGACGCCCGCCTCGGCGCCATCCAACGTGGCGCGGCTCCTTGCGGCGGGGATCCCCGTCGTGTCGGGCACGACCGGCTGGGGTGACCAGGTGCCGGCCATGCAGGACCTGGCCCGTGGACGGCACGGCACGCTCCTGGTCGAGGCCAATTTCTCGGTTGGGGTGCACGTGATGCTCCGGGCGGCACGGTCCATCGCACGCGCGATGGCGCGGCGAGCGGAGTTCGAGGGCCTGGTGGTGGAGACCCACCATCACCAGAAGAAGGATGCCCCCTCAGGCACCGCACTGGCCATCCAGCGCGAGGTCAGTGACGTGGGCGGGGCACGGCTTCCCATCTCGTCGATCAGGCTGGGGCATGTCCCCGGTACGCACGAGCTGGTGTACGACGGCCCGTTCGAGACGTTGCGCCTCTCGCACACGGCACGGGACCGCGAGGTCTTTGCCGTGGGTGCGGTCATTGCCGCGGAGTGGCTCCTGGGCCGGAAGGGCGTGTTCACCTTTGCCGACGTGCTCTTCGGGGAGGAATCGTGACGGTGCTTCGCGGCTGCGGCACCGCCCTGGTAACGCCGTTCACCGCCGCAGGGGCGCTCGACCTCCCCGGGCTGGAAGCGCTCGCGGACTGGCAGGTGAGCCAGGGGATCGACTTCCTGGTGCCGTGCGGGTCCACCGGCGAGGCCGCGACGATGACCCCGGCCGAGCGGGCGAACGTGACCGCGACGGTGGCAAGGGTGGTGCGCGGCCGCGTGCCGGTGATGGCGGGCGCCACCGACAACGACACGGCACGGGCCGTGGACGAGGCCCGCCGGCAGCGCGAGGCAGGGGCCACACTGATCCTCTCGGCGTGCCCCTTCTACAACCGGCCCACGCAGGGCGGCCTGGTGCGCCATTTCACCGCCATCGCCGATGCCGTGGACGTGCCGGTCATCCTCTACAACATCCCCGGCCGCACCGGCGTCAACCTCCTCCCGGCGACCGTCGCCGAGCTGGCGCGCCACCCTCGCATCCGTGGCATCAAGGAGTCGTCCGGCGACCTTCGCCAGGTCCAGCACCTCCTCGCCATGAACCTTGCCGATTTCGTGGTGGTCGCGGGCGATGACTGGATTGCCCTCGCCGCGATCGCCCACGGTGCGATGGGCCTCGTGTCAGTGACATCGAACGCGGTACCCCGCGAGGTGCGCGCGCTCATCCATGCGGCACTGGAAGGGCGGCTGGCCGACGCACGCGCCATGCATGCCAGGCTGCAGCCACTCATGGATGCCCTCTTCCTCGAGAGCAACCCTGCCCCGGTCAAGGCCGCGCTCTCGCTCACGGGTCGCTGCGGGAACAGCGTGCGGCTTCCCCTCGTCCCGGTGCAGGCCGCCACGCTGGCGCACCTTCGCGCCGCCCTCACTGCCCTCTCGGTCATCCCCCATGCCTGACCTCGAGTCCCGCCTCACCCGCTACGCCACCCGCATCCCCCCGGGCGAGGAACGCGCTGCCCGGGAAGCGGTGGACCACCTGCGCGAAGCACTCGCCGCCGGCACCGTCCGCGCCGCCACCCGCGACGAGGCCGGCACCTGGCACGCCAATGCGTGGGTCAAGGCCGGCATCCTCCTGGGCTTCCGGCTCGGGGTCATCGTGCCGGTCGCCGGCCAGGAGGGCTTCCCCTTCTTCGACAAGGACACCTTCCCGCTCCGGAGGTTCCGCATCACCGATGGCGTGCGGATCGTGCCCGGCGGGTCGGCGATCCGCGATGGTGCGTACGTGGCCCCGGGCGTCATCTGCATCCCGCCGATGTACATCAACGTGGGCGCCTACGTGGACGAGGGCACCATGGTGGACAGCCACGCCCTTGTGGGCAGCTGTGCCCAGGTCGGCAAGCGCGTGCACCTTTCGGCGGCGGCGCAGGTCGGCGGCGTGCTCGAACCGGCCAATGCGGTGCCGGTCATCATCGAGGACGACGTGCTGGTGGGTGGGAACTGCGGCGTGTACGAGGGCACCATCGTGCGGACCCGCGCTGTCCTCGCGCCGGGCGTCATCCTGAGTGGCGGCACCCCGGTCCTCGACCTGGTGCATGACCGCGTCTACCGCCGGGAGGCGGGGAAGCCGCTGGAGATCCCGGCCGGGGCGGTGGTAGTTCCCGGTTCACGCCCCGTGAGGGACGGCCCGGGTGCGGCCGCTGGCGTGCACCTCTACGCACCCGTCATCGTGAAGTACCGTGACGACCGGACGGACGCCGCAGCCAGGATCGAGGACCTGCTGCGCTGACCTCCCGCACGGCCTCCGCCGCCCCCCCCGGCGCCGGCCCCTACTTCACCCCGAGCAGCCCCTTCTTGAAGCCCCCACCCGGTCCGGGCTTGGGGCCGATCCAGGCCTTGAAGAGCGCATCCGCGAACTCCTTCCCCGCAATGGACCCCTTCGCTGCTCCCTTCACCTCGGTGGTGGTGCCGGCGCCGGGCAGGTAGGTGAAGACCATCTCGTCGCCCTTCTTGAGGTCCTGCATGAAGCCGCACAGCTCGACGAACTGCTGCTTCAACGCCTCGGAGGGGTTGGGCGTGTTGTCCTTGAGGGCGTCGTCCCAGGCGCCGCACATCTTGCCCTTGTCCACGTCGTGCACGAACTGCATCCGCAGTTGCCGTGGCGTGTCGCCGGCGATGATCGCGTCCGCATCCTGGTTCTTCGCGGGCAGGTACAGGCCTGCCACATACACCTTCACGATCACCTTCTTGCGGAGCGCCGTGCCGTTCAGCACGAGGTGATGGCCACCCACCTCCACTGAGCCCGGCATGGTCACGCCATCGCGGGTGACGTCCTGGGCCCCTGCCGCAGCCGGCAGGGCGGACAGCGCGAGCAACGACGCAACGACGATTCGTGTGGTCATGTGCCTCTCCTCGGGGGAAACGAAAGCTACGGCGGGGCTGGCGAGGCGGGTAGGGCGCGGCGAAGGGAAGGGTCCGGCTTGCGGGCGCGGGCGGCGGGTCAGGTCAGAACGTGTCGCAGGCGGGCTCCCCCTCCCTCCGGGGCCGGCGGCCCTCGAACTCGGTGATCACCTTGTACCCGGGGTCGACCCAGCCGAAGAACACCACGCAGGTGCGCCCGGGCTTCGAGGGGTGCCAGGCCTCGCCCACCCACCCGCGCTGGGTGGCCAGCAGCACCTTCACCACGACGCCCTGCTCCGCCGTGAACCGGAGCTTCGAGGCTTCCGTTGCGTAGTGCGTGTTGTCGAGGTGGTAGGCCTCCTGCGCACGAACCGCCGATCGGAGGGTGAAGAGGACCGCCTGCTGGGCCGTGAGTCCCGCAACCGGCGTCACCGCCTGCCCGTGGAGGGCGGCAGGGGCACCGGCACAAAGGCACGCGAGTGCAGCCAGTCGCGCGATCATGGGCAGGAGTCCAGCAAGATGTGAGCCCTGCGGCTCGTCAGGCGAGCTTTCCCAGCTCCATCGCGCCCGGCATCGGTCGCCCCACGACCCGGTTCCGGCCGCTGGTCTTCGCCCGGAACATCCGCGCGTCGGCCTCGTCGAGGAGGTCATCAGCCCCGATCCCGTCGGTGGGAAAGGTGGCGATCCCGGCGCTGATCGTCAGGAAGCCCTCCCCCTGGCTTCGGGGCAGCACGATGGGCATCGCCTCCACCGCCAGGCGAATCTGCTCCAGCTTCTCGAACGCCGCCTCGGCGGAGGTGTCTGGCAGCACGAAGACGAACTCCTCGCCGCCGTACCGTGCCACGATGTCATGCCGCCGGAGCATCTGCTTCACCTTGTCGGCAACCGCCTTGAGTGCCACGTCGCCGGCCTTGTGGCCATGGCGGTCGTTGAACTCCTTGAAGCGGTCGACGTCCATCATGACCAGGGACAGCGGGGCGCGGCTCCGCTGGGCCCGGTTCACCTCGGTTGCCAGGCGCTCGTCGAGGTGGCCACGGTTGAACAACCCGGTCATCCGGTCAATCGACGAGAGCCGGCGCAGGTCCCGGGTTCGGAGCACGATCATGCTGCAGATGAAGGCCGCAATGCCGAGCAGGATGGCGCGGGAAACCTGGCTGCTCCAGTCGAACATGCCGTAGCTGAGGACCTGCTCGGAAAGGCTGTTGAGGTCGTGGGTGCTGTTCGCGTACCAGGCGATGCCGAGGTACTGCGTGACCGCCATCACGCCAGCCACCCAGCAGAGCCGGACGTCATGCCGGAGGCAGGTTGCGGCCAGTGCCAGGAAGTAGCACTCGAAGGCCACCCGGCTGTTCGTGGCGACGAGGGGCTGCCCCGTGAAGGTGTAGCTGAGCAGGACCGCACTCACCAACGACACGTCGAAAACGGTGCATGCCAGGCCGAGCCAGCGCGGCCGGTGGTTCAACCTGACGGCATACCACACCAGTACGGCGGCCATGAAGGCGGCGAGCGCCACCGTGGTGCCGATACGGTGTACGTATTCGGTGGGATGGACCAGGAGGTTGCCGAGCGGAACCAGCAGGATGAGGCCGGCGGCCAGGACGCGCACGTACGCGACCAGCTGCTCGCCCGCGGCGCCAGCGTCGAGCATGGCGGCGTCTGGCATGCGCCAGAGGCGACGCCACCAACCCGGCGCCCCCACCTCCGCTGAGTCTGATACCCCAGGCATCGTCGCGCCCACCCCCCGGTCGCAAGTCGTCGCGCAGCCCTAACCACCTGCAATGTCGCAAGATCCGGACTACCGCGCCATCCGCAGCCCCCCGGAAGGGCCGTCGCAAATCATTACATGAGCCGGTACTTCGGGCCGCTTCCGCCCTCCCTCGGCGTCCAGCGAGGGCCCAGGACGTCCGTCGCCTTGCAGTCAACGCAATTCGGTGCATTCACCTGCAGCGTGTCGCCCACACGCTCGTAGACGCCGGCCGGACACATGTGCGCATAGAACGTGGCCACGTCCCCGGGAATGTCCCGGCCCACCACCAGGTGCGAGGGCACCGTGTCGCGCGTGGCGTTCCCCGACTTGAACACCGCATCCACCTTGCTGAACGTCAGCGTGTTGTCTGGTACGAACGATGACGCCGGCACGACGTCACGCGCCGCCTCCGCGTCCTGCTGCATGGCGATCCGCCCGCCCGGGAATGCTCCCCCGGTCAGGGTCATCAGGCCGGCCTTCATGCCCCCCAGCACGAGTCCATCCTTGAACGCAAGCCTCATGTTCCGGGTCCGCCGCAGGTCGGTCATGATGTAGCTCTGGTCCAGGGCCCGGTCATAGGCCGCCAGCCCGCCGGCTGACGGGTCATCCCGCTTGAGGGCATCGTAGGTGGCGCGTGCCGCCAGGATGCCGGAGTGCATGGCGTAGTGGATTCCCTTCAGGGAGGGGACGTCCACCAGGCCCACCGTGTCACCAACCATCACCAGCCCATGGCCCGTCCGGCGCGCAGGCACTGCGTAGAAGCCGCCCTCGGGGATGGTCTTGGCGCCCCATTCGAGCAACTCGCCCCCTTCGAGGTGCGGGCGGAAGAGCGGGTGCAGCTTGAGTTGCTGCAGGAGCTGGTGCACGTCCAGGGTGTCCTGGTGGTAGTCGAGGCCCACCACCAGCCCGACGGCCACCTGGTCGGCGCCCATGGGGTACATGAACGAGCCGCCGAAGGCATCGGTGGGGAGGGGCCAGCCCATCGTGTGGATGACCTGCGTGAGCGGGCGGGTGACCCGCCAGACCTCCTTCACGCCCAGCGCAAAGATCTGCGGGTTCTCCGAACCAATCCCGTGCCACGCGCGGTAGGCCTGCCCCAGCGGGCCGCGCGTCCCTTCAGCCAGCACGGTCACCCGTGCGGTCAGGTCGGTCGGCTCGGCATAGCCCTCGCCCGGCTCACCCTCGCGTGTCAGGCCCGACGGTGCCGTCCGCACACCACGCACAGCCATCCCATCGGCCAGGAGCGACTGGACCGGGAACCCCGGGAACAGGTTCACACCAAGGGCTTCGGCACGCTCCCCCAGCCAGCGCACCATTTCCGAGAGCGAAGCGGTGTAGAATCCGTGGTTCCGCATCGTCGGTGGGGTGGGCAGGCGGCGTGCGGCCCCTCGCGTCAGGAAGTACACGCCCTCCTCCGGCACCGGCTGGCGAAACGGAAACTCGGCGTCGGGCATGCCCGGAAAGAGCTCGCGGAATGCGCGCGGGTTCACCACCGCGCCGGAGAGGCTGTGCTCACCCAGTGCGCCGGCCTTCTCCAGGATGGCGATGTTGAGGTCCGGTGCCTCGCGTCCGGCCTCACGGTCCCGCTGGACGAGCTGTGCGAGTTCGATGGCGCAGGCAAGCCCCGCCGGGCCGGCGCCGACGACCACCGCGTCCATCTCGATTGCCTCGGCACTCGGCGGCGAGGTTACGACAAGCTGGTCAACGGGCAGGGCGGGCTGGAAACGGACGGGCAGGATGCGGGTCACCTCGGCTCCAGACTAGGGGAATGGCGCCGAGAATATAGCGCGAGGAACGCATGACACGACCCATCGCGATTCCCGGGTTCCGGCAGGTTCCCTACACCGGCGTCATCTACGTAATGGCCGAGGCGGCGAAGCGCGGGTACCGGTATGGACACCCCGACTGGGCCAACCTGGGCCAGGGGCAGCCGGAAACGGGCCCACTCCCCGGCGCACCGCCGCGAGTCGAGCAGGTCGGGATCAGCGTGGGCGACCAGGAGTACGCCCCGGTGTCCGGCATCGGGGAACTCCGGGAACAGGTGGCCTCGCTCTACAACACCCTCTACCGGCGGGGGATGAAGTCGCGCTACCGCGCGGAGAACGTCTGCATCTGCGGCGGCGGGCGGAGTTCACTCACCCGCACCGTCGCGGCCCTGGGCCAGGTGAACCTCGGCCACTTCCTGCCCGACTATACCGCCTACGAGGAGCTGCTCGACATCTTCAAGCTCTTCACCTCGATCCCCATCCTCCTCGATCCCGCCAGCGGCTACCGCTTCCCGGTCGAGGACCTCCGCCGCGAGGTGCTGGGCAAGGGGCTGTCGGCCATCCTCCTCTCCAACCCCAACAACCCGACCGGCCACGTCATCCGGGGTGATGAGCTGGCCTCCTGGGTTGCCGCGGCGCGCGAACTCCAGTGCACACTCCTGCTGGACGAGTTCTACTCGCACTACATCTGGGATGGGGCGGGCCTCGCCCCGGAGTCGGCGCCGCCGATGGTCTCGGCCGCCGCCTGCGTGGAGGACGTGGATCGCGATCCCGTGGTGCTGTTCGACGGCTTCACCAAGAACTGGCGCTACCCCGGATGGCGCACCACCTGGGTGGTGGGCCCGAGGCAGGTCATCGAAGCGGTGTCCAGCACCGGAAGCTTCCTCGATGGGGGCGGGTCCAGGCCCCTCCAGCGCGCCGCCCTGCCGTTGCTCGAGCCGGCAGCCGTGCTGCAGGAGACGGCCGCCCTGCAGCGGGCATTCCTCCGCAAGCGGGCGCTCATGCTGGATGGCCTTCGCAGGGCCGGCGTGCGATTCGACCTCGAACCCGAGGCGACGTTCTACTGCTGGGGCGACATCTCCGGGCTGCCGGCAGGCGTGGACGAGGGGATGGCGTTCCTGGGACGGGTGCTGGACCAGAAGGTGATCGTGGTGCCAGGCGAGTTCTTCGACGTGAATCCCGGTAAGCGCCGCACGGGACGGCCCTCACGCTTCCGGCGGTATGTGCGCTTCAGCTTCGGCCCCGAGGAGGCCGTGGTGAAGGCGGGGATCGAGCGGATCGTGGACGTCAGGGCGCCCTGACGTCCTACCCCACCTCCAACCCCACGTCGGCAGCCTTCACCGAGTGGGTAAGCGCACCGATCGAGATGTAGTCGGCACCGGCCTGCGCATAGCGGGCCACGTTCTCCAGCGTGATGCCGCCCGTGGCCTCGATGGCAATGCCTGGCCGGCGTTCGCGCGCCCGGGCGCCCCAGTTGAGCACCGTGGCGGGCGACTGGTTGTCCACCAGGAGCCGGGTGGCGCCCGCATCGCACGCCGCGTCCACCTGGGCCAGCGATTCCACCTCCACGAAGAGGTCGGTCGCCCCCCGCTCGCGCGCCGTCTCGAGCGCGGCACGCAGCGACCCGTGGCCGGCCTCGAGCGCCCGCCAGTGGTTGTCCTTCACCATCACGGAGGTGGCCAGGTCGAGCCGGTGTGCGTGCCCGCCCCCCGCAATCACCGCGGCCACGTCCAGCAGGCGGAGCCCCGGTGCGGTCTTCCTGGTGTGGAGGATCCTGGCATGGGTATGGGCCACCGCGGCCACGTATGCGTGCGTGGCCTGTGCAATGCCGCAGGCGCGTTGCAGGAGGTTGAGGATGGTGCGTTCGGCCAGGAGGATGGCACGGAGCGACCCGGTCACGCTGCCTGCGATGCTCCCCGCCGGCGCCCGGTCACCCTCATGGAGCCGCCACTCGATGCTGATGCCAGCCCGTGCTGCCACGGCGTCGGCCCAGCGCACCCCAGCCAGCACCGTGTCGGTGCGCACCTCGAGGACGCCGGTGGCCTGCAGCTCGGCCGGCACCGACACCTGGCTGGTGATGTCCCAGGGCCCGTCCTCACCCAGCGCACGCGTGGCCAGGGCCGCTGCATCGGCGTCGAGCGCCGCCTCATCCAGTTCCCTCATCCCCGCCCCCACACTGAGCGCCCGTCAGTCCCCCGGCTTCTTCGCGACCCCGGGCCCGAGCGCCACCATCCGGTCCACGGCCGCCCGCGCGCGTGCCGCAATGCCGGGCGGCACCGCCACGTGGTAGCGATCCAGCTGCAGGGCGTCCCGCGTGTTCTCCAGGGTGATCGTCTTCATGAAGGCGCACACCGCATCGGGGTCCGCGGCAACGAGGCGCTTGCCTGGCGCATCCTTCGCCATCCGGTGCATGATCCCCGTCTCGGTGGCAATGATGAAGGCATCCGCGGGCCGCTCCTTCGTGAGCTGCACCATGCGCTCGGTCGAGGCGACGTGCAGCCCTGTCGGGTCGATGTCCCCGCGTCCCATGGCGTAGATGAGCTGGCCGGCGCAGCCGCACTCGGGGTGCACCAGCACCT
>CAZWXD010000006.1:0-121001 GCA_964638035.1 uncultured Gemmatimonadaceae bacterium | reverse complement strand
ACATCCTGGGGCTGGAGAAGGTCCCAAGGGTCCGGCTGTTCGCCGGTTAAAGTGGCACATGAGCTGGGTTCAGAACGTCGTGAGACAGTTCGGTCTGTATCCGTCGTGGGCGTGGGAGTGTTGAGGGACGTCGTCCTTAGTACGAGAGGACCGGGACGAAGCGACCGCTCGTGTACGGGCTGTTCCGCCAGGGGCAGCGCCCGGTAGCGATGTCGCGCGGAGATAACCGCTGAAAGCATCTAAGTGGGAAACTCTTCCCAAGATGAACACTCCTGGGGCTCAAGCCCCCTGAAGGGCCGTGGGAGACTACCACGTTGATAGGGCGCAGATGTACGGGCCGCGAGGCCTTCAGTCGAGCGCTACTAATCGCCCGTGTAGTTTGATCTCTTCAAGTGGTTCCTTGCTGGAATGACATGCCATCCGTGATCCTTCGAAGTCGTGGGTCCCGGGATCGTGACTCGTGAGCTGTGGCTCGCGACTCACCCCCGCGACTCGCGACTGAACTTTGGCTGACGACTAGCGCGCAGGGGCCACACCCGTTCCCATTCCGAACACGGCAGTTAAGCCCTGTAGCGCCGATGGTACTGCGCTCGCGAGGGCGTGGGAGAGTAGGCCGTCGCCAGCCTATGAAGCCCGGGGTCCCCACAGGATCCCGGGCTTCGCCATTTTCCCGGCAGGGCGTCGCCGGCGTGCAGGGCATCCCGGCCCTTGCCGCCGGGCGCCGGCTGCAACAGGATGCCGCCACACATGACCGGTCACCTCGACCTGCCCGACAGCGTCGGCCCCAGCCAGGCGCGCTCCGGCCACATCGCCCTCGCCGGCGCCCCCAACGTGGGCAAGTCCTCCCTGTTGAATGCGCTCACAGGGTCACACCTGAGCCTTGTGAGCCCTCGCGCCCAAGCAACCCGCATGCCGGTCGTGGGCATCCGGACCGACCCCGACACCCAGTACATCTTCCACGACCTGCCCGGCCTCCTCGACCCGAAGTACCTGATGCAGGAGCGGATGCTCGCCGCCGCGCTCGATGTGCTCCGGCAGGTGCACGTGGTGCTCCACCTCCACCCAGCCCCCGACGCACCCGCCCCGCCACTCGCCAGCCTGCTGCCAACCCCGGCCCCTGGTCAACCGCCGCCCCGGTTCGGGCCCGTGCTGCCCGTGTTCACCAAGGGAGACCTGGTCCCTGTCGCCCGGCGAAAGGAACTCGAGGCACAGGCCATCGTGGTGTCGGCCACCACCGGGACGGGCATCCCGGCCCTCCTCGAGCGAGTGCGCACCCTCCTCCCTCCGGGGCCCTTCGAGTACGACCCCGACGACGTCGGCACCCAGCCCCTCCGGTTCTTCGTCACCGAGTACCTGCGGGAAGCCGCCTTCGAGCACCTCGACGACGAACTGCCATATGGCTTTACGGCCCAGGTGGAGGAGTTCCGGGAACAGGCGAGGCCGGTGTACATTCGGGCGATTCTCTACGTCGAACGCGAGTCGCAGAAGGGGATGGTCATCGGGCAGGGAGGGGCCATGCTCAAGCGCATCGGCCAGCATGCCCGCACCCGGCTGGAAGCCCTGATCGGCGAGCAGGTGTACCTCGACTGCTGGGTGAAGGTGGCGCCCCAGTGGCGCAAGTCCGCCGCCCGTCTCGACGAATTCGGTATCCCCGCGACTGGAGGTGGCCGGTGACCCTGCCGCCGGAGCTGCTCGAAATCCTGGTCTGTCCCAGGTGCCACGCCGCCCTGGAGTACCATGAGGGCCCGCCCGAAGTGCTGGTGTGCCGCACCTCGCGGCTGGTGTACGCCGTGGAGGATGGGATCCCCATCATGCTCATCGAGGAAGCCCGCCCGCTCGATGAGTCCGTATACCCGCCTCCGCAGTGAGCGCGGACCCGATCCTCGCCCAGGCGCGCGCCGAAGCAGGGCGCCTGGGCCACGACGTGCTCGCGTCGGAGCACGTGTTCCTGGCCATCCTGGGGAATGATGCACCGGCCCGGCAGGCCCTCGAGGCCGCCGGGACCGACATCGCCGCCCTCACCGCTGCACTCCAGTCCGGCCAGCGCCGGGTTCGCCCCCGCGGCGAGGCGCCCGCCGAGGGGCTGCCGCTGAGCTCGCACGCGCGGCGGCTCCTGGACGGGGCAGCGGCCTCGGGGCAACCCGGCACCGACATTCTCCTGGCCGCGGTGAAGGATCGCCGCTCAGCGGTCGCACGAGGGCTGCAAGCCCAGGGCGTTGCCCTGGACGATGTGATCGTCCGGCTGGGAGGCACCCCCGCGCCCCGGCCGGCGGCCACTCCGGTAACGCCGTCCCCGCCGTCACCGACAACGTCGCCCACACCGCCGGCGTCCCAGCCGGAGCAGGGGCGCAGGAAAGACCGCGAGAAGAACCGGACGGTGGAAGGAAAGGACCGCACGGCCGAGCCGGCCCGGGAGGGAAAGCGTGACCGGCAGGAGCGCCGCGATGCCAGGGGGAGCCGCGAACGGGGCGAGCGCCCGACCCGACCAGGCAGCCGGGCGAGCGAGCCCGCACAGGTCAGCCTGGCCTCCAAACCTCCGTCAGTCGGCAAACTGGCGCCGCAGCCCACGCAACCGCTGGGCTGGTGGCGCCTCATCCTGCTCGCCGCCGTCCCCGCCGCCATCGCCCTGCAATACACCCACCAGTCGCCGGTGCTCGTGTTCATCATGGCCTGCCTGGGCGTGCTGCCCCTCGCGGGGTTCATGGGCGAGGCCACCGAGCACATTGCCGCCCGGACTGGCCCGGCCATGGGCGGGCTCCTCAATGCCACCTTCGGCAATGCGGCCGAACTCATCATCGCCATCATGGCGCTTCGGGCCGGCCTGATCGAGCTGGTGAAGGCCTCCATCGTGGGGAGCATCCTGGGCAACCTGCTCCTCATCATGGGCCTCAGCATCGTGGCAGGCGGGCTGGGCCGTCCCCAACTCCGCTTCAGCCGCACCAATGCCGGGATGAGCGCCGGGATGCTGTGCCTGGCCGTCGCGAGCCTCGTGCTGCCCACGCTGTTCGCGCACACGCACCCGGAGCCCTCCAGCCGCGCCGCCGAGCTGTACCTGTCGGAGGGGCTCGCCGGCATCCTCCTCATCACCTACGCCGCCTCGCTCTGGTTCTCGCTCAAGACGCACCGGCGCCTGTTTGGCGGTGACCCGCATCCCATCGCGGGACCCGCGTGGGGGATGGGCAAGGCCGCTGGCGTGCTGGCCCTCGCCACGGCGGGGGTCGCCGTGATGTCGGAGATCCTGGTGCACGCCGTGGAAGCCGTGACCGCGACGCTCGGCCTGTCCCAGGTCTTCCTCGGCCTCATCGTGATCCCCCTGATCGGCAATGCCGCCGAACATGCCACGGCCGTGGTGGTGGCCCGGAAGGGCCAGATGGACCTGGCCCTCCAGATCGCCCTGGGTTCCAGCACACAGATTGCGTTGCTGGTGGCGCCGATCCTGGTGTTCGTGGGCGTCGTGCTGGGCCAGCCCATGAACCTTGTCTTCACCCCGCTCGCCGTCGTGGTGCTGTTCCTCGCCATGCTGGTGAGTTCCATCGTCACCCTGGATGGGGAGTCGAACTGGTTCGAAGGGGTGCAGCTCCTTGCAGTCTACGGAATGATTGCGACGGCGGCGTATTTCGCATGAAGTCGAGCGGGGGGGACGGGGTGCTTGCTGGACCCCGGGCCAACCCGCTAAAGTTAAGTAGCACCTAATCTTACGGGGAATCTTTGCGCAGTCGGCCGACCGTGCTGTTCTTCTCGCCCGAGGGCGGCCCGGTGCCGGCTTTCGTGCGCCAGTGGGCCGAGGAGCAGGCGTTCCCGCTCCTCTCCCTGAGCACGCCCGCCGATATCGAGGCCATGGCGCTGCGGGGCCACACGTCCGTCCTCTTCTTCGATGCCGACCGGGCGCCGGAGGAGGGCCTGGCCCTGGTCCAGCGGCTCAAGGGCGACGCCTTCACCGCGATCGTGCCAGCTGTGGCCATTGCGGCAGAACACCAGAGCGACGTGGTGCGGCGGTGGTTCGAGGCGGGCGTCGACGAGATGCTCACTGGCGCGTTCTCGGCCGAGGAGCAGCACGCCCGCATTGACGCCATGCGGGACCGGACCGAGCGTGACGTCGCGGTCCATCCCTCCACGCGCCTGCCGGGCACCACCGAGATCGAGCGGGACATCCGCCGCCGCCTCGAGTCGGAGGAGGAGTTCGCGGTCTGTTACGCCGACCTGGACCACTTCAAGGAGTACAACGACCGGTACAGCTACTATGACGGTGACCGGGTCATCTACCTGTTGTCGCGCCTGCTGCACGACGTGGTGAAGGGATTGCTTGGCCCCCGCGGTTTCGTGGGCCACATTGGCGGGGATGACTTCATCTTCATCATCCCGGCCACCGAGATTGGCCCGTCATGCACCGAGATCCTCAGCGTGTTCGACACCCTGATCCCGCTGCAGTACAGTGACCAGGACCGCCGGGCCGGGTACTTTTTCGGCAAGGATCGCCGGGGCCAGCTGCACCGGGTGCCGCTGATGACGCTGTCGATCGGCATCGTGACCAACCGGAACCGGAAGTTCACGCATCCAGCCCAGGTGAGCGAGCTGGCCACGGAAATGAAGAGCTACGCCAAGACGCTGCCGGGATCGGTGTTCGTGGTGGATCGCCGCCGCGGTCCGACGGCGGAGGAGATGGGCGGATGAACGTTCAGTGTCCCAACTGCGCCACCACCTTCCGGGTTGACCCCGCCAAGGTCCCCGAGCGCGGGGTACGTGCACGCTGCTCCGTGTGTGCCGCCGTGTTCCCTGTTCGGCGGCCGGACAAGGCTCCCGAGCCGGCCGCCCCGGCACCGCTGGCTGCGCCTGCGCCAGCAACCCTGCCAGCGCCCGCGCCCCCGCCGCCACCACCGCAGGTGGGGACCCAGGCCGCGACCCCACTCATGCCGCCGGCCATTCCCGGCGCACGCCCACCGCAGCCCCGGCCCGGAATGACCACGCCGGTTCCGGCTCCGTCGGTCGCGACGTCGCGCCCGGTTACCGGGGCCAGGCCGGTGAACCCGTTCCTGTCCCAGGATCCGGGCCAGAAGGCCCGCCGGTTGGCGCGGGCACTCGTCTCGGACATGGTGGTCTACCATCCGGCGAAGCGGCGCGACGCGCTCAAGGCAGGGACGATCAAGGAATCGTTCAAGGACGAGATCGCCAAGAGCTGGGAGGAATACGTGGAGCAGGTGGGGCGGGACCTCGCCGAGTCCACGCCGTACTTCCGGGAAGCCCTGAACGAGATCCTGGGAGACGGGCGACCCGTCTTCTAGGCGCTGCAGGCGGGGAATCCCGGGCGGGCGGGCAGGAGTGCAACTCCAAGCCCGCCCGCCTGTTAGTTTTCACCATCTCGCACCTCCGGAATGGATCCATGCCTGACCTGCAGGACCAGCTGGGCGACCTCGATCGCCGCCTCCATGAACTCCGGGGTTTTCTTTGACCTGGATGTCCGCCGCGACCGCCTGAACACCCTTGAGGGTCAGCAGGGTGATGCCGCGTTCTGGACCAACCAGGAGCGGGCCCGGACGGTCGTCCGGGAGATCAAGCTGCTGAAGAACTGGGTGCTGCCCTTCGACGAACTCTCGCAGCGCATTGGCGACGCCCGGGGCCTGGTGGAGCTCCTCGAGGCAGAGCCGGATGCGGCGATGGAGGCCGAACTCGCCGGGGAAGTCGGGCGCCTCGAGGACGGGGTGCGCGCCTTCGAGCTCAAGGCCATGCTGCAGGGCGAGGATGACAGTCGGGACGCCTTGCTCACCATTCATCCCGGGGCAGGGGGAACCGAGTCCCAGGACTGGGCCGAGATGCTCATGCGCATGTACGTGCGATGGGCCGAGCGGCACGGGTTCACGGTGACGATCCTCGACCTGCAGGCAGGCGAGGAGGCCGGCATCAAGTCAGCCACGATCGAGATCAGGGGCGAGTACGCCTACGGCTACCTGAAGGCGGAGAAGGGGGTGCACCGGCTGGTCCGCATCTCGCCCTTCGATTCCCAGGCGCGCCGGCACACGTCGTTCGCGTCGGTGTTCGTCTATCCCGACATCGACGACACGATCGAGGTGGACCTTCGCGAGGAGGATATCCGGATGGACGTCTTCCGGGCCTCTGGGGCGGGTGGCCAGCACGTAAACAAGACCTCGTCGGCGGTGCGGCTCACCCATGAGCCCACGGGGATCGTCGTGTCGTGCCAGCAGGAACGGAGCCAGGTGAAGAACCGGCAGGTGGCGATGAAGATGCTCCGTGCCGCCCTCTACCAGCGAAAGCTGGAGGAGCAGGAAGCGGCCCGGGCAAAGATCGAGGCCACCAAGACCGACAACTCCTGGGGCAACCAGATCCGGAGCTACGTGTTCCAGCCGTACACCATGGTGAATGACCACCGGACGGAGCTGAAGGTCGGGGACGTGCACCGGGTGATGGACGGCGACCTCGACGAGTTCATCCAGGCTTACCTCAAGCGCTTCGGCGGAAAGGCCGCGTAGGTGACGGACGTCGAGGGGCGCACGTATGTGGAGGCGGCGCGGCGGGAGAGCCGGGCCCGGCTCGCGGCGCTGGGCGTGCCGGCCTTCGCCTACCGCTTCGAGCGGAGCCACCTGGCCAGCGCCGCCCTGGCGGCCTATGCGCCTGCGATGGGTGATGACGGCCCCCGGGTGTCGGTGGCCGGCCGCATCGTCTCCTACCGCTCCCAGGGAAAGACCGCCTTTGCCCATGTCGAGGATGCATCCGGGCGGCTGCAGCTGTACTTCCGGAAGGACGCCCTGGGGGACGCCTTCGAGGTGGTGAAGCTCCTCGACCTCGACGACCACATCGGCGCCACGGGCACGCTCTTCCAGACCCGGACCGGGGAGACGACACTTCGGGTGGAGGCGGTGGAGCTCCTCGCGAAGAGCCTGCGCCCCCTGCCACGTGGCAAGGTGCAGGAATCCGGCGAGGGCACCCGGACCTTTGGCGGGCTGGACGACCCGGAATTGCGGTACCGCCAGCGCTATGCCGACCTCGCGGTGCACCCGCACGTACGGGAGGTGTTCCGCACCAGGGCCCGCATCATCGCCGGGATCCGGCGCTTCCTCGATGCGCGCGACTTCCTCGAGGTGGAGACGCCCATCCTCCAGCCGCTCTATGGCGGCGCGGCGGCGCGGCCATTCACCACGCACCACAACACCCTCGACATGCCGCTCTACCTGCGCATTGCGGATGAGTTGTACCTCAAGCGACTCCTGGTGGGCGGCCTGGAGCGGGTGTACGAGATCGGCCACAACTTCCGCAATGAGGGGATGGACCGGACCCACAATCCCGAGTTCACGATGGTGGAGTGGTACCAGGCCTATGCCGACTACCACGACATGATGGCGATGGTGGAGGAGCTCGTGTCCGGGCTCGTGGTCGAACTGACCGGCGGCACGACCCTGGTGCGCGGCGGGACAACGCTCGAGTTCGCACGACCCTGGCGCCGGGTGCCCTTCGTGGACGGGATCCGGTCGGCGTCGGGGCTGGACGTGCGCTCTGCCCCCGAGGAAAACCTCCGCGCCGCCCTGGTGCGTGCCGGGCTGCAGCGCGATGCGGTGGCCGCCATGACGGGGGGGAAGCTCCTGGACGAGATGTTCAAGGCATTCCTCGAGCCGTCGCTGGTGCAGCCCACGTTCGTGGTGGACTACCCCCTGGCGCTCTCGCCCCTGGCGCGGCGCCACCGGCAGGACCCGCTCCTCACCGAGCGCTTCGAGCTGTTCGTGCAGGGGCGCGAGCTGGCCAACGCCTTCAGTGAGCTGAACGACCCGGACGACCAGCGGCAGCGATTCGAGGACCAGGCCCTCCAGCGGGCCGCGGGCAACGACGAGGCGCAGGTCTACGATGCGGACTACATCCGGGCCCTGGAGTACGGCATGCCGCCGGCGGGCGGTGTCGGGATCGGCATCGACCGGCTGGTCATGCTGCTGGCCGACCAGCCCTCCATTCGCGACGTGATCCTCTTCCCGGCCATGCGGGCGGAGGACGGCGAGTCGCCGGGACGGCGAGACGGGGAGGCGACCAGTGCCGGGTGACCTGCCCCGCCACCCCGGCAGCCCGCCGTCCCGACTCGAATGGGCCATCGCGCGCCGCTACCTGCAGTCACGCCGGAAGGGGCGTTTCCTCTCGCTCAACACCATCATCGCCACGGGCGGGGTGACGGTCGGCGTGATGGCACTGGTGGTGGTGCTGGGCGTGATGAACGGCCTCAGGGACGACCTGCGCGAGCGTATCCTCGTGGCGAACCCGCACCTCCGGATGCTGACGTTCGGGCGCGGCCTCCGTATCGACAACTGGGAAGGCGCCCTGGCGGAGGTCCGCAAGGATCCCGACGTGGTGGCCGCCGCCCCCGAGGTGATCTCGCAGTCCATCCTGACCGCGGGGCGCGACTATGCCGAGGCGGTGAACATCCTCGGGTATGAGGTGGACACCGGCAGCGTGGCCGTGACCACGCTGCCGCAGACGATCGTGCAGGGCGACCTGCGGTTCGCCACCACGTCGGACGCCGTGGATGGTGGGGTCCTGGTCGGCGACCGGCTGGCCGACCGGCTGGGGGTGCAGGTGGGTGATGTCGTGACCCTGATCCCGCCCAAGCCGCCCCGGGTCAACGCGGCGCTCGGCCTCGCCGTGCCCCGCCTCTTCCAGTACGAGGTGACCGGCATCTTCCGCACGGGGATGTACCAGTACGACAACCAGTTCGTGGTGATGGAACGGAAGGCGGCGCAGCACTTTGCCGGGCTGGGCGATGCGATCTCCGGGATCGAGATCCGGGTGCGCGACCCCGACCGGGCGCCCGAGGTGGGGCAGCGCCTCGAGCAGCGGCTGGGGTTCCCCTTCCGCGCGCTCGACTGGCAGGCGCAGAATGCCGGCCTCTTCAGCGCCCTGCAGCTCGAAAAGCTGGCAATGGGCCTGGTGATCTTCTTCATCATGATCGTGGCTGCCTCCAACATCGTGGGCACGCTCACCATGGTGGTGACCGACAAGACCCGGGAGATCGGCATCCTGCAGGCCATGGGGATGACGCGACGGGCCATCGGCCGGATCTTCCTGTTGCAGGGTGCGCTCATCGGGCTGGTGGGCACCGCGCTCGGCCTGGCCCTGGGGCTCGCCGTGGCGTACATCGTGGATCGGTCGGGCTGGGTCCGCATCGACCCCGCCGTGTACTTCATCGACCGGCTGCCAGTGCACGTGGAGTGGCAGGACGTGCTGGTGGTCGTCGTGGCCAGCTGTGCGCTGGCCCTGGTGGCGACCCTCATTCCCTCGCGGGCAGCAGCGCGGCTCACCCCGGTGGACGCGATCCGGCACGAATGACGACGCTCCTGGATGCGCGCGGCGTGCGCAAGGTGTACGAGGGGGGCGACGGCCAGCCCATCGACGTGCTGACCGGCACCGACCTGCAGGTGGCGCGCGGCGAGTTCGTGGCGATCGTGGGCGCCAGCGGCTCCGGCAAGAGCACGCTCCTCCACCTCCTGGGCGCGCTCGACCGGCCCACGGCAGGCACGATTGCCCTGGAGGGCGTGGAGTACCATGGACTGGACGATGACCGCCTCGCAGCCATGCGCAGCCGCCGCATCGGCTTCGTCTTCCAGTTCCACCACCTGCTCCGGGAGTTCACCGCGCTGGAGAACGTGATGCTGCCGCAGCGCATTGCGGGCATGGCGGAGGCGAAGGCCCGGTCCCGCGCCGAGGAACTGCTGGCCTCGGTGGACCTGGCCGGCCGGATGTCGCACGAGCCCTCGCGGCTCTCCGGCGGGGAGCAGCAGCGCGTGGCGGTGGCCCGCGCCCTCGCCAATGACCCGGTGATGCTCCTGGCCGACGAGCCATCCGGCAACCTCGACGCCCACAACGCCGAGCGGCTGCACGACCTCTTCGCCGGCCTGGCGCGGCGCTTCGAGACCGCCGTGGTGGTCGTGACCCACAACCGGGGCCTGGCCGAGCGGGCCGACCGGCTGCTGGCGCTGGTGGACGGGAAGCTCCTGCCCGCCACCGGCATCGAGGTGATGCGCTGATGCGCTGCCAGCAGTGCGGCGAGCGCGAGGCAGTGGTGCCGCTCACGCTGATCGCCAACGACACCGTGGAGGAGCTCCAGCTCTGCGCCCAATGCGCCGCCGAGCGGGGCATTGAGCATCCCCCGAAGGCGCCGGACACCCCGCTGGGCCTGGCCATCGCCGCCACGATGCCCACGGACGCCGCACCCGGCGCGCCAGTGGACCGGAGCGCCTGTCCGGGATGCGGGATGACCCTCCCCGACTTCCGGGAGTCGGGACGGCTGGGGTGCGCGGTGTGCTACGAGACCTTCGCCCCGCAGTTGCGTGACCTGCTGCGCCGCCTGCACGGTGCCACGCAGCACGCGGGCGAGCAATACGCCTTGCCTGGGGTGGAGGCGGTGCCGGCCCCGACGCCGGCCAGCATCCAGGAGCTGCGTCACCGGCTCCGCCAGGCGATCAGCGCCGAGAACTTCGAGCTCGCGGCCGAGCTGCGCGACCGGCTGCGCCAGCAGGAAGGCGCCCCGTGATCGACCTCACGCTGATTCCCGATGGCGGGGTGGGCTGGCTCGACGCCAGCGGGCCGCAGAGCCACCTGGTGCTGTCCACGCGGGTGCGGCTGGCCCGCAACCTCGCCGGCCGGCTCTTCACCAGCCGGAACGGGGAGCGGGACCGGGAGGACGTGCTCCGGGCCGTCGAGGACGCCGCTGGCGGGACGGCGCCGCTCAGGCAGGCCGCCCGCTTCCGGCTCGACCGGCTGGACCGTGCGGACCGGCTGCTGCTGCACGAACGGCACCTGGTGAGCCGCGACCTGGCCGGCCTGGATGGCGATGACCGGGTCCGCTCGGGCGCCACCCTCCTGGTGCAGGGTGCGGTGGGCGTCATGGTGAACGAGGAGGACCACCTCCGGCTGCAGGGCTTCCGCTCCGGCTTCGACCTGGCGTCCGTCCATGGGGAGGTCGAGGGGCTGGACGCCGAACTGGGACAACGACTTCCCTTCGCTTTCCACCCCGAGTTCGGTTACCTTACCGCGTGTCCGACCAATGTCGGCACGGGCCTGCGCGCATCGGTGCTCATCCACCTGCCGGGCCTCGTGCTGACCAAGGAAATCAGCAAGGTCCTCCAGGGCCTGGCGCAGGTCGGACTGACCTACCGGGGGCTGTATGGCGAGGGCAGCGAGGTGGTGGGCAACTTCTTCCAGTTGTCCAACCAGACCACGCTGGGCAAGTCGGAGCACGAGTTGCTCGACCACCTCGCACGCATGGTCCGGCAGGTCATGGCGTATGAGGAACAGGCCAGGGATGTGCTGTTCCGGAGTGCGCCAACCGTCACCGAGGACAAGGTCTGGCGAGCACTGGGGCTGCTGCGACACGCGCGCTCCCTGTCATTCGACGAGGCCATGAACCTCCTGAGCGGTGTGCGCCTCGGCGTGGGCATGGGCATCATCCCCGATGTCAGCATGTACGCGCTGAACAAGCTGCTGATCTTCTCCCAGTCGGCGCACCTGGCACAGCTCGAGGGCGTGAACCTGGGGGATCCCGACCTCCCGGTGCGGCGTGCCACCCACGTGCGGCGGGTGCTGGAGGGCGAGGTGGGCCGGTGGAACCAGGGCCGGTCGACACATCCTGGAAGGCAGGGGCAATGAACGGATACAACTTCACCGATCGCGTGCGGAAGGTGCTGCAGATGGCCCGCGAGGAGGCCGCGCGCCTCCACCACGAGTACGTGGGCACCGAGCATATCCTGCTGGGCCTCATCCGTGAGGGTGAGGGCGTGGCGGCGAACGTGCTGCAGAACCTCAACGTCGACCTCGACGAGATCCAGCAGAAGATCGAGGAGACCGTGAAGAAGGGAAAGGCGGCTGCGGCCGCCGGCCCCGACCTGCCGTACACCTCGCGGGCCAAGAAGGTGCTCGAGCTGGCCATGACCGAGGCCCGCGAGCTGAACCACTCCTACGTGGGCACCGAGCACCTGCTGCTCGGCCTGTTGCGGGAGGAAAAGGGCATCGCGGCACAGGTCCTCACCGACGCCGGGGTGAACCTCGAGCAGTCGCGAGCCGAGACGCTGCGCCTCCTCGGCAGCGACCTGCCGCCGCAGCCGGCGGCCGCGGCGCCGTCGTCGCCCAGCGCCAGCCCCAAGTCGGAGAAGAAGTCCAAGACCCCGGCACTCGATCACTTCTGCCGCGACCTGACGCAGCTCGCGGCCGAGGGGCAGCTCGACCCCACGATCGGCCGCGCCAAGGAGATCGAGCGGGTCATGGAGATCCTGGCCCGGCGCAAGAAGAACAACCCGGTGCTGATCGGCGAGCCCGGCGTGGGGAAGACCGCCATCGTGGAAGGGCTCGCGCTCATGATCGCCAACGGGCTCTGCCCCGACGTGCTCCGGGACCACCGGGTCCTGTCGCTCGACATGGCTGCCGTGATTGCGGGGACCAAGTACCGTGGCCAGTTCGAGGAGCGGCTCAAGGCGGTCATGAACGAGATCGCGCAGAACCGCAACATCATCCTGTTCATCGACGAGCTGCACACGCTGGTGGGTGCCGGCGCGGCGGAAGGCGCCATTGACGCGTCGAACATGCTGAAGCCGGCGCTGGCGCGGGGCGAGCTGCAGTGCGTGGGGGCGTCCACCCTCAACGAGTACCGGAAGTACATCGAGAAGGACGGCGCCCTGGAGCGCCGCTTCCAGACGGTGCTGGTCGAGCCGCCCAGCGTCCCCGAGACGGTGGAGATCCTGAAGGGACTCCGGAAGAAGTACGAGGAGCACCACCGCATCAGCATCCCCGACGCCACCCTCGAGGCGGCGGCGGAGCTGTCGGAGCGCTACATCACCGACCGGTTCCTTCCGGACAAGGCCATTGACGTGATCGACGAGGCCGGCGCGCGCGCGCGGCTGGCCTCCCAGGTGCCGCCCGCCGAGGTGTCGGACCTCAAGGCGCAGCTGGAGAAGGTCAACGTGCAGAAGGAAGAGGCGGTGCGCGACCAGAACTTCGAGCGCGCGGCCGCCCTGCGGGACCAGGAGCGTGAGCTGCAGAACCAGATCCGGCTCAAGCAGGAGGAGTGGGAGCGGGAGCGGCAGACGCGCCGGCCCACGATCGACGAGGAGGCCATTGCGTTCATCGTCTCCCGCTGGACCGGCATCCCGGTCACGCGGCTGCAGGAGGCCGAGTCCACCCGGCTGCTGCGGATGGAGGACGAGCTCCATGCCTCCGTGGTGGGCCAGGACGAGGCCATCCGCGCGGTGTCGCGGGCCATCCGCCGCTCCCGCGCCGGGCTCAAGGACCCGCAGCGCCCCATCGGGTCGTTCATCTTCTCCGGTCCCACCGGGGTGGGGAAGACCGAGCTGGCGCGGGCGCTGGCCCGGTTCCTCTTCGCGGACACCTCGGCGCTGATCCGGGTGGACATGTCGGAGTACATGGAGAAGTTCTCGGTGTCGCGGCTCATCGGGGCGCCGCCGGGGTACGTGGGCTACGAGGACTCCGGCACCCTCACCAAGGCCGTGCGGCGGAAGCCCTACTCGGTGGTCCTGCTCGACGAGATCGAGAAGGCGCACCCCGACGTGTTCAACATCCTGCTGCAGGTGCTCGATGAGGGCCACCTCACCGACAACTACGGCCGGATGATCGACTTCAAGAACACCGTGGTCATCATGACGTCCAACGTGGGCGCACGCGACATCATGCAGGGCAAGTCCCTCGGCTTCCATGGGGGCACGGGTGCCGGTTCGTTCGAGCGGATGCAGGAGACCGTGAAGGACGAGATGCAGAAGACCTTCAACCCCGAGTTCCTCAACCGACTCGACGACGTCATCGTCTTCCATCCGCTGGAGAAGGAGCACATCTCGGAGATCGTCAAGATCCTGCTGCGGGAAGTGCAGCGCCGCCTGGGCGATGAGGTCCGGCTGACGCAGGCCGCGCTCGACTTCCTGGTGGACCACGGCTTCGACAAGAGCTACGGGGCCCGGCCGCTGCGACGCTCCATCCAGCGCTACATCGAGGACCCGTTGAGCGAGAAGATCCTCCTGGGCGAGTTTGGCCGGGGGGACGAGATCGAGGTGGACGTCGCGCCTGATGGGACGAAGCTGGCCTTCCGTGCCCTGACCGGCTCGGGCACCCAGGCGTGAACCGGGACCGCGGCGGCCCCTGACCGGGCCGCCGCGCGTGTGATGCGCTTTTACTTCGCCGCCCTCGCCCTCAGCCTGTGTGCCGCCCCCCTGGCGGCGCAGGCTCGTGCCCCCTCGGCCTCGCCTCCCCCCATTGACAGCATTGCCGTCACCGGGAATGCGCGCGTCCCGTTCGGGCTCGTGGTGCAGGCCTCGGGGCTCGTGCTCCAGCAGAAGGCGTCCTACCGGGACATCCAGCGGGGTATTGCCGGGGTCTACCGCACGGGAAACTTCGACGACGTCACCATCACGCAGGAGCGCAGTGGCGGGCGCAACATCCTCACCATCCACGTGGTCGAGCGCCCCCTGCTGGGCCGCTGGCAGGTCGAGGGCGCCCAGAAGATCTCGGCTGGGGCGGTCAAGGGGCGGGTGCACCTCATCACGGGCCGTCCGGTCGACCGCATCGCCGTCGCCGCCGGCGCATTCGCCATTGACTCGATGTACCACGAGAAGGGCTACTACGCCGCCAGCGTGAAGGTCATTACTGACACCCTCCCCGACAACCAGGTCGGCGTCACCTATCGCATCACCGAGGGCAGCCGGGTGGCGGTGAGCGAGGTGATCATCAACGGCCAGCGCGCCTTCGCCAGCTCGGACCTTGTGGGGGAGATGCAGACCCGGCCGGAAGGCTTCTGGTGGTGGCAGAGTGGCGAGTATGACGAGGAGGCGCTCGAGTCCGACCTGCGCGAGCGGCTTCCGGCCTGGTATGCCAGCAAGGGGTACATCGACTTCCAGGTCACGTCGGATTCCCTGGTGCCGGATTCCACCTACTCCAAGGCCACCCTGATGCTCACGGTGGAGGAGGGGCGCCAGTACCTGGTGGGCACCTTCGACATCATCGGCAACCGGGCGTACTCGGCCGATGAGCTGATGCAGTTCTACCCGTTCGGGATGGTGCCGCCCGGCGGCGCGCCCGCGCGTGCCACGGCCTTCAACCGGGCCGCGTGGGAGAAGGCCACGGAGAACGTCCAGGCCCTGTACGCCAACAGTGGCTACATCTCGGCGCAGGTGGTGCCAGAGGAGATCCGGCGCTATGCGGAGGACAGCACGCCGATCGTGGACCTGCGCTGGAACGTTCGCGAGGGGCAAGTCGCCACCATTGGCAAGATCAACATCGTGGGGAATGACGTGACCCACGAGCGCGTGATCCGCGAGGCGCTCGTCGTGTTCCCGGGGCAGGTGTTCAACCGTGACGCCCTGATCCGGTCGTACCAGAACATCGGGAACCTGGGCTTCTTCCAGCAGCCCATGCCGCCGCCTGACGTGCAGATATCCCCGAACAAGGTGGACGTGGACATCACGTTCCGGGTGGAGGAACGCCGCACCGGCAACATCAACTTCGGCGCCTCCCTGGGGCAGGGCACGGGCATCGGCGGCTTCCTCGGCCTCGAGGAGCCGAACCTGTTCGGCCGGGGCAAGCGGGGCCGCCTCCAGTGGCAGTTCGGCCGGAACATCCAGGACCTCAACCTGTCCTATACCGACCCGAACATCCGGGAGTCACGCATCTCGGGCACAGTCTCCCTCTTTGATTCGCGGGCCAAGTACGTCGTGGGCGACCTTGGGCGGCGGCAGCAGCTCGGGTTCCTGCTCCAGGCGGGCTTCCCGCTGCTTGGCGCCCGGTACACCCGGCTCTTTGCGAACTACGGGCTGCAGCGGATCAGCTACTCCGGCGGCTCCGAGGACTTGCGCGCGCGCTTTGCGTGCACCAAGTGCACCCGGTCAACGCTAGGGGCATCGGTGGTGAAGGACACCCGGGTGGGGCTCCCATTCGCCACGGCGGGCACGTTGATCAACCTGGGCGGCGAACTCAACGGCGGGTTCCTGGGTGGCACCGGCAACTTCCAGAAGATCGACGTGGACACCCGGTTCTATGCCCCGCTCGGCACCGTCGGCGGAAACGGTCAGATGGGGAGCGGCGTAGGGCTGGTGCTGGGCTTCAAGGCCCGGACCGGCTTCATCTTCGGCGATCCCGGACCGTTCTTCACCGAGATGTACGCCATGGGCGGGGTCCAGTTCGGGGTACCACTCCGGGGGTACCCGGAGTTCTCGATTACGCCCAATGGCTACGACATCCGCACCACAGCTAACGTGGCCAGCCCCAATGCCTTCGGGAAGTCGTTCGCGGCATTTTCCATGGAGTTCGGGGCCCGGGTCAGCCAGTTCCTGTACGTCAGCACCTTCCTCGACACCGGAAACAATTATCGTACGGCCACGCAATGGGACCCGACCCGGCTGTACCGCGGTGCGGGGCTCGGCGTGGCCGTAATTTCTCCCCTGGGTCCCATCGGCGTGGACCTGGGGTACGGGTTTGACCGGCTCGACCTGACCGGTCGGCCGGCGCCGGGGTGGCAGGTCCACTTCCGCCTCGGCAATTTCTTCTAGCAGCCCAACACTCTACTCGGGAGCATGCACATGCGGTTTGCGGTTGTTGTGACGGGATTCCTCGGACTGGCGGGCATCGCGGTGGCGGGGCCCGCGATGGCGCAGCAGAAGCCGGCCACGCCGGCACAGGCTGGCTCGCGCATCGCTTTCGTGGACTCGCGGCGCATCCTGGTGGCCACCCCGGGCTATAGCGCAGCCGAGCAGGCGTTCGCGAAGGAACGGACGGCGTTTGGCACCGAGATGCAGCGGCTCCAGGCCTCGCTCGACTCGGCCACCATGGACTTCGAGCAGCAGTCGGTGGTGCTGAGCCCGACGCAGCGCCAGGCCAAGCGTACCGACCTCGATGCCAAGCGGCAGCAACTCGAGCAGCGGGCGCAGGAGCTGCAGCAGAAGGCGCAGCAGCGCCAGGCCGAGCTGCTCTCCCCGCTGGAAGCCAAGGTCAACGCCGTCATCGACAGCGTCCGGACGGAGGGCAGCTACTCGATGATCTTCGACGTCAGCGCCGGGAACAGCGGCATCATCGCCGCCGATCGCAGCCTGGACCTGACCGACCGGGTCATCGCCCGGATCAAGGGCAGCACCAACTGAGCCTGCGGCCGCTGGTTCCGCTTTGCGCCCAGGCGGCCGCCGACCTGGTCGGCGGTCGCCTGCTTGGCAATGGAGCGGTGGTGCTGCGCGGGGTGTCTCCGCTCGACCGGGCAGCACCGGACACGCTGGCCTTTGCCGCCTCGCGCGCGTGGCGTGACGCGCTCCAGGCCACGGCGGCTGGGGCGGTGCTCCTGCCACCGGCGCTTGCGGACGATGGCGCGCAGGTCCCTGCGCGCATCGTGGTGGAGGATCCTGCGCGCGCCATGGCCACCGTGGCGCGCGCGATGTTTCCCCCGGTGCCTCCCGCGCCGGGGATCGACGCGACGACGCGGATCGGGCGGGGAACGGTCCTCGGGGCCGACGTGACCGTGGCGCCGGGCGTCACCCTGGGCGACCATGTCCGCCTGGGCGACCGGTGCTGCCTGGGTCCCGGCGTCGTCCTGGGCGATTTCGTCGAGGTGGGCGACGATTGTCACCTCGATGCCCACGTGGTGCTGTACCCGCACGTGCGCCTCGGACGGATGGTGCGCATCAAGGCGGGCAGCGTGCTGGGCGGCGAGGGATTCGGGTTCCACAGCTCGGCGGCCGGGCATGAGCGGGTGCCGCAGGTGGGCGGGCTCGTCGTGGGCGACGCGGTGGAGGTGGGCTCCGGGTGCACCATCGATCGCGGCAGCGTGGGTGACACCGAGATCGGCACCGGGACCAAGCTCGACAACCATGTCCATGTGGGCCACAATGCGCGGATCGGGGCACACTGTGTCCTGGCGGGTGGCGTCCTGGTTGCCGGGAGTGCGGTGCTGGGCGACTTCGTTATCGCCGGCGGCGGCTGCGGGGTGTTGAACCAGGTGGTGGTGGGCAGCCACGTTCGCATCGGGGCCGGCACCATGGTGTCGCGCGAGGTACCGGCCGGCACGGCGGTGAGCGGTTTCCCTGGGCAGCCGCACCGGCTGGCCCTCCGGGCCCAGGCCGCGGCGCTCCGGCTGCCCGCCATCATTGACGAGCTGGAGCGCATCGTTGCCAGCCGGGAGCGGCCGTGAGCCGGCAGACCATTGCCCGGGAGGTGAGCGTTGCTGGCGTGGCGTTGCACTCGGGGCATGACGTGCGGGTGACCTGCCGGCCGGCGCCATCAGGCCGGGGCATCACCTTTCGGCGCAACGGGAGCCGCCCCGTGCGCGCGCATCCGCTCTCTGTCGGGGCCACCGAGCGGCGCACCGGGCTGGGGAACGGCGAGACGGCGGTCTACACCGTGGAGCACCTGCTGGCGGCGGCCCAGGTGCTGGAGCTCGACGACCTCGACGTCGAGGTCGAAGGATCGGAGTTGCCCATCCTGGATGGGTCGTTCGACCGCTGGCTGAGCCTGCTCCTGGACGCAGGTGTCACGGCCCAGCCTGGAGCGCCGGTCACGTGGGTCGTGCGCAGGCCATTCGAGCTGCGGGAGGGAGGAGCCTCATATCGCGTCGAGCCGGCGGATAACTTCAAGCTGGCAGTGACGGTCGAGTGGGAGCATCCCCTCATTGGCCGGCAGGGCGGAGCCTGGACGGTGGACCGGCCGACCTTCGCGCAGGAGATCGCCGCAGCGCGTACCTTCGGGTTCGAGCGGGAGGCGGTGGCCCTGCGGGAGCGTGGATTCGCCCTGGGGGGCGCCCTCGAGAACGTCATCGTCCTCTCGGACGACGGGCTCGTCGGCACCACGCTCCGCTGGCCCGACGAGTTCGTCCGGCACAAGGCCGGTGACGTCATCGGCGACCTGGCATTGATCGGCGGGCGGCTGCGTGCCGCTGTGCACGCGGAGCGGCCCAGCCACCAGGGCAATGTGGCCCTCGCCGCCCGCATACTCCGGACGGCGGAACGACAGGGGGAGCCCGTGGTCGACATTTCCCGCATCCTGCAGGTGCTGCCCCACCGCTACCCGTTCCTCCTGGTGGACCGCATCATCGACCTCGAGCCCGAGCACCGGGCGGTGGGGATCAAGAACGTCACCATCAACGAGCCGTTCTTCCAGGGGCACTTCCCGGGGCACCCGATCATGCCCGGGGTGCTGATCGTGGAGGCAATGGCCCAGACCGGTGGCGTGCTGGTGATGGACAAGCTGGAGGACGCCGCCGACAAGGTGGTGTACTTCATGTCGCTCGACAACGTGAAGTTCCGCCGGCCGGTGGTGCCGGGCGACCAGCTGCGCCTGGAGGTGGAGCTGGTGCAGAACCGGGGCAGGACCTTGCGCATGAAGGGCGAGGCCTGGGTGGATGGGCACATGGTGGCCGAGGCGGAAATGATGGCGCGCGTGGTCGACCGGTGAGCACCATCCATCCCACCGCCATCGTGCACCCCGACGCGGTGCTCGGTACAGGCGTGGAGGTTGGCCCCTGGGCCCTGGTCGGCTCGCGGGTCACGACCGGTGACGGCTGCCGGATTGGCCCGCGGGTGACGCTGGACCACGTGACCCTCGGGAACAATGTGAGCGTGGGCGAGGGCACCATCCTGGGCGGGGACCCGCAGGACACCAAGTTCCGGGGCGAGCCCACCCGGGTGGAGATCGGGAGCGACACCGTCATTCGCGAGTACAGCACCGTGAACCGCGCCACCATGGCGAGCGAGGTCACCCGGGTGGGGCAGGGATGCTTCCTCATGACCTACGTGCACGTCGCGCATGACTGCCAGCTGGGCGACCACGTCGTGATTGCGAACGGCACCCAGCTGGCCGGGCATGTGACGGTCCAGGACCATGCCATCATCAGCGGGCTCAACGCCATCCATCAGTTCGTGACGATCGGCGCCTATTCCTTCATTGGTGGCGGCTCGCGCGTCAACCAGGATGTGCCACCGTTCACCAAGGCGGTGGGAAGCCCGATCGAGCTGTACGGCCTCAACACGGTGGGCCTGCAGCGGGCCGGTTTCAGCCCGGAAAGCATGGCCGCCCTCAAGCGCGCCTACCGCATCGTGTTCAACTCCGACCTCAGCGTGGGTCGTGCCATTGCCAGGGCGCGTGAAGAGGTGCCGATGCTGCCCGAGGTGGAACGCTTCCTCACCTTCGTCGAGTCGGCAGGCCGCGGGGTCCCGGCGTGACCCGGGTACCGGTCGGCGTGGTGGGGGTGGGCGCACTGGGCCAGCACCACGCTCGGCACCTGGCCGCCAATCCCGAGGCAGAACTCGTGGGCGTCTACGACGTCGATCCCGCCCGGGCCGACGCGATTGCGTCCGCGACGGGGACGCGTGCCTTCCACGACCTCGACCAGCTGCTGTCACGGGTTCGCGGGGTGTCGGTCGCCGTGCCCACGCCTGCCCACGCCGAGGTGGGGGTGCACGCGCTGGAGCGCGGCGTCGCGGTCCTCATGGAGAAGCCGCTCGCCGCCACCCTCGAGGAGGCCGATGCCATCATTGCGTCGGCTGATCGCCGGGGCGTGCAGTTGCAGGTGGGCCACATCGAGCGGTTCAACCGTGCCTTGCGCGCCGCCGAACCCTGGCTGCACCAGCCAATCTTCATCGAGAGCCAGCGCCTGGCCTCGTTCCAGCCGCGAGGCACCGACGTGGCGGTCGTCCTCGACCTGATGATCCACGACCTCGACCTGATCCTGCACCTCACCGGCGGCGCCGAGGTGGTGGACGTGCGGGCGTCCGGGGCGGCGGTGCTCTCGCCGCACCTCGACCTGGCCAACGCGCGGGTGGAGTTCCAGGGGAACGTGGTGGCGAACGTGACGGCATCCCGGGTGGCCCGCGACCGGGTCCGCCGGCTGCGGCTCTTCCAGCAGAACGGCTACCTGTCGCTCGACCTGGCCGCGGGACGCGGTGACTTCATGCGGCTCCGTGACGGGTGGCGACCCGGGGTGGAGCAGGACCTTGCCGACATCGTCGAGATGATCCGGCTGGAGGCGCCAGAGGCCGACGCCCTGGGGCTCGAGCTCGCCAGTTTCGTGCATGCCGTTCGGGGCGACCGTGAAGCGGTGGTGTCCGGCCAGGAGGGCCGCGCCGCGCTGGCCCTCGCGCTGCGCGTGACCAATGCCGTGACCACGACGCCGCTGCCGATCCCACAGGGGTCATGACGGCCCGGGAGCCGCGCATCTTCCTCTCGGCGGGGGAACCATCCGGGGACCTGCACGGCGCAGAGGTGATCCGTGCGCTGAAGCAGCGATTTCCTGGTGCGGTGCTGGACGCCTTCGGCGGGCCACGCATGGCCGAGGCTGGCGCCCACGTGCAGGTGCGGATGGAGGGCGTCGCCGCCTTTGGCGGCGTGGAGATCGTGCGGAAGATCCCGGCCCATGTCCGGCTCCTGCGCCAGGTGGAGGCAGACTTCGCCCGGCACACCTGGGACCTCGTCATCCTCATTGACTATCCAGGGTTCCACCTGCGGGTGGCAGAAGCCGCCCGGCGGGCCGGCATCCCGGTCCTGTTCTACATCGCGCCACAGCTCTGGGCCTGGCGGCCCGGCCGCGCCGCACGCTTTGCCCGCGCCTGCAGCCGGCTGGCGGTGGTCCTGCCGTTCGAGGAGGCATTCTTTGCCTCGGTCGGCCTCGACGCGCGCTACGTGGGGCACCCCCTCCTCGACCGGGGCGCACCGCCGTCGCGTGCCGCCGCGCGCACGGCGCTTGGCATCGGCGTCGATGAGCGGGTCCTGGCCATCTTTCCCGGGAGCCGGGCGGGTGAGGTCGAGCGGCTGTGGCCCACCTTCCGCGAGGCAGGCGCCGCGCTCATGCAGCGGGGGGCGGCCACCCGGGTCATCGTGGCAACCACGCCGCACGGTCGCTATCCCGACCCCGGTCGGCTTGAACTGGTGCCGGGCGACTCGGTGCGTGTCCTGTCGGCCGCCGATGCCGCCATCGTGAAGTCGGGCACCTCCACCCTGGAGGCGGCACTGACCGATACCCCGATGGTCGTGGCCTACCGCGTGAACGCCGTCACCTACGCACTCATGCACCGGTTCCTCACGGTGCCGTGGGTCAGCCTCGTCAACCTCGTTGCCGGGCGTGAGGTCGTCCCTGAACTGCTCCAGGGCAAGGTGACCGCGGACCGACTGGTGCAGGAGACCCTCCCGCTGCTCGATGTGGACAGCGCCACGCGCCAGGCACAGCGGGACGGCCTCGCCCAGGTTCGTGCCCGCCTCGGCACACCCGGCGCGGCCGGCCGCGTGGCGGGCCTGGCGGCGGAGCTGCTGGCCGCATGAAGATCAGGCTGAGGCCCCGGACGGTTCGCATGGTGGGACAGCCAGTGCTCCGTGCCCTCGCGACCACCTGGCGGTTCCGGCCGGAACCCACTCCCGATGCGACGGCGGTCATCCGCGGCGAACGGACGTGCGTGGTGATCTGCTGGCACGAGGAGATCCTGCCGCTGCTCTGGCACCACCGTCACCGTGGGCTCGGCATCCTCGTAAGTTCGGCGCGGGACGGCCAGTACCTTGCTGACCTCGCCAGTGCCCTGGGCTACGCGCAGGTACGGGGGTCGTCATCTGCCGGTGGGGCACAGGCGCTCCGGGCCGCCGTACGGGCCCTGGAAGGCGGCACCAGCGTCACCTTCGCCCCAGACGGTCCCCGAGGGCCCCGCCGGAGTTTCCGACCGGGAGCGGCCGTCGCGGCGCAGCGTGCGGGGGTCGCGATGCTCCCCGTGCGGGCGACCGCCAGCCGCGCCTGGCGGCTCAATTCCTGGGATCGCTTCATGATCCCGAAACCGGCCGCGCAGATCCAGGTACGCTACGGCGCCCCCATTCCGGTACCTGCCGGCAAGGCGCCCCTGGAGGCTGCGGTGGCGGAGGCAGAGCGGGCACTGAACCTGCTTGGAGCCGCTGCGTGAAGCGGCGCCGGGGCGACTCCCACCGGATCCTGCGATGGCTCTGGACCAGCCGCACCCTGGGGGCGCGGCTCGGTCGGCTGCCCCTCATTCCCGCCGCGGGGCTGTGGAAGGCGGTGATGTGGGGCCGGACAACGGCGTACCGGCGGGGGTGGCTGCCGACGCATGAACTGCCGGTGCCGTCCATTGGGGTCGGGAACCTCACGGTGGGTGGGTCTGGCAAGACCCCGATCGCCATCTGGATTGCGCGACACCTGGCGGCACGGGGCCATCGGCCGGGAATCCTGTTGCGCGGGTATGCCGGGGGAGATGAGGCGCGGGTGCACCAGCATTCGGTGCCGGAGGCGGTGGTGGTGGCCAACCCGGACCGCGTGGCAGGCGCCGCTGCAGCCGTGACCCAGGGCGCCGATGTGGTGGTGCTGGACGATGCGTACCAGCGGCTCGATGTGGACCGAAGCCTGAACATCGCCGTGGTGGCGGCCGAGACCACCCGGGCGGTTCGCTGGCCGGTGCCGGCGGGCCCCTGGCGCGAGGGTTTCAGCGCCCTCGACCGCGCCGACGTCCTCATCGTGACCCGCAAGCGAGCGTCGGCCGAGGTCGCCCGCGAACTGGCGCGCGAACTGTCCAGCCGGGTGGCCGGACCCACGGCCATCGCCCACCTCAGCGTGACGCGGCTGCACGGGCTCGTCTCCGGAAAGCCGTTTGACGGTGCAGGACTCGCGGGCCGCCGCGTGGTGGTGGCGGCGGCGATCGCGGACCCGGATGCGTTCGTGGCGCAGGTCAAGGGCACGGGGGCGCAGGTGCAGGTGGCCACCTGGAACGACCACCACGAGTACCGCGACGAGGACCTCGCCTGGCTGGCGCATGCGGCCCGGCGCGCCGACCACGTGGTGACGACCGAGAAGGATGCCGTGAAGTTGCGTGACCGGTGGCCCGCCGCCGTTCCGGAGCCCCTCGTGGCCGTCCTCGGGCTGGCGTGGGAACTGGGCGGCGAGGAGGTGGTCGCGGCAGTGGACGGGATCCTGCAGGGACAGGCGTTCGGGCGTGCGGACGTCCGTTCGCCCAGGGTGTAACGGGCACTACCTCATTCCTTCGAGAGAATCATGACTTCCGTGGCAACGCACGCTGGGCGCCCCATCATCCAGCCCGACAAGGACCGCTTCCTGTCCGAGGACAATCCCTACGAGGCGATGATGTCCCGCTTCGACTACGCCGCTGGGCGCCTGAGCCTGGACCCGGGGCTCTACAAGGTTCTCCGGCACCCCGAGAAGCAGGTGATTGTCTCGGTGCCGATCCTGCGCGACAACGGTGAGGTCGAGGTGTACACCGGCTACCGGGTGATCCACAACTCGTCGCGCGGGCCCGCAAAGGGCGGCATCCGCTTCGACCAGAACGTGAGCCTGGATGAGGTGAAGGCGCTGGCGGCGTGGATGACCTGGAAGTGCGCGGTGGTGAACATCCCGTTCGGCGGCGCCAAGGGCGGCGTGATCTGCGACCCGTCGCAGATGTCGCTCATGGAGCTGGAGAAGCTGACCCGTCGCTACACCTCGGCCATCATCGAGATGTTGGGCCCCGACTCGGACGTCCCGGCGCCCGACGTGAACACCAACGAGCGCGTCATGGCCTGGGTCATGGACACCTACTCGATGCACAAGCGGCATACCGTGACCGCGGTGGTGACCGGCAAGCCGGTGGAGATGGGCGGGTCGCTCGGCCGGCGCGAGGCCACCGGGCGGGGATGCATGCTTGTCACGCGCAAGGCGCTCCACCGCCTGGGCATGCCGCTGCAGGGCGCGCGTGTGGCGGTGCAGGGCTTCGGCAACGTCGGCTCGATCGCGGCCCAACTGCTCGCGGAGCAGGGCGCCCGGGTCGTGGCGGTGAGCGACAAGACGGGCGGCCTGTACAACGCAAAGGGCCTGGACCTCGCCAGCCTGCAGGCCTGGGTCCGCGAGCATCGCTTCCTGGAGGGCGCGCCCGGTGCCGATGCCATCACCAACGAGCAGTTGCTCACGGTGGACTGCGACGTGCTGCTGCCCGCCGCCCTCGAGAACGTGATCACGAGCAAGAACGCGGCTGACGTCAAGGCACGGATCATCTGCGAGGGCGCCAACGGCCCGACCACCGCCAACGCCGACCGGATCCTGGAGGAGAAGGGCATCTTCGTGATCCCCGACATCCTCGCCAATGCCGGCGGCGTGACCGTGAGCTACTTCGAGTGGGTGCAGGACCGGGGCGGGTACTTCTGGGACCTCGACACCGTGAACCAGCGCCTCGAGCGCATCATGGACGGCGCCTTCGACGAAGTGGCCGGGATGGCGGACCGCCATGGCGTCAACATGCGCATCGGGGCGTACATGCTGGCGATGGAACGGGTCGCCGCGGTGCACAAGCTTCGCGGCATGTATGCGTGAGCCGTGAGGCTCACGCTCCTGGCCGTCGGGAAGCTGCGCCCCAGCTACCGCGCCGCCGCCGACGACTACGTGCGGCGACTCCGGCCCCACCTGGCCTGGGAAGAGGTCGAGGTGCGGGAGGTGGGCATCGAGGCCGAAGCGGACCGCCTTCAGGCGCGCCTGCCCGCCGGCGCGTTCGTGGTGGCCCTCGACCGGGCCGGGCGACAGCTCTCCAGTGAGGACCTGGCCGGCGAGCTTGACGCCTGGCGGCTGGCCGCGCAGCCGGTGGCGCTGCTCGTGGGCGGGTCGCACGGCCTCCACCCGCGGCTCCTCCAGGGTGCCCGGCTCCGGTGGAGCCTCGGCCCGCTTACCTTGCCGCATGAACTCGCGCGTGTCGTCGTCCTCGAACAGTTGTACCGGGCGGGGACCATCCTGCGGGGCGAACCGTACCACAAGTAGGCGCGGGTGACGATGCCCCTGGCCGACTGGTTCGCCACGTGGTTCACCGAGGACTACCTCGCCCTCTATCCCCACCGCGACGCCGCCGAGGCGGCGCAGCTCATGCGCCTGGTTGGCCGGGTCACGGGGTGGGGGCCGGGATGGCGGGTCCTCGACGTGGGGTGCGGCCCGGCACGGCACGCGGCCACCGCGCGCGAGGCCGGCGTGGCCTACATCGGGCTCGACCTCTCCCTTCCGCTCCTTCGCCGCGCACGCGCAGAAACGACGGCGCCGCTGGTGCGGGCGGACATGCGGCACCTTCCGGTGCGATCCGGGAGTGTCCATGCGGTGCTGAGCCTCTTCACCAGCTTCGGCTACTTCGCGACGGACGCCGAGCACGAGGCGACGATTGCCGGCATGGCGCGCGTGCTCGCCCCGGGGGGCTGGCTCGTGCTCGATTTCCTCAACGCGGCCCTCGTCCGCCGCGCGGTCCTGGCGGGCAGCGCGGCGCCGGCAACGGGCGGGGCCCAGGTGACGAGGGCACTCTCGCCCGACGGGCGGTTCGTGCTCAAGCACATCCGGCTGCCCAACGGCCAGGAACACGTAGAGCGGGTGCGGCTGCTCAGCCGCGATGACCTGGCTGCCATGCTGGTGAAGGGGGGCCTGCGCCTGCACACCGTGTTCGGGGACTATGACGGCGGAGCGCCGGCCGACGACGCCCCCCGCACGCTCCTCTTCGCGCGCGCCACCTGATGCGCCTCGTCACGACACCGCTGGCACCTGCCGCCCCCACGCCGGCACCCCGCGGCGGCGGGGTGGATCCCCGGGTGCTGGAGGCTGCCGTGGTGGGTCCCTGTATCCCCGAGGCCCGCGCGGGGCTCCTCGATCCGGGGACGGTGGTCATCACCACCGGCCAGCAACCGGGGCTGTTCACCGGACCGCTCTATACGACCTACAAGGCGCTCTCTGCGGCGGCGCTGGCGCGCCACCTCGCCCGTGCCTGGGGCGTCCCGGTCGTCCCGGTCTTCTGGCTTGCCACCGACGACCACGACCTCGCCGAGGCGGCAACGGCGTCCTGGCCGCTCCCCGATGGCGGCGTGCGGACGGCCACCCTGCGCGAGCGTCCGGCCAACGCGCCGCTCACCCCCATGTATCGCGAACCGCTCGGCGCCGAGGTCGAGAAGGCGCTCGGGCTGCTGGAAGGCGACCTGCAGGGCGACTTCACGGCCGAGACCATGGCCTGGTTGCACCGGCACTACCGCGCGAGCGCGACGATCGGCGGGGCCTATGCCGGCGCGATGGCGGAGCTGCTGTGCCCGTGGGGCATTGTCTGCCTCGATGCCGGCAGCGTGGCGCTGAAGCGCCTCGCAGCACCGTGGCTCCTGCAGGCCCTCGCGCGCACCGAGGCCATCAACGCGGCCCTGGCCCCGCGCGCGGCAATGCTGGCGGCAGCCGGTGCGGACCCGGGAGTGTCCCTTGCGCCCGAGGCGTCATTGGTAATGCTCGAGGGCCGTGCCGGTCGCGATCGCCTCCTGCGTGACGGAACCGGCTTCCGGACGAGGCGGGGCGGGGAAGTGCTCACGCTCGACGACGTGGGTGCCATTGCGGCGGCCACGCCGGAGCGCCTCTCTCCCAATGTGCTCCTCCGTCCGGCCATCGAGAGTGCCCTGCTGCCCACCACCGCCTACGTGTCGGGCCCGGGTGAACTCCGGTACCTCGCCCTCACCCCGCCCATCTACGACGTCCTGGGGATTCCCCGGCAGGAGCCCGTGCCCCGCTGGTCGGGCGTCCTGGTGGATGCACGCGCCGAGCGCATCATGGGGAAGCTCGGTGTGTCGCTCGACGAGCTGAGGGCTGCGCCGGGTCCCCTCGAGGCGCGGCTGGCCCGCAGCGCCTTGCCCGACGGGGTGGCTGAGGCAATCCAGCAGCTACGGGCATCGCTCGGGCAGGGGTACGATGCACTCGCGGCGGGCGCCACGACCGTCGATCCCACCCTCGAGCGAACGGTGCAGGGCGTGCGCGGCCAGGCCCTGCGCGGCCTCGCTGACATCGAGCGGAAGTTGGTGCAGCACCTCCGCAAGCGGAGCGACACGGAACTGGGCCAGCTGGCGCGCGCCCGCGGCGCTGTCGCGCCGGGCGGCAAGGCGCAGGAGCGGGTGTTCACGGTGGCGCCGTACCTCGCCCGGTACGGACGGGCGTTCCTGGATGAGGTCCTGGCCTCCGCCTCGGCGTGGTACGCCGCGGCCCTTGAGCGCACGGGAACCGGGTCCTAGGTTCGGGGAGACGATGGGCATCATCGCGCTGCTCCTGCTCGTGGCACTCCTCATCCCGATCCTCGGGATCGTATTCGACTCGCCCATAGGGCGAGCCATGGCCCGGCGCCTCGAGGGCCCGGCAGCCACGACGCCCGACACCATGGTGGCGCTGGGGCAGAAGGTCGAGTTGCTCGAGGGCGAGGTGGACGACCTCAACCGGGCAGTGCAGGAACTCCGGGAGGAGAACCAGTTCCTGCAGCGGTTGATCGAGGACACACCCCGCCGTCCCCCCCTGCCACCGACCAGCGACTGACCTCCCAACCCGTGCCGGCCGGTGGCCCTCCGGTGAGGGCGCGACGCCCCGGCACGGCGTTCATGGTGGCGCTCGGGATCCTCCTGAGCCGGCTCGTGGGGCTGGTGCGCCTCCGGGTCTTTGGCCACTTCCTCGGGACTTCCGATGCCGCCGATGCCTTCGTGGCGGCATTCCGCATCCCGAACCTCCTGCAGAACCTGTTTGGCGAGGGGGCGCTCTCGGCCTCGTTCGTCCCGGTGTATGCCCGGCTGCTGAGCGAGGGGGATGATGCCGGCGCCGCCCGGGTGGCGCGGGCGACGGGCGCGCTGCTGGCCCTCGTGGTGAGCGTGATCGTGCTGCTCGGCGTGGCGCTCGCACCGTGGATGATCGACCTGGTGGCACCCGGGTTCACCGGGCCCAAGCAGGAACTCACCATTCGCCTCGTTCGCATCCTGTGGCCTGGGGCCGGCCTCCTGGTGCTGTCAGCCTGGTGCCTCGGGGTGCTGAACAGCCACTCCCGGTTCTTCCTGTCGTATGCATCGCCCGTTGCCTGGAACCTGGCGATCATCGGCGCCCTGCTCTGGTGGGGCCGGACGGTGGCGGGCTACGACCTCGTGGTGGTGGCGGCCTGGGCATCGGTCGTGGGCAGCCTCCTGCAGGTGCTCGTGCAACTGCCGGGCGTCGTGCCGGTGGTGCGGCACGCCGCGGCCGCGTCGCCAGCGACGGCCGCGCACCTCCGCACCGTCGTGCGGAACTTCCTGCCCGCCCTCACGAGCCGCGGCGTGGTGCAGATCAGTGCCTACGTGGACCTCCTCATCGCGACGCTCCTCCCGGCCGGCGCGCCGGCCGCCATCACCTACGCCCAGACACTCTACAACCTGCCCGTCAGCCTGTTCGGGATGTCGGTCTCGACGGCGGAACTCACGCGCATGTCCGGGGCGTCGGGTGACGAGGAGGCGCGGCGTGCGAGCTTGCGCGCGCGCCTGGGGAGCGGCCTCCGGCAGATCGCCTACTTCGTCATCCCCGCGGTCGGTTCCTTCGCGGCCCTGGGCCATGTCCTGGCCAGCGCGCTCTTCCAGACCGGCAGGTTCTCGCGGGCCGACGCGGTGTACGTCTGGCAGATCCTGGCGGCAGCCGCGGTGGGCCTCCTCGCAGGAACGCTGGGGCGACTCTATGCCTCCACCTTCTTCGCGCTGCAGGACACGCGTACACCCATGCGGTTCGCGATCCTCCGGGTGTCGCTTGGCATCGTCCTGGGCCTCACCTTCGCCGTCGCCGCCCCGCAGTGGCTGGGCGTCGATACCGCCTGGGGAGCACCGGGCCTCGCCCTTGCGGGGAGCCTGGCTGGCTGGACGGAGTTCGCCCTCCTCCGGCGCGAACTCACGCGCCGCATCGGTCGCCCGTCGGTTGACCGGGGCTTCCTGGCACGGCTCTGGTTCGCGGCCGGCATGGCCGTCCTCGTCGGGTGGGTCCTCCTCCTCGCGGTGGGCCAGTGGAACCCGATTGTGGTGGCCGGCGTGGTGTTTGGCGGCTACACCGCCTGCTACGTGGGCCTCACCCGGGCGTTCGGCATTCCCGAGGCGCGGCGCCTGCTCGCGCGGATTGCGGTCAAGCGGCCTCCCGCCACGCCGTAGCGCGGGGGAGGCGAATCCCGCGAGATTCCGGGCATGCCGGTGACCGAGGGTGCATCCGACCACATTGTTGATCCGCTGCGGCGAAAGCTGGAAACCCTGCCGGACGGACCCGGGGTCTACCTCTGGAAGGATGCCGCCGGGGGCGTGCTCTACGTGGGGAAGGCCAAGCGACTGCGCACCAGGGTGCGCAGCTACTTCAGCGCAGACCCTGCCGCGACACCGCAGCAGCGGGTGCTGGTGCGCCTCATCGCCGACGTCGAGACGATCGTGACGCAGAGTGAGGCCCAGTCGCTGCTCCTCGAGAACAACCTCATCAAGGAGTACCGCCCTCGCTTCAACATCCGGCTCAAGGACGACAAGAGCTATCCCTCCATTGCGATCACGGGGGAGCCCTTCCCGCGGGTGCTGGTGACCCGGCGTCGCGACCTGGCGGGGGCGAGGTACTTCGGGCCCTTCACCGACGTGGCGCAGCTCCGGAAGACCCTGGCCATCATCCGGCGCATCTACACCGTGCGCAGTTGTGCCGACGACCTCCCGCACGAGCGGCGGGAACGCCCCTGCCTGGACTACCACATCGGCCGCTGCCGCGCCCCCTGCGTCGGCTGGCAGGACGAGGCTGACTACCGCGCGATGATTGCCGACGTCACCGACTTCCTCGAGGGGCGCACCCAGGACATCCGGGTGCGGGTGCGGGAGCAGATGCTGGCCGCCGCGGCGCGGGAGGACTTCGAGCGCGCCCGGGAGCACCGGGATGCCCTCCGCTGGCTGGAGCACCTCGACGAGACCGGGAGCGTCGAGATCGTGGGGAGCGGTGACGCCGATGTCATCGGCCTTGCGCGCGACGGCGAGGATGCCGTGGGGGTGCTCCTCCGGGTGCGGGACGGCAAGGTCATCGGCCGGGAGCACCGCTTCCTCGAGAACGTGGAAGGGGAGGAGGATGCCGGGATCCTCGAGGCCTTCCTGGTGCGCTACTACCTCCCGGTGGAGGGGCGCGCCCGGCGCGCGGCGCTGCCGTTCCCGCCAGCCGAGCTTTCCCTGCTCGAAACGGCCGCGCCTGACACGCTGTGGCTCGTTCCACACCGCGGGGTGCTGCAGCGCTGGGCGCTGCTGGCGGAGCAGAATGCGCGGCACCTGCTCGAGAGCCTCCGCATCGAGTCCTTCGAGACCGAGGAACGCGCCGAGGATCCCGTCTACGCGCTGGGCCGCGACCTGGGACTCACCCGCGTGCCACGCAGCATCGCCTGCATCGACATCTCCCACAACGCAAACCGGGACATCGTCGGTTCGCTCGTCTGGTTCGAGGCGGGGCGCCCCCGCAAGGCGGAGTATCGCAAGTTTCGCATCAAGGCCCAGGAGCAGCCCGACGACTTTGCCGCCATCCACGAAGTGGTGACCCGCTACCTCACGCGCCGGCGCGACGAAGGCCTGCCGCTCCCCGACCTGCTCCTCATCGATGGCGGGCGAGGCCAGCTCAATGCCGCGCGGGCGGCGGCGGCCGCCCTGGGCATGGACATGCCCCTGGCGAGCCTGGCCAAGCGGGAGGAGGAGGTCTTCCTCCCCGGGCGGGAGGAGAGCTTGCGGCTGTCGCGGCGGAGCCCATCGCTCCGGCTTCTCCAGCGCATCCGCGACGAGACCCATCGCTTCGGCGTCGCCTACAGCAGGAAGCGGCGAGCGCAGCGCACCCTGACGTCGGAGCTGCTCACCATTCCCGGCATAGGTCCCGGGCGGCGCCGGGCACTGCTCGAGCGCTTCGGGAGCCTCGCCGGCATCCGCTCGGCCACGGCAGGGGAGCTGGCCACCGTCGAGGGCATCTCCACGCGCCTGGCGGAGCGCATCCTCGCGCACCTGAAGGAGCACGCATGACCGCAAGCAGGGACTGGAGCCTGGAGTGCACCGCCTGCGGCGCAACCCGGGACGCCGACGGCCTCCCCACTACGTGCGCCTGCGGGCAGCCCTGGCTGGTGCGCTACCAGCGCCCGGCGCCCACGGTCGC
Source organism: uncultured Gemmatimonadaceae bacterium (assembly GCA_964638035.1). GTDB lineage: Bacteria > Gemmatimonadota > Gemmatimonadetes > Gemmatimonadales > GWC2-71-9 > JAGGAG01. The sequence goes on along the minus strand of CAZWXD010000006.1, from coordinate 89,107 downwards.
CGATCGCGCCGAGATCCGGCGGGGACATGGGATGTGGCGGTTCAGGCTCTTCCTGCCCGTGCAGGCGGGTGAGGAGCCGGTCACGCTGGGTGAAGGGGACACGCCATTGCTGGCGGTGCCCCGCCTGGCGGAGGCCCTGGGCGTCACGGCCCTGCTGGTGAAGGACGAGGGCGTGAACCCGACCGGTTCCTTCAAGGCGCGCGGCATGAGTGCCGCCATCACCCGCGCAGCCGCCGCCGGTGCCACCCACGTGGCCGTGCCGACGGCAGGCAATGCGGGAGTGGCGCTTGCTGCCTATGCGGCCCGCGCCGGGATCGCGGCGCGGATCTATGCGCCATCCTCCACGCCCGCCACCATCCTGGACCAGGTCCGGTACCATGGTGGCGACCTGCAGCTGGTCGAGGGACACATCGGGGACTGTGGCCGGCTCGCAGCGGAGTGGTGTGCAGCGCACGGCGCGTACAATGTCTCCACCCTGCGGGAGCCCTACCGGATCGAGGGCAAGAAGACCCTGGGGCTTGACCTCGCACTGCAGCTCGGCTGGCGCCTTCCGGACGTGATCATCTACCCGACGGGAGGCGGCACCGGGCTCATCGGCATGTGGAAGGCATTCCAGGAGCTCCTGGCCGCCGGCTGGGTGGTGGGGCCGCCACCCAGGTTCTTCACGGTGCAGTCGGACGGCTGTGCCCCCGTGGTGCAGGCGTTCCGGGATGGTGCCGACCGCTGCACGCCGTGGCCCAACCCGGTGACGGTCGCCAGTGGGCTCCGCGTGCCCGGCCCGCTGGGCGACCGGCTGATGCTGCAGGCGCTGCGGGAGAGTGGCGGCGGGGCCGTGGCGGTCAGTGACGAGGACCTCCTGGCCGCGAGCCGCCTGGGCACCCGGCTGGAGGGCATCGACCTTGGCCCGGAGGGGGGGGCGGCGGTGGCGGCAGTGCGGCGGCTGGTCAAGCAGGGCACCGTGCGACCGGATGAGCGGATTGTGATCTTCAACACCGGGGCCGGCTGGCTCTACCGATGAGCGTTTGCGACGCCTCGCCGGGGCAGCGATATTGAGCCAGCACCGTCATGGCAGGGCGGTTGCGTTCCCCTGCCCGGATCGCCCCACTGAAGGGCGGCATTGTCCTCAAGGAGCACCAGAACCGATGACCAGGATTGCACTGCTGACCACCGCCTTCGTCGCTGCCTCGGCCACCGGCCTCGCTGCGCAGGGGATCCAGAACGAGGTGGTGTCGCGCGCAATGTTCGCGCAGGCAGGCCGGAAGTACGCCCCGGCCAGGTGCTCGGCAGACAAGAACAAGCACTTCAAGGTGTCGAGCGGGAACACCTACCTCGCGTCGGCGATCGGGCCGGACGCCAAGGCAGAGCAGGTGCCCGCCATCCTGAACAATGGCAAGCGAGTCACGCTGGAGGCCATCACCGAGGAAGGCCAGGCCAACCAGCCCTCCGCCTGGTACACCCTCGGGCGCATCTACCTGTTCCAGGGTGACATCGCCGGCGCCGACAGCGCGCTCCGGAAGGCCGAGGCCCTGGCACCCGACTGTGCCGGCGAAATTGCGGCGATGCGCCGGACGGGCTACGCCCCCCTGGCGAACGAAGCAGTGCAGGCCCTCCAGGCTGGAGACACCGCGAGGGCCGAGGCGGGCTTCCGCACTGCGATGCAGCTGTACCCGGCGTCAGCCTTCGCGCCGTACAACCTGGCGTCCATCTACGCACAAGCTGGCCAGGACGACAGCTCCATTGCCTATTTCCGGCAGGCCGCGTCGGTGAAGGCGGTTGACAGCACGGAGGCCAAGGTTGCGCGCCAGGCGCAGTTCAACCTTGGGGTCATGCAGCTGAACAGTGACAAGGCCGCCGACGCGGTGGCCACCTTCGAGGCCTACCTGCAGGCCAACCCGGATGACCAGACCGCGCGGCTCGCGCTGGCCAAGGCGTACCGGGCCACCGGCCAGGCCGACAAGGCGCGCGTCATTGACGCGCAGACCGGCACCACGAGCGCCACGGGCCCGGTGGCCGATGCGGAGTTGAGCAGTGCCTTCGAGGCCTACAAGGCGAAGGACTATGCGAAGGCCGCGGACCTGTTCGGCAAGGTGCTGGCACGCGAGCCCGACAACGTCGCGGCGGTGCAATCCCAGGCGGTGTCCTACCTCGCGCTCAAGGATGGGGCCAACCTCGGCAAGGCCGCGAGCCACCTGTCCCGGCTGGAGCCACTCAACCGGTACGCCCTCGAGATGGTGCGCGAGGCCGGGCGCATGCAGAAGGACGCCGCGATGTCCACCGGGGCCGCGGAGAAGATCCTCGGGCTCCGCACCGGTATCGTGATCACGGGCCTGACGATGGGCGCCACCAGTGCCACGCTGAGTGGCACGGCCACCGGCTACGAAGCGGTAGACCCGAAATCCGGCAAGCCGTTGGCTGCGGCCCCTGTCACCATCACCTTCGAGATGCTCGACAAGGCGGGGAACGTGGTCACGACGCAGGATGTCGCCATCCCGGCCCTCGCCAAGGATGCCACCCATGAGTTCACGATCGAGCCCAGGGGCGAGGGGATCGCGAACTATCGCTACAAGGTGAAGGCCTGAGCACGGCCGGAGGGGGCGTGACCGGTACGCTCGGGGCCCAGCAGGGGCTTACCACGACCAAGGCGCCGTTCATCGAGCAGGCGCAGGCGCGGGGCGAGCTGTACATCCACCAACCCTTCGAGCTGTACACCGAGGCCAACCATGAGGCGTGGCGGCGTCTCTACTCCCGCATGGGCGACCGCTGGGAGCGCTATGCCAATCCCCGGTTCCTGGAGGGGATCCAGAGCCTCCGCCTCGACCCGGCACGTGTGCCGCGCCTGGAGGATGTCAACCGGTTCCTGAGTCCGCTCACCGGCTTCCAGGCCAGGGCGGTGAGCGGGTACGTGCCCTCGTTCCGGTTCTTCGACTGCCTCCGGAACCGCGCCTTCCCGACCACCATCACCATTCGCGATGGCGCCACGCTCGACTACCTCCCCGAACCGGACATCTTCCACGACATTGCCGGCCATGTGCCGATGCACACGGACAAGGCATTTGCCGATACCCTGGTGCGGTTCGGCGACTGTGCCCACACCGCCGCCGGGATCGTGGCCGGCATCCAGGACGAGCAGGAGCAGCTCCGCCGCCTCACCAGCATCATGCAGGCCATGGCGCGCTTCTTCTGGTTCACCATCGAGTTTGGCCTCATGCGGAGCCCCACCGGCCTCAAGGTGTACGGCAGCGGGCTCCTGAGTTCGTATGGGGAGATCGCCCATGCCATCGACGCGCCCGAGGTGCAGCGATACCCGGTGCAACTCGAATGGGTCATCAACCAGTACTTCGAGATTGACCACTACCAGCCGCTGCTCTTCATCGTGGACTCCTTCGACCACCTCTTCTCGCTGGTGGACGAGCTGGAACGCTGGATGCGGGAGGGCCGGCTCGACAACGTGGTGGGCGGCGAGCCGGCCGTGAGCGAGGTGGACTTGCGGAGCTTCCTCGAACGGGCATGACCCCCTGAGCCCCCTCTCCGCGCTCCGGCCGCTGGACGTGGTCGCCGTCATCATGGGCGGCGGGGCAGGGACGCGCCTCTTCCCGCTCACCAAGGACCGGGCGAAGCCGGCGGTGCCGCTGGGCGGGAAGTACCGGCTGGTGGACATCCCCATCAGCAACTGCATCAACTCCGAGCTTCGGCGCATCTTCCTGCTCACCCAGTTCAACAGCAGCTCGCTGCACCGGCACATCCAGGACGCCTACCGCTTCGACGTCTTCGCCCCGGGCTTCGTGGAGATCATGGCCGCCCAGCAGACGCCCGAACGGACCGACTGGTACCAGGGCACCGCCGACGCGGTGCGGCAGAACCTCCGCCACCTCAACAACTATCCCCACCGGCTGGTGCTCATCCTGTCGGGCGACCAGCTCTACCGCATGGACTTCCGGGAAGTGCTGGAACAGCACCAGGCGAGTGGTGCCGAGGCCACGGTGGCCACGATCCCCGTGGAGCGCGCCCAGGCCAGCGCCTTCGGCATCATGCAGGTGGCCACCGACCGGCGCATCGTCCGCTTCGTCGAGAAGCCGAAGGATCCGGGCCTCCTCGACTCGCTCCGGGTGGACTGGGATGCGATCGGGGGCGGGCTCACCGGGGTGGGACCCGACACGCTGCTGGCCTCCATGGGGATCTACGTGTTCAACCGCGAGGTCCTGGCGGATGCGCTGGCAGGTCCCGAGGCAGACTTCGGCAAGCACATCATCCCGGCACTGATCGCCTCGCGGCGGGTCTTCGCCTACCTCTACCAGGGCTACTGGGAGGACGTGGGGACGATCCGCTCCTTCTACGAGGCCACGCTGGACCTGTGCGAACCGGTGCCCAAGTTCAACTTCTACGATGCCACCAGGCCAGTCTACACCCATGCCCGCTACCTGCCGGGCAGCAAGATCATCAAGTCCCGCATCGAGCGGTCGGTCATCGCCGAGGGGTGCGTCATCAACGATGCGGTCATCGAGCACTCGCTGATCGGCCTGCGGAGCCGGGTGCAGGCCGGTGCGGTCATCCGCGACTCGCTGGTGATGGGGCAGGACTACTACGACACGCCGGACCGGGACCGTCCCACGGGGGCGCCGCCCATGGGGATCGGCCACGGCACGCACATCGATCGGGCCATCGTCGACAAGAACGCCCGCATCGGCGACGGGGTGCGGATCACGCCCGAGGGCAAGCCCGAATCCATGGATGGGCCCAATTTCCATGTTCGCGACGGCCTGGTGATCATCCCCAAGAATGCCGTGGTGCCGGACGGGACGGTGATCTGAGGGCCCGCGGCCGCCAGCCGGGAGGCAGGGCGGCAGGATACCGCGGGTAGACGTGGGGCATTACCTTGCGGGCGCGTTGCGGGTGTAGCTCAGTTGGTAGAGCATCAGCTTCCCAAGCTGAGGGTCGCGGGTTCGAGCCCCGTCGCCCGCTTCAGGCCGGCCTGACCAGGGCCGGCCTTCTCGCAGGGACCATCGCTCCAGGACGCCGGGGACCTGCACAGGACGCCCCCTGGCTGGCCGTATCCTCCACGACGGGAGCCCCATGCACCTCACCGGCCTCGACTGGTCCATCGTCCTCCTGTCCATCGTCATCTCGTTCATTCCCGCGCTGGTGCTGGCGCGTCGCGCCGGGTCCAGCACCGCGGAGTTCTTCACGTCGGGCCGGGCGGCACCCTGGTGGCTCATCGGCGTCTCGATGGTCGCCACCACCTTCAGCACCGACACGCCCAACCTCGTCACCAACCTGGTGCGCGAACACGGGGTCGCCAACAACTGGGCCTGGTGGGCCTACCTGCTCACCGGCATGGCCACCGTGTTCTTTTTTTCCCGGCTCTGGCGCCGCTCCGGCGTGCTGACCGACCTCGAGTTCTACGAACTGCGCTACTCCGGCAAGCCCGCCTCCATGGTTCGCGGCTTCCGGGCCATCTACCTGGGCCTGTTCTTCAATGCGGTGATCATGGCCACGGTGAACCTCGCTGCCGTCAAGATCGCCAACGTGATCCTCGGCTGGCCCATGGGGCAGACGCTCCTGGCCTGTGCCGTGCTGAACGTGGTGTTTGCTGCCACGTCCGGCCTCTGGGGCGTCCTGGTCACCGACTTCATCCAGTTCGGCATTGCCATGGCAGGCGCCATCGCCGCGGCCTGGTACGCCCTGCAGCGGCCCGAAGTGGGCGGGCTCGCCGGCCTCATTGCGAAGACCGACCCCGCCGTCCTCAACCTGCTCCCCAGCTTCACCAACTGGGAACTCACCCTGGGCGTGCTGCTGGTGCCACTCACCGTGAGCTGGTGGGCCACCTGGTACCCCGGCTGGGAGCCCGGCGGCGGCAGCTACGTCGCCCAGCGCATGCTCGCGGCCCGGACCGAGCGCGATGCGATGGCCGGCACGCTGCTCTTCGCGGTGGCCCATTTCGCCATCCGGTCATGGCCCTGGATCCTGACCGCCCTGGCCTCGATGCTCGTTTTCCCGGAGCTGGACGACATCGCCCGCGCCTTTCCGTACGTGGACCGGTCGCTGATCGGGCACGACATGGCCTATCCCGCCATGCTCACCTTCCTCCCCGCGGGGATGATGGGCCTCATGGTGGCCGGGATGCTCGCGGCCTACGTGTCGACGCTCTCCACCCACCTCAACTGGGGCACCTCATACCTGGTCCACGACTTCTACCGGCGCTTCATCCGGTCGGAGGCGAGCGAGCGACACTACGTGTTCGTGGGACGGGTCATCACGGCCCTCCTCATGGTCGTGGCCATGGGGATGACCTATGTGCTCGACTCGGCGAAGCAGGCCTTCGACCTCATGCTGTCGATCGGTGCCGGCACCGGCCTCATCTACCTGCTGCGGTGGTTCTGGTGGCGCATCAACGCCTGGAGCGAGATTGCGGCCATGGTGGGGTCGTTCCTCGTGGCCGGCGGCTTCTTCGTCATGGCCAAGGCAGGGCACCCGGTGCCCGCGCATGTCACCCTCCTCACCACGGTGGCGGCCACGACCATCATCTGGCTGCTGGCCACGTACCTTACTCCACCCGACAGTCCAGCCACCCTGGAGGCGTTCTACCGCCGCGTGCGCCCGGCAGGCGCGGGGTGGCGCCGGGTACGGGAGGCCACCCACCTGCCGCCGTCGCCGGACAGTCTCTCCAATGCACTCCTTGGATGGGTGCTGGGATGCACCTTCGTGTTCGCGGCGCTCTTCGGGGTCGGCACCGCGCTGTATGGCCGTACCGGTCAGGCGCTGGTGTGGGGGGTGCTCGGGATGGTGAGCGGCGCGTGGCTCGCGCGGCTGCTCAGGAGCATGTGGTCCGCCCCTGCAGCGGAGCTTTAACGCACGCTGTCAAGTATTTGTGGGACTTGCCCTTACACACAGTGGCGGCGATACTTCCCGCCCAATGATGCAGGCACCTGTGCCGTGAGGCAACCCACCGTCGCCATCGTCGGCCGACCCAACGTCGGCAAGTCCACCCTGTTCAACCGGATCGTGGGCGGACGGCGCGCCATTGTCTCGCCCGAGGCAGGCACGACGCGCGACCGCCACTTCGGGGAGGCGGAGTGGGAGGGCCGGCGCTTCTGGCTGGTGGACACCGGAGGGCTGGTGCCCGGCTCCACGGCCGCCATGGATCAGGCGATCGGCCGGCAGGTCGAACTTGCCCTGGCAGAAGCCGACGTGATCCTGTTCGTGGTGGACGGGCGTGAGGGCCTGCACCCGCTCGACCAGGCCATCGCCGAGCGCCTGCGGCGCAGCACCGCGCCCGTGCTCGTCGTGGTGAACAAGCTGGACGACCTCGAGCGCTCCACCGCCATGTACGACTTCTACGCGTTGGGGCTGGGTGACCCGATTGGCGTCTCCGCCGGCATTGGCAAGGCCACCGGCGACCTGCTCGACGCCCTGGTGGCGCGCCTGCCCGAGGGCGTCGAAGCGCCCGTGGATGCCATTCGCGTGGCGGTCGTCGGGCTGCCCAACGCCGGCAAGTCATCCGTCATCAACCGGCTGCTGGGCGAGGACCGGCACGTCGTGTCGCCGGTGGCGGGCACCACGCGTGATGCCATCGACTCGCACCTTGCCTACGACGGTCGCCGCCTCACGTTCATCGACACGGCGGGGCTCCGGCGCAAGGCCAAGATCGACGAGGACCTGGAGTTCTACGCCTCGCTCCGCACTGACCGCGCCATCGAGCGGGCGGACGTGTGCGTACTGGTGGTCGATGCCACCGCGGGCCTCCACAACCAGGACCTCCGCATTGCCACCGCCGCCTGGGACCGTGGCGCCGCGCTGATCATCCTGGTCAACAAATGGGACCTGGTGGAGGAGAAGGACACCAACACCGCTGCCCGGGGCCAGCGCACCCTGGTGGAGAAGGCACCTTTCCTCGAGCACGTCCCCTTCGTCTACGCGTCGGCGCTCACGGGACAGCGCATCCGGAAGCTCCTCGAGCTGATCACCCAGGTGGCCGGCGAACGGGAGAAGCGTGTCCCCACCGCAGAGGTCAACAAGGTGCTGGGTGCGCTCCTCGAGCGGAGTTCCCCGCCGCAGAAGCAGGGCGAGGAAGTGAAGCTCCTCTACGCCTCGCAGGTCGCCACCGCGCCGCCCGAGTTCGCGATCGTCTCCAACCGGCCGGATGACGTCCCCGAGTCGTACCAGCGCTACCTGGCGAACGGGTTCCGCGATGCGTGGTCCTTCAGCGGCTCGCCGGTGCGACTCAAGTTCACCGCGCGGGGATCCCGCCGGTGACCTGGGCCGCGCTCCCCTGGTTCGTGCTGGCCTACCTGGTGGGCTCCATCCCCACCAGCTACCTGGCCGGGCGGCTGGTGAAGGGCATCGACCTCCGCGAGCATGGCAGCCGGAACCTCGGTGCGACCAACGTGTATCGCGTCCTGGGCTGGAAGGTGGCGGTCCCGGTGGCGCTGGTGGACATCCTGAAGGGCACGGTCCCGGTGGTGTTCCTGGCGCCGCGGGTGTCCACCTCCCTCACCGTGGCGCTCCTGGTTGGGGTGGCGGCCATCCTGGGCCACGTCTTCTCGGTGTTCATGCGGTTCCGGGGAGGGAAGGGGGTGGCCACGGCGGCCGGCGTGATGCTGGGCTTGACGCCGTGGGCGGTCGCGGCCACGACCGTCGTATGGGTCCTCCTCGTGTGGCTCACGGGATACGTATCGCTCGCGAGCATGGCCGGCGCCTGCACACTGCCCATCGCCGCCTGGTTCCTCTATCCGGCGCGACGTGACCTGGTATGGCTCGACGCGATCGTGGCCGCGGCCATCATCTGGTTTCACCGGGCCAACATCAAGCGGCTGCTGAACGGAACGGAGAATCGCTTTGGCCGCCGTGGCCAGGCCGGGGAGGGACGCGCATGAGGGTCGCCGTGCTGGGAGCCGGCAGTTGGGGGACGACGCTCGCCAACCTGCTCGCCCGGAAGGGCGAGGAGGTTCGCCTCTGGGCCTGGGAGCGTGAGGTGGTGGAGGCCATCAACACCACGCACGTCAACACCGTCTTTCTCGCCAACTCGCCGCTGGATCCGTCGCTGCGTGCCTTCGCGGATCCCGCCGAGGCGCTCCATGGCGCCCAGGCGGTGCTCGCCGTCCCGCCAAGCCACGCGCTCCGCTCGGTGCTGCGCGGCGTGCGCAGCGCCATGCCGCCCGGGATGCTCCTGGTCAGTGCCACCAAGGGGCTGGAACCGGGCTCGCTCGCCCTGATGTCGGACGTCATCGCCGACGAACTGCCTGGGGTGCGGCTGGCCATCCTGTCCGGGCCGTCGTTTGCGCGGGAGGTGTACGAGCAGCGGCCCACCGCGGTGGTGGCCAGCTCCCTCGACGAGGGCACCGCGCACCAGGCGCAGGCCCTGTTCGCCACGCCGCGGTTCCGCGTGTACTCGAACGCTGACGTGGTTGGCGTGGAGCTGGGCGGCGCGCTCAAGAACGTGATGGCGATCGCGGCCGGCGTGCTGGACGGCCTTGACCTGGGTGCCAATGCCCGGGCGGCCCTGCTGACCCGCGGCCTGGCCGAGATCACCCGCCTGGGCGTGCGGATGGGCGCAGACCCGCTGACGTTTGCGGGGCTCGCCGGGATGGGCGACCTGGTCCTCACGGCCACCGGCGACCTGAGCCGCAACCGGCAGCTCGGCATGGCGCTGGCGCGGGGCGAAACCTACGAGGCGTACCGCGCCCGGCACCGCACCGTGGCAGAGGGCGCGAACGCGGCGGAGGCGGCGGCGCAGCTCGGGCGCAAGCTGGGCGTGGAGCTGCCGATCTCGGAACAGGTGGCGGACGTGCTTTTCCACGGCCAGGCGCCGGCCGAAGCCATTGGCATCCTGATGGAACGGACACTCAAGGCGGAACAGTGGCGGTGACGACCCCGCTCCCGACCACGCAGGAGTTCTTCTCGATCGGCGAGGTGTGCGCGCTCACCGACCTCAAGCCGCACGTGCTCCGCTACTGGGAGAGCCAGTTCCGGTTCCTGAACCCGGCGAAGAACCGCTCGGGCAACCGGGTGTACAAGGCCCGCGAGGTGGAGCTGATCCTGCTGGTGAAGCACCTGCTCTACACCGAGAAGTACACCATCGATGGCGCCCGCCACCAGCTGGACCAGCTTCGGCGGGGCGGGACGCTGAAGGGCGAGACCCGCCGCGCCATGGAGGCCGAGACCATCCGCGACCTGCGGCGCGACGTGGACGCGATCCTGGCCCTGCTCGACGGCCGCACGCCGACTCGCGAGCCATGAACATCCTGGTCACGAACGACGACGGGATCCTGGCCCCCGGTCTCGCGCTGCTGGCGGACGTCTGCCGCGAGGTGGGGAGCGTGACGGTGGTGGCACCGGACCGGGAGCAGAGCGGGACCAGCCACTCGCTGACGCTCCACCGGCCGCTCCGGCCACAGATGCGCCCCGACGGGGCCTACCAGGTGGACGGCACCCCGACGGATTGCGTCATGCTCGCGGTGCAGGCGCTCATGCCGGAGGCACCCCGGTTCGTGTTCTCGGGCGTGAACCACGGCCCGAACATGGGGGAGGATGTCCTGTACTCCGGGACGGTCTCCGCGGCGATGGAAGCGGTCATGCTGCAGGTTCCGGGCATCGCCATCTCCTTTGCCGGCCACCGGCCGGAGACGATGCTCACCTACCGGGACGAGTTGGTGCGCCTGGTGCGCCGGATCACCTCCATCCGGGAGTTCCCGCCCAACACGCTGCTCAACATCAACCTCCCGCCGGTCCCGGCCGCGGAGGCGCGGGGCATTCGCGTCACGCAGCTTGGCAGCCGCTTCTTCTCCGAGTCGCTCACCCGGATGCAGGACCCGTGGGGCCGCCAGATCTACTGGGTGGGCGGTGGCACCATCACGTGGACCGGTGGCTCGTCGTCGGATCACGCCGCCATCCACGACGGCTACATTGCCGTGACGCCGCTGCAGATGGACCTCACCAACTACAACCTCCTGGAGACGGTGCGGGCATGGGCGCTGGAGGAGTGAGCCGGGCCGACAGCTACCAGGGCTATCGCACCCGCCTGGTCGAGACCCTGCAGGCCAAGGGCATCCACGACCTGGGCGTGCTGCGGGCCGTGAGCGTCGTGCCGCGGCACCTGTTCGTGCCCGAGAGCGTCCGGCACCGCGCCTACGAGGACGCGGCGCTCCCGATTGGCGGCGGGCAGACCATCTCCCAGCCCTGGGTGCAGGCGCGCTATCTCGAGGTGCTGGCCCTGGCCGGGAAGGAGAAGGTGCTCGAGGTCGGCACGGGCTCGGGGTACCAGACGGCGCTGCTGTGCGAGCTGGCCGACCGGGTCTTCAGCGTGGAGCGGGTGCCCGAGCTGGCGCGTGGGGCGCAGCGGGTCCTGCAGGACGCCGGCTACCGCAACGTCTCCGTGATGGTTGGTGACGGCACCCTTGGCTGGCGCCCCTATGCGCCCTTCGATGCCATTCTCGTGGCGGCCGCGTCGCCGGAGGCCCCGGGGCCGCTCCTCGAGCAGCTCGCGGACGGCGGCCGGCTGGTCATCCCTGTCGGCGACCGCGACCGGCAGGTGTTGACCGTGGTGCGCCGGGAAGGCGGTGCCTTCAAGACCACTACCCTGGGTGACGTTCGCTTCGTGCCGCTCATCGGCGAGCACGGCTTCCGCCCTGACGCCATGGAGCGTTGATGGAGTTCCTGCAGCAGGCCGTGGAGGTGTTCCTCCACCTCGACCGTCACCTCACGGAGATCACGTCCCAGTACGGGACCTGGACGTATGCCATCCTCTTCCTGATCATCTTCGCGGAGACGGGGCTGGTGGTGACCCCCTTCCTGCCGGGTGACTCGCTCCTCTTTGCGGCGGGCGCGATTGCGGCGCTGGGCGGGCTGGACGTGCGGGTGCTGATGCTCCTCCTGGTCGTGGCCGCCATCCTGGGCGACACGGTGAACTACTGGATCGGGGCGCGGATCGGCCGCCGTGCCTTCAGCGGTGACATCCGGTTCATCAAGCAGGAGTACCTGCTCCGGACCGAGCACTTCTACGAGAAACATGGTGGCAAGACCATCATCCTGGCCCGCTTCGTCCCCATCATCCGCACCTTCGCCCCGTTCGTGGCGGGTGTCGGGATCATGGAGTACCGGCGCTTCCTGCTGTTCAATGTGGTGGGCGGGGTCGTGTGGGTCACGCTCTTCACGCTGGCCGGCTACTTCTTCGGCAACCTCCCGGTGGTGAAGCAGAACTTCAGCCTCGTGGTGCTCGCGATCATCATCCTGTCCGTCCTCCCGATCGCGATCGAGGTGGTCAAGGCGCGTCGCGAGCCGGTGCGGTGAGGAAGCGGTTTCTCGTCTCGGGCCGGGTGCAGGGCGTCGGGTACCGGAACTTCGCGCGCCACTACGCACGCAAGATCGGCCTGGCGGGCTACGCTGCCAACCTGCCGGACGGCACCGTCCTGGTGGAAGCCGAGGGAACCGACACCGCCCTCCGCCAGTTCGAGGTAATGCTGCGGCGTGGCCCCCCACTCGCACGGGTTGTCACGGTCGCCGTGAGCGATGCTGCGGACGGACCACCATTCCCCGACTTCAGGACACGCTGACATGGACCATGCTGCCACTGCTGCCACTGCTGCCCGGCTCCGTGCGGCGCTCCGTGCCATCCCCGACCATCCGAAGCCCGGCATCACCTTCCAGGACATCACGCCGATCCTGCACGATGCCTCGCTGTTCCGAGACGCGGTGCGGGCCATTGCCACGCCGTTCTCGGCGCAGGGCATCACCCACGTCGTGGGCATCGAGGCGCGGGGGTTCATGTTCGGCGCCCCGGTCGCTGTGCAGCTTGGCGCCGGGTTCATCCCCCTGCGCAAGCCGGGCAAGCTGCCCTGGGAGTCCGTGCGGGAGAGCTACGCGCTGGAGTACGGCGAGGACTGCCTGGAGGCGCACCGGGATGCCTGCAGGGCGGGGGACCGCGTGCTCGTGGTGGATGACGTCCTGGCGACCGGCGGTACCGCCGCCGCGGCGGGGAAGCTGGTGCGGCGGCTGGGTGGCACCCTCGCCGGGTGGTCCTTCCTGCTGGACATCGACGCCCTCCAGGGCGGCGCCCGGCTCGAGGGCGCGTCCTGGCGCTCGCTGATATCGGTGTAGGCGAGGCGCTGGTTATCTTTGGCGGACACGCCCCCGTAGCTCAGATGGATAGAGCAGCGGTTTCCTAAACCGTTGGTCGGACGTTCGAATCGTCTCGGGGGCACTTCCTTCCACCGGACCCTGCGACTGATCCACGCCACTCGCGCCAGCCCCCTGGCGCACCGGGGCCTGCTGGCCATGTGCCTCTGCCTGCTGGGCGTGGGCGTGGCGCCGCTCGGCGCCCAGTCGTTCACCCTCGACACCGGTACCGTGATCCCGATCCGCTTCGTCGGGGACCTCAGGAGCGGCCAGGACACCGTTGGCTCCACGGTGGTCCTGCAGACGATGGCGTCAGTTACGCAGGGTCACTGCATGGTCCTGGCCCCCTTCCGGACAGTCTGGGCCACGGTCTCCACCTCGAAGGGCGGCCGGCTCCTCGGTCGCGGCGGCACGCTGGGACTCACGACTGACTCGATCCGCCGGCGGTCAGGTGCCGTCGTCCCGGCCGTGGGGGTGCTCGCCTCCCTGGAGTGGCCTGGCGCACACATCCTGCCGTCAGGGATCGTGGAGGGGAAGCACCGGCGGGTCGTGTCGGCAGCCGCGCTGCCGGCGGTTGCGGCATCGGCCGGGCTTGCCATCGTTCCCGTGGCACTCATCGGGAGCTGGTCGTTCCTCCGGCATGGGGCAGGCGTGGAGATCGTCGCCGGCGAACTGGGAACCATTCGCCTGGTGGCTCCACTTCATGTCGCTCGTGCGGAGACGTGCCACCCACTCACCGATGAAGCACGGGCGATCCACATGCCGGCGCTGCCCGGTATCGCACCGCGGGCAACCGACCGAACCGGGCTCGTCCTCGGCGACCAGTTCAACGTGATCCTCCAGGGCACCGAAGCGCAGGTGCGGGAGGCCTTCCGCGCGGCCGGCTGGGCGCCCGAGGGAAGCCGGTCCATCGGGAACCTCATGAAGGGGAGCGCCGCGGTGGTGTTCAGCAAGCGTGACCGGAGCGTAGCCTTCAGCCCGGAGTACTACGAGGGCCGGGCCCAGGACCTCGGCTTCCAGCGGGTGGGCCTGAGCGCCCGGGACCGGCACCATGTCCGGCTCTGGCAACTCGACGCCAGCCCCGGCACCTGGGTGGGCGCCGCTAACGAGGATGTGGGGCTCACGGTGGCGCTCGACCGCATGCGCGCCACGCACAAGATGGACCCGAACATCGACCGGGAACGGGACATCCTTGCCGGCGACCTGCAGGCGGGGGGATGTGCCCGCTTCCTGGGTCTCGTGGCACTGCCAGGTGCCGTGACATCCGGTCAGAATACGTCGGCCCAGCGGTTCACCACCGACGGGCGCACTGTTGTCCTCAAGGCCGGCTGTCGGGTGCAGGATCTTCACGCGCGTTGACCCAAGTCCTTCCCAGCGGCTAGTTTTCAGGTCTATTGTCAAGGGCTTCGGAGCTTCGTTGCGACCGCAGCGGGGTTCAGCAGCCCGGGAATCCAGGCGAACAATGGCGGCGAGCAGCGTGGCAACGGCAGAGCGGTCGGCACCAGGTACCAAGGCACGGCAACCCATGAGTCTCGCTCAACTGACCCGGGATCCCCGGTCCCGGAAGGCCCTGCTGGTCGGCCTTGGCCTGCTGGCGGCCGCGGTCCTGGGCACCTGGTTCTTTACCGCAGCCTCCCGGCGCAAGGAAGCATTCGCAGCCAGGGCCCTTCAGGAGGCCCGTGCGGTGGCTGAGCGGGGCAACCTCCCGCAGGCAGCAGCCGAGTTGCAGAAGGTTACGGAGACGTATGCCGGAACCCGCGCCGCGGTCGAAGCACTCCTCGTCCTGAACCAGGTCCGCATGGTGAACGGCCAGACCGAACTGGCCGTGGTGGGGCTCCGAGAGTTCCTCGCCAAGAACCCACCGGTCCAGTTTCAAGTACCGGCGCTGGGTCTTCTGGGAGTTGCCCTCGAAAACGCCAGGAAGCCGGCGGAGGCCGCGGAGGCCTACCGCAAGGCGTCTGAGGCCGCCGAGGTGGACTACCTGCGGGCCGACTACCTCCTCCAGGAAGGCCGCGCCCAGATTGCCGCAGGGAAGCCCGAACTCGCCATCGCTGCCTACGAGAAGCTGATCAAGGAATACCCCAAGACGGTGTCGATCACCGAGGCGAAGGTCAGGCTGGCCGAGCTGACGACCAAGGCGTCGTGATGGTGTAAGCCGGTAGGTGTTGGTCAGTTGCCAGCATGCACATCAACTATCACATGAAGTGAAACGTCGGCAGGGCCCTCCAGGGTTCCTGCCGCTTCTCTTGCCCAGCCGACTGCTTCTGGGACTAAGTCGTATAAGATGTATTATGTTAAGTTGCTGTGGGGATAACCACGGTTTGACTGTAGAAATCCCCCCCCTAGTCGGCCTCCCCGCGGAACACGATCCGGCCTTCGCCCTCGAGCCGCACGTCGGTGTACCGGGGGCCTGACAGGGCTGCCACGCCCAGGACGTTCCCGCCACGGCTCCGGAAGACCGCCGGCAGGTCATCAATGCCCAGCTGGTGCAGCATCAGGGCGGCGGCCACGGTCCCGGTGCCACAGGCCAGGGTCTCCCCTTCCACCCCGCGTTCGTAGGTCCGGATCAGCCAGGGGCCGCCCGGGGTCCGGGGAGCGCTGATGAAGTTGGCGTTGGCTCCCTCCGGGCCCACGGCGCCATGGAACCGCAGTTCGCGCCCGCGACCCGGGATGTCAACGTCCTCGATGTCGTTGACGAGGACCACCAGGTGCGGGACACCAACGACGGTGATCCAGGCGGCGCGCTCCCCGGCCAGGAGGTCGATGCCTGGAACCGGCGCCAGGCGCTCGACCGGCGGCAGGCCTATCTCTGCGGTGGCCGGGCCCAGGACCCTGCAGGAAACCTCGCCGGCATCCGTGGCCAGGGTGAGCTCCCGCGGGGCCAACTCCAGGGCGTGTGACAGCACGGCACTGCAGAGGGCCGCATTGCCGCACATGGCCGCGCGCGACCCGTCCGCGTTGAAGAAGTGCATCCGGACGGTGGCGGGCCCCTCCGGCAACAGGATCACCAGCCCATCCGCCCCGACCCCTGTCCGGCGGTGGCAGGTCGCCTCGATGCGCCGTGCCGGCCACTCGCCCGGTGCCGTGTCCCGGCCATCGAGCATCACGAAGTCGTTGCCCGACCCCGTCATCTTGAAGAAGCGGTTGCTCACGGGCGGGCCCCCATCCGGCCCAGCAGGCCCTGCAGGCGCAGCCACCAGACCATCCAGATGGCCTCACGCACGATCCGCTTGCTCATCTTGCTGCTGCCCTCCACCCGGTCGGTGAAGACGATCGGCACCTCGACAAGGCGGAAGCCCTGCTTCCAGGCGCGGAAACTCATCTCGATCTGGAAGGCGTAGCCATTCGACCGCACCGCATCGAGGTCGATCGCCTGGAGGACGCGCCGGCGGAAGCACTTGAACCCCCCGGTGGAATCGGTGAGGGGCATGCCGGTGATCCAGCGCGCGTAGTAGTTGGCGCCGAGGGACAGGATGAGGCGCGACAGGGGCCAGTTGATGACGTTGACACCGGTCTTGTAGCGCGAGCCCAGGACGAGGTCGGCCGACTCGATGGCGTGCAGGAAGTCCGCGAGGAACCTGGGGTCGTGCGAGAAATCGGCATCCATCTCGAAGATGAAGTCGTATCCCTGGACGATGGCCCAGCGGAACCCGGCGATGTACGCGCGGCCCAGACCCTCCTTGGCGGTCCGGTGCAGGACATGCACCCGCGGTTCCCTGGCCGCGATCTCGTCCGCCAGCTGGCCCGTGCCGTCCGGCGAGTTGTCGTCCACCACCAGCACGTCGATGCGCGGATCCTGGAGCAGGACCGCCGGGACGATCTGCGGGAGGTTCTCCCGCTCGTTGTACGTCGGGATGATGACCAGGGCCCGCTCAGGCATCGCGTCTCCGCCGTACGACCGGCACGACGGCCAGCGCCAGCGTGACCACCAGCGCCGCCAGCGTCACGTGCTTCCCGGTGCGATAGGCAGGCGAGGCGAAGGCGAGGACCACCTCGTGCGCACCCGCCGGGAGCGGCACCGTGAGCATGGCCTGGTTGCCCCGCACCACGGGCACGGGCGTGCCATCCACGGTGGCATGCCAGTCGGGGTGCCAGTTCTCGCTGATCACGAGGTAGGCGGGCGTGGCCAGCGCGCCCTGCAGCACCACCCGCATGCGGCCCGGCTCCCACTCCGCTACCATGGCATCGACCGCTGGCCGGGCCGGAAGGCCCGCGCTGATCGGCGCCACCTCGATGCTCGCGGTGTCCGGGAAGAGCACGAGGTCGCGGACCGGGAACCGGGGATCGACCAGGGTGGACACGAGCTGGGCATCGGGCACCTTGGCCGCGGCGGCCACGACGCGGGCATAGGGTGGCACGGTGTCACGCTGCATGAGGTAGGCAGGCGCGCCTGCCCTGGTGGTCACCGGGCCCACCACGTCATGGAAGCCACCAACCCGCGCGGGCTGCGGCACGATCAGCCAGCCGACGGCGTACAGGTCCCAGAGGGTCGGCCGTTCGACATTGGCCCAGATGTTCTTCCCGCCCCACAGCTGGTCATAGAAGCCGATCTCGTTGCCGTGGTACCCGAACACCTGCGGAATGTCCCAGGTCATGAGGGCACCGCCCTGGTAGGTCGGCGATCCGGGCAGGTTCATCACCCGCATCGGCCGGTCGGCCTGCTGCAGGCGGCTCACCACCGGGTCGGTGGCAAAGAGTTCGCTGGCTGGCGCCTCCCAGGAGAAGAAGCGGCGGTTGAGGCTCCAGAGGTCGCCCCCCACGGCCAGCAGGAGGAGCGCCGTGGCGGCCGGGGGCCGGACGCGTCCCTGGGCCATCAGCCAGGCGATCGCGCCCCCGGCAAGGACAAAGAGGAGCATGCGCACCGCCCCGCCCTGCAGCGCCGGCGCGTTGGCCGCAACGCGCTCCATCGTCTCGGCCGGCGCCAGGGCAGTCGCAACCACCTGCAACCCACCGATGGCGCCCAGGAGGCCGATCGCCCCGAGGACACCCAGGAGCCCCATGAGGAGGCGCGGCGGCACGGCTTGGCGCGCCAGGCGGTCGGCACCCATCCCGGCAAACACCGCTGTCACGAGCGCGGGCAGGAAGAACGCCATTCCGGGGGCACGGACCTTCTTCATCAGCGGCATCAGCTCGTACCACAGGCGGTAGAACGGGGTGTGCCGGCCGAACGCCACGAGGAGGAAGAAGCCGCCGATGAACAGCAGGCCCCAGCGCAGGCGGCCCCTGCCCCGCTCGGTCACGCCGAGCACGGCAAGGATCACGGCCACCACGCCGACATACTCGGTGTGGAGCTTGAAGAAGTTCCGGCCCCAGTAGCTCGACAGGGTGCCGTTGAACTCCGGAAGGATCGTCGTCACCAGCTCCTCGATCGGCATCGAGAAACCGGTGGCGTAGTCCCAGCCGGCGCCTGTTCCGCGAGCGCCCCAGGGCATGTTGGCAAGGAACGGGATGGCCTGGATGGCCGAGATGGCGATGCCAAGGCCCACGGCCCCCGCCGCCGCGGCGAGGGCGACCGGCCACCGAAGCCCCGGGCGGCGATCCTCGTCGAGGAAGACCAGGTACAACGCCCAGAAGCCTCCCGCCACGAGCAGGTAATAGGTGAGCTGGTAGTGCGGGCTCAGGAGGCAGAGCCCCGTCACGAGGGCGATGCCCGCGTGAGCCGCAACACTCCCGTTGCGTATGGCGCGGAGGAGCGCAAGGAAGAGCAATGGTGCCAGCGACGACACGAAGAGCTTCCCGTCATGTCCCGGGCTCACCAGGGAGGCGAGGATGCCCGTCATCTGGTAGGCGACCCCGCCCACCACCGCCCCGGTCCATCCCAGGCGCAGCGCACGCAGGAAGGCGTACATGGCGCACCCTGCGACCACGAAATGGATGGCCCACGCCAGCGTCATCGCGAGGTCCTCGCGCATGATGAGGCGGAGCCACGCGGCGGGATAGAAGATGTCGCCATGCATGGCGCCGATGTACGGGAGGCCGCCGAAGATGTACGGATTCCACTCGGGGAGGCGTCCGTGCGCCTTGAAGAACTCGGCACCGAAGTGGCGGAAGGCGTACCCGGTGACGAGCTGGTCGCTGCCGTAGAGGTAGCGGCCTGCCAGCATGGGCCAGCACAGCACCAGCATCGCCAGCACGAAGATGGCCGTGGCCATGAGCGCCGGCCGCCTGGGCTCGAAGCCGGGTGCGAAGTCAGGATGCGACACGGGTGCGCTCCGCAGGAGGCAGGAGGAACGGGGCCGCGGCCCCCACCTCGGTGAACGTGAGCAGGACGCGAGAGGCCACCGCCAGCGCCGCCGCCGCCGGGGCCCCGAGCGTGCCCTGCAACATCAGGATGAAGACCGCCTCGCGCACGCCCAGGCCCCCGGGTGCAATCACGGCGAGCAAGCCTGCAATGTACGACGCGGTGAACGCCGCGGTGGCAGCGCGCAGCGGGGGCGCCGCCGCCAGCACCCCGCGGGCAAGGAGCCAGAGCGCCACGCCATAGCCGATCCAGGCGATCACATTGGCCAGCACCGCCCGGAACACCGTGCCCGGCGCGGGGACCGCCGGGTCGCCCACCTCCACCTGCACCAGGCGGAGGATGCGCCCCACCAGGCCGGGGGCGCGCAACGCCACCAGCCCCGCGACACTCAGGATGCCCACGGCCCAGAGCCCGCGCGTGATCCAGGGATAGTGCGCCGCCAGGAGGCTCGTGCCGGTGACCGCGACGACCAGGGCGCCAGCCGCCACGGCCAGTGCCTGGTTCAGCACGGCCGCACCGGTGGCCGCCCACGGCGCCACGCCACGCTCGCGGGCCATCAGCGCCATCCCCGCGATCGCCCACACCTTGCCCGGGATGTACTTGCCCAGGCTCGAGACCGTCCAGATACGCGCAGCCTCCCGCAGCGGGAGCCGTTGTCCCCACCCGACGACCATGCCGCGCCAGGCAAGCACGAGGATGGCGTACATGAGCCACGTCACGGCGATGCTGCCGAGGATCGGCAGGAGGCGAACCTGCCACGCCACCGGCGCGGCGTCGGCGGCGCGCCAGGCGTTGGCCAGCGCCCGGATCGCGAGCGCCACGAGGACCACCCCCACCAGGGCACGCACGGCCCGCCACATGCTACCGCGCAGCAAGCGCCTCCCCATACCACGCCAGGCATACTTCGGCGACGCGATCCGGTGAGAGGCGATGCCGCCACTCCTCGCCTGCCTGTCGGGCGCGGGCCTGGGTGGCGGGGTTCCGCAGCATCCCGAGCGCGGCGTCGGCGATGGCCTCGGGGGATGGAATGACGAGCCGGCCACCGCCCTGCTCCGGAATGACATCCAGCACGCCGCCACCATCCCAGCACCCGACCACGGGCACGCCACGCATCAGCGCCTCGGCCGCCACCAGCCCGAAGCCTTCGCCCTCGGCCGGGAAGATCATGAGGTCGGCGCGGCACAGGAGGTCGAGGACCTGGTCCCGGGCGAGCGCCCCGAGGAAGCTCACCTGCTTCGCGATGCCGAGGGCCTCAGCACGCCGCTGGAGTGCCTCGCGCTCGGGGCCTTCGCCCACAATGCGGAGCGGGACGCGGACGTCAAGATCCTTGAGGCATGCCACCGCCTCGATGGCGAGGTGCACCCGCTTCTGCGCCGTGAGCCGGGCCACGGTGACGATGCCCGCCCCACCCGTGGTCCACCGCTCGTCAGGCAGCGGCACCGGCATGGGCTGCACCCGCTCCGGGGGAATGAACAGGCCCATGGCATTCTGGACGCTGGTCGCGAGGGACTGGGACACCGTGGTGACCACGCGGGCGCGCCGAAGCACGCGGCCACCCATGATCCGGGCGAGCCGCGAGCGTTCGAGCAGGCGCACATCCGTGCCGTGGACGGTGAGCACCATCGGGGCCCCTGGCGGCGCCGCGAGCCCCCCCGGCACCCACCAGTGCGCGTGCACGACCTGGGCGCCAGCGCGGACTTCTTCTGCGGCGGCCGCCTTCAATGCCTGCCACAGGCCCCAGAATGCGCGAAGCCCGCCCTGCAGGCGGACGGCATCGAGCATGGTGCCGCGGTAAGCCAGGGTCTCGTTCTGCGGCGCCGCATAGCGGACCCGGCGAACGGGGATGTCCTCGAACTCCGTGGGGCCGGTCTCCCCCGCATCTGCCGGGGCCACGACGCGAAGGTCCACGCCCCGGCGCCGCAACGCGTGGGCGAGTGGCACGAGGAAGTTGCCGGAGACGTCGCCGGGGTGCCGGGGAAAGTTGTGCGTCAGGAAGACTGCGCGCACGCTACTCCCCGGGCAGGATGTGCGAACGGGAGAGCGACCGCGCGAGTTCCCGCTGCTCCTCCCGCATCCCGGCGATCAATTCGCCCACGAAGCCGAAGCCGAAGAGCACGACGCCGCAGATCACCATGGTCTCCACGAGGTTCAGCAGCGGCCGGAAGCCGATCCCGAAGCCGAAGCGGAGGACCAGCGCCACCACGCCGCCCAGGAACCCGACGAGAAAGAGCAGCGCGCCGGCCACGCCGAAGAAGAGCATGGGCTTCCGGCCGAACCGGAGCTGGAACCACACCGAGAGGAGGTCCACGACGCCCACGGGGATCCGGCGCCAGCTGAACTTGGAGGTGCCGTGCCGGCGCGCGTGCAGCGGAACCGGCCGCGACGCCAGCCGATAGCCGTCGACCGCGGCGATCACGACCATGTACCGGTGCCAGTCGGGGCGCATCGGCACGTGGTCCATGACCTGCCGGCGGAACGCCTTCACCGAATTGAGGTCGGTGACGGTGACCCCGAAGAGCCAGCGGCAGAGCCGGTTGTACACCCCGGACACGAAGGCCTTCTCGTACTGGCCCTGCTTGGTGCCGGTGACCACGTCGGCCTGGCCGGCCAGGATGGGCTCGACCAGGGCCGGGATGTCCCCCGGCAGGTACTGGAGGTCGGCGGGATAGAACACGAACACGTCACCCCGGGCCACGTCGCCCGCCGAGCGGAGGGCCTCGGCAATGCCGCGCTGCACCCGGTGGGTGACGACCCGGACGAACGGGTACTGTGCCGCCAGGCCGCGCAGCACCTCGGCGCTCCCGTCGCGGCTCCCGTCGTCCACCACCACCACCTCGTAGGTGAACCCTGCCGAGGCCAGCCCGGCGGCAAGCGCCATGAACTCGGGGAGGTTCTCGGCCTCATCCTTGGCGGGCACCAGGATGCTCACGTCCAGGGGCGACGCGGGCATGGAACGGGCCGGTGCAGTGGCCAGCGTCATACGCGCTTCCGCATGCGGGCCGGGAGGATCCCCAGCTGGTCCCGGTACTTGGCGACCGTGCGCCGGGCGATCTGGATGCCCTGCTCCTGGAAGAGGTGCACGATCTGCTGGTCGGTGAGCGGCTTCTTCGGCTCCTCGTCCGAGACCATCTTCTGCAACTTGGCGCGGATGCTCCGGGCACTCGCGTCCTCGCCCGAGGCAGTGGACAGCGCGCTCGAGAAGAAGAACTTGAGCGGGAGCACGCCGCGCGGTGTCTGGACGTACTTCTCGTTGGTCACCCGGCTGACGGTGGACTCGTGCATGTTGATGACCTCCGCCACCTCGCGCAGGGTGAGGGGCTTGAGGAACTCCACGCCCTTCTCGAAGAAGTCGCGCTGCCGGTCCACGATGAAGTTCATCACCTTGAGCATCGTCTGCCGGCGCTGCTCGATGGCCTGGATCATCCAGTTGGCGCTGTTCATCTTCTGGGCGATGAACTCGCGGTTCTCGGGCGTGAGCTTCTTCTTGTCCCGGGCAATTTCCTGGTACGAGCGGCTGAGGCGAAGCCGCGGCACGCCGGTGTCGTTCAGGAAGACCTTGTACTGCCCGTCGATCTTGTCCACGACAAGGTCGGGAATGATGTAGGCATCGCCCTTGTCGGCGTGCTTGAGGCCGGGCTTGGGATCGAAGCGCGCCAGGGAGTCGGCGGCCCGCTGGACCGCACCCGGCTCCACCCCGAACCGCTTGGCGAGGTCGTTCCACCGGTGGGCGATGAGGTCGGGGAAGGCCTCGTCCACGAGGCGCCAGGTGAGCGAATCGGTTTCCTTCGCCTCGCGAAGCTGGAGCAGGAGGCACTCGCGCAGGTCCCGGGCCCCGATGCCGGGCGGGTCCAGCTTCTGCACGATGGCCAGCATCGACTCCATGTCGGCCGGGGTGTAGAGCAACTCCGCGGGCAGGTCGGCCCACGCCGGCGGCGCGACAGCGGGGACGCCGTCCACCCCCGCCGCCGGCCCGGCCACGTCGTCGAGGAGGCCGGCCGCGTAGGCTGCCTCCTCCGCCGCCTCCTCGTCCTCCGCCTCGTCGTCCGGGCTCGCGCCGCTCCGCTGGCCGTAGTGGCTGGCGACCAGCGTGTTGACCGAGTCGAGGATCTCGTCCAGGGTGGCGGCGAGGTACCCGTCGTCATTGATGTTGCCCACGAACTCCTCGGCCAGCAGCTGCTGGCGCGGGGTCAGGTCGAGCATCTGCAGCTGCTCGCGCAGGTGGTCTGCCAGGGTGGCGGTCTCGACCGTCACCGGCTCGGTGTACTCGAGCTGCTCGTACTGCTCCCGGGCGCCCCCCACGTCGAAGCCGTTGAGGAGGATCTCCTCCCAGTCCACCTCGTCGTCCTTCTGGGCCTGCTCCTTCTCCTTGCCGGCGTCGGTGGGCTGCTCCAGGCTCTCCTCCTCCTCCGGCTCCAGCAGCTCGAGGAAGGGGTTGGCCAGCAACTCCTGCTTGAGGTGCTGCTGCAGGTCCATCATGGGCATGTACAGCATGTCCATGGCCTGGTAGAGCCGCGGGTTGACCCGCAGCTCCTGCCGCATGGACGTCTGCTGCGAAAGGCCGGTTCTCATGAGCCCATCTCCAGCCGGGCACGCAGCCTGGCAGTGAGGGTGGGGCCGAGGTAGTGTCGGGAGACTTCCTCGTCATACACCAGTTCGCGCACGGTTCCCGCCTTTCGCACCCTGCCGTCACCCATGATGTATGCCCGGTCCACGATGTCGAGGGTCTGTTCCACGTTGTGGTCGGTGATGAGCACCCCGATGCCCCGGTGCCGCAGGCCGGCCACGATGGCCTGGATGTCGTGCACGGCGATGGGGTCCACCCCCGCGAAGGGCTCGTCGAGCAGCATGAACTGCGGCTCGCTCACCAGGGCCCGCGTGATCTCCAGCCGGCGCCGCTCCCCGCCGCTCAACGCATAGGCGGGACTCGCCCGGAGGTGCGCGATGGACAGCTCCTCCAGCATGCGCTCCAGCACCTGGCGTTCCTCCGCCCGCGGCAGCCGGCGCCGCTCCAAGATGGCCCGCACGTTCTCCTCGACGGTCATGCGGCGGAACACCGAGGGCTCCTGTGCCAGGTACCCGATGCCGTGCCGCGCCCGGCGGTACATCGGCCACTTCGTGACGTCCTTGCCGCTGAGCAGGACGCGTCCATCATCGGCGCGGGCGAGCCCGACCATGAGGTAGAAGGTGGTGGTCTTCCCCGCCCCGTTGGGGCCCAAGAGCCCCACGATCTCCCCCTGCTGCACGTACACCGTCACGTTGTCCACCACGCGCCGGCCCTTGTAGGCCTTGGCCAGCCCGCTGCCCTCGAGGGTCGCGACGGTCATGGCGTGATGCCCCCCTGCCCGCCGAAGAGCCCGGGCAGTGTGGGCCGCGTGATCGTGGTGGGCGCCTTCGGCATCGACGGCTTCTTCTGCCTGCCCGCCGTCGAGTCGGGCTGGAGCTGGATCCCGTCGACGTGGCCGAAGAAGTCCACGCGCTCCACGCCCTCGTCGCCCGCGGTGCGCATGCTGATCACGATGCGATCGGCCCGGGCATAGTTGAGCCCCGGCTTAGCCGCCGGCGAGTCCTTGTCCACGACCCGGTAGAACGACCTGGCGGTCCCGCGGGCCTCGACCGCGACGACCCGGGTCTTCGCGGAGTCGGCGGCGTCGGCTCCCGTAACCCGCGCGAACCGGATCACCACCGTGTCACCCGTGATCCAGTCGGGCTCGGTCGCCGTGGAGTCGGCCCGGAACCCCGCCCAGGCGGCGCCGAACCCCCGCACTTCCCTGAGTTCCTGGCCGGGCGAGTCCACCACGAGGGAGTCGGCCCGCAGCTCATACTCCGGGTTCACGGCGACCGCCCGGCGCCGGGAGCCCCAGGCCTCGGTGCGCTCGACCTTCTCATCCCGGAGTGCGATGGTGATGGTATCGGCCACGAGGTCGAGCTGCCGCGTGACCGCATGCGCGGAGTCGCTGGAGCGGACGCCGGTGAGCTTCCGGTCATCGAGGGTGAAGTCGATCCGGCGGCCAGTCAGGTCGAGCGTATCCTTGCCCATGGCACGGAGGCTCGGCTCCCCGCCCAGGAGGAGCCCCGAACCCGCCTTCCCGGTGCGAAGCAGCAGGCTGTCGCTGCGGGTGGCGAGGTCGCTCCGGTCCACCGTGACCGTGCCACCGGCCCACACCTGGTCGTCACCCTTCATGCGGGCCCGGTCGCCCACGATCACATAGGGCTCCTGCGCCGTGCCGGCCTTGTCCTTCGTGATGTAGCGGATGGTCGGCCGCCCCGGCGCGAAGACCTCGGCCGTGTCACGAAGCCCCGTGACCGCCCGGAAGTAGTCCAGGCTCGGGCCCGTCAGGGAGGAGCCGGTGCCACGATTCGTCGTCACCACGTGCCCGCGCGCTTCCCACCGCTCGCCATCCTTGAAGTAGGTGCCATTGTCGGCCGTGAGCGTGACGGACGAGTCGCGGAAGGACACGTTGTTGATGAACTGGACGACGCGCGCCGCGTACGCCGCCACGCTGTCGCTCTTCATCACGATGGCCGTCCCGTCACAGGTGATGACCACCCCGCCGCCCGCGAAGTAGTTCACCCCGTCGGACGACTGCACCTGCCGGCCGCTGTCGCCCACGAAGGAGAGCCGGAAGCGGCAGCGTCGGTTCTCCTGCGCTCCCACGACCGAGGGAAGCAGGAGGATGAGGGCGCCGCCCACCCAGGGCCTCACGGCCGTGCCCCGGTGTCCGGCATGGCCGGGGCGTCGGCCGTGACGGGCGCACGCGCGGCGGGCGGGGCCGCATCACCGTCCGGCCCCGCCGTTTCTCCCGGCAGGAGCATGCTCTCGCCGGCCACGCCCCTTGGCGACTTGGCCACGATGTTGCCGAACTTCATGTCGGAGATGAACCCCTGCCCCTCGACGTGTTCGCCCTTGTTGTTGAAGGTGAAGGGCAGGTCGGTGGACATCTGGTTCTTCTCGGCGTCGAACACCAGGCGTTCGGAGCGCAGTTCCTTCCCATCGGGCGTGCGGAGCACCACCGAGCTCTCCGCCACCAGGCCACCCTTCTGCCACTGGTAGCGGCCCACGCGCGACGTGATGGTGGCGCGCGGCGCACCGCTCGAGTCGATGAACACCAGCCGCATGTTCCGGAGCACGGTGGTCTGGGTCGGGTCGTAGAAGAACGCAGTGTCGGCTTCCATCTCGCTCTCACGCACGCCGTCCCGCGTGACGTAGTGCCGGAATCCGTAGAGCACCTGGTCGGCCGTGTCGGTCATCGCCACGATGGTCGTGGGCTTGGCACCACTGGCCCCGCACCCGCTCGCCACCAGGGCTGCGAAGGCCACGAGGCGGGCGCCTGCCCGCGTCCCGGCGCTCACACGGCCCCGGCCAGCATGAGGTCGTGCAGGTGCACCACACCGACCAGCTTCGTCCCGTCGAGGACCGGCAGCACCAGGATGCCATGCCGCTCCATGACGGCAACGGCGGCCCCGGCGAACTCGTCCGGGGCGGAGACCCTGGGCTGCCGGGTCATGACCTCGCCCACCGGGGTCCCGAACCAGTCGCCCCCATGCTGGGCCAGGCGGGTGAAGTCGCCAGCCGTGAAGACACCCACGAGCGCGTCACCCTCGGTCACCGTCGCCATGCCCCGGTGCCTGGCCAGGGTCACGGCCACTTCCCGCATGGGCGTGGCAGGGGTGACGTTGCCCGCGGGGGGAACCATCACGTCGCGCACCCGGAGGAGCAGGCGGCGGCCCAGGCTCCCCCCGGGGTGCAGCACGGCGAAATCCTGCGGCCCGAAGCCGCGCGCCTCCAGGAGCGCCATCGCGAGGGCGTCGCCCAGCGCCAGCGCCACGGCGGTGCTGGTGGTGGGTGCCAGGTCGTGGGGGCACGCCTCCTCCCGCACCGAGGCGTCCAGGCACACGCGTGCCGCCCGGCCGAGGAAGGAGTCGGCGGCGGCGGTGATGGCAATCATCGGCACGTTCATCCGCTGGAGCGCCACGATGAGGCCGGTGAGCTCCTCCGACTCGCCGCTCTTGCTCAACACCACGGCCACGTCCTCGCGGCCCACGATGCCCAGGTCGCCATGCAGGCTGTCCACTGGGTGGAGGTAGGATGACGGGGTGCCCGTGGAGGTGAAGGTGGCGGCAATCTTCCGTGCAATGAGCCCCGACTTCCCGATGCCGGTCACGATGACACGACCTCGCGCGTCCTGCAGCAGCGCCACTGCCTGGGCGAAGGTCGTGTCCAGCCGGGTCGCCGCGCGCGCGATCGCCGCGGCCTCCAACTCGAGGACGCGCCGGCCGGTGGCCAGGAGGGCCTCAGGCGGTGTCGTCACGGTGTTCGCCGTAGTAGCGCCCACAAACCTCCTCCCATACCCCCCGTGCGTGGAGCAGCGCCTCGCACATCTCCCGCACGGCGCCGTGCCCCCCCGGTGACCGTGTCATCCAGTGGGCGGCGGCACGGGCCTCCGCGACGGCGTTCGGCACCGAAATGGGCAGGCCCACGCGGCGGAGCAGCGGCACGTCGGTCAGGTCGTCGCCCATGAAGAGCACCTGCTCCCAGCCGAGCCCGCGCCGCGCCAGCAGCGCCGCGCATGCCTCGTCCTTGTGGGAGCCGGTCCCCTGGATCACCTCGTCGATCGCCAGTTCCTCGGCCCTGAGCGCCGTGGCGGGGGACACGCGCCCGGTGAGCCACGCCACCGGGATGCCCGCCAGCCGCAACAGGTGCATCCCGACCCCGTCATGGGCGTGGAATCGCTTGAACTCGACGCGCTCGCCCTGCACCGCGCCGATGTAGATGCCGTTGTCCGACATCACGCCGTCCACGTCGAGCACGACCAGTTCCACTGCGCGCGCGCGTCCCGGGTCCAGCGCGGGAGCGTTCACCTGCGACTCACCCGCCACACCTCCAGCGTGCGCGCCACGAGCGCCGGCAGGTCGGCCAGGGGCCACTGGGTGGCTGCATCGCTCAGGGCGCGCGCCGGGTCGGGGTGGGTCTCGATGAAGAACCCGTCGGCACCGGCCGCGGCAGCCGCCAGGAGGAGCGGCGGGATCATGGCACGATCACCACCGCTTGCCCCGCCACTCGCCTGGCCGGGCTGCTGCACACTGTGCGTCGCATCGTAGGTGACGGGCACGCCAGTGGCCGCACGCATTCGCTCCAGGCTCCGGAAGTCCACCACGAGGTCGCCATAGCCGAAGAAGGTGCCGCGCTCCGTGACCGTCACGTCGGTGCCGCCGCCACTCCGCACCTTCTCCACGGCGCCAGCCATGGCCTCGGCAGACATCCACTGCCCCTTCTTGATGTTCACCGGCTTCCCGGTCGCCCCGGCGGCCAGGAGGAGGTCCGTCTGCCGGGCAAGGAACGCCGGGACCTGCAGGGCGTCCACCACCGTCGCGGCCGCGCTCGCATGCGCTGCCTCATGGATGTCGGTCAGCACCGGGAGGCCGCTCGACGCCCGCACCCGCTCGAGTGCGCGAAGGCCCTCCTCCATCCCGGGCCCGCGCGCGCTCCCTGCCCTCGCGCGATTGGCCTTGTCAAAGCTTGCCTTGAAGCAGACCGGCACGTCGAGGGCAGCGCCCAGGGCGGCCAGTGCATCCGCCACTCGCGGCAGCACGTCGCCTGGCTCCGCGACGCACGGCCCGGCAATCAGGAAGGGCGTCCGCCCAAAGGTCCAGCGGTTCACGACCCCGCTTGGGCCAGCGCTGGCGTGAGCGGGCGCGTGCCCTGTTCCTTCCGACGCTGCAACGCGGCGCCGACAAAGCCCGCAAACAGGGGATGCGGCCGCGTGGGCCGGGACTTCAGCTCCGGATGGAACTGGCATCCGACGAAGTAGGGATGGTCGGGCAACTCGATCATCTCGACCAGCCCACCATCGGGCGACTGGCCGGAGAGCCGCAGCCCGTACTCGGCGAGCACGTCACGATAGGCGTTGTTCACCTCCCACCGGTGGCGGTGCCGCTCGCTGATCTCGCTGGCGCCGTAGACCGTGGCCGCCCTGGAGCCGGGCCGGAGCTTGGCGGTGTAGGCCCCGAGCCGCATGGTGCCGCCCAGGTTCTCCACGTCGCGCTGGGCCGCCATGATGTGGATGACCGGCGACTCGCACTCCGGCTCGAACTCGGTGCTGTTCGCATCGGGAAGCCGGCAGACGTTCCGGGCAAACTCCACCACGGCCATCTGCAACCCGAGGCAGATCCCGAAGAACGGCAGGTCATGGCCGCGGGCCCACTGGATGGCCTGGATCATCCCGTCGGTGCCGCGCACGCCGAAGCCACCCGGAATGAGCAGCCCGTCGAATCCCGAGAGCAGGTCCCCGGCGGTGGCCTGGTCGGTGAACCGGTCGCTCGAGATCCAGTGGATCTCCACGCCGGCATCGTGCGCGATCCCGCCATGCACCAGCGCCTCGTGCACCGACTTGTAGGCATCATGGAGGTCGGTGTACTTGCCCACCACGGCGATGCGTGCCTGCTGCTTCGGCCGCAGGATCTTCTCCACCATCGCCCGCCAGGCGCCCAGGTCGGGCTCGGGCGTCTCCAGCCGGAGCCGCTCGCACACCACGCGGTCGAAGCCCTGCTCCCGGAAGCGGAGCGGGATCTCGTAGATGGACGCGGCATCCGGGCTCTCGATCACGCACTCGAAGTCCACGTTGCAGAAGAGCGCGATCTTCCGCTTGATGTCGGCCGAGAGCGGCTGCTCGCTGCGGCACACCAGCAGGTCGGGCTGGATCCCGATCTGCATGAGGTCGCGCACCGAGTGCTGGGTGGGCTTGGTCTTGAGCTCACCCGCCGCCGCGATGTAGGGCACCAGCGTGAGGTGCACGAAGAGGGCGTTGTCGCGCCCCACCTCCTGGCGGAACTGCCGGATCGCCTCGAGGAACGGCAGGGACTCGATGTCACCAACCGTGCCGCCGATCTCGGTGATCACGACATCGTGCCCGGGGGCGGTGCGGCGAATGGCGTTCTTGATCTCGTCGGTGATGTGCGGGATGACCTGCACGGTGCTGCCGAGGTACTCGCCGCGGCGCTCCTTGTTGATCACCGTCTGGTAGATGCGGCCGGTGGTGATGTTGTTCTGCTGGGAGAGCGAGCGGTCGATGAAGCGCTCGTAGTGGCCCAGGTCGAGGTCGGTTTCCGCGCCGTCGTCGGTCACGAACACCTCGCCGTGCTGGAACGGCGACATGGTGCCCGGATCCACGTTGATGTAGGGATCGAACTTCTGCATGGTCACGCTGAGGCCGCGCTCCACGAGCAGCCGTCCAAGCGAGGCGGCGGCGATGCCCTTGCCGAGTGACGACACGACGCCGCCGGTGACGAACAGGTACTTGGTGGTCTTGGGCGCGGCGGTCGTCATGCGATTCCTCGGGTGATGGCGGTGCGGCGGGGGGCAAGCGGATGCGGTGGCCTGGGTGCGGCGGCGCCCGGATCTCCCCTGGTCTGGTCTGGCAGGGGTGCTGGCTGGATGGGGAACGGCCCGACACGGGCCGCGAAGGCTGCGGGCGCCGGCATGGAACAAGTCTACACGGGGCCGGGGCCGCAGTCAAAAGTTGTGCCGCCGGAAAATCCTGGTACGTGAGGGGGGCTATCGTAAAGCAGGCAAGCAGGTTAGGCGGCTGCGGCCCGGGGCGCCGCCGGGAGCAGGCCGGCCAACACGAGGAAGTTGGCCAGGAGTGGGCGGCCGTGCTCCGTTCCCACCGATTCCGGATGGAACTGCACACCGAACACCGGGGCCGCTCGATGCTGCACCGCCATGACCTCATCCCCGGCTGGCCGGTCGGCAGACCAGGCCGTCACCTCGAGGTCATCCGGCACCGACTCTGGCGCGACGACCAGGGAGTGGTACCGCATCACCCGCATGGGTGAGGGGAGGCCGGCCAGGATGCCGGTGCCACGATGCTCGATGCTGGTGGTCTTGCCGTGCATGAGGCGGCCGGCCCGGACCACCCTCCCGCCCAGGGCCTCGCCAATGGCCTGGTGCCCCAGGCACACGCCCAGCAGGGGGATCCTCCGCGACACGGCCTCGCGAGCCAGGGCGAGCGAGATGCCGGCATCGGCGGGCGTGCCGGGCCCGGGAGAAATGATGATCGCCGCCGGTGCGAGGCGCAGCACCTCGTCAACTGACAGCGCATCGTTCCGGTGCACGACGGGCGTGGCACCCAACTCACCGGCCTGCTGCACCAGGTTCCAGGTGAAGCTGTCGTAGTTGTCGAGGACGAACAGCGCGCTCACGGCGCCGCAGGCCTCCGCGCCTTCTCGCGCGCCCGGCGCACCTGCCCCTGCACCTCGCGCTGGATGCTGTCACGCATGGTCGAGGCGGCCTCGCGGATGGAGTCCGCGCGTTGCGAGCCCGCCGCGGCGATGGAGTCGGCGAATGCCTCGATGGAATCGGCCACCTGTTCAATGGAATCGGCCGATGCCTGGGCCAGCGAGTCCGCGAGGTGCTGGCCATGGTCGGGGCCCAGGTGCAGGCGCAGGCTGTCCAGCGTCCCGGCGCGAGCCAGCAGGAGGAACTGCCCCCCACGCTGGGTCTCCACGTGCCCGATGGGCGCCAGGTTCCGGCCCACGGTGTCGCCCGCCGGCACGCAGCTGAAGGCGCGACCGGGGTTCAGGTGGTCGAGGTCATCCCGCGCCACGAGGACACAGCCGGCCAGGCGCTCATCGGTCACCGAGTCCGCCAACCTGACGGTGAAGTTCACGCCACTGACCTGTTCCGGGCTCGATCGCAGCACCTCCACCCGGCGCAGTGTCCCGAGCACCTGCCCATCGAGGGTGAACGGCACGAACGCAAGGGGAATGCTGATGGGGCGATCGCTGTTGACCACGTCCACCACCCGGTCCCTGCCCTCCCGCACAAGGTTCCACACGAGCATCCCCGCGATGAAGATGCCCAGGGCCCCAAGCACGACCCGCAGCCAGTAGCTCCGCATGATTCCTCGCTTCGGCGCAACGCCAGCGTCCGGCATTCGGCGCCCCGTGATCCCCCACGATCCCCTGTGTAAGATAGGGCGTCCGCCCCCCGGGAGGGATTGCGCTGCTCAAGGTGACCGGCCTCAGGAGGACCTTCGGTGACACCGTTGCCGTGGACCACGTTGACCTGGACGTGGCCGCGGGGGCCATCCTGGGCCTGGTGGGCGCCAATGGTGCCGGCAAGACCACGTCCCTGCTCTGCATGGCCGGGGCGCTCACGCCCTCGGCGGGATCGATCGTGGTCGCGGGCCACGACCTGGCGGCCGAGCCCCTCGCGGCGCGCCATGCCCTCGGGTTCGTCCCCGATGAGCCTCACCTCTTCGAGTACCTCACGGTCCAGGAGCACCTGCAGTTCATGCAGCGGCTCTACGACGTGCCCGATGGGGCCGCCCGGATCGACCCGCTGCTGGCCTCGCTGGGCCTGGCCGGGCGACGGGACGCGCTGCCGACGGAACTGTCGCGTGGCATGCGCCAGCAACTGGCGCTCGGCTGTGCCTTCATCCACGACCCGCGCGTGCTGCTGCTCGATGAACCACTGACCGGCCTCGATCCCGCCGCCATGCGCCAGATGAAGGACCGGATCCGTGGCCATGCGGCCGCCGGCGCCGCCGTGGTGCTCAGCTCCCACCAGTTACACCTGGTGAGCGAACTCTGTCATGACGTGGCGGTGCTGCGCCGTGGGCGCATCGTGGCGCGCGGTGCCCCCGCAGCGCTCACCGCCGGCGGCACGCTCGAGGAGGCGGTCCTGGGCCTGCTCGGTGGGCCATGACGCCTGCCCTGTGGTTCCTGGTGCAGCGCACCGTTGCCAACGCGGCGACGAGGGCCGTGGCAGGCCTTCGCCGGCCCTCCCGCCTGCTCGGGCTGCTCCTGGGCCTTGCCTACCTCGCGTGGCTGTCTCGACAGGCCGGCGCGGGCGCCATGCCGGACCCTGTCCGGGCGACCACAGCGGGCGCCCTCGGGCTCCTGGTGCTCTCGGCCACGGCGTGGATCGCCGGCACGGCGCGCCCACCCGCTGACGCCACGCGCAGCCTCCTGTGGCCTGCGCCCATCCGGGATCGCCACCTGGTCATGCTTTCCCTCGTCACCACCCAGGCGCTCGTGATCCCGAACGTGATCCTCTGGACGGCGCTCGCCTCGCGCGGGGCGTCGGCCCCGCTGCTCGGGCGGCGGGCCATCGCCCTCTGGATCCTGTTCAGCACGCTGATGTACCACCGCGCCGTCGTGGGTCGCCTCCGCGGCCGCACGCATGGAGCCCATGCGTGGCTCCGCCGTGGAGGGACGGTCCTCGGGCTCCTGCTGCTGGCAGCCATTCCCTTCGCCTTGACCGGGTCGTTCAACCTGGTATCGGGGGGCCTTGAGCGCCTCGGGACCACGGGGTTCGGCGCCATCCTGCTCCGGCCATTCGCGGTGCCGGTCCGGCCCGTGAGTGCCACCACGCTGGATGCGTGGCTCCGGAGCCTGCCGGGGGCGGTGCTCCTGCTGGGCGCGCACGTGGCGCTCCTCCTGTGGTTGGGGCCCACCCGGGAGCCCGTACATCCCGGGCTTGCCGCCGCTGGCCCGGCGGTGCGGCCCCCGCCCCGCGGCGCCGTCGCGCTCGCCGCCTGGAAGGCGGTCACGGCGGTGGTGCGGCGCACCCACGTCCTGCTCATCATCACCGGCAGCATCGTGGCGTCACTGGGCCTGCGTGCGCTGCACGCACACGGCAACACATCCGCCGCCGAGTTCGCGGGGTTCCTGGCGCTCACCTGGGCCCTGCTCTTGCTGGTCCTCGGCCCGCAGTTCCTCCGAACCGGGCTCCGCCAGGATGCGGAACACCTCACCCTCCTGCGCATGCTGCCGGCACGCGGGCGCACGTGGGTGCTGGGCGGCGCCATCGGCGGCGCCCTGCTGACCGCGCTCCTTGCCGGGGGGCTCCTGCTGGTGGGCCTGGGCGGCGCCGGCACCAGCGCGGACCTGGGCCGGCATGGCGCGCTGCGTCCCGCAGGCTTCGCTGCCGTTATAGTCCTCATGATGCCGATTGCGATGCTGGGCACCCTGGTGCAGGACGCGCTCTTCCTCCTGTTCCCTGGCCCGATAAGCCAGGGCGCTCCGCGTCCCGGCGCCACGCGGCTGGGCACCA
The DNA here is from genome assembly GCA_964638035.1 of uncultured Gemmatimonadaceae bacterium. Taxonomy (GTDB): domain Bacteria; phylum Gemmatimonadota; class Gemmatimonadetes; order Gemmatimonadales; family GWC2-71-9; genus JAGGAG01. Next base: position 54,704 of record CAZWXD010000006.1, on the reverse strand, counting down.
GCCTGCTCAACTCGGTGATGGCCGCCGCGATGCTCGTCCTGCTCCTCGCGCTCCCGGCCGCGGCCGGCCTTGGCACAGCACTCCTGGCACCAGGCCCGCCGGCCCCACGGCTCGTCGGCGCCGCGGTGGTCGCCGCCCTTGTCGCCGTGGGCGAAGTCCTGGTGCTGGCGCGCGCGCTCGGCGCGCGCCTCGACCGCACCGGGGCCGCATGAGGCGCAGCCTGCCGTTGCTGGCGGCCAGCCTCGTGGCCTTCGCGCCGGCCGTACTGGCCCAGGCGCCCGCCGCATGGAGCACGGAAGACCTCGCCATCTTCGCGCAGCGGCTCACCTGGGCGGCACGGGCCCGGCTCGACACGATGCCCCTCGGCGATGCGATCGTCGCCATGGGTTCGACCTTCATCGGGACACCGTACCAGGCCGCGACCCTGGAGCAACCAGGCGCCGAACGCCTCGTGGTGAACCTGCACGGCCTCGACTGCGTGACCTTTGTCGAGAACGTCCTGGCGCTCACCTGGATCGCACACGACGAGCCGGCGCTCCTGGGCGACCCTGCGCGTGCCCGCGCACGGTTCGAGCAGCGGCTCCGCGAGTTGCGCTACCGCGATGGGGCGATCGACGGGTATGCCAGTCGCCTGCACTACTTCACCGAGTGGCTGGCCCAGGGCGAGGCGCGCGGATGGTGGCGCCTGGTGACTGCGGACCTGGGTGGCGTGCCGACCTGGATGCGCATCGACTTCATGAGCACGCACCCTGCTGCCTACCCCGCCCTGGCAGACACCCTGGTGGCGGCGCGGATCACCGCGGTGGAGCAGCAGCTGAGCGACGGCGGTCCGGTGGTGGTGCTGCCCAAGGGATGGATCGATGCCGAGGTCGGATCGCGGCTGCAGTCGGGGGACATCATTGCGGCCACCTCGTCGCGCGCCGGGCTCGACGTGGTGCACACCGGGTTCGTGGTGCGCAGGAACGGCCAGGCCTGGCTCCTGCACGCTCCCCTCGCGGGGGGCAACGTCGAGTTGTCGTCCCGGCCGGTGGGCGATCGGCTTCAGCGGCTCAAGGCGCAGTCCGGCATCATCGTGGCCCGTCCCCTCGCCCCGGCGACACCCGACGGAGTGCCCGCGGGCAGGTGAAGCTCACCTGGACTGACGAGGGGGCGCCTGGCCCGGCGGACAGTGTTCCGGGACCCGGGCAGCCGACGGGTTCATGCCCGTGGATGGAACTGCCGGTGCACCGACCGGAGATACTCGCGGTCCACGTGCGTGTAGATCTGGGTGGTGGACAGGTCGGCGTGACCCAGCATCTCCTGCACGGCGCGCAGGTCCGCCCCGCCCTCCAGCAGGTGCGTGGCGAACGAGTGCCGCAGCGTGTGGGTGGACACCTTGCGGGTGATGCCGGCGCGCGTGGCCGCCCGCTTCACGACGCCCCATGCCCCCACACGTGAGAGGGGCTCCCCCCGTCCATTGAGCAGGACGTGCCCCCGGGTCGTGCCGCGATCGAGTTCGGGCCGCACCTGGTGCAGGTAGACGGAGAGCGCGCCCACCGTGCCGCGGCCAACCGGCACGAGCCGCTCCTTGCCTCCCTTGCCGCGCACTTGCACCAGGCCTTCGCTGAGCAGCAGGTCGGTGAGGTTGAGGCCACAGAGCTCCGACACTCGCAGGCCGGCCCCATAGGCCAGCTCCAGCAGCGCGCGGTCGCGCCAGGCCAGTCGATCGCCGGCAGCCGGGGTCGCCAGCATGGCCTCCACCTCCGACACGGCGAGCACTTCCGGCAGCGTCCGCCAGCGTGCGGGGCTTTCGAGCCGGTCGCTCGGATCCTGCGTGACATGTCCCTCCGCGACGAGGAACCCGAAGTACGTGCGCACCGCTGACACCGTGCGCCGGATGGACGCAGGGCTCAACCCGAGGTCCTTCAGCAGGAAGACGAACTCCCGGAGTGCCGGACGCGTGACGTCGCCTGGCGCGGCAAGCCGGCGCGTGGCCGCGAACGCAACCAGCCGCTGGATGTCGCGGCCGTACGCTTCCACGGTGTTGGCGCTGCTCCCTGCCTCGAGCGTGAGGTAATCGCGGAATGGCTCGAGCAGGAAGGCGCGCTCGAGGGCGTCCACGACGGCGCCCGGCGCGCTAGCCGGCACTGGCGCTCCGCTGTCGCACCGCGGCCACCTCATGCGGTTCGAGCCCCAGCAGCTCGCTGGCGCGGCGCAGGAGCCAGGCCTCCTGCTCCGCCCCCAACGTGCCTTCGGCGAAGGCCGCCTGCCACATGCGCTCCACCAGCTGGACCCGGCGCCGGGTGCTGAACCGGGCCGCCAGCCTGGAGGCGAGGTGACCCAGTCCAGCCTGGGGCGGAGGCGTCGGCACCGGCTCGCGCGCCGGGAGCCCCCACCGCCCGCGCAGGTCTGCCTCCACCTGGGCACGCTGGGCCTCGCCCAGGGCCTCATCGGAGTAGGCGAGTTCGATGATGAGCCGGGCGGCATGCGAGGCGTCGATGGGGGCATCGGTGCCCGCCACCGGCCCGAGGGCCGCCTCGACCGCCAGCAGGACCGGCTCCGGCTCTTCCTGCAGGTGGCGCCGGTGGCGACGCCAGGCCAGGCCTCCCAGGACGAGGATGGCGAGTGCCGCCACCAGCCCGGTCACCAGCCCCACCTCACGCAGGAACTCCCGCACGCGCTCCCACTCGTTCCCCAGGAGCGTTGCCCCGGTCACGATGGCGCCATACCAGGTCACCGCAGCCCCCAGGATCACGGCAAGGGTGCGCACCCACGGGATGCCGAACAACCCGGCACACGCCGGCACCACCGCGCGCACCCCGGGGATGAACCGCGTCAGGAAGAGACCGATCGCGCCGAAGCGCAGGTAGTCGCGTTCGATGACGGCGATGGCCTCCCGTGAGAGGAGGCGCTGGCCCGGGGGCGTGCCAAAGAACCGGCGGCCGGCACGGCGTGAGAGGATGTACACCAGCATGGCGCCCAGGACGTTGGCTACGGTGACCGTGGCGAATACCGTCACCGCCCTGGTCTTGCCGCTATGGGAGAGGAAGGCGCCGAGCGCCGTCGCGACGTCGGAGGGCACCACGGGGATGACGGCTTCGAGGAAGGCGAGGGCGGCCAGCGTGGCATACACGGCAAGCGGGGGAAGGGCGGCCAGCCACCCCACAATGCCGTCGATCAGGGTCCCTCCAGCGTCGCCACGGCGATCGCCGCCATGCCCTCGCCCCTCCCGACGAATCCCATGCCCTCGTTTGTCTTGCCCTTGATGCTGATGTCCGCGGCCGTCACCTCGAGGATCTCCGCCATGCGCGCTGCCATGGCAGCGGCATGGGGCCCGACCTTCGGCTGTTCCGCGATGACGGTGATGTCGGCGTTCACCAACCGGAAGCCACGGCCGCGCACGACGGCATATGCCTCGTGCAGCAGCACCATGGAATCGGCCCCACGCCAGCGGGCATCGGTGTCGGGAAAGAGCGCCCCGATGCTGCCCGCTGCCGCCGCACCGAGAATGGCGTCCGTCAGTGCATGCGCCACGACGTCGGCGTCGGAGTGTCCCGCCAGGCCCACGGGGTGCGGCACCGTGATTCCGCCCAGCACCAGCGGGCGCCCGGCGGCGAACCGGTGGGAGTCATAGCCGATGCCGGTACGGTGCGTCGCCACCGGCAGCCCTCAGGCAGCCACCGGCACGGGCAGCAGGCTGTAGTCCTGCCGCCGCCGCCGCGGCTCGAAGCCGGCGTCGCGTATGTTGCGCTCGATCTCCGCCAGGGTCGTCCGGTAGGTGGTCCCGGCAGCCGACACGACGTTCTCCTCCATCATCAGGCTGCCGTAGTCGTTGGCGCCGTAGCGCAGGGCCACCTGCCCCACCTTGTGGCCCATCGTCACCCAGGACGACTGCAGGTTCGGCACGTTGGTGAGGACGGTGCGCGCCAGGGCGAGCGTCCGCAGGTAGGTGACCGCGTCGGTCTTCTCCAGGTGCGACATGGTGGGTGTGCCTTCCGGCTGCAGCGGCCAGCAGATGAACGCCGTAAAGCCACCCGTGCGCGCCTGGAGGTCGCGCACCCGGAAGAGGTGCTCGACCCGGTCCTCGTCGGCCTCACCCATGCCGTACATCATCGTCACCGACGTCTTCATGCCCTGCCGGTGCGCCTCCTCCTGCACCCCCAGCCATTCGTCGGCCTGTGCCTTCTTCGGGGCCACGCGCTGGCGGACGGCGTCCACCAGGATCTCGCCCCCGCCGCCGGGAATGCTGTCGAGGCCGGCGGCGCGGAGCTCGCGCACCACCGTGGACACCGGCATCCGGAAGCGCTCGCTGAAGAAGACCACCTCGGAGGGCGAGAAGCCGTGGATGTGGACCGGGTGGTTCCGCTTGATGTAGCGCAGGAGGTCGAGGTACCACTCGAACGGGATATAGGGGTTGTGGCCCCCCTGGAGGAGCACCTGGATCCCGCCCAGGGCGGTGCACTCGTCGATCTTGGCCCCGATCTCCTCGAAGCCCAGCACATAGCCCTCGCCGTGCTTCGGCCGCCGCGCAAAGGCACAGAAGCCGCAGTCGGCCACGCAGACGTTGGTGTAGTTGATGTTGCGGTCAACGATGTACGTGACCACCGGCTCGGCGTGCTGCCGCCACCGCTCGCGGTCGGCCAGCTCCGCCAGCTCGAGGAGTGGCGCCCGGCGATACAGGTCGAGGGCGTCCCGGAACTCTCCTGCGGTGCGATCTACCATCCAGCGATCCCCGGTGAGGTGATGGCGCGGCACGGGGCCACGCCGGCGTGCTCAGGCCGCCGAGATGAAGCTCAGGCTCCCGTCGGGCACCAGCCCATCGGCCGCGAGGCGGCGGAAGAAGTCGGTCAGGCCGGCCAGGTGCCGGTAGCTGAAGCCGTAGTCGAGGTCGCCCAGGTACGACCGGCACACCTCCCGGGCAATGCCGGTGGTGGCCCAGGCCTGGTCGGCCAGCAGGTCGAGGTGTTCCAGGCCCCAGGCGCGCGACGCCAGGAGCCCGGCATGCACCGCCTGCACCTGGGTGGCGCTGGCGCGCCGCCGCGCGGCCCACACGGCGAAGACAAACGGCAACCCCGTCCATGCCTTCCACTCGGCGCCAAGGTCGGCAGTGTATGCGTAGGCGCCCCGGGAGGCCAGCACCAGCGCGGCGTCGCCAATGACCAGCACGGCATCGTGCGGGAACCCCGCCAGCGCCTCGAGGTCGGTCGCCTCTGCCCGGACGGTGGCGAGCCGGGGCGCCACCCTCCAGCGATGGCGGCAGAGCAGTTCCAGCAGGCGCACCGAGGTGCGCGATGACGAGGTCACCAGGACGGTGGCGTCGCCCAGGTCGGCGAGCGGCCGGCGGGAGAAGAGCTTCACGCTGTGCACCGGGCCATCACAGCTGATGGCGAGGTCGGGCAGCAGGTGGTAGCTCCCAACATCCCGGGCGTACTCCACCGCCGACACGACGCTCACGTCCAGCTCGCCCGCTGCCAGCAGGTCGTTGAGGTCGGACGCCGTCCCGCTCACCACCTCGGCCGGGACCTGCACGAGGCCGCGGTCGATGGCCCCGTAGACCGGGTAGCAGTTGATCCACGGAATCCGGCCCAACCTCATGCGGCGTGCACCGCCGCGGCCGACCCGGACAGCAGCACCGCCTGCGGTTCGAGGTCGGCGAAGTCATCCCGCAGGGTTTCGTAGAGGCTGTTCCGCTCGACCGGCTGCTTGCCCGCGCCCTGGATCATGTGGACGAGGGCTGCATAGGGCATGTGCATGGCAGTGTGGGCACCAGCCTCGTGGTAGATGCGCTCGTAGACGACCGTGCCCTCCACGTCATCGCAGCCATAGGCCAGCGCCACCTGCGACAGGAAGGGCGTCACCATGGGCCAGTGCGTCTTGACGTGGGGGATGTTGTCGAGGAAGAGCCGCCCGACGGCGATGTTGCGCAAGTCCTCGTACCCGGTCGTGGCCGAGCCCACGCGACCCAGGTCCTCTCCCAGCTCGTTGTTGTCGGGATGGTAGGCAAGCGGGATGTAAGTCAGGAAGCCGCCGGTTTCGTCCTGCAGCGCGCGGAGGGCACTGAGGTGCTCGATCCGGTCGTCCACCGTCTCGACGTGCCCGTAGAGCATGGTGCAGTTGCTCGGGATGCCGAGCTCGTGCGCCACCCGGTGCACCCGCAGCCATTCCTCGCCCGTCAGCTTGCGCTCCGCAATGGTGGCCCGCACGGCCGTGCTGAACACCTCGGCCCCGCCACCCGGGAGGCTGGTGAGCCCGGCGTCCCGCATCGCCACCAGGACCTCGCGCTCGCTCACCTTCTCGATCCGGGCGAGGTGGGCGATCTCGACCGCGGTGAGCGCCTTGACGTGCACGTCGGGGAAGCGCGCCTTGAGGCCGCGGATCATGTCGGTGTAGTACGCGAGGCGCAGCTTGGGATGCAGCCCGCCCACGATGTGGAACTCCCGGGTGGGATTGCTCCGCGCCGCCTCGGCCTCGTGGAAGATCTCCTCGAGGCTCCGGGTGTAGGCCCCCTCCTCCTTCGGCATCCGTGCGAACGAGCAGAACACGCAGGTGTTCCGGAGGATGCAGACGTTGGTGGGATTGATGTGCTGGTTGGCCGAGAAGTACACCCGGTCGCCGTTGCGCCGTGCGTTGGCCTGGGCAGCGAGTCGCCCCACCCCGGTAAGGTCGGGCGACTGGTACAGCACGCGGGCGTCGTCTGCGTCGAGGCGCCGCCCCTGGGTCACCTTGTGCGCGATGGGCCGGAGGTCGGGGTCCCGGAGGTGGCCGGGGTCGGGCGACAGCACGCTATCTCCTTGCGGGGGCAGGACTAACACCCGGAATGTACAAGGGATTGCCGCCCGCAGGCCAGCACGCGCTAGGCGAACTTCCTCAGCGCCAGCGACGCGTTGTGCCCGCCGAACCCGAAGGCGTTGGACATGGCCACGGTGACGTCGCGCTTCACCATCCGGTTGGGAGCGGAGTCGAGGTCGCATTCCGGGTCTGGCGTGACCTGGTTGATGGTCGGGGGAATCTCGCCCCGGGTCACGGCCAGGAGCGAAATCACGGCCTCGAGTGCACCGGCGCCACCAAGCAGGTGACCGGTCATGCTCTTGGTGGAGCCGAACACCAGCTTGCGGGCGTGCTCGCCAAAGACCGCCTTGACCGCCTGGGTCTCGGCGATGTCGCCCAGCGGCGTGGAGGTGCCGTGCGCGTTGATGTAGCCCACCTCGGACGGATCGATCCTGCCGTCGTCCAGGCACATGCGCATGGCGCGCTGGGCGCCTTCACCTTCCGGGGCCGGGGCCGACATGTGGTAGGCATCGCCGGAGAGGCCATAGCCGCACACCTCGCCCAGGATGGCCGCCCCCCGCCGCTCCGCGTGCTCGAGCGACTCGATCACCAGGGCCGCGCCGCCGTCGCCCAGCACGAACCCGTCGCGGTCCCTGTCAAAAGGCCGGCTGGCCGCCTTCGGGTCGTCATTGCGGGTGGACATTGCCTTCATGTTGCTGAAGGCGGCCACGGTCAGCCCGGTCACGCAGCCCTCCGAGCCCCCGGTGAGCATGGCATCGGCCACGCCGTCCCGGATCATGCGGTACGACTCGCCGATGGCATGGGCGGATGACGCACAGGCGGACACGGGGGCATAGTTGGGCCCCTTGAAGCCGTAGCGCATCGAGACGAGGCCCGCGGCCATGTTGGGGATGAACATGGGCACGAAGAAGGGTGACACACGGTCGGGACCCTTCTCGATGAACGCGCGGCAGTTGTCCTCGTAGGTCTGCATCCCGCCGATGCCGCTCCCGAACACCACGCCGGTCCGGTTGGGGTCGGGTGCGCCACCCTCGAGCCCCGCCTGGGTCACCGCCTGGTGCGCGGCCGCCAGGGCGTACTGGGCGAAGATGTCGAACCGCTTGGCTTCCTTGCGGTCGATGTAGAGGAGGGGGTCGAAGCCCTTGACCTCGCACGCGAAGCGCACGGAAAACCGCGCCGGGTCGAAGCGCGTGATCGGCCCCGCCCCCGACTGGCCCGCCAGGAGCGACGACCAGGTGTCCTCGACGGTGTTGCCGAGGGGCGTGACGAGCCCGAGGCCCGTCACGACGACGCGGCGGGCCAAGCTACTTCCCGATCTTCTCGTGCAGGTACTTCATCGCCTCCCCGACGGTCCGCAGCTTCTCGGCATCCTCGTCCGGAATGTCGATGTCGAACTCCTTCTCGAACGCCATCACCAGCTCGACCGTGTCGAGGCTGTCCGCGCCAAGGTCCTCCATGAAGCTGGCCTCGGCCGTGAGCTTCTCCCGCTCCACCCCGAGCTCCTCGACGATGATGTCCTTGACCTTCTCCTCAACGTTGCTCAGGTCCGCCATGTGGCCCTCGATGAAGGATGATGGTGTTGCGTGCGCTGCACTCAGATGACCATGCCGCCGTCGACCACGAGCACCTGCCCCGTGATGTAGGCTGCCAGGTCCGATGCCAGGAACAGCACCGCGGCCGCGACGTCCTCCGGCCGGCCCAGCCGTCCCAGCGCGATGTCCCCTAATAACACGTTTCGGGCGGCTTCCGGCAAGCTGGCGGTCATGTCGGTCTCGATGAAGCCCGGGGCAATCGCATTGACCAGGATCCCCCGGCTGGCGTACTCCTTGGCCGCCGCCTTGGTCAGCCCGATCAGCCCCGCCTTGCTCGCCGCGTAGTTGCTCTGGCCCTTGTTCCCCGTGAGGCCCACGATGCTCGAGATGTTGATGATACGGCCGGAGCGCCGCTTCATCATCCCCCGGGTCACCGTGCGCATGGCCAGGAAGGCGCCCTTGAGGTTGGCGGCCAGGACACTGTCCCAGTCCTCTTCGCTCAGCCGGAGCATCAGGTTGTCCCGGGTGAGCCCGGCGTTGTTGACCAGGATGTCAATGGGACCGAGCGCCTGCTCGGCCGCCTCGATGGCGGCCTCGAGCTGCGCCGCGATGGCCACATCACAGGCGACGCCCACCGTGCCGGCGCCGAGCGACGACGCCACCTCGCCGGCTCGCGTGGCGTCACGCCCGACCACGGCGACCCGGGCTCCCGCCTGGTGCAACCGGACCGCAATGGCCCGCCCGATGCCCCGCGTGCTCCCGGTGACGAATGCCACCTTGCCGGTCAGGTCGATGGCCACGCTCATGTGAGGAACGCCTCCACGTCTGCGGCGGTGCCAAGGCTGGTGCACTCCTTGCCCGGCACGATGCGCCGCAGGAGGCCGCCGAGCACCTGGCCCGGACCCAGCTCGAAGTACCGCGCGCGGGGGTGGTCGGCGGCGCAGGTCTGCATGCCCTCGACCCAACGCACGGGGCTGACCACCTGCTCCGCCAGGAGGCGCCTGGCGTCGTCGGCCCGTCGCACCGGCAGCGCCGTGGCGTTCGCGATGACCGGGCAGCGCGATGGGCTGAACCGCATCCCCTCGAGTGCCAGGCGGAGCTGCTCCACGGCCGGCTGCATCAGCGGCGAGTGGAAGGCCCCGCTGACCTTGAGCGGGAGCACGCGCCGCGCGCCCGCCGCCTTGCAGGCGTCGCCAGCCCGGGTGACGGCGGCACTGTCGCCCGAGATCACGGTCTGGTCGGGCGCATTCAGGTTGGCTGGCACCACCACCCCGCTCGCATCCGTCGAGCGATTGCACGCTGCCGTGACCTCGGCGGCGCTGAGCCCGATGACGGCGGCCATGCTGCCGGGGCGTGCCTGCCCGGCGGCCAGCATCGCCTCACCCCGGAGCCTCACCAGGCAGGCCGCGTCGGTGGGCGTGAGGGCGCCCGCCACGACCCAGGCGCTGTACTCGCCCAGGCTGTGGCCGGCCGCAGCGGCTGGCGTCCCCAGCTTGCTCCCCACCACGGCCAGCACGGCACAGGTGTGCGCCAGGATCGCCGGCTGCGCGTTGTGGGTGAGCGTCAACTCCGCCTCGGGGCCCTCCCACATGAGCCGCGAGAGGGCAAATCCCAGCGCGTCGTCGATGGCCGCGAAGGTATCACGCGCCGCCGGGAACCGCTCGGCGAGGTCCCTGCCCATGCCCACTTTCTGCGACCCCTGGCCCGCACAGAGGACGACGCTTACCACCGCACCACCGACGCGCCCCAGGTGAACCCGGCACCGAACGCCACGAGGAGCGCCAGCGTGCCGGGCACGAGGCGCCCTTCCTCCTCGGCCTGTGCCAGTGCCAGCGGGATGGACGCGGCCGACGTGTTGCCGTACCGGTCCACGTTGACCATGACCTTCTCCATCGGGATGCCGGCGTGCCGCGAAGTCGCATCGATGATGCGGAGGTTCGCCTGGTGCGGCACCAGCAGGTCGATGTCGTCGGCACTGACCCCCGCCCGCTCCAGGGCATGGTCACAGGCGTCGGCCATTGCGCGCACGGCCGCCTTGAACACTTCACGCCCGGCCATCTTCATGTACTGGCCGCGCTCGTCGACGTTCCCGGCCGTGAGCGGGTTCATGCCGCCACCCAGGGGAATGTGCAGCAACTCGGCGAGCCGGCCATCCGCGCCCAGGTAGGTGGAGAGGATCCCGCGCCCGCTCCCGTCGGCGCGGCGCACGATCGCGGCCCCCGCCCCGTCCCCGAACAGCACGGCGGTCGAGCGGTCCTGCCAGTCGGTGATGGTCGAGAGCCGCTCGGCGCCCAGGATGAGCACGTGCTCGTGGTTCCCGGTGGCGATGAGCCCCTCTGCGATGCCGGTGGCGTAGACGAAGCCCGGACACGCGGCCGCGATGTCGAAGGCGGCCGCGTGCGTGGCACCAAGGGCCGCCTGGAGGTCGCACGCCTCGGACGGCATGCGGCGATCCGGCGTCACGGTGGCAACGACGATGGCATCGAGGTCACCGGGGCCAATGCCCGCCCGGGCCATGGCGGACTGGCTCGCAGCCACGCACAGGCCGGTGAGGGACTCGTCGGCCCGCGCCACGCGCCGCTCGCGGATGCCGGTGCGCTCCTGGATCCAGGCGTCGGAGGTGTCGAGGGTCCGGCTCAGGTCGTCATTGGTGACCACCTGGTCGGGGACCTTCACGCCGATGCCGGCGAACGCCGCCACGGGGGTGCGGGACATCAGCCGGTGCCCTTCTCCAGCGCGGCGAACTGCGCGCCGATGTGCTGGCTCAGGCCCACCTCGGCCGAGTGCACGGCCACCCGGATGGCATTCTTGATGGCGTTGGGCGACGAGGCGCCGTGGCAGAGGATGCAGATGCCCCTCACGCCGAGCAGCGGGGCCCCGCCGTACTCGGAGTAGTCGAGCACCCGGAAGACCTCGCGCACATCGGCGCGCTCCAGGATCTCGGGCGCGTTCCGCTTCACCAGCCGCACGATGAGCCGGGCCACCGACTCGTAGAACTTGAGCACGATGTTGCCGACGAAGCCGTCACACACCACGACGTCGATGTGGCCGTGCTTCGCGTGGCCGGCGACGAGGTCGCGGCCCTCGACGTTGCCGATGTAGTGCAACCCGGGCGCCGCCTTCAAGGCGGTGTGCGCGGCCTTCACGATGGCGGTGCCCTTCTCCTCTTCCTCGCCCACGTTGAGGAGGCCCACCTTGGGCTCGGCCTTCCCCAGGACGTCACGGGCGTACACCGTGCCCAGGTAGGCGAACCCCACCAGTTCCCGGACGTCGCAGTCGACGTTGGCACCGCCGTCGAGCACCACGACCGGCTCATCGGCCGTCGGAAAGGGCGTGGCCACGGTGGCGCGCATCACGCCCTCGTGCAGCCCGAGCACGACCGTGGCCGCCGCGAGGCAGGCGCCGGTGTTGCCCGCCGAGATGAAGGCGTCAGACTGGCCGGCCGGCTGGAGGCCGAGGCCGAGCATGAGGCTCGACCGGGGCTTCTTGCGGATGGCGGTGATGGGCTTCTCCGCCATGCCCACCACCTCGGGCGCCTCAATGACTTCGAGGCGACTCCGGTCCGCGCCGGGATGGCGCGCCAGTTCCGCCTCGATGGTCTCGGTGCGTCCCACGAGTTGCACCACGAACGAGCCCGGCAGGGAACCGAGGGCCGCCAGGGCACCGGCGACCTCGGCCTCGGGTGCGTTGTCTCCGCCCATCGCGTCCAGCGCGACGCGGATCACCCTCAGGTGTCCTCGACTTCGATCCGCTTCTTGCCGGCGTAGTAGCCGCACGATCCGCAGACGCGGTGCGGCAACCGGGGCGAGCCACAGCGCGGACACGCCTGCGTCCGCATGCCAGCGCCGGTGTGATGGCCCCGGCGGAGGCGCTTCTTCGACTTGGAGGTCCTGCGCTTCGGTACTGCCATGCCGTCCCCTTACGCGTTATCGGGCCCGGTGCAGCCGCACCGTCCCGCATTCAGGTCCGCACCGCAGCGCGGACACAACCCTGCACAGTCCTCCCGGCAGAGAGGATACTCGGGTACTGCGAGCGCCACTTCCTCCCGCACCGCCGGCGCCAGCTCGATGTGCGTCGCCCGCGGTGGCAGCGGGTGCACGGCAGGGTCATCCTCCGCGTCCGGGTCACCGCTGAACATCAGGTCGACCGCGGCCTCGACCGGCAGGTGCACCAGGGCCAGGCACCGACGGCACTGCCCCACCGCCCGCCCGGACACGTGGCCCCGCCAGTAGTACTCGTGGGGCCCCGTCGCCTGCAACCGTCCCCGCACGGCGAGGGGTCCCTCGAACGTGAGCCCCAGGTCCGCAATGGCGGGGTCGTCGGGCAGGAGGTCGGCATCAGTCGCGGCCGGACCCCTGGCCAGGTCCCTGAGGTCGATCCGGAGCATAGCCCCGTAATCTATGTCAGACAACGACTTGATTCAACGTCCCCAGAGCCCGGCCAGCTCGGATTCGGGGAAGAAGAACGCCGTCTCCCGGGCGCCATTCTCGTCGGAATCGGACGCGTGGATGGCATTCCGGCCCTTGGACTCGGCATAGAGCTTCCGGATGGTCCCCGCCGCCGCTTCCTTCGGGTCGGTCGCCCCGATCACGGTGCGCAGGGTGGCCACGGCTTCGGCCCGCTCCAGGGACAGCGGCATGCACGGGCCGCTGGTCATGAACTCCACCAGCTCGCCATAGAACGGGCGTTCCCGGTGGACCTCATAGAAGGCGCCCGCCTGCGCCGCGGTCAGGCGCACCAGCCGTGCCGCCCGGAGGACGAACCCTTCCCGCTGCAGGTGGGCCAGGATGAGCCCCGCCTTGCCGCTGGCGATGGCGTCGGGCTTGATGATTGCGAGTGTCCGGTTGCCTGCCATGTTCCCTCACAGATAGGTGCGTGCCGCCCGGGGGCCTACTTGAGCCGGGCCTTCACCAGCTCGACCACGTCCACCGGACGCCGCATGACGCCCATGCCGGCGGCCTCGAACGCCGCGATCTTTTCCTCGGCGGTGCCCGACGACCCGGAGATAATGGCCCCGGCGTGCCCCATGCGGCGCCCCTTCGGCGCAGTCTGGCCCGCGATGAACCCGACCACCGGCTTGGTGACGTGCGCGGTGATGAAGGCGGCGGCCTGCTGCTCGTCGGTGCCGCCGATCTCCCCCATCATCACGATCGCGTCAGTGCCTGGGTCGTCCTGGAACGCCCGCAGCACATCGATGAAGTTGGTCCCGATCAGCGGGTCGCCCCCGATGCCGACGCACGTACTCTGGCCGATCCCGGCGCGCGTCAGGTGGTGCACGATCTCGTAGGTCAGCGTGCCGCTGCGGGACACGATGCCCACGCGGCCTGGCGTGCAGATGTTGCCCGGGATGATGCCCACCTTGGCCTCACCCGGGGTGATGAGCCCCGGGCAGTTGGGGCCGACCAGCCGTGCACCTCGCGAGCGCACATAGGGGAGTGCCCGGGCCACGTGCAGCACCGGAATGCCCTCGGTGATGCACACGATGAGCGCGATGCCGGCGTCCGCCGCCTCCATGATCGCCGCTGCCGCCGCCATGGGAGGCACGTAGATCACGCTGCAGTCGGCCTGCGTCGCCGCCACGGCCTCGGCCACGGTGTTGAAGACCGGGACCTTGCCCTCGAACCGCTGGCCCCCCTTCCCTGGCGTCACCCCTGCCACCACCTGGGTGCCGTAGTCCAGCATCTGCTTCGCGTGGAACGATCCCTCGCGACCGGTGATGCCCTGCACCAGGAGGCGCGTGGCCTTGTTGACGAAGACGCTCATGCGGCCTCCTTCGCGGCCTTCACCACGCGCTGCACCGCCTCGTCCATCTCGCTCAACGCCGTCATGCCGATCCCCTGGAGGATGCGGAAGGCCTCGGCCTCGTTGGTGCCGGTGAGCCGCACGACGATCGGCACCTTCACCGGGAACTGCTCCAGCGCGGCCTTGATGCCGTTGGCCACGTCGTCGGTCCGGGTGATGCCGCCGAAGATGTTGAAGAGGATGGCCTTCACCGCCGGGTCGGCGGTGATGATCTTGAGGGCGTTGATGACCTTCTCGGGGTTGGAACTGCCGCCGATGTCCAGGAAGTTCGCCGGCTCGCCGCCGTAGTACTTCACCAGGTCCATCGTGGCCATGGCGAGCCCCGCGCCATTCACCACGCAGCCGACGTTGCCGTCGAGCTTGATGAACGAGAGGTTGGCACGCCGCGCCATGCCCTCGGCGGCCGGCTCGTCGGATTCGTCGCGCAGCTCCTCGAGGTCGGGCCGCCACGACAGCTCGTTGTCATCGATCACCATCTTGGCATCGAGCGCCAGGACCCTGCCATCGGGCGTGGTGATGAGCGGGTTGATCTCCGCAAGCGAGCACCCGTTGGCCACGAAGGCCTGGTAGAGCTGCTCCATGATCTTCGCGGCCGCCCGCACCTTGGCGAAGTCATCGTAGAGGAAGAAGGCCAGGCCCAGCGCCTGGTGCGGCAGCAGGCCGTAGGTGGGATCCACCGGGAGCTTGCGCAGCTTCTCCGGCGTCTTCGCCGCCACCTCCTCGATGTCGATGCCGCCTGCCGGGCTCACCATGAAGACAGGGCGCTGGGTTTCGCGGTCCACGATGAGGCCGACATAGGCCTCGGTGGCGATGTCGGCCGCCGGGACCACGAGCACCTTGTGCACGGTGAGCCCCTTGATCTGCATCCCCAGGATCCGCTCGGCGGCGTCGGCGGCATCGGCCGGTGTCCTGGCGAGCTTCACCCCGCCGGCCTTTCCGCGCCCGCCGACGTGGACCTGCGCCTTCACCACAACGGGCCCGCCGATGCGGCGTGCGATGGCCTCCGCCACGGGTGGTGTGGACGCGACGTCGCCATCCAGCATGGGCACACCGCCGGCCTTGAGCAGCAGCCGCGCCTGGTATTCATGGATGTTCACAGGGTCTCCTCAGCCCGGGCAAAACGAGCCCCAAGGTAGCCGCCACCACGCGACGGGGCAAGCACTTACGTCACTGAAGGGAGTCGCGCGCGGCGCCAGCCACCCCGCCCGGCGTGGGGCTTGCCGCAGGGAGGTCCAGGACGGTACGCAGCGCCTCGAATGCCCTTCCGAACGCCGTGAAGTCACCGCGGCGGAAGGTGGAATCGGCAATGTGGAACCAGCGGCGCGCCTCCGCCAGCACACCATCGGGTGCGGCGCCTGCGGGCGACGGCACGGAGCTGCCCTGCAGGTTGGCCCACGCCTCGCGGACGCTTCGCCCAGCGCCCAGGCGTCCGCCGCCCGCGACGCTCACCCAGGTGATCGAGGCACCGCCCCCACCCCGCGGGCCATACTGCACCTGGCTCGCGACGAGGCCGGCGGGTGTCAGGGCATAGCGTACGGGGCTGGCCTGGAGAGTTCCCCCGCCGGCCCGCACACTATCGAGGACCTGCGCAAAGGTGGCGAACCGATCCCAGTGCCGTTGCAGGGCGCGTGGACTCTCCCGCCCGGCCACGGAGTCGAGGGCGACACGCAGGAGGGTGAGGCGGCCATCATCGACGCGGCCCAGGAGCAGCAGGGTCAGCTGCGCGGGGTCGCCGGCCACGAAGGGCGCAACCCGCACCGGCGCGACCGAACCGGCGTCCCAGTAAAAATCACCGGTGGTCGCCGGCGGCCACGCGCTGTCGGCGGCAGCGCCCAGGCGCCCAACCGAGGCCGCCTGGAGCACCTGAGCCTGCACCCCGAACACCTCGCGGGGGTAGTCCGCCACGGCGCGCCAGCTGGCCGGCAGGGCCGACCATGGCTCCACGACGCCGCGTGACATGCTGGTCCAGGCGTCCGCCACCGGGCCGCCTTCCGGCCGGGCAAACACGCGCACCGACCCGGATTCGGCATCCACCACGCCGAGGAACGCCGCCCTCGCCATCCCCACCTCGGTGCCGGCGAGCACCGCGCGCGTGGAGAGTGGGAACAACGGAGCGGTGATGACGCCATCCACCAGCCACACCACGCGGCCACCATCGAGCCGGAGGTAGGGACGCGACCAGTGCGCCCAGGGGGCAAGCTTGGCGAGGCGCTCGGCCGGTCGGCGGATCCACGACACATGGGCGTGGTCGCCCGCTCCGGCGAGCAGGGGCCACTCCTGCAGGGCCCACCCGAGCACGAGCCGCTGCCAGCGCGAGCGGAGCGCCACGCCGGGACCATCCTCCGCGAGCGTGACGGGCGGCGCGGCCGGCCCGAAGGCCGTGGGCGGAAGGAGCGCCCAGGCACTCGCGACCGGCGCCGCTGCGGTGTCGCCGTGCGCGTAGTAGAGTGGCGCACCCGTGCCGGACGCCCGGTCGTCAGCCAGGACGACAACCGAGCCGGCGCCCGTCGAGTCCGCCAGCCCCACCAGCCACGCGGGGCGCACGCTGTCCCCCACCGGCATCCAGATCGGCCCCGCCGCCGTGGGAACCTGCCCCGACGCGGCAACAATCCGGCGCACGCCGCCAAGGTCCCAGTGGGAGAGCAGCGGCGGCTGAGCGCCAACATGGCGCCCCACCGGGACGGTCGTGTCCCGCGCCACCGCCAGGCCATACGCCACGACATCGAACTGGGCGTGCGTTGCCGCGTCCACGAGGCGCGTGCCAGGCCCGTCGGTGAGCGTGCCGCCCACCAGGCGTGCCAGCACCGCTGCGCCAAGGACCATCCAGCCCGCTGCCAGGAAGAAGTGCTTGGCCCAGTGTGCCCAGGCCAGGGATGCCAGGGCCACCATGACGGCCACCCCGGTGAGCAGCGGCGAGGTCACCTCGGCGAGCCGGAACGCCCCGGCACGGGCCGCGCCCCGCGCACCGGCCACCACCAGGAATGGCTCGAGGAGGAAGCCAAGGGCGAGGAGCGAGGCCGCCGTGGCGAGCAGCCAGCCCAGGTGGCGGCGCGCATGGTCGTTGATCGCGGCCCGTCCATCCATGCGGCGGATCGCACCGATGGCGAGGTACACCCCCGCGACCACGACAAGCGTCACGGTGACGAGCGTGAGCAACTCGCGGCGAAGGAGGTCCCAGAGCGGCAGCTGCACCACGTAGAGGCCGGCATCGTGCCCGAGCACGGGCTCGGCCACCCCGAACGGCGCGCCCTGCCACGCGAGCGCCACCACCGGCCAGTGCCGGCCGGCATCCGCACCAAGCACCAGGCCAAGCACCAGGCCACCCAGCACGAACAGCACGCGGAGGGTGCGTGGGGGCAGGGCCTCGCGCACCTCGAGGTTGGCGATCTGCCGGGACACCTCGACGGAGGCAATGGCGAGGTACACCACGAGCAGGTTCCCGACGGCCCACGCTGCGGCCACCAGGAACCCCGCCAGGTCGAGCCCGCCGCGGAGGGCGGCGATCCAGGTGAGGAGGTTGCCAGCGGGCACGGAGAGGTGCTGGCCCCACCAGCGGTCGGCGAGGGCGATGACGGTCCAGCGCCCGGCAAAGAGGCACGCCACGACGACGGCCGCCGCCACGAGCAGGCGCCGCGTGCGCGTGGACATGCCGGGCTAGGTCTGGACGCCCTGGCTGCGCAGCCAGGCCATCACTTCGTCCTGGTACGCCGACAGCGCGTCCTCCTCGGTGGCCTCGAAGCGAAGCACCAGCACGGGCTGCGTATTGGAGGAGCGGATGAGCCCCCATCCCTTCGGGAACGTCATGCGCACGCCATCGATGGTGTTGACCGGGTAGCGCGCGCTGAAGTGGGCGACGGCGCGATCCGCGATGGCGAACTTCAGGTCCTCGGGACATGCGACCCGGAGCTCGGGGGTGGCAAAGGTCCGCGGCAGGTCGGCGAGGAGGGGGGCGAGCCCGTGCGGCCCGCGGCTCACGATCTCGAGCAGGCGTGCTGCCGCGAAGATGGCGTCGTCGAAGCCGAGGTAGTCGCCCCCGAAGAACATGTGGCCGCTCATTTCGCCGGCCAGGGGCGCCTTGAGCTCCTTCATGCGGGCCTTGATGAGCGAGTGGCCCGTCTTCCACATCTCGGGCCGGGCCCCGGCCCGTGCGAGCGCCTCGGGCAGCACCTCCGAGCACTTCACGTCGAACACCACCGGCGTGCCAGGCCCGAAGCGCCGCACGGCATCGCGACCGAACAGCACCAGGAGCTGGTCGCCGTAGATCACGGTGCCCACCTCATCCACGGCGCCGATCCGGTCCGCGTCACCATCGAAGGCGATCCCCAGCTCCGTGCCGTGCCGCCGCACCTCGGCTTGCAAATCGCGGAGGTTCTCCGGCACGGTCGGGTCGGGATGGTGGTTGGGGAACGTGCCATCCGACTCGCAGAAGAGCGGGATGACCTCCGCGCCAAGCGCACGCAGCGTCGGCACGGCGATCACGCTCCCTGCCCCGTTGCCGCAGTCCACGACCACGCGCACCGGCCGGCTGAGCTGGTGCCGCGCGACGATGGCGTCGCGGTACCTGGCCAGCACCGTGCCGTCGGCAGTTTCGCGGCCCTGACCGGTGCGCCACGACTCCTGCATGATGGTCTCCCACAGGGCCAGGATCTCGTCCCCGTGCATGGAGTCCCCGGCCAGCACCATCTTGAAGCCATTGAACTCGGGCGGGTTGTGGGACCCCGTCACCTGGCAGCCGCCATCCGTGCCGAGTTCGTGCACGGCGAAGTAGAGCGCCGGGGTTGGCAGGAGGCCGACGTCCACCGCGGTGCCTCCCGCCGCCACGATCCCGGCGCGGAAGCCCGCGGCCAGCGCCTCGCCCGATGGGCGATTGTCCCGTCCGACCGCCAGCACCGGGGCGCGACCCAGCCGCACGAAGCCGGCGCTGGCGAAGGCCCGGCCCAGGGCACGGGCGAACGCGGGCGTGAGCTCGCGGTCCACGATGCCGCGCACGTCGTACTGCCGGAAGATCGTCTTCGGCACGTTCATGGGTTGCTCCTCGCAGGTGCCACGACCTCGGTCCCCATGCCGGCAGTCGTGCGCTCGGCCGCCCCGATCAGCCTCCGGGGCCACACCCCGAAGACCAGGATGGCCAGGACCGCGGCAGCGATGATGGCCTTCCCCGCGCGGGAGAAGAGCACCTGGCGGTGTGCGTCCGGCGTGCGCTCGGCCTTGAGGGTCATGGCCATCACGACGGGGAGGTAGTAGCCCAGCGACACCAGGCTCCCGAGCCCAATGAGCACCGGCAGGAGGACCTCGCCCTGCTGCAGCGCCGCCGTGATGAGGTACCACTTGCCGATGAAGCCGAAGGTGCCGGGGAAGCCCAGCAACGAGAGCAGGCACACCGCCATGGAGAGCGCGCCCCAGGGGCGCACGCGGAAGAAGCCCTCGATGTCCTCCATCATCACGGTGCGGGACCCGACCCGCTCGATCGCCGCGATGACGCCGAACGCAGCCAGCGAGGTGATGCAGTAGGCCAGCACGTAGAAGAGCACCGACGCCCGGCCGAGGTCGGTCGCGGTCCACACGCCGACCAGCAGGTACCCGGCATGGGCGATGGAGCTGTAGGCCAGCAGCCGCTTGAGTGACGACTGGGCGAGGGCCACGATGTTGCCGACGACCATCGACAGCACGGCCAGCAGGTAGATGACCGGTTGCCAGGTGGTGGTCATGGTACCGAAGGCATCGGTGAGCACCCGCATCAGGGCCAGGAAGGCAGCCGCCTTCACCGCGGTGGCCATGAAGCCAACCACCGGCGTGGGTGCCCCGTCGTAGACATCCGGTGCCCACATGTGGAACGGCACCGCGGCCACCTTGAACCCGAAGCCGACGAGCAGCAGGCCGAGGCCGGCCCGCGCCAGCAGCGTCGGCGTGCCGCCGCCCAGCTGGGCCCCGGCCAGGACGTAGTTGGTCTGCCCGGTGGCCCCGTACACGAGCGCGATGCCGTACAGCAGGAACGCCGAGGCGAAGGCCCCGATGAGGAAGTACTTCAGGGCCGCCTCGGCGGAGGACCGGCGGAACCGGTCGAAGCCGGCGAGCACGTACACCGACATCGACATGAGCTCGAGCCCGAGGAAGAGCAGCATGAAGTCCGAGGCGGTCACCATGAGCTGCATGCCCACCGTGGCGAGCAACACCAGCACGTAGTACTCCGGCGCCAGCAGGCGCTGCCGCCCGAGGAACCGGAGCGACAGGAGGCAGGTGGCACCCGCGATGCCCAGCAGCAGGGCCTCGCTGGCATAGCGGTAGTGGTCGAGGTAGGCCATGTGGGGCACGCCGGCCGCCCGCGCGCCCGACTGCCAGAGGTACCCGACCGCCCCGAGGGCCAGCAGCACGCCGGCCACCGAGAGCCACCCCGCCAGGCGGCTGTCGCCCTCACTCTCGTGGCGCCAGGCCACGACCAGGAGCACGACCAGCGACCAGAGTCCCAGCACCAGGGATGGCAGGAAGGCCACCGTGAGTCCGAGCGGGTGCTGCAGGTCGACCGGGTTCACGGCCGCACCTCCGCGCCCGACACCTCCACGGTGTGCGCCGGCGGGAGGTAGGGCGTCACGATCTCCACGTAGCGGCGGGCCGCCGCCTCGGTGCGCCGCAGGAGCGGCTGCGGGTAGAGGCCCATCCACACCATGGCCGCCACGAGGGGGATCAGCACGGCGAGTTCGCGGCCGGTGGCATCCTTCATTGACCGGTTCTCCTCGTCCACCAGCGGGTTGAAGAACACCCGCTGCGTGGCAATGAGGAGGTACGCCGCGGAGAAGATCACCACCAGGGTGGCGAGGGCCGTCGCCACCGGGAACCGGCCAAAGCTGCCGAGGAGCACCAGGAACTCGCCGATGAACCCGTTGAGGCCGGGCAGGCCGGCGCTGGCAAAGGCGGTGATCACGAACGCCGTGCCCAGGAGCGGGGCCACGCGAGCGACGCCGCCGTAGTCGGCCAGGAGTCGCGTGTGCCGCCGCTCATACAGCATGCCGACGAGGAAGAAGAGCGCGCCGGTGGAGATGCCATGGGCGATCATCACCATGATCGCGCCCTGCACGCTCGCCACGGTCGCGCCCCAGATGCCCAGCATCACGAAGCCCAGGTGGCTCACCGAGGAATAGGCCACGAGCTTCTTCAGGTCGGGCTGCACCATCGACACGAGCGCGGCGTAGAGGATGCCGATCACGGCCAGCGCGACGAAGACGGCCGCCACGGTGCGGCTCAGCGCGAAGGCCGGGAAGAACGGCACGGCAAACCGCAGGAAGCCGTAGGTGCCCATCTTCAGGAGGATCACGGCCAGGTCCACGCTCCCGGCGGTTGGCGCCTCCACGTGTGCGTACGGCAGCCACGTGTGGAACGGGAAGATGGGGACCTTCACCGCGAAGGCGAGCGCGAAGGCACTGAAGAGCCACGGCGCATGGGGCGCCAGCAGCTGGCTGTTCCGGACCAGGTGGTCGTAGTCGAACGACACCACGCCGGTGTCGCGCCCGATGATCGCCACCATCGCGATGATGGCGATGAGCATCAGGACGGACCCGGCAAAGGTGTAGATGATGAACTTGGTGGCGGCATAGATCCGGTTGGTGCTGCCCCAGCTCCCGATGATGAAGTACATCGGGATGAGGAGGACCTCCCAGAAGCAGTAGAAGAGGAAGAGGTCCAGCGACACGAACACGCCGATCATCCCGGTCTTGAGCGCCAGGAGGAGGGCGTAGTAGCCCCGGACCTTCTGGTCGATGGCGTACCAGCTGCCCCAGACGAGCAGGGGCATCATCGCCGTGGCCAGCAGCACCATGAAGAGCGAGAGGCCGTCGAGGCCCACACGGTAGTTGATGCCCCACTCCGGCAGCCAGGCGAACGAAGACTCGAACTGCATCCCGCCGTTGGAGGGATCGAAGGCCCACCAGAGGCCGAGGGCCAGCACGAACTCGGCCACCGCCACCACCAGCGTGAGCCACCGGGCCCATCGCTCCGGCGCCAGCAGCACCAGCGCCACCCCCACCATGGGCAGGAGGAGGAGCACGTTGAGGATCCAGCGCCCGTACCCGATGGCCTGCAGGAAGTCGGTCATCCGGTCACCGGAGGACGTAGCCGAGCGCCCAGACCGCGCCGGCCACGATGAGGAGGAGGTAGAGGCCGACCTGCCCGGTCTGGAACCGGCTCCCGAGCCAGCCCAGTCCCTGGAGGATCCGCGCCGAGCCGTTCACGAACACGCCATCGAGCACGCCCTGGTCGAAGAAGCGCCAGAGCACCACCCGCGAGAACCAGGTGAGCGGCCGCACCACCAGGCGGTCATAGATCCGGTCCACGTGGTACTGCGCCGCAAGGAGTGCGCGGAACCCCGTCTCCGGCGGCGCATCCGCCGGCAACAGCACCTCCCTGCGCATGGTGCCGCGGAAGCCGATGAGCAGGCCCACCACGCCGACCAGCACGGCGAACCCCATGAGGGCCAGCTCCGTGGCATGGGAGGGCATCGCGGCGGGCAGGATCGCGGCGGCCGGCGCCAGCACCGGCTCGAGCCACCCGTGCAGCCAGGCGTGGCCACCCAGGGCGTGGGGCACGTTGAGCCAGCCCCCCACCGCGCTCAGCACGCCCAGCACCGCCAGCGGAGCGGTCATGACCCAGGGCGCCTCGTGCAGGTGCTCCTGCTCGGCGGCGCCGGTGCGGTTGGTCCCGTGGAAGGTGAGCGCCATGAGGCGGGCCATGTAGATCGCGGTGAGGAGGGAGGCGAGCGTCGCCATGCCCCAGAGCACGTACATCACGCCTGCCCCACCCGCGCGGCCGAAGGCCGAGGCGAGGATCTCGTCCTTGGAGAAGAACCCGGCCAGGGGCGGGATGCCGGCGATGGCCAGGGTCGCGATCCACATGAGCCCCCAGGTCCAGGGCATCCAGCGCCGCAACCCGCCCATGTTCCGCATGTCCTGCGCATCAGCGTGGCTGTGCGTGGCATGCAGCGCCCCGTGCATCGCGTGGATCACGCTGCCCGACCCGAGGAAGAGCACCGCCTTGAAGAAGGCATGGGTGACGAGGTGAAAGATGCCGGCCACCCAGGCACCCGACCCGACGGCCAGGAACATGAACCCCAGCTGCGAGACCGTGGAGAATGCCAGCACCTTCTTGATGTCATCCTGCCGGAGCGCGATGGTGGCGGCGAAGAGTGCCGTGGCCGCACCCACGCAGGCCACCACCAGCGATGCCGTGGGCGCCAGGGCAAAGACGACGCTGGTTCGCGCCACGAGGTAGACGCCTGCCGTCACCATGGTGGCGGCGTGGATGAGCGCCGAGACAGGTGTCGGACCCGCCATGGCGTCGGGCAGCCAGGTGTACAGGGGGATCTGGGCCGACTTGCCGATGCAGCCCACGGTGATGCACAGCGCGATCAGCGTCACCACGGTGCCGTTCAGTGCCAGCGCCCCGGGCGCACGGGCCGCGACCGCCGCGAAGTCGAGCGTCCCCAGGGCGTCCCACGCCAGGAACATGGCGATGAGGAAGCCGGCATCGCCGATGCGGTTCATCAGGAACGCCTTCTTGCCGGCGGTGGCGTTCGCCTCCACCTCGAACCAGAACCCGATGAGGAGGTAGGAACAGAGGCCCACGCCCTCCCAGCCGATGAACAGCACCGGCATGGACGAGGCCAGGACCAGGACCAGCATGCACACGATGAAGAGGTTCAGGTAGGCGAAGTAGCGGGCGTAGCCCGGGTCCTCCCGCATGTAGCCGACGCTGAAGACGTGGATGAGGCTGCCAACCCCGGTGACGACGAGCGCCATCACGCCGGAGAGGTGGTCCAGCCGGAAGGTCATGCCGATGTCGAGGCCGCCGGTCGCGATCCAGTGCCAGAGCGTCACCTCGATCGCCTCCGGTCCCCCGGGTGCCGCCAGGGCCCGGACCGCCAGCACCATCATCACGAAGCTGCCCACCAGCACCCCGGGACCCACCAGGTCCACGAGGCGCCTGGCTCCCGGGCGCACCAGCGCCAGCAGCCCGTTGACGGCAAAGCCGGCGAGCGGCAGCAGCACCGCGAGCCAGAGGTACGCGCCAGGGGCCTGCGACAGCGCCCCCGCTCCCGAGTCCAGTGAGGATGCGAGCATCAGCCGTGGAGGAGGTTGATGTCCTGGAGGTCCAGGGTCTGGTTGTGCCGGAAGAGCGCCAGCATGATCGCGAGCCCGACCGCGGCCTCGGCGGCCGCGACGGTCATCACGAAGAACACCATGACGTGCCCCCCGAAGCCGTGGTACCGCGCAAAGGCCACGAAGGCCAGGTTGACCGCGTTGAGCATGAGCTCGACGCACATGAACACGATGATCGCGTTCCGCCGCAGCAGCGCGCCCAGCACCCCGATGCTGAACAGGATGCCGGACAGCGCCAGCGACGGACCCAGCAGGCTCGAATCCACTCAGATCCTCCGCTTGGCCAGGACCACCGCCCCGACGAGGGCGGCGAGGAGCAGGAAGCCCGCGACCTCGAAGGGCACGAGGTAGGGCCCGAACAGCGGCTGCGCCACGTCGAGCACGACGTTCCCGGGCGGCGTGCGGCCCAGGGCTGCCGGGAAGAGCACCGAGAGGTCGGCGCCCTCGGGGGCCCCGAGCAACTCGGTGGCGAGCCGCGCCGGCGAGTAGGCCCACAGCGCGCCGAGTTCCACCACGAGGAGGCCCGCCACCGCCACGGCCGCACCGAGGCTGAGCGGCCCCCGGAGGTCGCTGGGGGTGGCCTCGAGGTTGAGCAGCATGATGACGAACAGGAAGAGCACCATGACGGCACCGGCGTACACCAGCACCTGGATGGCGGCGAGGAACGGCGCGTCGAGGAGGACGAAGATGGCAGCCAGCGAGAACATGGTGGACACGAGCCACATGGCGGCACTGATGGGGTTCCGCCGCAGGACGCACATGGCCGCCGAGGCGACGGCGGTCGCGAAGAAGAACCAGAACACGCCCCGTTCCATGCTACTCGCCCCTCGGGTCGGACGGGTCCCACAGGGTGGAGACGGGCTGGGTCTGGGAGCAGAGCCGCTCCAGGTCGTAGACGAACCGCCCGCGGGAGTACTCGGAGTTCTCGTAGTGGACGCCCACGTGGATCGCCTCCTCCGGGCAGACCTCCTGGCAGTACCCGCAGAAGACGCAGCGGAACTCGTCGATCTCGTAGATGAGCGGGTAGCGGTTGCCCTCCTCGTCCTCACCCGGGACGAGCTTGATGCAGTTGGCCGGGCACACCTGCGGACAAAGGCCGCAGGCGACGCACTTGGCCCGGCCCTGCTCGTCGGTGAGCATGCGGTGGGTGCCGCGCCAGCGGTTGGAGATGGACCACGTGCCGCGCTGGTCGGCGGTGCTCCGCTCCTCGGGGTACTGCATGGTGACCTTCGTCCGGAACATGTGCCGGAAGGTGAGGGCCATGCCCTTGAGCGAGGCACGCACGTAGCTCACCCGCACCTCGGGCCGCTTGAGGACCTTCACGCCGATGGCCATCAGCCCCTCCCCCCCACCCGCACGGGCCGCCCCGCCTGGCGGAGCGCGGCCCGGCGGGCCTGCGCGGCACTGCCCGTGATGAGGGTGCCCCGGTCGAGCAGCACGAAGAAGATGGCGGCGCACGCCAGGCTGAGCCCGCCAAGCCAGAGCATCTGCGCCCGTGGTGCGGTGATCCCGGCAACGTGCTCGATGAGGTACAGCGCCACGGCGAGCACGACGATGCACACCAGCGCCGTGGGCACCAGGATCTTCCACCCGAGGTCCATGAGCTGGTCGTAGCGGAAGCGGGGCACGGTCCACCGCACCCACATCACCACGAAGATGAGCGACGCGGTCTTGGCCGCCATGACGAGGCCGGTCGCCAGCGACTGGGCCACGCCCGGGACCTCGTCCCAGTGGGTGAAGGGGATGTCCCACCCGCCCAGGAAGAGCACGGTCGTCAGCGCCGAGAAGGTCATGATGTTGGCGTACTCGGCGATGAAGAACATCGAGAACTTGAAGGCGCTGTACTCGGTGTGGTAGCCCGCCACCAGCTCCGACTCGGCCTCGGGGAGGTCGAAGGGCGCCCGGTTGGTCTCGGCAAAGCCCGAGACGAGGAAGAGGAACGAGACCAGCAGGAGGGGGATGACGAACCAGGTCCCCTCCTGCTGCGCCGCGATGACCTTCGGGAAGGCCACGCTCCCGCTCAGGAGCAGCACCGGGATGAGGCTCATCCCGAGGGCCACCTCGTACGACACCATCTGCCCGGCGGCCCGGAGCCCGCCCAGGAGGCTGTACTTGCTGTTGGACGCCCAGCCGGCGAGCACGATGCCGTACACGCCGAGGGAGGAGATCGCGATGATGTACAGGAACCCGACCGAGAGGTCCATCACCGCCAGCGGTGTCACCCCGTGATGGACCACGTGCCCCAGCAGCGGCAGGGTCACGTCGAACTCGAGCGGCAGGGGGCTCGCCCACGGAATGGCGGACGAGAGCATGAGCGCCGGCACGAAGGCCAGCACCGGCGCCAGGAAGAAGAGCATCCGGGTCGCCATCGGGGGCGCGGTCTCTTCCTTGATCAGGTTCTTGATGCCGTCCGCCACCGGCTGCAGGAGGCCGGCCCAGCCGATCCGGTTCGGCCCCCGGCGGTTCTGCATCCATGCCGAGACCTTCCGTTCGGCCAGGGTCATGTACGCAACGCCCACCATGGTGATGGTGAACACCGCCAGCAGCTTGATGACCGCGACCAGGAGGAAGCCCTTCATCTCTGGCGTCATGCGGTCACCCCGGCGGCGTCAATGACCTGGCCACTGTACCCGAGGCTGCGGGAGGTGATGCCTGCCAGGACCGGGTGGAAGGTTCCGAGCAGCGCCAGCGCTTCGTCGGCGGTGGCCGGCGCGTCGGCATCGGGCCCGCGACCCGCGAGCACCTCGCCGGCCACCCACCAGGCGGGACGTGCCATGCCCGGGGCCCCACGGGCCTGCAGGTAGCGCTGCATCCGGTTGTCACAGTTGACCCAGGTCCCCGTCTCCTCAGCGAAGGTGGTGATGGGCAGGACCAGGGTGGCCCCCTGTGCTGCGGCGGGCTGCACCGTGCCCAGCCATGCGACCGGGGCTCGCGTCGCGGCCAGGGCCGCCGTCATGTCGGTGTCGGGCTCGACGTCGAGCACCAGCACGAGGGCGGCGTGTGGCAGCGCCTGCCGGGCGGCCTGCAGTCCCGCGGCGTACCCCACCAGTTCCGCGCCGCGCAGGTTGGGCGCGCGCTCGCGCCGGAGGGCAAGGCCGGGGATGCCGGCCAGGGGCGCCTCATCGCCCAGCGGGACGTCCACCGCGGCCACGACGTCGCGCCCATCCACCAACTGGCGCACCAGGCCCAGGGACTCGGTCGAGAGCCGGGGCGAGGCGAGGATCACGACCGGTCCGGGCTGTGCTGCCAGGTTGGCCAGGGCATCCAGGGCGGTGTCCCAGTCGGTCGGCACGAGTGCGCCACCGTCCCGGTGCATCGGGGACTCGATCCGGTCGCCGCGGTTCAGGAACCGGTAGCTGCTGCGCCCGGTGTCGCAGATGAAGTGGCGGTTCACCTCGAGGTTCGGCCGCGGGCGGAACCGGACCACCTGGTCGTCGCGCGTGTCGATCGAGATGTTGCAGCCCTGGGTGCAGCCGGGACAGAGGCTCGCCGTCTTGTCGAGGTCCCAGACCCGTGCCTTGTGCAGGAAGTCCTTCGAGAGGAGCGACCCCACCGGGCACAGGTCCACCACGTTGCCCGACCAGGGGTGGTCGAGCAGCTGCTCCTCGGCGATGCCGATGTATGCCCGGTCGCCCCGCTCCGACACGTTCAGCACGGGCGTCTCGGCCACGTCGGCCATGAACCGCACGCACCGGGTGCAGAGGATGCACCGGGTGGCGACGTACAGGATGTCGGGGCCGAAGTCCTCCACCGGGCTGAACCGCTTGGGATACTCGTTGTAGCGGGACGCGCTCCGTCCCTCCTGGAACACGTAGTCCTGCAGCTCGCACTCGCCGGACTGGTCGCAGACGGGGCAGTCGAGCGGGTGGTTGATCAGCAGGTACTCCAGCACGCCCTGCCGGGCATCCTTCGCCTTCGGGCTGTTGACGTGCACCACCTGGCCATCGGCCACCGCGGTGACACAGGCCGGCATGAGCTTGGGGGCCTTCTCCACCTCCACCAGGCACATGCGGCACACCGCGGGCGATGGCAGCGACGGGTGGTAGCAGTAGTGCGGGATGAGCACCCCCGCGCGCTTCGCGGCCTCGATGATCGTCGTGCCGGCGGGCACGGCGACCGCCTGGCCATCGACCGTGACGGTGACGTCAGCCATGGCGACGACTCCACGTGCGCGGGGGCGCGGCACGCCGGCGCGGGCTCACAGGGCGGCCACCAGGGCGGGCTGGCGCGCCCCAGACAGGTAGGCATCGAACTCGGCGCGGAACTTCTGGATGCCGCTCACCACGGGCACCGCGCAGGAGTCACTCAGCACGCAGATGGTCTTCCCCGTCATGTTCTCCGCCAGGTCGAGGAGGAGCTGGAGGTCCTCCTCCTTGCCCCGGCCCTCCAGGATCCGCGCCAGGACGCGCGTCGTCCAGGCCGTGCCTTCGCGGCACTGGGTGCATTGTGCGCAGGACTCGTGGGCATAGAACTTCGTGTACCGCCAGATGGTGCGCACCATGTCGGTGGTGTCGTCCATCACGATGAAGCCGCCCGAGCCCAGCATCGAGCCCTTCTCGACGATGCCCTCGTAGTCGAGCGCGCAGTCCATGGCCTCCTCCGCCGTGAGGATCGGCACCGAGGACCCGCCGGGGATCACCGCCTTCAGCGTTCGCCCGGGCCGCATGCCGCCCGCCATGTCGAGCAGGTCGCGCAGGGGGGTGCCCATGGTGACCTCGTAGTTGCCGGGTCGCTGCACGTGCCCGCAGACCGAGAACAGCTTGGTGCCGGTGCTCTTCGGGCTGGACCGGCAGAGCCCCTTGTACCACTCCGGGCCCTGGTTGAGGATGTGCGGGACGGCCGCGAGCGTCTCCACGTTGTTGATCGTGGTGGGCATCCCGAACACGCCGGCCTGCGCCGGGAAGGGCGGCTTCACGCGGGGATTGCCGCGCTTGCCCTCGATCGAGTTCATCATCGCGGTCTCTTCGCCGCAGATGTAGGCCCCGGCGCCGCGGTGGAGCACGAGGTCGATGCGCACCCCGCTGCCGAAGACGTTCCCGCCGAGCGCCCCCTCGCGGTAGGCCTCGTCCACGGCGCGCGTCATCACCTGCCAGGGCTCGGTGAACTCACCCCGGATGTACAGGTAGATCCGCTCGGCCTGGATGGCGTGAGCCGCGATCGCGCACCCCTCGATCAGGGCGTGCGGCGTCCACCGGAGGATCTCGCGGTCCTTGAAGGTCCCCGGCTCGGACTCGTCGGCGTTGCAGACCAGGTAGTGCGGCTTCCCATCATCCTTCGGCATGAACGACCACTTGAGCCCGGTGGGGAACCCCGCCCCACCCCGCCCGCGCAGGCCGGATTGCTTCACCAGCTCGATGACCTCGGCGCGGGGCATGGCAACCGCCTTGCGGAGCGCCGTGTAGCCGCCCCGCTCGACCCAGCCGGCCCAGGTGCGCGCCCCGGGGTCACCGAAATACCGGGAGAGCACCACGGTCTCGCGCGTGTCACTCGGGTACGGAAAGCCCATCCATGCTCCGTTTCTGCTGCAGTGTCCCCGCGCGTGCCGCCCGTTGGCGGCACGACGGGCCGTCTGCGGGGTGCCCGCCGATCAGCGGTATCCGGCCAGGATGCCGGCCACGCGCTCGGGGGTGACCCCCTCGATGAAGTCGTCGTTCACCAGGATCGGTGTCGCGAACCCGCAGGCGCCCAGGCACTCCACTTCGGCCACGGTGAACCGGCCATCGGGACTGGTGGCGCCAATGCCCTCGCACCCGGTCTCGCGGAGGATCGCCTGCAGGGTGTCGTCGGCCCCGCAGAGGCCGCAGGGGGAGGTGGTACACACCTGAATGAAGTGCCGCCCCACGGGATGCTGGTGGTACATGGTGTAGAAGGTGACGACGCCCTTCACGTAGGCCGGCGTGAGCCCGAGCAGCGACGCCACCTCGGCCATGGCCGGCTCGGACACCCAGCCCCGCCGCTCCTGGACGATCCAGAGCGCCGGCAGGAGGCAGCCCTGCCTGGTCGGGTACTTCGGGAAGAGCGCCTCCAGCTCGCGCAGGGCGTCCCCGGTGAAGATGGCCTCGTGCAGTGCGCCGGCCCCCGCGTGGCTCATCGGTCGATCTCTCCCATCACGATATCGACACTCGCGTTGATGGCGATGACGTCGGAAAGGAGGGCGCCCTCGCAGAGGCGGGGGAGCGCCGACAGGTTCAGGAACGACGGGGGCCGGATGCGCCAGCGCACCGGCTTGGCCGTGCCGTCCGACACGAAATAGTATCCCAGCTCGCCCTTGGGGTTCTCGATCGGCATGTAGGCCTCGCCCGCCGGCGGCTTCACGCCTTCCATGACCTGCTTGAAGTGGTAGATCATCGCTTCCATGTCGCTCATGGCGCGCGACTTGGGCGGGAGCACCACGCGCGCGTCATCCACGTTGATGGGGCCGGGGCGCAGCCGGGCGAGGGCCTGCTGGAGGATCCGTACTGACTGCCGCATCTCCTCCATCCGGACCAGGTAGCGATCGTAGATGTCCCCGTGCTCGCCCACCGGCACGTCGAAGTCGTACGTCTCGTAGCCCAGGTAGGGCTTGTCCTTGCGCACATCGAAGGGCACGCCACTCGCCCGGAGCATCGGGCCCGACAGCGAGAAGTTGGTGGCGTCCTCGGCGTTGATCATCCCGACACCCTGGGTGCGGCCACACCAGATCGAGTTCCTGGTGAACATCACGTCCACCTCGTCGAGCGTGGCGGGAAAGGTGCGGCAGAACTCTGCCAGGCCCGCCTCCCAGCCCGCCGGGATGTCCGCCATCAGGCCGCCCACGCGGGTGAGGCTGGTGGTGAGCCGCGCGCCGGTCCACGCCTCCTGCAGGTTGTAGATCCGCTCGCGCTCCTGGAAGGCCCAGAGGAACGGGGTGAAGGCGCCGAGGTCGATGCCGGTGGTCCCCAGCCAGACCAGGTGCGAGATGATGCGGCTCATCTCGCAGGCGATGACCCGGAGCACCCGGCACCGCTCCGTCACCTCCAGGCCCATCAGCTTCTCGACCGCCAGCGCCAGGCACACGTTGTTGGCCATGGGCGAGAGGTAGTCGGTGCGGTCGGTGAGCGGGACGATCTGGTTGTACTGCCGGTACTCCCCCAGCTTCTCGAACCCCGAGTGCAGGTACCCGATGTGCGGGATGCACCGGCGCACCGTCTCGCCCTCGAGCTCCAGCACCAGCCGGAGCACGCCGTGCGTGGCCGGGTGCTGCGGCCCGATGTTGATCAGCATGTGCTCCGCGCCGAACGCCTCGTCGAAGTGACCCGGCACCTCGAACTCGCCGGTGTCCGCGAGGGGCATGCGGAGGGGGACGGTGATCGGGCGGCCCTGTGCGTCCAGGCCCGAGGTGCCCAGGGCCACGTCGAGCGTGCGCGTGCTCATTCGACGAAGCCCCGCTTGCCCTTGCGCAACCGGGCCCGCATGTCGGCCGGCAGGTTCTGGAACTCGTCCGCGATGGCCATTTCCTCCAGGGAGTAGTGGGCCTCGGGGGCTGCGGCGAGTGCCTGCCGGGTCTGCTCCGCCCGGCTGAAGTGGCCGCGCAGCGGGAAGTCCTTCCGCAGCGGGTGCCCCTCGGCGTACGTCTCCCACATCAGGATGCGCCGCAGGTCAGGGTGCCCGAGGAAGAGGACGCCGAACATGTCGAAGACCTCGCGCTCGAGCCAGTTGGCCCCGCGCCAGAGGTCCCAGCACGACGGCACCTCGAGCGCCTCGTCGCGGTCGAGCGCCACCTTCACCCGCAGGTCGTGCCGCCGGGTGAGCGAGCGGAGCTGCCAGGCCACCTCGAGCGGCCGCTCGAGGTCCCGGTACTCCACCGCCGTCACGTCCACCAGGTAGGCATAGTCCTGCCCGGGCGTGTCCCGCAGCCACTCGAGCACGTCGTGCACGCGCGCGCGCGCCACCTGGACGATGTCGTCGCCACAGGACTGCCACACCCGCTCGATGGCAGGGCCGAACGCGGTGCGAAGCGCCAGGAGCGAGGCGGCGCCCTCGACCCGGTCCAGCGTGCCCGCCCCGGGCCCCGCGGTCACGTGGACCTCGTCTGGCTCACCGAGTTGCCAAAGGGCTCGGACAGCTCGTCAATGCGGGCCGGGGGGAGGTACAGGCCGTTCGGGCCCACCGTGAGCTCACGCCGCAGGAAGTCATCGGTGAAGCTCTCGCCCCGGATCTTCTTCATGAGCAGCATCACGCCGTAGAGGAGTCCCTCCGGCCGCGGGGGGCACCCGGGCACGTAGACATCCACCGGGATGATCGTGTCGATCCCCTGCACCATGGCATAGTTATCGAAGATGCCACCGGACGAGGCGCAGGCGCCCATGGAGATGGCCCACTTCGGCTGGGGCATCTGGTCCCAGATGCGGCGGATCACGGGGGCCAGCTTGAACGGCAACCGGCCCGCACAGATGAGCACGTCGGCCTGGCGCGGGGAGAAGCTCATCCGCTCCATCCCGAACCGCGCGACGTCGTAGCGCGAGGCCGCGGTCGCCATGAACTCGATGGCGCAGCAGGCGGTGCCGAACGGCATGGGCCACAGCGACCCGGTACGGGCCCAGTTGGCCAGGAAGTCCAGGCTCGTCGTCACCCAGTTGGGAGACGCCGCGGACACCATCGGCGCTCCCGCGGTGCCCGGGGTCGGTTGGGTCATGGTGTCAATCCCATCGGAGCGCGCCGCGCTTCCACTCATAGGCGAAGCCCACCGTCAGGACCACGATGAAGAGCAGCATGGCCCCGAGCAGCACCCCAGCGGACTCTCCCAGCATCCGGAAGGCCACGGCCCAGGGCACCAGGAACACCGTCTCGATGTCGAAGATGATGAAGAGCATTGCGACCAGGTAGAACTTGACCGAGAACCGCTGGCGGGCATCCCCGATGACCGGCATGCCGGACTCGTAGGGCTGCTGCTTCGCTGGGTTGGGACGGAACACGGAGAGCAGGTGGGAGAGTGCCATGAGGAGCACGGCATTCGCCACCACGAAGGCCAGAACGAGCAGGAGGGGAACCCAGGGCCTGAGCATCAGGGCATCGCTCTCGTGAATGTTTTCACTTGAACAGGGAAGCTAACGCGTGCGCATGGGCACTTCAACCCGAAGTGGGCCACCGGCAACAGCCTACGACGTGCCGATCCGGGGGCCTCGGCGTTCGGTATCGCGATTATATTGGGGCGCTCACGGCGGCCGGAAGGGCCGCCCATTTCCCCACTTCCCGCCCCGGCCCCGCATGTCCATCAAGTCCGACCGCTGGATCCGCAAGATGGCCCGTGAACACGGCATGATCGAGCCCTTCACCGATGGGCAGGTGCGCGCCGGCGCCATCAGCTACGGGGTCTCGTCCTACGGCTACGACATGCGCGTGGCGCCCGAGTTCAAGATCTTCACCAACGCCCTCTCGGCGATCGTGGACCCCAAGCACTTCGACGAGAAGAGCTTCGTGGAGTTCTCCGGCGACATCTGCATCGTGCCGCCCAACAGCTTCGCCCTCGCACGCTCGGTGGAGTACTTCCGGATTCCACGGAACGTGCTGACGATCTGCGTCGGCAAGTCCACCTATGCGCGCTGCGGCATCATCACCAACGTCACCCCGTTCGAGCCGGAATGGGAGGGTCATGTGACGCTTGAAATCAGCAACACAACACCCCTTCCAGCAAGGATTTACGCGAACGAGGGTATTTGCCAGGTGCTGTTCTTCGAGGCCGATGACGACGACGTGTGCGAAACCAGTTACGCCGACAAGAAGGGGAAGTACCAGGCGCAGCGGGGGGTCACGCTCCC
This sequence comes from uncultured Gemmatimonadaceae bacterium, assembly GCA_964638035.1. GTDB lineage: Bacteria > Gemmatimonadota > Gemmatimonadetes > Gemmatimonadales > GWC2-71-9 > JAGGAG01. The sequence continues at coordinate 20,681 of CAZWXD010000006.1, read as the reverse complement.
GAGGCTCTGACAGGGCGGTCGTCCGACGTCAGGGAAGGCCCTGCAGTGCCGTGAGGTCGTACACCAACAGCGCAGGATCGGGTGGGTTCCGTGCCGCGAAGAGGAAGGTCCGGCCACCGATGTAGCCCAGCGTTCCGGTGTGCAGCCCCGACTCGACAACCGCCCCCCCCACGAGCCTGGGGACGACTGGGTTGGCCAGCGAGTAGGCGGCAAAGCCCGCTGCCCCGCCCCCCCGCTCCAGCGTTGCCACCAGCAGGCTGCCATCGGCACTCACTTCGACGTCGCTCACCGTCTGCACGCCGGCGACGGCTACCTCATTCATCAGGACCGGTGCGCCGCCCGCATCGAGCGACCAGATCTTCAGCACATCGCCCGCATGGAGTTCGTCCAGGCTGTCGCGGCGTGCGGCACCGCCCCAGGTTCCGGTGTAGGCGAAGGTGCCGAGAACCCACAGGTCGGAGGTGTAGCGTTCGGGAACCTGGTTCCCCCCACCCAGCACCCCGAGGCCCTGGCCCGCGAGCGACAGTTGCCACAGCCCGGAGAGCATGTCGGACGCGTACAGCGAGCCGTTGGCCACCTGCACGCCCCAGACGTAGGTAGTGCCAGCACCGCCGGGCAGCACCTGGCCCAGGACCCGCGACGACAAGTCGCCGCTCAGCGTTCCCGAGACGTCAACGGCAATCACCCCGCCATTGTAGTGTGCCGCGTACAGGACCTGCGCCGGCTCATCAACCCAGAAGTTGTGCGTGCCACTGCCCTCGATCCCGAGCTGGGCCACGACCACGGGGTGGGCCAGGTCGGCGACATCGAGCACGTAGATGTCGCCACGCGAGCTGGATCCGATGACGCCAGGTGCCTCCTGCCCCACAAAGAGGTATCGCTGCTCGCCACTCACCGGGTCATGGAACCACCACCCGTTGTGGATGAACCCCCGCACGCCGCTGACGGCCCCGATGGGAGGCACCAGGCGTGACACCTCGACAGGGCGGCTGGGGCTGCCGCCCCGGATGCCGTTCCCCACATCATAGATGATGACCCCCGTGTGCCAGGCAAACACGAAGGCGATGCCGTCGCGCACGAAGGTGTCGTGGATCCCGTAGTCCGGCGGGATCGCGACCGAGGCGACCGGGACCCCCGGCCCCCCGGTGATCGCCGAGGCGGTGAAGCGTACCGATGCGCCCTGGGCGCGCGCCTGCACCACGGCATCGCCGCCACCCTGGCCCAGGGTGAGCAGGGCGGTGGCGCGCCCGTCAGCTCCCGTCTCCGCGGCGGCGGCCGCCAGGGTGCCGCCACCTGACTCGACTTCCCAATGCACTTCGGCGCCGGCGACGGGCGCCCCGTCATCATCGACCAGCCGAACCGTGAACGGAACGGGCAGCGTAGTCCCGGTGGGAGCACGCTGCCCATTTCCCCCAACTGCACTCAGGGCCTCATCGCCCGGGAACCCGCCGCCCCCACCGTTCGAGCATCCGGCAAGGACCGCCAGTACCGTGGGAAAGAGGAGACCGCGGCGGCGCATGGTGGCTCAGGTCTCGCCGTCGCCACCGCCATCGCCGCCACCATCGCCGGGACGACCGGTCACGCTGAAGTTGATTGGCGACCCGGCCAGGTTCGAACGCACAGCCTGCGAGCGCTGCTCGCCCACGAGCGGCCCCACGGTGTAGGTCACGCTCGCGATACCGTTCTCATCGGTGAGCGTGGTCGCCGCGCTCAGGCTCCCATTGCCGCTGACATTGAACCACTCGACCTCGACGCCCGCAACCGGATCGCCCTCGAGGTTGAGCACCCGGACCGTGAACGGCACCCCCAGCACCTCGCCAGGTTCACCGGATTGCCCGCTGCCGGCCACGAGTTCCATGCTCGTCGGCACGGTTGGATCGTAGTCCCCATCGCCCTGGCATCCTCCCAGCGCAAGCGCTGCGAGGAGCAACATGCGGCCCTTCATGGTGTACTCCTTTCGTCTGGAGATGTCGCGCCTCGTGCCCATCAATGCTGGTGTCCCGCCCCGGTGATCCATGGCGCCGGCGGTGCCACCACGCCATAGCGCCCCATGCGGCCCATCACGCCCCCGACGTCCACCCGCAGTCCAGCCAGGAGTCCCTGCATGGACGTCGAGCCGTAGAAATCCTGCACGTTGAAGACGCCGTTCACCAGGTCGGCCACCGACCCGACGGTGACCTCGACATAAGGCGTGAGCCCGACCTGCCCGGCGTTGAAGCGCGCCTCGTAGTGCACCGTGTGCAGCGTCCAGCGCGTCATCCCGATGATGTTGTCGTCGAGGTGGGGACGCACCGACCGGAAGGGGTTGTCGAAGAGCCGTTCCTCTTCCGGGCGGCTGGTGCGCTCGAAGCGATATCCCAGCCGGTGTCGCCCGAGCCGCGCCGCGCCCTCGGCCAGCACCGACGTGAAGGTGAATGCATCGCCCTCATCCGTTTGGGCCCACTCGACCAGGGCATAGGCGCCGACGCGCCCAACCTGCCGCTCCAGCCGCACCGCCGAGCTCCACTTGCGCTGCGCCAGGCCGGCGCCGCCGCGGTGCTCGGGCGACGCCACGTCCGCGAATGAACCCTGCACCTCGACGCCCTGCACCGGGAACAGCGTCAGGCGGAGGGACCACGAGTCGCCGAACCGGGACCAGTTGGGCCACTGCGTCGGTGATTCCGGCTCGTCCCCATTGAAGAGCGAGGCCTCCACCGCCACGGGACCCCTGCGCACCCCACCGGCCAGCACGGCCCGCTCCAGCACCTGGGCCAGGTGGTGGTTCACCGGATACCGGACGAAGGGCCGCGACATCGGGTCGTCGGTGCCAAACGGAACAAACCCCTTCCCTGCCGTGATGCTTCCCCGCCACGCCCCGCCATGTAGGACGCCCCAAGCCACCGCCTCATGCACCACCGTGTGCGGGTGGCGGCGGTCCATGAAGCCCTCACCTGCATTCCCGACGGCAAGCTCTCCCTCCGGCAGCGTCCAGTTCTCGAAGTTGAGGGTCAGGCGCCCCCGGATACCAGCGCCCGCACCCACATCGCCCATGGCCACCGGCTGGAGCAGCCGCACTTCCTCGAGGTTTCCACCGCCCGGCACCGGGTTGGCCTGGGTGAGGGACGGGATGCCCTGCGCCATCACGTGCCCACGGAGATCCTGGGCTGCAACGGGACCAACCCAGATTGCCGCGGGCCAAGCCAGGGCCACCAGGATCCGGACGGAATCGGGGATACCCATGAGCGAACCGGCTGGGAGACGAGCAGCCTTCGGGCGCGTGCACGTGCGGCCTGCACGGCGCACCGGCGCGCCGTGGGCATCCGTCAGCCGGTGCCGCCGGACGCCTCGTGGACCACGGGAGCGGCTGTCGCCCGCAGGAAGTCGCCGTTCAGGCGGGTGATGGCGTCAATGCTGATCTCCTTGGGGCAGGCCTCCTGGCACTCGCCAAAGAGGGTGCACCCGCCGAAGCCCTCGTGGTCCATCTGGCGTACCATGGCCCGGGCCCGGCGATGCCGCTCGGCCTGTCCCTGCGGCATGAGGCCCAGGTGCGCCACCTTCGCGGCCGTGAAGAGGGAGGCGGACCCGTTGGGACAGGCCGCAACGCAGGCGCCGCACCCGATGCACTGGGCATAGTCCATGGCCAGGTCGGCGTCATGCTTGGGCACGGGGAGGGCATTGCCATCGGGAGCGCTGCCGGTGTGGGCCGTGACGTATCCCCCGGCGGCAATGATCCGGTCGAAAGCCCCGCGGTCCACCACGAGGTCGCGCACCACCGGGAAGGCCCGGGCGCGCCAGGGCTCCACGGTGATCACGTCCCCATCGTGGAAACTCCGCATGTGGAGTTGGCACGCCGTGGTCCCCTTGACCGGGCCATGGGCGACCCCGTCGATCATGACGCCGCAACTGCCGCAGATGCCCTCGCGACAGTCGTGGTCGAACGCCACCGGCTCCTGGCCACGCTCGGTGAGGCCCTCATTCAGCACGTCCAGCATCTCGAGGAATGACATGTCGGGGCTGACGTCGGGCAGGTCGTATTCCCGGAACTCGCCTGCCGCCCCGGGGCCCGCCTGCCGCCAGATCCTGAGCCGGATGCGCATTGTCGCCGTCACTTGTACGACCTGGTTGAAAGGGTCACGTTCTCGAAGGTGAGCGGCTCCACGTGACGCACGGGGGCCGCTCCCTCGCCCCGCCACTCCCACGCGGCCACGTTGCAGAACCGGGCGTCGTCCCGCTTCGCCTCCCCGTCCTCGGTCTGGTACTCGGTGCGGAAGTGGCCGCCGCAGGACTCCTGGCGCTCCAGGGCGTCACGGCAGGTGAGTTCCGCCAGCTCGAGGAAGTCCGCCACCCGCCCCGCTTTCTCGAGTGACTGGTTGAGTTCCGCCCCGCTCCCGGGCACCCGGAGGTCGCGCCAGAACTGCTCCCGGAGGCGAGGAATTTCCTGCAGCGCCTCGCGGAGGCCGGCGGCCGTGCGTGCCATGCCGCACTTCTCCCACATCACCTTGCCCAGCTCGCGGTGGAACGAGTCGACCGAGCGATGCCCCCTGATACCCAGCAGCCGCTCGGTGCGCTGCCTGACCTCGGCCTCCACCCGGGCAAACTCGGGATGGTCGGTGGAGACCGGCCCGGGCTTCGCTGTCGCCAGGTAGTCGCCGATCGTGAGCGGGATGATGAAGTAGCCGTCGGCCAGGCCCTGCATGAGGGCCGAGGCGCCGAGGCGGTTGGCGCCGTGATCGGAGAAGTTCGCCTCCCCCAGCACGTGCAGCCCCGGGATGGTGCTCATCAGGTTGTAGTCGACCCAGAGCCCGCCCATGGTGTAGTGCACCGCCGGGTAGATGCGCATCGGCACCCGGTAGGGGTCCTCGTCGGTGATCTGCTTGTACATGTCGAAGAGGTTGCCGTACCGCTCGGCGATGGCCGGTTGGCCCAGGCGCCGGATGGCATCGGCAAAGTCGAGGTAGACCCCGCGCCCCCCGGGGCCGACGCCACGCCCGTCGTCACACACCTCCTTGGCCGCGCGACTGGAGATATCCCGCGGGGCGAGGTTGCCGAACGCGGGATACTTCCGCTCGAGGTAGTAGTCCCGCTCCGCCTCGGAGATCTGCTCGGGTGAGCGGCGATCCCCCTTCTGCTTCGGCACCCAGACGCGGCCGTCGTTGCGCAGGGACTCCGACATGAGCGTGAGCTTGGACTGGTAGTCACCGCTCACGGGAATGCAGGTGGGATGGATCTGGGTGTAGCACGGATTGGCGAAGTACGCGCCCCGCCGGTGCGCCCGCCAGGAGGCGGTGGCGTTGGAGCCCTTGGCATTGGTGGAGAGGAAGAAGACGTTCCCGTAGCCCCCCGTGGCCAGCACGACGGCGTCACCGGCAAAGGAGGTGACCTCGCCCGTCTCGAGGTTGCGCACCACGATGCCGCGTGCGTGGCCATCCACCAGCACGAGGTCGAGCATCTCGGTGCGCGGGTGCATGGTCACCCCGCCCCGCTGGATCTCCTTCTCGAGCGCCTGGTAGGCCCCGAGCAGGAGTTGCTGGCCGGTTTGCCCGCGGGCGTAGAACGTCCGGGACACCTGCGCCCCGCCGAAGGAGCGGTTGGCCAGGAGGCCGCCATACTCGCGCGCGAACGGCACGCCCTGGGCCACGCACTGGTCTATGATCTGCACGCTGATCTCGGCCAGCCGGTGAACGTTGGCCTCGCGCGCCCGGAAGTCGCCCCCCTTCACGGTGTCGTAGAAGAGGCGCCAGACGCTGTCCCCGTCGTTCTGGTAGTTCTTGGCGGCGTTGATCCCGCCCTGGGCGGCGATGGAGTGGGCGCGGCGCGGGGAATCCTGGAAGCAGAAGCAGTGGACGTGGTAGCCCAGCTCGCTCAGGCTGGCCGCGGCCGAGGCGCCCGCGAGACCGCTGCCCACCACCAGCACGGTGTGCCGCCGCTTGTTGGCGGGGTTCACCAGCTTCATCTCGAACTTGTGGCGCGTCCACTTCGCGGCCAGCGGCCCGGCGGGAACCTTCGAATCGAGCGTCATGCGAACTCCCGGTGCGACGGCATCAGCGAACCCATCCGAGCACGACGGCCAGCGGGACGACGGCGAAGCCCAGGGCGACGACCATCGCCAGCAGCAGCACCACGCGGCGCCGGAGGGGCGCCGCGCGCGCCGGGGCGAGCCCCAGCGACCGGATGCTGCTCCAGAGCCCGTGGAAGAGGTGCAGCCCCAGGGCGGCCATGGCCAGGAGGTAGAAGAGGGCGACCGGCCGCCGGCTGAGGGAGGACACGAGGTTGTGATAGACCTCGCCCTGCCGGAAGTCGGGGTTGACGGAGCCGATGGTGAGGTCGAGCAGGTGGTAGATGATGAACGCCAGCAGGAGGAACCCGCCCCAGCGCAAGGTGCGCGCGGCGACGGTGGACACCTGCGGCACGACCTTGCCGTACGCCGTGGGCCGGGCCGCCCGGTTGCGCTGGATGAGCTGCACCGCGGCCGTCACGTGGAGGACCAGCGCCACGAGGAGCACGACGCGCGTGGCCCAGACCACCTCGTTCAGGGGCCCGTGCAGCAGGCGCCCGTAGGCATCGAGGCGCTCGGCACCCTGGAAGGCCTGGAGGTTGCCCACCATGTGCAGGACGACGAAGCTGACCAGGATGAGGCCCGTCACGGCCATGACGGCCTTCTTCCCGATCGCGGCGTCCCAGAACGTCCGGAGCCGGCCCATGCGTCAGGCCCCGAGCGCCTTCATCGTGCTGCGCACCGCTTCGGCCGACGCAGCGAGCGCCTTGCGCTCGTCGGCGGTCAGCTCGATCTCGACCACCTGCTCCAGGCCCTTGCGGCCGAGCTTCACCGGCACGCCACAGAAGACATCCCGGAGGCCGTACTCACCGGTGAGCCACGCCGAGCACGGGAGAATGCGCTTCCGGTCGAGCGCGATGGCCTCCACCATCTGCACGGCGGCGGCACTCGGGGCATAGTAGGCCGACCCGGTCTTCAGGTGCGCCACGATCTCGGCGCCACCGTTGCGGGCGCGGTCCACGATCGCGTCGAGCTTCGCCGCGTCGAGCAGCTGGCGCACCGGGATGCCGGAGACGGTGGTGTACGACACGAGGGGCACCATGGTGTCGCCGTGCCCGCCCAGGACCATGGCCTGGATGTCTTCCACCGAAACCCCGATGGCCTCGGCCAGGAACATCCGGTAGCGGGCGGTGTCGAGCACGCCCGCCATGCCGATGACCCGCTCACGCGGGAAGCCGGTGGCCTGCATGGCCACGTGGCACATCACGTCGAGCGGGTTGGAGACCACCACCACGATGGCGCCGGGCGCCACCCGCTTCACCTGCTCGCTCACCGACTTCACGATGCCGGCATTGGTCTTCACCAGGTCGTCACGGCTCATGCCCGGCTTCCGCGCGATGCCGGCGGTCACGACGAAGACCTCGGCGCCGGCCGCCTCGTCATACCCATTGGTGCCGATGACGCGCGTGTCGAAGCCCTCGATCGGGCCCGACTGGTACTGGTCGAGCGCCTTGCCCTGCGGCACGCCCTCGACCACGTCGATCAGCACGACGGTCCGCGCCAGGTTCCGTTCGGCCAGGCGCTGGGCCGCGGTGGCCCCGACGTTACCCGCACCGACGACCGCCACCTTCTGCAGCATGAATGTCCCCGTTTGACGATGGTGAACTGGAGCGGATCGAGCCGCGACAAGTTAGCGACACGGGTGCGCCGGTCGCCAATCGCCGCCGCACCCCGTGGCGGCGGCCTCAGCCCCTCGTCCGGCCCCTGCCCCGGCGCGGCCGCCGGCTGGCGGCACGGGGTGCTGCCCCGGAGGCACCATCCCCCTCGGGCTCGTGGCCAGGCGGCTCGAGCCCGGTCGCGGGCAGCCCCAGCTGGCGCAGGGACTCGTAGAGTACGATGCTCACAGCGTTGGCCAGGTTCAGGCTCCGCACATCCCCGGGCATGGGAATGCGGAAGCAGCGCTCGGGATGCTTCTCGATGATGCGCGCGGGCAGCCCGTCGGTCTCGCTGCCGAACACCAGGACGGAGTTCCGGGCCCAGGGCACGCTGGTGTAGTCGCGCGTGGCATTGGCCGAGAAGTAGAAGCACCGCTCCCGCGCGATCGCGTCCCGGAAGGCAAACCAGTTCTCGTGTACCCAGAGGTCGGTTCGGTCCCAGTAGTCGAGGCCGGCGCGGCGGACCTCCTTCTCGTCGAGCGAGAAGCCCAGCGGCCCGATCAGGTGCAGGGGCACGTCGGCGGCGGCACAGAGCCGCGCGATGTTGCCGGTGTTGGGTGGGATGCGCGGTTCGATGAGGGCGACGTGAGGCATGGGCTCGAAGGCAGGGGTGATGGCGGTCAGCCCCCGCGCGTGTGCATCTCGCGCAGGGGATCGGCACGCAACGCCTCGCGTGGCACGAGGGCCGAGCGGCCCTGGAGCGCCACCCGCTCCTCGGCACCCCGGTCGGTCCGGCGCGTCCACGCGGCAGCGAGGAGGCTGGCGATATCGGCGTCGGCTGCGCCGGTTCGCAGTGGTTCGCGGAGGTCGAGGCCCTCCGCGGCATAGAGGCAGGTGAACCAGTGGCCGTCGGCGGTGAGGCGAGCGCGGTCGCAATCGCGGCAGAACGGCGCCGTGGTGGACGCGACGATGCCGAACGCCGTCCCGTCCGGCAGTCGGAAGCGCTCGGCGGGCGCCGCCCCCCGCCCCGGCAGCGGCTCGACGGCGCCGAAGGCCCCTTGCAGCCGGGTCAGCATCTCCGCGCGGGAGACCACGGCGTCCAGGGACCAGCCGGTGGCGCCACCGACGTCCATGTACTCGATGAACCGCAGCTCTGCACCGACCTGGCGCGCATGGGCCAGGAGGCCGGCCAGCTCGTCGTCGTTGAACCCGCGGATCACGACGGTGTTGAGCTTGACCTCGAAGCCGGCCTCCCGTGCGGCCGTGATGCCATCCAGGATGTCGCCGTGCCGGTCCACGCGGGCAAAGGCCCGGGCGCGCGCCGGATCGAGGGTGTCGAGGCTCACCGTGACGCGGTCCAGGCCAGCGCCCCGGAGCGCCGCAGCGTCGCGCCGGAGCAGCAGGCCGTTGGTGGTCAACGCGATGTCGGTGATCCCCCTGACCTGGGCCAGCCTCGCAACGAGCGATGCAAGGTCGTGCCGGAGGAGCGGCTCACCGCCAGTCAGCCGGACCCGGGTCACGCCCAGCGCCGCGTGGACGCGCACCAGGCGTGTCATTTCCTCGTAGGTGAGGATGGACGCGCGCGGGAGCCAGGTGTACGTCGCCTCCGGCATGCAGTAACCGCAGCGCATGTTGCAGCGATCGGTGACAGACAGGCGCAGGCTGCGGAGGGGTCGCTGGAGGGTGTCGAGCATCACCGGGAATATACCCGGCGGTCAGCTGACGAACACGACGCCGGTGGGCGCCCCCCGCGAGAAGCCGCCGGCGCGGCGGAGCTGCGCGTCGAGTGCCGGATAGGCGACCCCGATGTCCTCCGAACCACGCCGGAGCACCCGCTCGAAGGCGGTCACGACGGCGGGGTCGAAGGTCACGCCGGCGCCCCCGGCGATGTAGTCCAGCGCCTTCCTGGCGTTCCAGGCCCCACGATAGGGCCGATCCGACACGAGCGCATCAAAGACATCGGCCACCGTCAGGAGGCGCACCAGGGGCGGGATTGCATCGCCCTTGAGGCCGTGGGGATATCCCGACCCGTCGAGCAACTCATGGTGTGACAGCACCAATGGGAGGAGGTCGGCATAGGCGTCGATCGGTGCCAGGATCCTGGCACCCAGGGCCGGGTGTGCCCGCACCTGGTCGAGCTCTGCCGGGCTCAGGCGGCCCGCCTTGTTCAGCACCTCGGCTGGCACGCCGATCTTCCCGATGTCGTGGAGGAGGCTACCCCGGTGCACCCGGTCGAGGTCGGTGTCGGCCAGGCCCAGTTCGCGCCCCGTGGCTGACGCGAGGAGCGCCACGCGCTCCGAATGGCCGGCCGTCCATGGCGAGTTGGCGTCGATCGCCCGGGCCAGCGCGCGCAGCGCCCCCCAGCCCATGGCGTCCAGCTCGCGGAAGAGTGTCGCATGCGCGAGCGCCATCGCGACCTGGTCGGCCAGGCCCCGGGCAATCATGAGGGTCTCGGTCCCGCTGCGCTCATTCGTGGCCACCAGGACCAGGCCGGCCAGGCGGCCGCGGTGGCGGAGCGGCAGGAGCAGCCACCGCCCCGCGGGAATGCCAAGGGCACAGAAGAGCCGGTGGCGGCCGGCGTCGGCAGCCCCGAGGTGCAACTCGCCCTCCAGGGCCTCCGCCTCCGCGCGCACCTCCGGCGGCACGGCCATCGGCAACCAGTTCCCGTGTTCCCGCCCCACGACCCAGGTATCGCCCGGTTGCTGCCCGGTGAGCACCAGCATCAGGCGCTCGGTGGGCAGCAATGCCGCCGCCTGCTCGAGCACGGCGTCGGCAATGAGCGACGCGTCGGGTGAGCTCAGCGCCACCTGGTCGATGCGGCGGCTCGCACGCATGGCCGCGAACGAGTGCCGCAGCCGGTCGGTCATGGCGTTGAACGAGCCCGCAAGCTCCGCGAACTCATCGCTCCCATCAACCCGGACGGCATGGCTGAAGTCCTCGCGCGCCACCCGCCGTGTGCCCTCGCGCAACTGCTCGAGGGGCCGCAGGCTCCGGGTCAGCTGGCGATGGCTCACGACGGTGACGGCCACGAGGGCCAGGAGAATCACGAGCGCAAAGGAGCGCTGGAACGCCGCCAGGGGGGCGAGTACGCGGTCGCTCGACTCCCCGATCACCACGCGCCAGTCGTCCGCCCCGTAGTCGAAGCCCAGCGGCATGGCGCTCAAGCCGGCAATGAAACGCCCGTCCGTGCCAACCCATTCGAGGGTGCGTTCCCCGGTGTCGCGCGCATGCGCGAGCGCCTCCAGCATCGCCGGGGGACACAGGAGCGCGGTGCCCCGGGCCAGCACACACAGGCCCTGGCCGGGCGGCACCAGCGCCTGGCCCGCCCCGGTGCCCCAGAGCACGGCCGGGTTGACCTCGGCCCAGAGCAAGGTGGCCGGGGAGTCCAGCGTGCGTACCAACCAGAGTCGCGGCGACTGGGCCGTGGTATCCACGAGGAGCCTCGGGCGACCCGTGAGCAGGTGGCGCTCGGCGCCTGCTGGCAGCTCGGGCAGGGCACCGGGGCGCCCGGCCAGCATCTGCCAGCGACCCTCGCGCTCGACCACCATCGCCGTGATCCCCTGTTCAAGCAGGGAGGGGCGCAGCAGGCTGTCGGGAGCCCATTCCCGCGGTCGCAGCTCGACGGAGACGCTGGCGCGTTCGACCGTCGAGGACACCCGTTGGAGGCGCTGGAGCAGCTCCATGGTGACCGCCCGGCTCGACGCCACGAGGCGCTCCTGCGCCTGCTCCAGCAGTTGCCGGGAGACATGCCGGTACACCACGGTGGCGAGGAGGACGACCGGGAGGATCGCGCACAGCAGGAAGAGGCCCAGGATGCGGCGGGCCACGCGGGTCTTCAGGAACGCGGTCGGACTCTCGGGCATCCGGGCTGCCTGGAGGGGATGCCGTCCGGAGGGCAAGAATGTGACCAGCCCGGGGCGACACCCAGGTGGGCCCCCCATCATCACTTACGTGGTGCCGTCAGCGTCCCTGCCCGGGGCATCCGAGCGTTCTGCGTGAGTGGCCACGTTCGGGGCCGTGCCCGGGCCAGGGCCGGGCCTGGTTGGGTCAACCCATTCCACGGAACCATCGCCGAAGTACTCTCGCTTCCAGATGGGCACCCTTCGCTTCAACTCCTCGATCACGTATCGACAGGCGTCGAAGGCTTCCGCCCGGTGCGGCGTGCTCACGGCGACGGCGACGGCGACGTCGCCAACCTGCAGCGTGCCCACCCGATGCACGACACTCACGGTGGCGGCCCAGCGCGCGGCAGCCTCCGCCGCGATCCGCGCCATCTCGGCCTGCGCCATGGGGCCGTAGGCCGAGTATTCAAGCCGGGTGACGACCCGCCCGTGCTGGTGATCGCGCACGAACCCCACGAATGACGCGAGCCCACCATGGGCCGGCTGGTGGACCGACGCCAGGACCGTGTCCAACTCGACTGGGCGCTCGGTGAGCAGGATCATGTCAGCCACCGGCAAGCGCGGGCAGGATCGCAACTTCATCCCCATCGGCCAGCGTCGTGCCGGGGGTCGCATGCTCGTGGTTCCGCGCCACCAAAGGGTTGGGTGGCAAGAGGTGCCCCCCAGGCATCGCGCGGAGCGCATCCAGCACTGACGCAATGGTGGCGAGCGGGGACAACTCCAGGACCAGCGACTGGGTGCCCAGCAACTCAGCGTAGCGGGCAAAGAGCAGGACGGTGACGCGGAGGGACTGCGAGCCTGACCGGGACATGTCGCAAAGCTAACGAGGCCGCGCACATGCGCGGCCTCGAGCGTTGATGCGACCCGGCGGGGCAACCGCTACTCGCCGTCTCCCTCCGGACCATCCTCGGAAGATGGGGTGAACTCGCCATCCTCGGCGACGAGGGCCCGCAACTCCTTGCTGGGCTTGAAGACAGGCACCGGCCGCGCTGCCACCTCCACCGGCTCCCCGGTGCGAGGATTCCGCGCCATGCGAGTCTTCCGCTTGCGGATCTTGAAGGTCCCGAACCCGCGTACCTCGATGTTGTGCTGCTCCTTGAGGGCCAGCTTGACGGCGTCGAGAAATGCATCGACGACGCGTGCGCAGTCCTTCTTGGAGATCATCGGGCCCGACGTGCGGGCGATCGATGCGGTGACCTGCTCGACGAGATCGGCCTTGGTCATGCATCCCCCGGGGAGGCGTGCCTGACGCCCGTTCAGGGCGTACTCACGGCCCGAACGTATGAGCTTAAGTGTTGTCTGTCAAGAGCTTGCGGTCCGGGTGACCGCGAGGTGGAAGTCCCGGAAATGCGGGTAGGCGTCGTGCGGGCCAGGCGCGGCCTCGGGGTGATACTGTACCGCGAACACGGGAAGTTCGCGGTGCCGAAGCCCTTCGATCGTCCCGTCATTCAGGTTGACATGGGTGACCTCGAGCGCCGGAGCACCGGGGATGCCCTTCTCGTCGCCCTCCACGGCGAATCCATGGTTCTGGGTCGTGATAAGTACATGCCCAGTCACGAGATCCCGCACCGGGTGGTTCCCGCCGCGGTGGCCGTAGGGAAGCTTCACCGTCCGGCCTCCAAAAGCGTGGCCGATGAGCTGGTGGCCCAGGCAGATACCGAAGATCGGAATGCCGTCTCCCGCAAGGCTCCGGATGGTGTCGAACGCGTAGGTAACCGCCGCAGGATCGCCCGGGCCGTTCGAGAGAAAGATCCCGCTGGGCCGCATGGCCCTGACCTCGTCGGCTGACGTATCTGCAGGCACCACCGCCACCTGAAGGCCCTGGTCAACGAGCATGCGGACGATATTCCGCTTCATGCCGAAATCGAATGCCACAACCAGCGGACCCTCCCCCTCGGTCCGGCCATCGCGTACGCTGGCACGCGAGGCGAGGTCGAGCCCTTCCATCGACGGCGATGCCTTGAGCTGCCGCTGCAGTTCGTCGGTGGGCGCCAGTCCAGGTGCGATCACACCGCGCATGGCGCCACGCTCCCGGATATGCCGCGTGAGGCGGCGGGTATCCACCCCTTCGATGATCGGCACCCCGGCACGCGCAAGCCATTCATCCAGCGAGAGTTCCGCGCGCCAGTTCGAGTAATGTCGAGAGAGTTCGCGGACCACGACTCCGCTGACCTGAGGCGCGCCCGACTCCATGTCCTCGGGATTGACGCCGTAGTTCCCGATCATCGGTGCCGTCATGACGACGATCTGGCCGAGATAACTGGGGTCGGTGAAGGTCTCCTGATATCCCGTGAGGTTGGTGGTAAACACCGCCTCACCAAACGCCGGTTCGACCGCCCGAGGGGCCGAACCGGCGTACCAGGTACCGTCTTCGAGCAGGAGGAAGGCTGGGTGAGCAGTCATGCTGCCCTGGGTCACTGCGGTGCCTGGACCGGGGGAGCGGCAGCCGGGGGTGCCCCGGTCCCCGGTGCGGGCGTTCCGGTGGCGGGTGCCGCGGCACCTGGTGCCGGCGTCGGCGTGAGCCCCTGCAGGGGCGACGGGGCCCCGGTGGCGGGCGCCGCGGGCGGCGCCGACTGGCGGAGTTGCTGCTGCAGGTCGCTCTGCCCCGCACCACGATGCATCACCGAGAGCAGGAGGGAGAGGCCCAGGAAGAGGCCCCCACACCACCAAGTGAGCTTGGTGAGGATCGTGACCGCCTGGCGCCCGCCAAGGACGGTATCAGTTCCGCCGCCGCCACCGAGCGAGGCCAACCCCCCTCCCTGCCCCGCCTGCAGCAGGACAACCACGGAAAGCAGGATGGCATCGAGAATCAGGAGGATGAGGAGGAACGTGTACATGGGATGCTCTTACAAGGGTCAGGGCCGGCACTCAAAGCCTTGAAAGTTACAGGGATGGGTGCCCAAAGAGAAGCCGGATTACGGTGCTGCTGCGGGCGTGCCGGCGATGCCGGCCCAGGCCTCGGCCTCAAGGCTGGCACCGCCCACCAGCACGCCGTCGACCTCCGCTTGTGCCAGGAGCCCCGCCACGTTGCCCGCGTTCACCGACCCTCCGTACAGGATCGGCACCCTACTGCTGACGCCACGGGCCACGAGCTTTTGCCGGATGAACGCATGCACCGCGTTGGCGTCCTCCGGCCGGGCCACCTTGCCCGTGCCGATCGCCCACACCGGCTCATACGCGATGAGCATCGTTGCCGCCTCCGCCGGGGAGAGCGTATCGAGCACGGCATCGAGCTGCCGACCCACGACGCTGTCGGTTGCCCCCGCCTCGCGTTCCTCGAGCTTCTCCCCGACGCAGAGCATGGGCGTGAGCTGGAGGTCGAGCAGGGCACGGACCTTCTTCGCAGTGGCTGCGTCGGTCTCCCCGAACACGTGGCGCCGCTCGGAGTGGCCCACCAGGGCGCCGCGTCCGCCGCACTCCGCCACCATGGGCGCCGAGACCTCGCCGGTGAACGCCCCCTTGGGCTCCCAGTAGATGTTCTGCGCGCCCACGCACACGTCCGCACGCCCACCCAGGGCGAGGGCGAGGGCATCGAGCGAGACGGCCGGCGGAAAGAACCAGAGCGTGCGACCCGGTACCGGAGTGGTGAGGCCAAGGAAACGGGAGGCGAACGCCGTCGCCGCGGCGGGCGCGTGGTGCATCTTCCAGTTGGCGGCAAAAATGAGCGGTCGCATCAGGCGTCATCGAGCGCTGCCACGCCGGGCAGCTCCTTGCCTTCGAGGAACTCCAGGGAGGCCCCGCCTCCGGTGGAGACATGGCTCATGCGGTCGGCCACGCCCGCCTCCGCCACTGCGGCCGCCGAGTCCCCTCCGCCGACGACAGTGATGGTGCCGCGCGCCGTGGCATCGGCCATGGCGTGGGCAATGGCGAGCGTGCCGTGATCGAACGGTGGCGTCTCGAAGACCCCCATCGGCCCATTCCAGACGACGGTGCCCGCCCCGCCGATGCGTGCTGCGAAGTCGTTCTCGGTGGCGGGGTCGATGTCGAACATCGCCCAGCCCCCGGGGATCTGGTCGCGCGGCACGGTACGGGTTGAGACGCCTGCAGCCAGCTTCTCGGCGATGACCGCGCCTGACGGGAGCACCAGCTTGCTCCCTGCCCTCCCCACCAGGGCCTTCGCCATGTCGACCCGGTCGGCCTCCACCAGGGACGTGCCTGTCTCGAGGCCCATGGCCCGGAAGAAGGTGCAGGCCATGGCACCCCCGATGAGGATGGCGTCCGCCCTGGGGAGGAGCGCCTCGATGAGGTCGATCTTCCCCGAGACCTTGGCGCCACCCAGCACCGCAACGAAGGGCCGCCTGGGGTGGTCCAGCGCCTGGCCCAGGTAGCGGAGTTCCTGCTCCATGAGGAATCCGGACACGGCGGGCTTGAGCACGCGGGCAATGGCCTCGGTGCTGGCATGCGCCCGGTGGGCCGACCCGAAGGCGTCGTTGACGTAGAGGTCGCCCAGCCGGGCGAGCTTCGCCGCGAGGCCGGCGTCGTTGGTTTCCTCACCGGGGAGGAAGCGGGTGTTCTCGAGGAGCGCCACGCCGCCGCGGGGCATCCGCCTGGTGGCGGCGACGGCGTCATCGGCGAGGGGATCCTGAATGAACAGCACCGGTGCCCCGAGGAGCTTTTCCAGTTCCCGCACTACCGGCGCCAGGGAGAATGCCGGGTCGGGGCCTTTCTTCGGGCGCCCGAAATGGGACATCAGGACCACGCGCGCGCCCTGGTCCCGGAGGAAGCGGATCGTTGGCAGGGCCGCGCGAATCCGGGTGTTGTCCGTCACCGCGCCGTCCTTCACCGGCGTGTTGAAGTCGACGCGCACGAGCGCACGTGCGCCGTCCAGGGCCCGGCGGCCGTCGGGGCCCGCCTGGGCGAGTTGCTGGAGGTTTCGCTTCATCACTTGCTGCCGAGGTACCGGATCAGGTCCACGCAGCGCGCGGAATAGCCCATCTCGTTGTCGTACCACGAGGTCACGTTGACCAGGGTGCCGTCCACCACGTTGGTGCTGAGCGCGTCGATGGTGCTGGAGGCCAGGTTCCCGATGTAGTCCACGGACACGAGGGGTTCGTCGCTCACGAAGAGGACACCCTTGAGCGGCCCGTTGGCCGCCGCGCGGAATGCCGCGTTCACGGCATCGGCCGTGGTCTTCTTCTCGACGTTGGCCGCAAGCGCCACGACCGAGACGTCGGGGGTGGGCACCCGGAGGGCGACGCCGTCGATCTTCCCCTTCACCTCGGGGATCACCAGGCTGGTGGCCTTGGCAGCACCCGTGGAGGTCGGGATGATGGAAACGGCAGCAGCCCGTGCCCGGCGCAGGTCCTTGTGCGGCAGGTCGAGGATCTGCTGGTCGTTGGTGTAGGAGTGGATCGTGGTCATGAAGCCGTTCAGGAAGCCGAACGCCTCGCGCACCACGTGCACCACCGGGACCAGGCAGTTGGTGGTGCAACTGGCGTTGGAGATGATGTGGTGCTTCGCGGCATCGTACTTCGTGTGGTTCACCCCGTACACGATGGTGATGTCCTCGCCCTTGGCCGGTGCGGAGATGACGACCTTCTTCGCGCCCGCCGTGAGGTGCTTGGTGGCCTGTTCCCGGTCGGTGAACCGCCCGGTGGACTCGAGCACGATGTCCACCCCGAGCTCCTTCCAGGGCAGCTTCGCGGGATCCTTCTCGGACAGGACCCGCATCCGGTCGCCATTGACGATGATGGCGTCGCCCGCGGCCTCGACCGAGCCATTGAAGCGGCCATGCACGGAGTCGTACTTGAGCAGGTGCGCCAGGGTGGTGGTGTCGGTCAGGTCGTTCACCGCCACGAAGTCGATGTCCTTCAGGCCCTGCTTGACTGCCGCGCGCACGACGTTGCGTCCGATGCGGCCGAACCCGTTGATCCCAACCTTGAGCGCCATCCGTTCACCCTCTCCCCAGTTGGTGGTGCGGTCGTGGCGGCGTCCCCGCGGGACGCGCCGCTATACCATCAGTTCTACCGGCAGGGGCGCGCGGGCGAAGGTGACCGCCTCCACGCGCCCTGCCCCCGCGGCGCACAGGGCTGCTGCCGCCGCGGCCAGCGTCGCGCCCGTCGTGCAGACGTCGTCGACGAGCACAAATGTACCCTGGAGCGGCCCGGCTGCCACGAATGCGTCCTGTACGTTCGCGGCGCGGGCACCCGGCGCGAGCGTCGTCTGCGAGTGCGTCTCGTGCTGGCGCCGGAGCGCGTCGTGCACCGGCCGCTGCCGGAGGCGGCCGAGCGCCTCGGCCAGCACCCGGGCCTGGTTGTACCCCCGGGCGCGAAGTCGCCGGCGGCCGAGCGGCACCGGCACCAGCGCGGCCCCCTCCGGCAACGGGATGTCCTTCATGGCTGACGCCATGGGGCGGGCCATCGCCGGCCAGCCCTCGTACTTGAGCCGGTGCACCGCCTCGCGTGCCCCATCCTGCAGCCAGCAGGCACTGCGCACCCGGCGAAGCACCATGGGGAAGTCGGCGCAGAACCGGCACGCGAGGTCGGGAAGTCCCGGCTGGCCGCAGCGCTCGCACCAGGGCGGTACCACCGCACGCCACCGCCATCGACAGAGGGGGCAGACCAGGGCATCCCGTCCGGCCGCCGCAAGCGGCGCCTGGCACAGCAGGCACTCGCCCGGGAGCAACAGGCGGTCAACGCGGTCGACCAGGGACTGCACCTCAGCCCAGGGCAGCATGAACCGCCCCGCGCATGGCGTCCACGGGGGCACGGATCCCTGCAAACCAGCGCTCGAAGGCCAGCGCACCCTGCTGCACCAGCATCTCGCGACCGTCGGCCGCGGCCAGGCCCCGGCGCCGGCAGTGCCGCACCCACGCCGTCTCGCCCGGCCGGTACACGAGGTCGAGTGCCACCCGCGCGCGGGGGGCCAGGCCCGGCGGGATCGGATCACGCTCCTCGATGAGCCCGACCGGCGTGGCGTTGACCATCACGGAGCACTCCCCGGCCTCCGCCACCCTGACGCCCTGCTCGATTGCCCAGGACTCGAGCGCCCGCGCACGACCGGCATCGCGCGACACCACGGCGATGGCCGCGCCGCGCAGCGCCGCGGCCGCGATCACCGCCCGGGCCGACCCCCCCGTGCCCGCGACCAGCCAGGCATCATCGTCCGCCGCGAGCGCCGCCAGCGCCGCGAGCACGCCGCCGACATCGGTGTTGTCGCCATGCACCACGCCGTCGCGGCCCCAGAAGGTGTTGCAGGCGCCGACCTGCCGGACCAGCGACGAAGGGGCTTCCACCGACGCGGCGGCGACGGCCTTGTGGGGAATCGTCACGTTGCCGCCGCCACCATGCCGGGCGAGGTACGCCATGAGCGCCGGCACTTCGGCGGCGGTGCACGGCAGGGCCACATAGACCGCGTCGAGGCCCAGGACCCGGAACGCGGCGTTCTGGAGCGCGGGGGAATGCGAGTGTGCCACGGGGTCGCCCAGCACGGCGAACACGCGCGTGCGTCCGGTGATCACCGTGCATCCCCCACCAGGCGGTCCACCGATGCCTCCAGCAGGCGCTCCAGGTGCGCCCAGGTGGCGCGGTAGTGCTCCAACCTGCCCCCGAAGGGATCCGGGACTTCCGCGCCGCTCCCGGCCTCTCCGGCATACTCGCCCAGCAGGACGGCGCGCGCTGCACCCACGTCGGCGGCACGCTGGCAGTGCGCGCGTCCCATGGCGAGCACGAGGTCCACGCCACGCGCCAGGTCGGCCGTCAGGAGGCGGGCCCGGTGGGACGACACGTCGAGTCCGTGCTCCAGGGCCACGAGATAGGTGCCTTCGGAGGCCGGTTCACCCTCCTGCGCCATGATGCCTGCCGAGAGCACCTCGATGCCCTGCACTCCCCGCCTCGCGAGGATGTGGCGCAGGATGGCCTCGGCCATCGGGCTGCGGCAGGTGTTGCCGGTGCAGACCATTGCGACTCTCATGCGGAGGCCCCCGTCACCGACGAGGGCGACGCCGGCCGGGCCAGGAGGCGCAGCGTGGCAGCGGCAATCTCGTCGCTCGTGACCAGGGGAAGGCACGCAGGCTCGCGCAGCACGCACCGCTGCGGGGAGTTGATGTGGGTTCGCCGGGCCCGGCACGCCGCCACGCACTGGTCGCGGTGCTCAACGACCTCACCTCGATTGCCATAGGGCGCAGAGCGTGCGGGATCGGTGCGCCCGAACCAGGACACCGTCGGCACCCCGAACGCCGCCGCCAGGTGGGATGAACCGGTGTCGCCGCCGAGGTGCAGGGCGCCGCGCCGGACGACGGCCATGAGCGCGCCGAGACTGGTGTGCCCCACCACCGAATGCACACGAGCCACGCGCACCTCGCGTTGAACGGCGTCGGCCCGGCCCTGGTCGAGCCTGCCCCCCACCAGCACCACCGGCAGGCTGGCGCCAGCGGCGGCGACCTGGTCGAGCGCCCGCGCCAGCACCGTGGGCTCGAGGCCCTTGCTGCCGCCGCCACCCGCCGTCGGGTTGAGCACCAGCCACTCCCCCGCGGGGTTGGCGCCGGCAGCGGCCAGCACGGCATCGGCCTCGCGTTCCTCCTCGGGCCCGGTGGCAATCGGACACCGGGGGTGCCGGGTGTCCGCGCCGAGAAAGTGCGCCACGTCCAGCAACTGCTCCACCACGTTGTGACTCCCGGGCCGGCGGGGAATGCGACGCGAGATGAGCGGGGCGACCTCACGCAGCGTGTCCCAGCCGTAGCGGTAGCGGGCCCCCGAGGCGAGCACCACCAGCGCGCTCTTGGAAAGACCGTGCAGGTCGAGCACCACGTCGAAGCGGCGCCGCCTGACCGCTCGCCACGCCGCCACCAGCGGCCCGACCTCGCCAGGTGCCACGTTGCGCGCCCTGGGGATGTGGATGACCTCGGCCAGGACAGGGCTGTGGGCGACCACCGGTGCAAAGGCGGGGTGGGCGGCCCACGACACCTCGAGCGACGGGAAGGAATCGCGCAGGGCCGCGGCCACGGGCAGCGCATGCACGAGGTCACCCATGGAGCTGAGCTTGACGATGAGCAGGCGCCGCATCGTACGCAGGTCAGGCGGCCTCACGCTGCGCTCCGCGAGGCCCGCGTGAAGGCATCGTCGATGGCCACGCCATAGCGGGCCGCGGCACCGCGCTGCGCCGCAACCAGTGCCATGGCCCGGGCTCGAAGGGCCTCATTCGGCGCCGTGC
>CAZWXD010000005.1:0-142609 GCA_964638035.1 uncultured Gemmatimonadaceae bacterium | reverse complement strand
GGCGTCAAGGCGTCAAGGCGTCAAGGCGTCAAGGCGTCAAGGCGTCAAGGCGTCAAGGTACTCACCTGACGCCCTGACGTCCTGACGTCCTGACGCCTGACGCCTGACGTCTCTAGTTCGGCGCGTGCACCCCGTTCCCGCCGTAGTTGCCGCCCCCGATGACCGGGCCATTGGCATCCAGGCCCACGTCGCTGCTCCGCCGCGAGACGAACTGCTGGATCGAGCCGGTGAACGGCTCGGTACGGGCATTCCGGCCGAAGGCGTCGGTGTACCACACCTCGGGGCCGTCCTCGTTACTCCAGTTGTTGTTGTTGACGTCCACCACCCGCCGGGCACCATCGAAGGTGGATGCGGGGCTGTCGAACGGGATACCGCTCACGGCACCGCCCTGGGTGGCGTCCTCACAGTACCCGCCCCGCAACTTGAGGTTACCGGGTGCGACCTCGTCGCAGGCGGCGATCTGGCGCCCCACCGCCGGGTGGGTGGCCTGGTCATAGAACCGGCTGGCGTTGCGCACCTGGTAATACGGGTTGGCCGAGAAGATCCGGCCCCCACCCTGCCGCTCGACGAAGATGCTCACTTCCCAGTTCTCGTTCAGCTCGAAGTAGTTCGAGTTGCTGCCCTCGGCGACCTTGATCTGCTCCACGCAGTTGCGGGTCGGGATGATGCGCACGCCGCCGCCGCTCGGCGAGTTGGCTGGCGTGGCCGGACCCACCTGGATCATCTCGCCGGTGCACGACTCACGGAACTCGCCCGGATGCCCGATGGCGGTCAGCATGGTGACCCGGGCCTCGCTCCCGTCGCCACACTGGATGTGGTAGTTCAGCTCATGGAGGTTGTTGGTGAACGCATCCTTCGAGTGCGTCCCCTGGTGGAGCTTCGTGAGCACGTCGCACCGGAGCCGGAACTGTCCACCGCCGGCCTCGAGGTCAATGTCGTTGGCCCACTCGATCTTGTGGCCAACGTGGTCCTCGTTGCGCGGGTTCGCCGGGTCCACCAGGGCAAGCTGCTCATTGGCGTAGCCGAAGGGCAGCGCCCCAACCTTGTTGTACAGGTCTGAACCACTCGGGTCACGGCCATGATCATGGCCGAAACTGCACCCCGTTCCCGGGTCGGTCGCTGGGTGCCAGGTGGGATACAGCTTCCCGTCGGGACCGACCGTGGCGTACCGGTCGTGGTCAGCCTGGGTGCAGGTATCGTTGGTGCCGGGCGTCCAGGCGTTCATGGCAATGCTGCGCGGCGCGTCGGACGGGTCACCGCCCTCGCCGCTCGCACAGGCCGCGAGCAGGATCGTGGAGCATGTAGCCCAGGCGGCACACAGCAGGCGGGCAGCCGCGGGCGCAGAAAGGTGCACTCGCATGGATCTACTCCAGGGTGACGGACGACTTCCTCGGAACGGTGGCCGGTGGTGCGAGAGAAGGGCCGCACCGGCGACCCGTCCGGCATGGCGGCAGCGACCCGATAAGTCGTGACGGGGCAAGGGGGGTGCAACCGGCTGTGCGCTGGCGCACGCCGCCCGGAACCTCGCGGTGCAGCGGCCTGCATTGCAGAAGGTCACGCGCCGGGCGAGAGGCCAGACTCCGGCGGGTGCTACCGGTACACCAGGCTCACACCAAGCTGCAGCATGCTGTAGTTCGGCTCTTCACTGATCACGGTGCCGTCACCACGGGTGATGTCGCCGCCGGTGGACCCGACGAACGTGAAGAAGGGCGCCACAAACACGCGATCGGCGATGGGCAGGTCGTACGCGACACCAAGCGACACGCCCACGGCGGTCGTGCTGTAGTTGTCGTCTTCGTCCTCGTCCCCGATGTCGTCAGGGTCGCTCTGCCGGTACATCAGGGGCCCGACACTGAGCTTGAGGTTGAGGCGCCGGTTGGGTGTCGGGTAGAAGTACGCCACGGGACCCACGAGCCACATCGATTGCTTGATCGACTCCGCATCCTCCGGGTGCCGCGTGTCGCGCCAGGTGGTGGCCTCGAGGCCCAGCAGCCACCGCTTGTCGAGCGCGATGCCAGCCCGCGCATTGCCGCTCCAGCCCCAGAACCGGTCGCCCACGCAGTAGTCAGGGCAGGACTGCCGGAAGAGGCCGGGTCCGATGCCGAGGCCCGCGAAGAAGCCCGGGGCCTTGGCCTGAATGGTGGGCGACTGCGCGGCAAGGGGTGCGGCGCCCATGACGGCGAGGAGGGTGACGGCAGTAGTGATGTAGCGCACGGGCATGGCTCCGCGAGGGAGGGTGATTCCCACGCCGGAGGGCAAGCCGGGGGCCACCTCGCCTGAGACGGCCTTTACCCACCGCGACAAGCACTTGGGACACTGCGTCGTACCCTTGTACGGTCTCCAGACCGGGCCGATCGCAAGATCCAGCCGGGAGTTGCGACCACCAGGGATGCTATCCGATGCTCAACATCCGACCGTGCAATGCAATGCACTGCACGCCAAACGCGCATCCGGCTGCATTTCGAGGGGTTCATCGCTGGGTCGCCCTGAGGCAAGTCACTATATGACAACCACATAGCAATTCAGCCGACGCTGGCAACGGACTTGCCAAACAGGGGGGCCGAGGATGCGCGAACGACGCATCCACTCGCACGGGGGTACCAGGTATGCGGCCAGCGACACTGCTCCAGAACCGGCGTGGCTTCGCGCTCGAGGCATCACTGTTCGTGTTGCTCCTGATCGCGGTGCTGTGCGCCTTCGCCGTCTCGGGCGTGACGACCACGATCCGGACGGCGAACTACGACTATCGCACGGCGCGGACGATCTACGCCGCCGAGGCGGCGTCGGACGACATCATGCAGCAGCTCTCCGGGATGGTGAACGACGGGTTCATCTCCCAGGCGGAGCTCGACTCCCTGGGCGCGCCGTACGTTCCCGGGTTCACGATCCCCACGATGACCGTGACGGCAGTGGGTGGCGCGACCCAGGAGACGGTGAACGACGGTCCGTACGCCGGCCTCTACGCCCTGGTGCGGAACTACGACATTGCCACCCGGGCGGTGGACAGCATGGGGGACGCCAGCCGCGCGGTGGTGTCGGTCAAGACGGCGGCGATCCCGATCTTCCAGTTCGGCGTGTTCTACGAGAAGGACCTGGAGATCACCAACGGCCCGCGCCTCGACTTTGCCGGCTGGGTGCACTCCAATGGACGCATCTACATCAAGTCGGCCAACTCGTACTACCACAACCAGATCACGACGCCCAACACGTTCCATTACCGCCGCAAGGATGGCAACAGCAGCGTGAACGGCGTGTACCTCGCCGACGCCGGCGGGTCGCTGCGCCAGGTGCTGTACGACTCGGACAGCTTCGGCACCTTCGCCGCGTTCCGGACCTGGAGCGAGAACACCTTCAGCGGCCGGCTCAAGACCAACGCCTACGGCGTGGACTCGCTCCGCCTGCCGCTCCCGGCCGGCATTCCGGCCGCCGAACTGATCAAGGCGCGCGAGGCGGCCGACTCGCCGGACGAGCGCATCACGAAGTTCTCCTGGAAGGCCGACTGGTACATCGACATTGACTACCAGCAGCTCGACAACGTGTGCGACCCCGGCGTGATCAACGCGACGCCGCTAGGCGGGCTCCGGTCCGGCGGACGGGTGGCCCCGACGCAGGCCGAGTGCGCCCTGATCTTCTCGGGCTCGTCGAACGCCTGGTGGGAGAGCCGCGAGCAGACGTTCGTGGACCAGCTCAACGTGAACATGCAGGAGCTGTTCAACTGGATGGGTGGCAACGCGACGCGCGAATCGCGCATCCTGTTCATCACCTTCCGGAACATCCCGATGGCAATGGAGAGCTTCGCGGGCACGCGCGGGTGCCCCGCGGCTGGCTGCAGCTTCCGCCCGTACCCGATGGTCCGGCTGCAGAACGCGACGACCCTGGGCAGCCCGATTACCATCGCCACCGACTTCCCGATCTACGTGCAGGGCAGCTACAACTCGAACGGGGCGCAGTGGCAGCCGGCGGCACTCGTGGCCGATGCCTTCTCCTGGCTGTCGGCCGGCTTCAATGACGCCACCCACGTGAACCGGCCCGGTGGCGCCGGTTCCACCACTGGTGGCGTGACGCGGTGGACGCGGCGGCCGGCCACTTCGGGGCCCGCCACCATCTATGCCGCGCTGCTGGCAGGCCACAGCGCCACGCCGTTCGACTACCAGGCGCCTGGCGCGGTACCCGTGGGTTGCAACCCGACGTACACCGGCGGGTCGGCCGAGTACTTCTATGGCGGCGGGCTGGAGAACTTCCCCCGCTTCCTCGAGAACTGGGGTGGGGTGCAGACCACCTATCGTGGCTCCCTGGTTTCGGTGTCCTTTGCCGAGCGGGCCACCAACCTCTGCTCGTGGTCAGGCGACTACTACGGCGCCCCCATTCGTGACTGGGCCTTCGAAACCCGGTTCCTCGACCCGGCCAACCTCCCCCCGGGAACCCCGGTGGTGGGCAGCGTGGTCCAGACGGCGTACCGCCCGGTGTTCGAGTGAGGGCGCGCGCACGGGGGACCCGCGGCTTCACGATGATCGAGCTGCTCGTCGTCGTGACCATGATCGGCATCATGACGGCAATCATGGTCCCGAGGCTCCGCCCCAGCCCGCAGCGGCTGGTGCGGGAAGCGGCCAGGCAGTTGGGTCGCGACATCGAGCTGGTGCGCACCAGGGCGCTGTCCACGAAGCGCACCTCACGCTTCGCCTTGCTGAGCGACAGCACCTGGGCGGCGTACCGTGACATCGAAGGGGACGGCCTGGTGCTGGAGGACCAGGCATCGAGTGACTCGCTCCGTGCCTTCGGGCTGCGGACGGTGGACAGTCGGGTGCAGCTGGGCCGCGGCAGCGCCCCGGCCCTCGCCGGGTGGCCGAACGGCGACCCGACGTCGTTCACCGGGTCGCGGCTCGAGTTCAACCAGGGCGGGCTGACGCAGCCATTCGGCACGCAGGGCGTCATCTACATCCGCCACCGCACCGACGCCGATGCCGTGGCGGCGGTGACCGTCACCGGCGCAGGGTCGGTTCGCGTGTGGAACTACATCGGAGGAGCCTGGCAATGAGCGGACGACGCGACGGCCGGACGGTGCAGCGGCATGACGCCGGCTTCACCCTCGTGTCCGTCATGATGGCGCTGGTGATGCTCGCGGTGGGCGTGCTCGCGCTCTCCAAGACGCTCTCCAACGCGGTGCACGCGAACAGCTCCGCCGGGTACCGCACCATGGGGCTCGACATTGCCCGGCAGCGGATGGAATGGCTGCGGAGCATCCGGCCGCAGGACGTGCCGGTGAACGCCGAGCCGGGCGGGACCACGGTCAACGCCCACGGCCAGTCGGACAATGACGGGAAGTTCACGCGGACTGTCATCGTGTCGGACGTGCGCACCAACCTGATCAGCGTGACCGTCCGGGTGACCTATCCGGGCGGGGCGCAGCCGGTCGAGCTCCTGACCTACATCTACACCGGAGGCGTGACATGAGCCGGGCCCTGCGCCTGGCGCCGGGCCGTCGAGGCCTGACGCTGGTGGAAGTCATGATCGCCATGGTGGTCGGCGTGGCCGTGATTGGCGCCACGATGAACTTCACCGTGCACACGTTCCGCGGCGTGGAGTCCAATGCACTCCGCGAGGACATCTTCCGTGGCGGCCGCTTCCTCGGCTCGTCGCTGGAGCGCGACCTCTCGCAGACCGCGGTGGCGATCCGGAGCCAGACGCGGTTCGGGACCCTGCTGGCCAAGGGCGACACCCTGGTGGTGGTGAGCGTCCCCTATGACTCGCTGCCCCTGCCCTTCCCCCAGACCGGCAAGGCAGCCGCCCCGGTCTACAGCATGCCGGTGGCACTCCCGGTCCCGGGGCTTCCCGGCCAGGGCAACTGTGGCGTGTACTGCGTGGATGTCCAGGCCACCGCCGGGGACACCCTCCAGTTCGGCGTGGGAAGCATCGTGCAGATGAACGTCGGTTCCGAGCGCCGCTTCCTGAACGTGACCACCAAGCGGCCGATCGGCAGCAACCAGTTCCGGATCGAGTTCGCCGGGGGCGACACGCTGTTCCTGCACCCGGCCGGCTGGGCCCCGCCGATTGCGAGCGCCTCGCGGCTCCTCCTGCAACCGGCCCAGACGACCTTCCAGCGCATCACCCCGGTCATGTACTACCGGGATGGGCAGAACCGGATCATCCGGGCCACCCGCCTGACGGGCGCGAATGTCCCGGTGGGCGACGTCGTGGCAGAGAACGTGACCGGTTTCGAGGTGTGGCTCTATTTCGTGGACGGCGACTCGCTCCGGGCGGCCGTGCCGACCGACGCTGACGACTCCAATGACTTCGATGACCTGACCAGCGTGAGGGTGCTGGCCACGTTGGAGGCATCGCGCGGTGACCGCGGCGGCCAGGCCCCCACCACCCGGACGTTCGAGTGGCGCTTCTCTCCCCGCAACCTGGCGTACGAACGGAACCGGTAGCGCCAGAACCGGACAGTGGGTGGCGGGGGGCGGAGACGAGCAACGTCTCCGCCCCCCTGCGCTTTGTGCCCGGGTGGGGCCGGACGGCGCCCCTTGCGCAAATCCATATCAATGTGATATCATCTCACTATCACATTCATCTGGAGCGACAATGATCCGGGAACGGGCGCACAGGGCGGCCAACGGCTACCTGGCCCTGGTGGTGCTGATCGTGGCGGGGGCCATCACCCTCAGTGCGGCGGTGCAGGCCATGACGGACGACCGGCTGCTGCCGGCCGGGGCGTGGGCCGTGGGCTTCGTGCTGGTGGTCATCCTGCTGCCGGGGCTCTTCGTGGTGAACCCGAACGAGGCCCGCGTCCTGACCCTCTTCGGCAAGTACATCGGGACCGTGAAGGGTGACGGGTTCTGGTGGGCGAACCCGTTCGCGGTGAAGGCCAGGATCTCGCTCCGGGTGCGGAACTTCGAGACCGCCAAGCTCAAGGTGAACGACGCCCACTCCAACCCGATCGAGATCGCGGCCATTGTGGTCTGGAAGGTGGTGGAGACAGCGGAAGCGATGTTCGAGGTGGACCACTATGAGGAGTACGTGCGGATCCAGAGTGAGTCCGCCCTCCGGGCCCTGGCGCAGTCGTACCCGTACGACGTGCACGCCACCGGTGAGGTGGCCCTGAGCACCCACACGGCCGAGGTGTCCAAGGCGCTGCTCGAGGCCCTGCACGAGCGCCTGAGCCGTGCTGGCGTGGAGGTCACCGAGGCGCGCATCAGCCTCCTGGCCTATGCGCCGGAAATCGCATCCGCCATGCTGCAGCGACAGCAGGCGAGCGCCATCATCGCGGCACGCCAGAAGATCGTGGAAGGAGCAGTGGGCATGGTGGAGAACGCGCTCGAGCTCCTGTCGCAGAAGCAGGTGATCACGCTGGACGAGGAGCGGAAGGCGGCGATGGTGAGCAACCTGCTGGTGGTGCTCTGCGGTGAGCGGGCGCCCCAGCCCGTGGTGAACACCGGGACGTTGTACCAGTAGTGGCGGAGAAGAAGGCGTTCCTCCTGCGCGTGGACCGCGACCTCCTGGCCGCGGTCCAGCGCTGGGCGGATGATGAACTGCGCAGCGTCAACGCGCAGGTGGAGTTCCTCCTGCGCGAGGCGCTCACGCGAGCCGGCCGGCGCACGCCGCCGGCGCCCTGAGGCCCCCGTGGCCTACACCAGCTTGCGCAGCCGCTCCAGCCCGTCCTTCAGCTCAGCCCCGATGGCCTTCGCTTTTTCCTCCAGGATGTCACCCACTTCCTCGCCGGTGGCGTCGGCGCGGGTGCGGTAGGCCGCGAACTTCTGCTCCCACCTGGCAAACTCGTCCTTCGCATCGGCCCGGGCCAGGTGCAGCTTCACCCGCATTTCATCCAGTTCGGGTTGCAGGTCCGCCAGGATCCGGTCCATCCGGGCCTTCCATTCGGCGGCGTAGTCACGGTCGGTCATTCGGGGCTCCAGGGATCGTGGACAGTGAAGGTGCCATGCCCGGCAGGCTAAAGGTAGGGCTGTCCCAGGCGTGCGATGCCGTTGCGCAGCTTGACGTGGATGGGCAGCGCCTGCCATTCGGTGAGCGTGTAGCGCCGCGCCGTGGCCAGGCGCTCATGCACCACTGCCGCAAGGCGTACCGCCAGCGCGGGGTCGTAGCACTCGAGGTTGTACTCGAAGTTGAGCCTGAGGCTCCGGGGATCCCAGTTGGCCGAGCCGATCATGGCCCAGGTCTCGTCCACCACCATGATCTTGGTGTGGTCGAACGGGGGGCGGGAGAGCCAGATGCGGCACCCCCAGCGGAGGAGGTCGCGCAGCCCGGCCGTGGCGGCCCAGGCCACGACCTTCAGGTTGTTTCGCTCCGGAAGGACGATATCCACCCGGACCCCGCGCATCGCGGCCACCCGCAGCGCCTCGATGATCGCGTCGTCGGGGAGGAAGTAGGGCGTCACGATGAGGACGCTGGTCGTGGCGACGGTGAGGGCGGCGAGGATGCTGTCGTGGATCGTGTCGAAGTCCTCGTCAGGACCATCGGCGATCCCGCGCGCCACGATGTCGCCAGCGGGCGCCAGGGGCGGGAACCATTCGGGTCCCTCCAGCGGCTCCTTCGTGGTGAAGCGCCAGTCGAAGGCGAAGGTCTCCACCAGCTGCCGCACCACCGGTCCGCGCACGCACGCGTGCAGGTCCTGGGTGGGTTCCTTCGAGGGCCGCGCCAGGATGCACCCCTCCCGGATGTTCATGCCGCCCACGAACCCGACAGCCCCATCGATCACCAGGATCTTCCGGTGGCTCCGCAGGTTGAAGTACGGATTGGCCAGGGGGAAGATGTGGGGCAGGAAGAGGGCGTGGGGCACGCCCAGCTGGGCGAGGAGCTTGTTGATCGGGGGGCGGCTGTAGCGGGCGCCCACGCCATCCACCAGGACCCTGACCTGGACCCCGCGCCGAACGGCATCAGCCAGCGCGGCGGCGAACGGGCGGCCGGCATGGTCATTGTCGAAGATGTAGCTCGCCATGCCGATGGAGTGCTTCGCGCCGGCGATGGCCTCGAGCATGGCAGGGTAGGCCTCGTCGCCATTGCGCAGGGGCTCCACGAGGTTTCCCGGCACCAGTTCCTGCGCGGTGGTGGTGCCGACGGCGGTGGCCAGCGCCGTGAAGCGCCGGGGGGTCCCCTGGGGAAGGAGTGCAGCCTGTTTCTGCTTGAGGGCGATCTCCTCGGTATAGTCATGCGCGAGTACGGTGGCCCGTCGGATGCGCCCCGCCCGGCGCCGGATCCGGTTGATGCCGAGCAGCCAGTAGAGCACGGCGCCGACGAAGGGGGAGAGCCAGACCAGGCCGGTCCACCCGATGGCGGCCCGGACATCAGCCTTGTAGAGCAGGATGTGGGCGGTCGCGGCCAGGGCCACCAGGATGCCTGCAATGGCAAGGACGGTGGGCCAGAAGGTGCCCATGGTGGAGAGCAGCGAATCGAGGGTCATCTGGGAGGAGAAGATACATGGCACGGATCCGGATCATTGGTGTTCCCCTGGACCTGGGCGCCAGCCGCCGCGGCGTGGACATGGGTCCCTCGGCGCTGCGGATTGCCCAGCTCGAATCCCGGCTCGAGGCGCTGGGACACGAGGTGGAGGACGAGGGCAACATCCCCGTGCCTGAACGCGAGCTGCTCACGGGCGTTACCTCGGCGCTGGGCCTGCTCCCCGCCATTGCGAAGGTGTGCCGGGACCTGAGCGAGCGCACCGCGCGGGCCGTGCGCGAGGGAGTGGCGCCACTGGTCCTGGGCGGGGATCACTCCCTGGCGGCAGGCTCCCTGGCCGGCGTGGCCACTGCCCACGCCGAACGCGGGCAGCGGGTGGGCCTGATCTGGCTCGATGCCCACGGCGACCTCAACACACCAGAGTCCTCGGTGACCGGCAACGTCCATGGCATGCCGGTGGCGCACTTGCTGGGGCATGGGGACCCGCTCCTCACCAGCCTCGCCATCCCGGGCCCGGCGGTTCGCCCGGAGAACGCCGTGCTGGTGGGGGTGCGTGACCTGGACCAGGCGGAACGGGCGAACGTCCGGCAGTTCGGCGTGACGGTGTTCACCATGCGCGACGTGGACGAGCGGGGGCTCCGGGACGTGATGCGGGAGGCGATCACCATCGCCACCCGGGGCACGGCAGGCATGCACGTGTCATGTGACGCGGACTGGGTGGACCCGGCCGATGCCCCCGGCGTGGGCACGCCGGTGCGGGGGGGCGCCACCTACCGCGAGGCCCACCTCGCCATGGAGATGATCGCCGACAGCGGGCGGATGGTGTCCATGGACATCGTGGAGATCAACCCGGTGCTGGACGAGATGAACCGCACGGCGGAGTTGTGTGTGGGCCTCGTCACCAGCGGGTTCGGGCTCCGGATCCTGTAGGGCCGGCTGTACCCGCTGGGCGGCACGGGAGCAGGAGCACGAACGAGCCCGTGTTGCGCGCAACACGGGCTCGACGCACCCGACCCTACTTCACCAGGCTGAACCGCACTCCCTCGACCTGCCGGTTCAGTGGAAACGCACCCTGCTTCTCATACGCAGCCGCTACTGGTGAGATGTCGTCGCGACCCACCTGGAAGGGCTCCAGGCCCCAGCGGAAGGAGATCCTGGGAACCATGCCCTCGCCCGCCGGCTTGCCATCAATCGTGAGCTTCACCCTGGCCGGCTTCAGGTGCCCGCCCTCGGGGATGATCTCGGCGCCGACGGTAGTTCGTCCTTGCGGGATCGGGAGCGTGGACCGGACGTAGCTGGTGCCGTTCAGGTTGGTGGCGTAGACCAGCTTGCCGTGGTCGGCATACAGCACCCACCCGCCCCCTTCGCCACCCGACAGGACAATGGCGCCGTTGGCAGCGCCGCCCGCCGCAAGCGTGGCCTCCACGGTGTGGTGGAACGGCCAGACCAACGGTCCCACCGGCTCCGGCATCCTGACCCCGCTTCCGTAGCTCCATGAGGTCCGGGGCGTCCCACTCACCCGGTTCGAGGGATCCATCCGCTCGGAGAACCGGTCGTCCAGCGGCAGGACGTTGTACTTCTTCGCCTCGGTCATGAACAGCGCCTGCAGCTCCTTGAGCCTGGCTGGCTCCTGCGACGCAAGGTCCACGGCCTCGGAGAAGTCCTGGTCCACATGGTACAGCTCCCACTTGTCTGCATCGAACGACGGTGGTCCACTGGTCGGGGCCTCCCACGGAAGGCGACCGTGACGAGCCGCCGCAACCCAGCCGTTCGAGTAGATGGCCCGGTTGCCCAGCATCTCGAAGTACTGCACCGGGTGGTGCGTGGGCGCGTTCGCCGAGTCGAACGAATAGGCCATGCTCACGCCCTGGATGGGCATCTGCTCGATGCCGTTCACCCTGGAGGGCTCACGGACACCAGCAGCATCGAGCACCGTCGGCACCACGTCAATGACATGGTGGAACTGCGACCGAAGCTGGCCCTCCTGCTTGATGCGTGACGGCCAGGAGATCACCACGGGGTTGCGGGTGCCCCCAAAGTGCGACGCGACCTGCTTGGTCCACTGAAAGGGAGCGTCCATGGCCCAGGCCCAGCCCACGGGCACGTGCGGCTCGGTGCCCGGCCCGCCCAGGCGGTCAAAGTTGTCCTCGAGGCCCTTGAGGCCGAGCGGCACACCCAGGAGGCTCAGCGTCTCGTTCACCGTGCCCTCGAGGCCGCCCTCGGCACTGGCACCGTTGTCGCCCACGATGAAGATGATCATCGTGTTGTCGAGTTGCCCCGTGCGCTCCAGCGCCGCGACCAGACGCGCCACCTGGTCATCGGTGAACGCGAGGTACCCGGCGTAGTTCTCCATGAGTCGCGCATACACGCGCCGCGCGTTTGCCGGCTGCGCGTCCCATGCGGGGATCTCGGCGGGCCGCGGCGTGAGCTGCGTCCCGGCGGGGATCACGCCCATCTGCAGCTGCCGCGCCCAGGTCTGGGCCCGGACACTGTCCCAGCCCTGGTCGAACTGTCCCTGAAAGCGCTTGCGCCACGCCGGCGACACGTGGTGGGGTGCGTGCACCGCTCCGGTGGAGTAGTACACGAACCAGGGGCGATCCGGGTCGGCCGCATGGACGTTGTTGACCCAGTTGATGGTCTCGTTGGTCATGTCCACGCCGAAGTGGTAGCCCTCCTCCGGCGTGCCGGGGGGATCCACCGGCGTCGTGTTGCGGTAGAGTACCGGGTAGAACTGGCTGGCTTCCCCCTGGTTGAATCCGTAGAAATAGTCGAAACCCAGGCCAGTCGGCCACCGATCGAAGGGACCGGCAGGACTGATCTCCATCTCCGGCGTGTTGTGCCACTTGCCGAACGCTGCCGTGGCGTAGCCGTTCTGGCCCAGGATCTCCGGAAGGAGCGCTGCCGAGCGGGGAATGATGCCGGTGTA
Organism: uncultured Gemmatimonadaceae bacterium; assembly: GCA_964638035.1. Lineage (GTDB taxonomy): Bacteria > Gemmatimonadota > Gemmatimonadetes > Gemmatimonadales > GWC2-71-9 > JAGGAG01. Next base: position 130,278 of record CAZWXD010000005.1, on the reverse strand, counting down.
GCCGGGAAACCCGGTGCCCATCTCCGTGATAACGCCGTTCCCGACCGAGTGGTGGTTCCGCCCCGCCAGCAGCGCGGCCCGCGTGGGGGAGCAGAGGGCGGTGGTGTGGAAGTTGTTGTATCGAAGGCCGCGTGCAGCGAGTCGATCCAGCGTCGGCGTGGGCACGGGGCCGCCGAACGTCCCAGCCATGCCGAATCCGACGTCATCCAGCAGGATGAGGAGCACGTTGGGCGCTCCCCTGGGTGCCCGGACGGGTGCCGGATAGGCGGCCTTCGAGGTCTCGTACGTCTCGCCGACTGTCCCGGTGAAGGCCGGGTCGGGCCTGGGGAGCTGCTCCCCGGCGGCACCCGACGTGTCCCGGTTGGCCGGCCCGGTGCAGGCTACGAGGCCAATGAGGCACGCAGCCGCCCCGCAGGCTGCACGAGACGGGATCCAGGACGACCGCGTGGCGGTTCGACGCATGGTTGCTCCGGATGGGAGAGGGGTTGCCGCGTCGTCGAAGGCAGGCAACGGCAGCATGGCGACGTCAACTATAGTGGAGGTACGCCCGCGGCGCAGGCTCCCCGTCAGGGCGAGGACTCGGCCTGCACCGCGCCGCGGTCGGCCGCCGCACGAAAATCGCGATAGTCGCGATCGTTCTGGTCGGCGTAAGCCTCGGCGAACGCCGTGGCCGCACGGTCGAACGGCTCTCCCTGGCCCAGGTAGCCGGCCAGGACGGCGGGATCACCGCTGCGGGCATGCGCACGGGCCAGGACACCCCCACACCACCCGGCGAACTCGACCAGCGCATCGGCCTCCCAGGCCTCGACCCGGGGCTGCACCGCTGCCCTTCCCAGGTGGCGGATCGCCAGGTGCCGCCCGGCGTCGTCCTCGGTCCAGCCCAGGAACGGATCGGGGATCGCCTGAAGGAGTCGCTCGCCTGCGACGATCCGCTGGCCCTGGTGCATGTGCACGCCGGGGCCTGCGGCGCCCTCCAGCACGGACCGCCGTGCCTCCCGAACCTGCAGGAAGAGCGGGTCATCGCCTGCTGCCACGAGGAGCACCACGCTGGACGCCGCCCCCATGCTGCCCACCCCCGGCAACCGCGCCACGCAGTCGGCGAACTCGAAGCGATCAAGGAGCGCGCGGCCCTCGTCCGGGAGCGTGACACGATACCGCGCCAGCACCCGGCGGATACCTGCCTCGAGGGCCAGCGCCTCGTCCCCGGGCGGCCTGGTGAGCTGGGGTGGGTGCTCACGGACGCGCGTGGCGTTCCCCTCCTCGGTCTCGAGGCGAGGGAAATCATCCATCAACTGCGTGTCCTGGACCGACCGTCGCTCGGCGCGGCGGCGCCACCGGCGCGCCGCCTTTGCGCCGGAGCCTGGCAGCAGGTCGCGCCCGCCGGCCCGGTCGTACCAGATCTCCAGCTCGCGCATTCCCGCCAGGGCCAGCACCTGCTCGCGATACTCGCGCGCAGCAGCGGCGGCCGCTTCCCGGCCGGCCTTCCGACCCAGGCGGGCATGCCGTGCGGCCAGCACGGCGCTGGTCGTGAGGCGCTTGAGGTCCCACTCCCAGGGTGCCGGGAGGGTCTCATTGAAGTCGTTGATGTCGAAGACCACGTCACGCCCCGGCACCGCGAACCCGGCGAAGTTCATCAGGTGGCAATCGCCGCAGGCCTGCACCCGGACGCCGGTATCGGGGGTCGTCGCAAGGTCGCTTGCCATCAGGGCCGCCGCACCCCGGAAGAACGCAAGCGGTGACTCGAGCATGCGACCGTAGCGAATCGGGAGCAGGTCGCCCGTTCGGCCTGCGTCGGTGTCACGGAGGAGGTCAACCGGGTCCCGGCGATCGGGGGCCGGTTCCCACGTGGCGTGCGCGGACCGCGGAACCAGTTTCCGGATGGCCTTGCCCCAGGCGACCCGGCCCTGGCGGGAGGCCGTCCGGGCGAGGGGCTGGGACGAGGCAGGCGCGACGGGGTCCGGCGACATGACGGATAGTGGGGCGGGATTGGTGGCACGGCAAGGCAGGCGCGTGGTGGCCGATGGCGCGCGTGGACCCGTGGCCGACCGCGCCACGGACCCACGCACCCTGCAGGCTCAGCCTACGGCGCGAAGGCCAGGCTGTGCCGTACCCACGGATGGCACGGCCACGCCCAGCTGGCTCATGTACTCGCGGTAGGTGGTGTCGATCACCTGGGCATTCTTCCTGGCGCGGCGGAAGGCCCAGACGCCGAAGATGAAGATGGGAATGCCGATGAAGGCGAGGACGATCATGATGGTGCAGAGGCCGCCCGTGACCATGCCCCAGATGCCAAACCACTTGAGCGGGCGGTAGGGCGCGGCAAACTGGTCCAGTGCCGCGGCGAGTACGTCGGGATCGGTGGACCCGGTGGCCTTGAGCACGCCAACGAGCTGCTGGGGGGTGACCTCGGAGAACCGCGGCTGGCCGTACATGGATGCCTCCAGGGAGTCGTCGGTGGGATCGGGACGCCTGCATTGCGCGGAATGGAGGGCGGAGGTGTCAAGGGGACATTGGGACGTTGGACGGCGGACGTCAGGCGGGCCAAGTTGCGCCGCCGACGGCCCGGCCGTACAACAGTGCATGACCGACACCGACCTTGGGGACCGGGAGGCCCTGGACGCGCTCTTCAGCGCGACCTACGAGGAGCTGCGGCGCCTCGCCAGCAGTGTCCAGCGTGACGACCCCTCGGCCACCCTCAGCCCCACGGCGCTGGTCAACGAGGCCTGGATGAAGCTCGCGCATTCCCCCCAGGTGGCCCATACCTCCCCCCTGCACTTCAAGCGGATCGCTGCCCGTGCCATGCGGCAAGTGCTGGTGGAGGCGGCGCGGAGGCGGCATGCGACCAAGCGCGGGAGCGGCGTGGCCGCCATCACCCTGGACGAGTCGCTTGACGGCATGGGCAGCGACGCGAGTGGCGTCCTGGACCTCGATGCCGCCCTGGAGGCGCTGGCCCGGGTGAGTCCCCGCCAGGCGGAGATGGTGGAGAGCCGGTTCTTTGGTGGCCTGGACGTCAAGGAGACGGCGGAACTGCTCGGTGTGTCGGAAGCGACGGTGTTGCGCGATTGGCGCTCGGCGAAGGCCTGGCTGGCGCGCGAACTGGGCCCGTGACCATGGACGGCGCAGGGGGGTCGGCTGCACGATGGGAGGCCGTCCAGGGCCTGTTCCACCGGGCGCTCGACGTTCCGGAGGAGCGGCGAGCGGCCTGGGTCGCCGCAGCGTGTGGGGATGAGGCGCTCGCCGCAGAGGTCCTGGCGTTGCTGGCGGCTGACGCGGCGCCCAGCGTCCTGGACCGGTCCCTCGCCGAGGTGGCGCATGCGGTGCTGAAGGACGGCATCCCGGCCGCCTTGCGCGAGCGCTCGTTCGGGGCGTGGAGGCTGGTGCGGGTGCTGGGCGAGGGCGGGATGGGTGTGGTCTACCTCGCGAGGCGCCCTGACCTCGGGAGCGAGGCGGCCATCAAGATCCTCCGGGATGCCTGGCTCTCCCCCGCCCGGCGCGAGCGATTCGCCGCAGAGCAGCGCACGCTGGCCCAGCTCAACCACCCGTCCATTGCACGCCTGTTCGACGCCAACACCCTGCCCGATGGCACGCCCTGGTTCGTCATGGAGTACGTCGAGGGCAAGCCCCTCACGGATCACTGCCGTGCCCGGGGCAGCAGCATCAACGAGCGCCTGACGCTCTTCCGCGCGGTCTGTGAGGCGGTACTGCACGCACACCACCACGCCGTGATCCACCGCGACCTCAAGCCGTCCAACATCCTCGTGGCGGCCGATGGCACGGTGAAGCTCCTGGACTTCGGGATCGCGAAGCACCTGGCAAACCTGGAGGTCCCGGAGGACCAGACCCGGACAGGCCTCCGCATGATGACCCCGGCGTACGCGGCGCCCGAGCAGGTGCGGGGCGACCAGGTCGGGCTCCACACCGACGTGTACTCGCTGGGGATCATCCTCTACGAACTGCTGACCGACCGACTGCCATTCGACCTGTCCCACCACACCCCGCGTGAGGCAGAGGCCATCCTGGCGGAGCGCGAGCCGGTGCGCCCGAGTGCCGTGGCACGGGCGGCGGCGCGGCGTGCAGCCGAGCCGACGCCAGCCGGGCGGCTCGAGGGACGAGTGTCCTGGGCCGACCTGGATGTCCTGTGCCTCACGGCAATGCACAAGGACCCGGCACGCCGATACCGCAGCGTCGAGGCCCTGATCCGGGACATCGACCACTCGCTCAGGGGTGAGCCCCTCGAGGCCCGACCCGACACCGTGGGCTACCGGTTGGGGAAGTTCGTGCGGCGCAACCGGGTCCCCGTGCTGGCCGCCCTGGCCGTGCTGGCCACGCTGGTGGCGCTGACGGCGTTCTACCTGGTGCGCCTCGCCAGCGCACGCGATCGCGCGCTGGCGGAGGCCGCGCGGGCCCAGCGAATCCAGGAGTTCACCCTCAACCTCTTCCAGGGAGGAGACGAGGCGGCCGGGCCGTCCGACAGCCTGCGGGTCCTGACGTTGCTGGACCGCGGCGCGGAGGAGGCGCGCACGCTGGAACGGGAACCGCTCGCCCAGGCGGAGCTGCGCCAGACGCTGGGGGGCCTCTACCTCAAGCTGGGGAAACTCGACCAGTCCGACACCCTGCTCGGGGCGGCGCTCGCCGCGCGCATGCGCCTGGAGGGCGAGCACGCCCCGAACACGGCCGCAGTCAGGGTGTCCCTGGGGGAGTTGCGCGTGGCACAGGCGCGCCTCGAGGAGGCCGAGGGCCTGGTTCGCGCGGGACTCAGGGACCTGGCGCGAGCGGAGCCGACCAGCCCACGCACCCTGGAGGCACGCACGACGCTGGGTCGGGTCCTGCAGGAACGGGGCTCGTATGACGAGTCGCTCGTGCTCCTGGAAGGCGTCGTGCGCGCCCGCGCGGCCGACCCGGGCGATACCACCGGGCTCCTTCGCGCCATGGGAGAACTCGCCAGCACACATTTCTACGCCGGCCATCACGGCCTGGCCGACTCGATCAACAACAACCTCCTGGCCCTGACGCGGCAGGTGCACGGGCCACGCCACCCCCTCGTGGCCGAGGTGCTGATCAACCTCGGGGCCTCCCAGTTCGAGCGGGGGAACTACCCCGAGGCCGAGCGCTACTACCGGGAGGCGCTCGCGATCAGCCAGCCGTGGTATGGCGAGGATCATCCGGTCGTGGCCTCGCACATGACGATGCTGGGCCGGGCGCTGGTAAGCGAGCAGCGGTTTGCCGAGGCCGACACCGAGCTTCACCGTGCCCTGGCCGTGCGCGAGCGCGTCTTCGGTCCCGTGCACCCGCAGGTGGCCTCCACCGTGAACGAGCTCGGCAACATCGCCGTGCAACAGGGGCGCCTGGACGATGCGGAGCGCTACTACGGCCGCATGGCCGCGATCTACCGGGTCACCTATCCTGGGGGGCACTACCTGGTGGGGATTGCCCTCTCCAACCTCGGGGGTGTCTACCTGTCCCGGAAGGACTATCACCAGGCGGAAGCGATGTACCGGAGCGCGATCGAGCAGTTCACCCGCGCCCAGGGGCCGGACCACCTGAACACCGGGATCGGCCGCATCAAGCTCGGGCGCACATTGATCCGGGACGGACGCTTCCGGGAGGGTGCTGCCGAAAGCCGCGCGGGGTATGATATCGTGGCGAGGCAGGCAAGCCCGGGCGTGAGCTTCCTCCGGGCGGCGCGCCGCGACCTGGTCGTGGCATATGATTCCCTGGGAGAGCGGGAACTCGCGGCCCGGTTCCGGGCCGAGATCGCCGATACCTCGGGCGGGATCACGCGGTAGGTGGATCCGGCTTCCTGCGGCGATGCGTGATACACTGCCCTGAACGCCATAGCACGAGCGGAGCATGCCCTGACAATGCCGACGCCACGTGGTCTGCTATTCACGATCGTGACACTCGCTGCCGCTGCCCGTCCTGCCCGGGCGCAGCAGCAGCCCGACCTCGACCTCTCGAGGGCATCCCGTGACAGCATCCTCGCCCATTACGACAACATCTTCCCGATCCTGGGCCGCAAGGCGATCGAGCGCGGATTCAGGCTCCCCAAGCCCCTTGGCATCAACCTGAACTCGTTCTGGGCCGTCCAGGACATCGAGATCAGCGAACTGGGCCTCAGCACCGGCGGCAACCCCACGGTGCCGATTGAGGCCATCAAGTTCGGCGACAACAACTCGAGCGCCCTTACCGTCAATGCCCGGGTGGAACTCTGGGTGCTGCCCTTCCTCAACGTCTACGCCATGGGCGGCCTGGCAGCTGCCAACACCACCGTGCGACTCACCGAGCCGATTCCGCTCACCAGCAGCGTGGACCAGACCGGCCGCTATGCGGGCGTCGGCATCACGGGAGCCTTCGGCATCCGGAAATTCTTCAGCGTGGTGGACGTGAACTGGGCCTGGACCGACCTCGAGAAACTGAGTGAGCCGGTGCAGAGCCGCGTGCTGTCACTGCGGTTCGGCCGGGCCTTCCCCGTGTGGGGTGGAAAGCGACTCGGGCTCTGGGCCGGTACGATGAACGTGAAGTTCGCGAGCGAGACCCACGGGAGCATCGCGCTGTCGGAAGCGCTCCCCCCGGGGACCGTCGACCAGATTCGTGACCGGCTGGAGAACGTGGAGAACGAGGACTGGTACCAGGACCTGACCCCACCCCAGCGCGCCGTGGTGGACGCCCTGGTGGAGCGCCTGCTGTCCGGGGACTACTCCGACGTCACCGTCAACTACTCGCTCAAGAAGGCACCGGCAACCCGGTGGAACCTGCTCGTCGGCGCGAACCTGGACCTCAGTGATCGCTGGAGCATCCGGACCGAGGTGGGACTCATCGGGCGGTACTCCGTACTGGTGGGCGCCGCGTACCGGATGGACCTGTAGTGCGCGGAGCGGCCTTGTGCCTGGTCCTGCTGGTTGCCGCGGCCGCACCAGCCCGGGCCCAGGTCCTGATCGGGCTGCTCTTTGGCGAGAAGCTGGCCACCCCGAACTTCAACATGGGGTTCGAGATCGGGATCAACTTCGCGACCCTTGATGGGCTCCCCGGTGCGGAGCGGATGAACCGCACGGTGTTCGGGCTGTTCGCCGACTGGCGGTTCTCCGAGCACGTTCACCTGGGTGCCGCGGTGCTCCCGGCCGCCGGGCGCGGCGCGAAGGGGCTCGAGCCCGCACTGACGGGTGACCCGGTGATCGACAGCCAGGTGGCAGGAACCACCATGTCGCGCAGCCTCGGCTACGTGGAACTCCCGGTGCTGCTCAAGTGGGCGCCGAAGCGGGAGACCGGGTTCCGTGTCGGGGCGGGTACCTCCATCGGGTTTGTCACCGGTGCGACTGATCGGTACGCTACCACCACGCCCACCGGGAGCGAGTACGTCCTGGAACGTGACATCGGAGACGCCATCCCGGACGTGGACTTCGGGCTGTCGATCGAGGCGGAGTGGCGGTTCTGGATGCTGGCCATTGCCGCGCGCTACACGCACGGCCTCACTGACATGCGTGCCCGGGGCACCTCTCAGGCCGTGCATTCCAGGGTCCTCACCGGGACGGGCCGTATCTACCTGGGCCGGAAGCGCCCGGCCGGGTGACCCCTCCGGAAGACGGGGTCGACCAGCCGACGTTTCATGCTGATCGCGTCCTTGTGAAACCCGGTAGGGGATGCACGTCCCCATGTCTTGTCGGTTCGGCCGCAAGCGCTATGTTGAAGGTGGTGGCTTTCATGCGACGTTCCTACCTGTCCTGCCTGGTCCCCGCGGCTGCCCTCACGGTGGCCTGCACGGCCGCGCCCGATGCGCCGCCCCGGGATGCACGCGACCTGTCGCTGCCCATGGCGACGCCCGAGGCGGCGCCGGTCCTTTCCAGCCTGGAGCGGGGCGTCCGGTCCCATCCACATGCGCCGGCACCGCAGCGCGTAAGGCGGGCCCCGGCGGGCATCGAAACAACCGTCGCCGCGACTCATGGCGAGGTGGAGGCCGTGGTGGCTGGCCAGGTTCCAGTGCCGGAGCCTGTGCTGGTGGCAACCGGCTCGACCGCCCACGCTGCTCCGACGCCTGCACCTGCGACAGGTGGACTGGGTGCGCCGCTCGGCACGGGGGAGACGATCACCATCGTTCCCGCCATCGCCGACGATGGGAGCAGTGGCGGCGGGGGGCGTGGCCAGGGCATGGGCGGCTTCGAGGGTATGGGCCGGCACGGGGGCGGAATGATGGGGGGGTACGACGACTGCGCCCCCTCCCGTGGGGGCGTCATTGCCGTGAACCAGCCCATTGTGGGCCGCCCCTCGAGGTACCGTCGGCACTAGCTGTGAGCGCCCCTTGCCTGGGGGCGGTATATTCGCCGCCGGGTTTCCTGCCACTCACCCCTCCAAGGGCGCCGACCATGAACACATCCCGATTCATTGCATTTGGCATGCTGGGCCTGGCAACCGCCGGCTGCGGCCCCAGCATCAGCTCCGATCGTGACGACACGATCCCGGTCCCGGCCGGCGCAACCGTGGCGTTTGGCGGCTCCGCCGCCGAAGGTGAAAAGAACGTCGATCCCGCCGTCCAGAACGACATCGTGCACCGCCGGATCCAGGCCGCCATCAAGAAGCAGCTCGCAGCACACGGGTTCACCGCCGCCAAGGATCCCGAGAGCGCTGACTTCCTGGTCCGGTACTACGTGGGTGTGCAGCAGCACACCGAGTACGTCACCACCACCACCGGTGCCGCGTACGGGCCTGGGTGGGGTGGCTACGGCTGGGGTTACGGCTACGGCTGGGGTTGGGGCGGCGGCATGGCCACCAGCACCACAGCGCCAGTGACGGTCGCGGACGCCTCGTTCGTGGTGGACCTGCTGGACCGCAAGTCGGGCCAGACGGCATGGCGCGGGGTCTGGCAGGGCGACCCGCCGGAGCAGGCGCCGAGCCAGGAGCAGCTCGATGCCAGCGCGGCAAAGCTCTTCCGCTCCATGCCGTACGCCGGCAAGAACTAGGGGCTCGGAAACAGGCGCGACCCGCTGCCATGGGGGGCGGCGGGTCGCGTGTCGTTCATGGGCCTGGGTAGAGTTGAACTACCGACCTCACGCTTATCAGGCGTGCGCTCTAACCACCTGAGCTACAGGCCCTTCGAAGGGACGGGAAGGTAACAGTCAGGCACCCGCCCCTCAAGACAAACCGCTCGGGCCATTCCCCGTGTAGTTTTCCCCCCGTGGCCCTGCACCCCGCCGGGCGCTCCACTCCACCGAGGTCGTCATGCACGTGTCCCGCCTGCTCGCCCTTCCCGCCGTCGCCCTGCTGGCGGCGTGCGGCCCCAAGATCACATACGACGTCGACCGCAGCGTGGTCATCCCCCAGGCCGCCAAGGTGGCATTTCTTGGTGGCGCCTCCGAGGGCTCCGGCCGGGTGGACCCCAACGTCCAGAACGACATCGTACACCGCAGGGTGCAGAACGCGATCGTGCAGCAACTCAAGGCCAAGGGGTACCGGGTCGTGGACTCGATCGCCGGCCCCGACTTCATCGTGCGCTACTTCGCTGGCATCCACCAGAACACGCAGTTGGTGACCACCACCACCGGGATGGGCATGGGCGGCATGGGGATGGGTCCGGGCTGGGGCGGCTGGGGGTGGGGTCCTGGCTGGGGCTGGGGCTGGGGTATGGGCCCCGGCATGGGCTGGGGGATGGGAGGAATGGGGATGGGCGTCTCCACCACAACCCCGGTCACCACGACGGAAGTCCAGTTCGTGGTCGACCTGGTGAAGTACCCCACCGGGCAAATGGCCTGGCGTGGCATCTGGCAGGGTGATCCGGGCAACCGGGCGCCGAGCCAGGAGAAGATCGACGCCGCCATGCAGCGCATTTTCCGGGGCCTGCCCTCGGCGCGCTGACGCCCGTCGCGCTAGAATTGCCGCCCGACGGCCACGAAGACGGCGAAGTGGCCGCCGGGCCCCATGCCCTGCGCGGCGCCCACCGCCAGCGCATCGTTGAAGAAGCCGGCCCGGACATCGATGGACGTCTGGAATCCGTCGGTGGCCACGGAGGCCGGCAGCGGCTGGCCGGTGATGGGGTCGAGCTCAGGCTGGTCGGTGTGGTCATCGTAGCGGATACCCAGCGCATCCACCGAGCGCTGCGCCGCCGCCCCTGAAATCCGCGTCCAGGCCGTCTGGAGACCGAGGGACACCGATGGCGTCAGGGCCGGGAGCGCCACCCCGTTGCCGATCACGAGCGGGGCCTGCAGGAAGGGCAGGCCACGGGTCAGCCGGAGCCGCAGGAGCGCGGCCTGGTCACCTGCAAACTGCTTGTACTCGAAGCCGGGCAACTGGACGGCGCCGCCCAGCTCGTACAGCTGCTGCGGCGGGATGCTGTCCCCGAAGGTGATGCCGGCGTGGGCACGGACGGTAAGGGAGACCGCGTTGAAGTCCTGCCGCGCCACGATCCGGGCCTCGAAGCGCTGGAAGTTGACGCTGCCGATCCCGCCCTCGTAGAGCAAGCGCCCGCCCACGCCATTCTTGACGAACACCGGGCTCACGTCGGGATTGACGTCGAACGAGAGTGTCGTGTGGAAGTAGTCGCCCTCGTAGATGCCCCGGTTCGGGCGCAGGTAGCCTACGACGAACGGGGCACGGGTCATGTTGCGCTCGACCGCACGATCCTTCCCGTAACCGGCAGCGACGGCGAGCAGGTTGCGCCGGCCGATCCCGATGCGCGCGGTGGCGCCCGCCTCGAGCCGGTCGTAATAGTCCCAGTTGTCGCGTGCCAGGAGTGCTCCCAGGGCGGCCTGGTCGAACTGGTTCCGGAACTTGTTGGTCACCTCCAGCATGCGACCGGCGTAGACCTCGACCGCGGCGGCGCCGATGTCGATGCCGAGGCTGCCGTTCCAGCGCACCACGTTCTCCCAGATCGCGTAGCCCGCGTTTGCGTGCACGAACAGGCCCGTCAGGTCACCACCGGGTGCCAGGGTGACGGGGACGCCGAGGTAGATGCCTTCGATCCTGTTGTACCGCACGACCGACTCGCTGTCCCGTGGTGCCGGGACGAAGACCCGTGTGGGCTCCGGGCCCAGGAGTTGCCGCACGTCATTGAAGTCGGTGACGTCCAGGCTGTTCGATGCCTCGCCGAGGTCGCGGTCCCATCCGCGAAACTGGCGGAGCGAGTCGGCCGGTGCCGTCGTGAGCACGAACCCGGCCCTGGCATTGAATGCATCCGGGGCGGTGGAAGCGAGCGGGACGCTCCGCACATCGTGGAACGACACGATGCTCCGGAGGGCCGGAGCCCGGCCTCCCGGGGCACGTGGCCCCTGGAACTCGAAGCGCTGGTAGCGAGGTAGCCACACCCCGTCGGCGTTGGGGGCATTCTCCAGGTGGATGAACGTCTCCCTGGGCTTGCGCACCAGCCCGAACGCCCGTTCCACGCTGAAGCCCGGTCCGCTGGCATCGAGCCGTCCCCGCAGGCCCACCAGGTGCAGCCCGTCAAGCGTCAGCTGCACCGTGCCGCTGAAGAGCAGCCGGCGCTCCCGTGGCATGGAACGGGGGCGTACCTCGAGCCGGATGACCCTGATGGTGTGCCCATCGTGCAGCCGAATGTCGCCGGTATCCGCGCGCACAAACCGGTAGTACTCGCCGCGGTCGCTCGCCAGCGGGTGAATGGCGTAGACCAGGTTACTGTCGAGCGTGCGCGCCCCGAGGGAGTCCCGGCCCACGTTCCGCGGCAGCACGGCGAAGCGGTCGCCATAGGTCAGTGGCACGATGGTGCCCACCAGGAGGTACCGGACCGGGGCAATGGGCAGCGCCGCGTTGCGGGAGCGGTAGCCGATGGTGTGGCGCTCGAACTGGGCGTCCCGGTGCCAGTCGACGCGGGACCGGAACTCCTCCACCGCGTCCGGGCTGTCGATGCGGTCGGGCCGCACGGTGATGACGGCCATCTCCGACTCGACCGAGGCGGAGTAATGGGCCAGGTTGCCCGGCAGCCGGTTGACCGCCGCGGCCCGTGCCACCAGCTCGCACAGGGCCGGGGTGGCGCACACGGTGTCGGGTGGGGCAACGGCGAGCAATGCGGCGAGCAGGATCATGCCACGCCGGCGTCGGGGCGGGGTATCATTGTCGTACCCAACCTAATCAGCCCAACGGGAGTAACGCATGCATTGCAGGGCCACCCTCCGACTCGCCACCCTGATCCTCCTCGGCGCCACGGCCCGGGTCTACGGGCAGGCCATCCCCCGGCCTGACTACTTCACCTACCTCCCGGCCGGCCTCCCGCTGCCCGTGGCGGAGCAGCCGGCGTCGGCGGCCTTCCACCTCTTCGGGGACACCGCGGCCGCGGGCTACGTTGACCGGGCGCCCCGAAACGGGATTGACGACCGGCGGGATGCGTGGCTCATGGGCCTCTCCGTTCGGTTTGCGCCATGGATGGTGCGGAACACGATCGACTTCCCCATGGACTGGCGGAGGTTCGTGTACCAGGGCCAGGCCTTCCCCCTGTTCGTGGATGTGTTCTCCAAGGCAGGGCCTGTTCCCGACCTGGTCCGGACGGAGTCGATCAACATGCAGGGTATCGACTCGCTGCCCTGCCCCGTCACGGGGCAGGATGCGGCGAACGACACCCTGCCCGACTGCCGGCTGCTTGCCCTCCTCGACACCTACGGACCCCTCTCACGGCAGGCCCCGCAGCCCCAGGACCCCGCGGGCGGGCATGCCCGCGTCCTCTTCTTCGACTTCCCCGGGGAGAGCCCCGAAACGTGGGCCCAGGAGTTCGAGGGTCCGCGCAAGGGGATCCTTTCGCGGCGGTACGTGGGTTGGGCGAAGAGCTTCGTGCACCCCTTCATTGCCCTCCTGCCGGGGCAGCCCTCCAGCGCTCCGCGCTATGAGCTGGTGCTGCAGTACTGGTTCTTCTACCCCTACAACGATGCCGGCAACATCCACGAGGGGGACTGGGAGCACATCAATGTTTCGGTCACGACGAAGGGAGTGGGGAACGACGGATTCACCGCCGCCGGCCTCGAGGCGCTGCTGGCATCCCCGCCACCCACCGAGGAGTTCATCATCCGGTACGTGGACTACTACTTCCATCACTGGGTGTTCCGGCTCGACTACTTCACCCCCAACGTCTACCTCCCGCGCGCCGCGTGGGAGGCGCAGGTCGAGGCGATGCCCGAGGAGCGGGTCGGGGAGCGCCAGATCTGGGAGCAGGTCCGCCGCCAGGCGTACATGGACGAGGACGAGACCCGGCTCAACCTCCATCCGGTGATCTTCATCGGTGGGGACAACCGTGGCCTGCAGCAGCTCATTGCCAAGCCCACGCGGTTCCAGCGCGCCAGCAACGGGAGCTACCCGTTCGTGGGGCTCTACAAGGACGTCGGGCCCGCCGGGACGGGCGAGCTGATCGAGCGGCGCTGGGACCTGTTCCGGAAGCCGCCCGATTCCACCGCGGCAGAGACGGAGCGCATCGTGCGGCTCGACAACCCCGACCGCCTGGAGCTCCTGCCCGACTGGGAGCGGGTGCTGCCACAGCTGTACACCGACCCGGCCATGCGGGCGCAATGGTCGTGGCTGGTGCTGCCCATCCGCTTCGGCTACCCCGCCACCGTGTCACCCTTTGCCGGCATCGTACCCTACGCGGAAACGGGGAACCTCTCGATCCCGGCACCATCGTTCAACTCCGGCTGGAACCGGGCCGGCACGACGTCCAGCTATGACGCCTATGAGCCGCACCGCCTGAGTTCGTACTTCCCGGCCAGCCTCCAGGACAACTTCCGCACCGGCTGGGGCTTCTTCAACCTGACCGTGCCACTGCTGGTGACGCTGCCCCCCTTCGACGTGGCGTTCCGCCTGGTGAGCGCGCCGTTCAAGGCCACCAGCAAGACCATCGGGCCGGCCTTCAACATCAGCCAGACGGTGCCGTTCCGCCTGGTGGGCGGGAGCGTCGGCCTCTCGTCGTTCAAGCCGAGCGAGGAGTGGGAAGGGATGTTCGGGGTGAGCGAACTCTTCATCCCCCTCCTGGAGGAGGTGCAGGAGATCTCCGGCTCCGACGACCTGGACTTGATCAGCACCGGGGTCAACAACGCGCTGGCCACCCAGTGGCTCGCCGGCGTGAACATCTACCTGGGACGCAAGGTCGTGAGCGAAAGCAGCCTGCGCCACTCACGGTCCACCCTCTCCACCGGGATAGCCATTGACGGCGTGCCCGGCGTGCGGCCCCTGGAAGGCACGCTCAACTTCTGGGAGTTCACCGGGAGCATCCGCTACAACCTGGCCGTCGAGGCCTTCCAGCCCTACGTGAAGGCCGGGTACGGCCTGAGCTGGTACCGGGTGGAGGACGTGACCTTCGATGGCGAGGTCCTGGGCCCGGGCGAGGGTGAGTGGATCCGGAAGCCCGCGTTCTGGGACAACCTTCTCCCCAACACCTGGCACCTGGGCGCCGGTGTCGAGTACGTCCCCATCCGCTCGGTGGGCGGGGTGGACATCGGCGGGAAGGTCGACATCGCCGTCCATACCCACAACCTCGGCACGCAGCGCCCGGGCCAGTTCCAGTTCGTCCAGGACGCCAGGATCTATCGCTGGATGCTCTCGGGAGCCGTGCAGGTGAGCTATTGATGCGCCTCGAACGGCCGGTGCGGGAATGGAGCAGCGACTCGAGCCTGGCCGTCATGCTGGTGTCGCTCTTCATCCTCCTGTTCGCCGCCCTGCCGATGGAGGCGGCGGACGAGCTGGCGCTGGCCGGCCGGACCCTCTCCGTGGTCTGCTTCACCGCGCTGGGCCTGGCGCTGGCCGCCGCGATCACGAACACGCGGCGCGAGCGCATCGTGGGCTTCGGGGCCGCCCTGGTGCCGGCGGTCCTCGCCTGGATCCAGCTGTTCCGCCCCAACGCCGGGCTTGCCACGTTGCGATCGGCCATGGCCCTGGCGTTCATGGCCGGCCTCACCGCCGTGGCCTTGCGCATGGTGGTGCGCCCGGGCCCGGTCACCCGGCGCCAGATTGCCGGCGCCGTGGCCGTGTACCTCATGGTGGCGCTCGTGTTCGGCGAGGCCTATTGGCTGCTGCAGCACCTCGACCCCCATGCCATCAGCTTCGCCAACGCGCCCGCGGCCCACGAGGCGCTCCGGGCCGACTTCGTATACTTCAGCATCGCCTCGCTGACGACGCTGGGGTTTGGTGACGTCCTCCCCATCTCCACGGCCGCCCGGGTGATCGTGACCATGGAGGCGCTGTTCGGGCAGTTGTACCTGGTGTTGCTGGTGAGCCGGCTCGTCTCGACGCCCCTTCCGACCAACGAATGAGGATTGCGTGACCCTCCATGCGCTCCGTTGTGCCGCGCCGCTTGTCGCCCTGGCCCTGGCCGGGTGCGGGGGCCCGAACGTTTCGGTCACCAAGGACTCCAAGCTCATCCCCCGCGACGGCACCTATGCGTGGGGCGGGCCAACCGACCCCCTCACGACCGGTGCCACGCCGGCCAACGTGAAGCTCCGCACCAGGGTGCTCGCCTTCATGGACAGCGGCCTGGCCCAGCGGGGCTACCGCAAGGTGGACCCGGAGAAGGCCACCTTCCTGGCCCGCTACTCGATCGGCATCAAGACCACGATGAGCGACGTCCGGGTGCAGTCACCCAACTTCGAGCCCATCCCGCTTACCCGCTGCGGGTCGGACGGCTGCTGGCGCGGCTGGGAGACCGGCTATGGCTCGGGCAACGACCCGCAGTTCGCCACCCAGGCATCCCGGGAGGCAGGGGTGGTGCTGGAGCTGCTGGACCAGGCATCGGGAAGGGTGGCGTGGAAGGCCACGTTCGCCGACGGCGTGACGGGCCGTACGCCCACCGACGAGCGGATCCATGCCGCCGTGGAGCGCCTGATGCGCGACCTGCCCCGGGTGCAATGAGCCGGCACGCAACGGATCACGCTGACGCCTTCGCCCGGCCCTTCCTGGTGGCCAACGGCCGGGACTTCCGGCTGGTCGACCACGACCCCCGCGATCGCGCAGGCCTGAAGGACAAGGGCGCCGCCCAGGAGGCGCTCCGGGCGGGCGTAGAGCGCCTGGCGGCCCTGCAGGACAAGCTCTACGCGCAGGACCGCTGGGCCATCCTGCTCATTTTCCAGGCGATGGATGCCGCGGGCAAGGACAGCGCCATCAAGCACGTCATGTCGGGGGTGAACCCGCAGGGCTGCGAGGTCCACGCCTTCAAGGTGCCCTCGGCCGAGGAGCGGGACCACGACTTCATGTGGCGCTGCCTCTCGCGGCTGCCCAGCCGTGGCCGCATCGGCATCTTCAACCGCTCCTGGTACGAGGAAACGCTGGTGGTCCGGGTCCACCAGGACATCCTGCGCGCCCAGCAGCTCCCCCCCGAGCTCGTGACCCCACGCATCTGGGAGGAGCGGTTCGAGGACATCAATGCCATCGAACGGTACCTCACCCGGAACGGGGTGGTGATCCGGAAGTTCTTCCTGAACGTGTCGCGGAAGGAGCAGCGCAAGCGCTTCCTGGAGCGGCTCGACGAGCCGGAGAAGCACTGGAAGTTCCAGGCGCGCGACGTGCACGAGCGCGGCTCCTGGGACCAGTACATGCAGGCCTATGAGGACATGATCCGGCGCACCGCCACGCCCCATGCGCCCTGGTACGTGGTCCCCGCCGACACAAAATGGGTGACCCGGCTGGTGGTGGCCGCTGCCGTGGTGGATGCCCTGCAGGACCTCAACCTGCACTACCCCACGGTGTCACCCGGTGCCGCGCGCGAACTGGCCGAGGCAAGGCGGGTGCTGGAGGAGGAGGGTGGTCGGGGGAACGCCGGGGAGGACCAGGAAACCTGCGGCGAGGACTGAACCTGCGGGGTGCGGCCGCCTGGCGTCATGCCGTCGTGGCACGCACCAGGCGGCGCCGTCCGGGCTACCGGTCCTCGTCGTCCTCGTCGATGTCGTCCAGGTCGAGGTCCTCGTCGTCGTCCTCGTCCAGCTCGTCGTCCTCGTCCTCGTCGCCCTCCGAGTCCTCGTCTTCCTCGTCGTCGTCGAACGTGAAGGTGTCGTCGTCGAACTCATCCCCATCCTCGTCGAACCGCCGACGCATTGTGAGGTCGCCCAACGACGTGACGCTGGCCAGCATGTGCTCCTCCGCCATCGGTGAAGGGGTAAGGTCCCGCGTGATCATGACGCGTCTGCCACCCGGGCGGCAGCCCGGGCAGCCTTCCTGCGCTCGGTGGCCTCAAGGGCACGCTTCCGGAGCCGGATGGCCCGGGGCGTGACCTCGATCAGCTCGTCCTCCTCGATGTACTCCATGGCGTACTCCAGCGTGATCTGGCGCGGTGGCTCGAGGAGGACGTTCTCGTCCGAGCCGGATGCACGCATGTTGGTGAGCTTCTTCTCCTTGGTGACGTTCACGTCGAGGTCGCCCGGGCGCGAGTTCTCCCCCGAGACCATCCCCTCGTACACCAGGTCGCCGGGTGCCACGAACATCTGGGCCCGCTCCTGCAGGTTCCCGAGCGCAAAGGCCACCACGGCACCCTCACGGTCCGCCACCAGGACCCCGCGCTTCCGGCCCGCGAGCGGTCCCGCCCAGGGCCCGTACTCCAGGAAGCGGTGGTTGATGAGGCCGGTGCCGCGGGTGTCGGTCATGAACTCCGACCGGTAGCCGAACAGGCCGCGGGACGGGATCCGGAAGGTGAGCCGGACCATCCCCCCGCCGTTGTTCTTCATCTCCGTCATTTCGGCACGCCGCGGCCCGAGCCGTTCCATCACGACGCCCATGTACTCCTCGGCCACGTCGATGGTCAATTCCTCATACGGCTCGAGCCGCTCGCCCTGCGGCCCCGTCCGGGTGATGACCCGGGGGCGCGAGACCTGGAACTCGAAGCCCTCGCGGCGCATCGTCTCCATCAGGATGCCGAGGTGCAGCTCGCCCCGCCCGGAGACGGCATGGGTGTCGGGGCTGTCGGTCGGCTCCACCTTGAGCGCGACGTTCCGCTCCAGTTCCCGGAAGAGGCGATCCCGGAGCTGCCGGCTGGTCACGTACTTGCCCTCGCGGCCGGCGAACGGGCTGTTGTTCACGATGAAGTCCACCGAGATGGTGGGCTCCTCCACCGCAATCCCGCGCAGGCGCTCGGGGTGGTCGACCGCGGTGAAGGTCTTGCCGATCTCGATCCCCTCGAAGCCGGCCAACGCCACGATGTCGCCGGCCACCGCCGTGTCCACCTCGACCCGGTTCAGCCCGTCGAAGGTGTAGAGCTTGGTGACCCGGCCCTTTTCCACCGACTCGTCGCCGACCATGCCCGGCTCGCCCATGGGGAGCAGGGCCACCTGGTCGCCTGCATGCACGCGGCCGCGCTCGATACGCCCGATGGCGATCCGGCCCAGGAACGTGGAGAAGTCCAGTGTGGAAACCAGCATCTGGAACGGCCCGTCGGGATCGCCCGCCGGCGGCGGGACGTGATCCAGCACCGCCTGGAAGAGCGGGGCCAGGTTGGTACCCGGGTGCTCCAGCTCGGGGGTGGCCGTGCCGGCCCGGCTGGAGGTGTAGAGGAACGGGGCGTCGAGCTGCTCGTGGGTTGCCTCGAGGTCGATGAAGAGCCCGAGAACCTCGTCGTGCACCCGGAGCGGCTCGGCGTCGGACCGGTCGATCTTGTTGATGGCCACAATGGGCCGGAGCCCGAGCGCCAGCGCCTTGCGGGTCACGAAGCGGGTCTGCGGCATCGGGCCCTCGGCGGCGTCCACCAGCAGCACGAAACCGTCCACCATGCGGAGGATCCGCTCCACTTCGCCCCCGAAGTCGGCGTGCCCGGGGGTGTCCACGATGTTGATCTTGGTGCCATGCCAGTTGACGGCGGTGTTCTTGGCCAGGATCGTGATCCCCCGCTCCCGCTCGAGCGGATTCGAGTCCATGACCCGCTCCTCGACCTGCTGGTTGGCGCGGAACGCGCCCGCCTGGCGGAGCATCTGGTCCACCAGGGTGGTCTTGCCGTGGTCGACGTGCGCGATGATGGCGATGTTGCGAATCACAGCCTGCTTCCCCTGCAAGTAACCCGTGCCTGCCCCGATGGGGCCTCAAGCGGCGCATATATAGGCAGCCCCGGGAAGCCCCGCAAGCGGGGTCCTGGCAGGGCCGGTCCCGCCGCCCCGGGCAAGGGTCGCGGGCCTCCCCGGACGTGGTTACCCTTGCCGCATATGGATACCAGTCAGGGCGGCGTGGCGGCCGGCCTCTTCGCCGTCCTCCTCCTTGTCCTCGCCAATGCCTTCTTCGTGGCCGCGGAGTTCGCCCTGGTGGGCGCCCGGCGGACGCGACTCGACGAACTCTCCCGGGGCGGGGACGGCAAGGCCAGGCTGGCACGCCGCGCCGTCCAGAAGCTCGACCGCTACATCTCGGCCACCCAGCTGGGCATCACCCTGGCCTCCCTGGGGCTGGGCTGGATTGGCGAGCCGGCCCTGGCCCACCTGGTGGCGGGGGCGTTTGCGTGGCTCCCGGGGTCCCTGGCCACCATGGCCACCCACACGGTGGCGGTGGCCGTGGCGTTCACGATCATCACCGTGCTGCACATCATCCTGGGCGAGCTGGTCCCCAAGGCGCTGGCCCTGCTCTATCCCGAGCAGGTGAGCGGCTGGGTGGTCATCCCCCTGATGGGCTTCGCCTGGATCATGGCCCCGGCCATCGCGGTGCTGAACGGGACCGCGAACTGGCTCCTGCGGGTGGCGGGGATCCGCTCACCCGGGGACCACGAGCGGCTGCACTCCCCGGAGGAGATCCGCATCCTGGTGGAGCAAAGCCAGGAGGCCGGTTCCCTGCAGCAGGAGGATGCGCGCCTCCTCGAGGGGGTCTTCGAGTTCACGGAGAAGACGGCCGAGGAGGTGATGACCCCGCGCACCGACATCATCGCGCTGGAAGCCGACCTGACGATGGCGGAGGCCGCCGACCAGGTGGTCGAGGCGCGCCGGTCGCGCTACCCCGTCTACACCGACAGCCTGGATGAGATCGTGGGGGTGGCGCTGGCCAAGGACATCCTCTCGGCCCTGCGGACCCGGTCCCAGGCGCCGCTCCGCTCCATCATGCGGCCGCCGCTCTTCGTGCCCGGCACGCGCGAGGTGGAGGATGTGCTGGCCGACATGAAGCGGCTCAAGACCCACTTCGCGGTCGTGCTGGATGAGTACGGCGGGACGGCCGGGCTGGTGACGATGGAGGACCTGCTGGAGGAGATCGTGGGCCCGATCTTCGACGAGCACGACCAGCCCGACACCCCGGCCTCCGACGATGCCGGCACCCTGCTCGATGGGGCGATGCCGATCACCCAGTTCAACACCGAGCACGAGGCGTCGCTGGACGACACGGACTACACCACGATCGGGGGGATCATCTTCGGCCAGCTGGGCCGGCTCCCGCGGGCGGGGGATTCGGTCCAGCTCGGTGGGTTCACCTTCGAGGTCGTGTCGATGGCCGGCCGGCGGGTCGAGACGGTGCGCCTGGCCAGGCCGTCAGCCCACGCGGGCCCCGCCGGCGCGTAAGGCCTGGGCGGCGGCCAGCTCCACGGCGCGGCGCATGCTCGACGGGTCGGCCTTTCCCTGCCCCGCAATGTCGAACGCCGTACCGTGGTCGGGGCTGGTGCGCACAAAGGGCAGGCCCAGGGTGACGTTCACCGCGTCGCCGAAGCTCGCGACCTTGATGGCGGTCATGCCCACGTCGTGGTAGGGTGCCAGCACCGCGTCGAACTCTCCCCGCATCGCCCGCACGAACACCGTGTCTGCCGGAAGCGGCCCCGTGACGCCGGCCGCTCGCGCGGCGGGGGCCAGCACCCTGGCCTCCTCGTCGCCGAAGATTCCGCCGTCCCCGGCATGCGGGTTCACCGCACAGAGGGCCAGCCGGGGCTCGGCGATCCCCCACCAGCGGGTGAGCCCCTGCGCCGTGATGCTGGCCGTGCGGACGATGCGGTCGGTGGTGAGGTGCGCCAGGACATCGCGGAAGGCCACGTGGGTGGTCACCAGCACCACGCGCAGGCGCTCCGATGCCAGCATCATGGCGACGTCGACATCGCCCGCCAGGTGCGCCAGCCACTCGGTGTGCCCCGGCCAGGGATAGCCCGCGGCGTGCAGGGCGTGCTTGCTCGCCGGGGCGGTGACGATGCCGTCCACCGTCCCCTCCAGGGCGAGGCGTGCGGCGGCCTCGATGGCCCGCCCTGCCAGGAGTCCTGCGCGCCTCGTGCGCGCGTGGTCAGGGGCGTCGCCGCTGCCCTGGCCCCAGGTGCCGACGCCCACGTGTTGCGCGGCAGGCACGCTACCGAGGAGGTCGTCGGGGCCAACCACGGTGATGTCGGCGCCCGTGCTGCTCCCGAGGGCGGCCCGCGTGATCTCGGGCCCGATCCCGCGCGGGTCGCCGAGCGTCACCGCCAGCCGGGGTGTCACCCCAGCCTGACGTCCACGTAGGTGGCGCGGCGCAGCCGCTCGACGTACTTGCGGAGCGCCAGCTCCTCGGAGAGCACCGACCGGACACGATCGCGCACGTCCTCGTAGCGGATCTCCCCTTCCGGGCGGCGCTCCACCACCTGGATCACGGCGAACTTGCGCGCCCCGCCCGGCGCCTCGAGCGCAAAGGGTGGGAGCACCGTGGCGGTGTCCGGCACGGCCTGCAATGCCTCCCGGTAGAGCTCGGGCAGCTTGTCCAGCGGGACATTGGAGGCCTCGCGCTCCTCCGACGGGTCGCCATAGCGCCGCTGCAGCGAGTCGATCGAGGCACCGGCCACGAGCGCGGCGTAGGCGCGGGTCGCGTAAACCTGCGCGCTGTCCACGTCAGCCTCGGTGAGTTCGGGCGCAATGAGGATGTGGCGGGCCTGCACCTCGCCCGGCTGCGTGCGCATGACCTGGATGATGTGAAACCCGAAGGGCGTCTCGACCGGGTCGGAGACCTGGCCAATCTTGAGGTTGAAGGCCACCCGCTCGAACTCGGGGACGAACAGTCCCCGCCGTGCCCAGCCCAGGTCGCCGCCGCGCTCGCGTGACCCCGGGTCGGCGGAGAAGCGGCGCGCGGCCGTCGCGAAGTCCGCCCCGGCGCGCAGCGCGGCGGCGATGGAGTCGGCAATCTGGAGGGCCCTGGCCCTGGCCGCGGCCGTGGGTCGCGGGGCCACGATGACCTGCCGGAAGCTCAGCGTGGCGGGCCGCGAACCGAACTGCCCCTTTCGCTCATCGAAGAAGGCGCGCATCTCCTTCTCGGTGGGCTGGATGGGCTTGAGCTTGCCGCTCTCACTCAACTTCTGGCGCAGGCGGTTCTTGTAGAGGTCGCGGCGGGCCTGGTCGGTGAGGAAGCGGCGGTACTCGTCGATGGAGGCGAAGCCGGCGGTGGCCAGCTCGGCCTGGAAGGCGTCCTCGGTGGTGAAGCGCTTCCGCACGTCGCGCATGTTGCCATCGACCTGCTCGGCAATCTCCTGGTCGGTCACCACGATCGAGGTGTCGCGCTGGGCCTCCTGGTAGAGGAGCTCATCGTCGATGAGCTCCTCCAGCATCTGCTTCCGCACGCGCGCGGTATCCGCGGCCGTGGTCATGCCCGCGCCGCCACCCTGCGATGCGTAAGTGAAGACCTGCTCGTCCAGCATCGACTGGAGGATCGGCTGGCGCCCCACCACCGCCACGATGCGGTCCACCGCGCGCGACGGCGCAGCGGACGGGGACACTGCGGGAACCTGCGGCGAGGGCGGCGCCAGCTGGCCCTGCCCGGGCGGTGCCGTGACCGAGTCCTGTGCGGACGCCGGGGCGGCCAGAACGGCCGCCACCAGCATCCCGAGCCACGCCGCCCGCACCGTCTGGCTCCGGGCCCGGGTCAGCGTCCCGCGGCGGGCGGGGTGGCTGGCGCCGTCGGGGCCGGCGTGGCCGTCCCGGGCGCTGCCGGCATCGACGTCGCCGCGGGGGCCGTGGAATCACGCCTGGCCTGCGCCGCCCGCGCGATCTCGAGGGCCTTCTTCGTGCCCGCCGCGCTGAACGCCACGTCGGCCTTCTCCCGAAGCGCCGCCGCCAGCGAGCCCGGCACGGGACGCATTCTCTGCGTCCCGCTCACGATCGCGTTGAAGTAGGTGTCCACCTTGAGCCCGGCCGCCGTCGCCCGCTCCGAGGCGCTGCTGGTCGAGTCGGCAATCCCGGCAAGGCCCATGTCGGCCTTCAGGCTGTCCACCTGTCCGGCGAATGCGCTGGACAGGGCCTGCCACTGGTCGGCCGGGATACCGATGCCGGCGGAGTCGGCCTGGTCGATCAGCAGGAGGTTGGTCCCGAGGATCTTCGCAAAGCGGCTGAGCGAGCTGTCCGGCGCGGCCTTGAGCTGGGAGGTGACCTGCGGCGGGAGCACCCGGACCCAGCGCAGGAACTGCTGCACCGTCACGGTGCCGCCGGTGTACGTGGCCAGCACCTTGCCGGACTTCGCGTGCTCGTCCGGTGCGCCGATCGCATCCTTCATGAGCTTCGGCGCATCGGCCTTGACCGTGAGCTTCTTCGACATCGCCAGGCTGTCCATGTAGATGGAGTCGAGCCGGAACGCCTCGGCCTGCCCCATGATGTCCTTGAAGCGATCCTTCACCTCCTCGAACGGCGGCCGCCGGATGACGTGATAGCCGAAGGGTGATTCCACCACCCCGGAGATCTCGCCCGGCGCCAGCTTCCAGGCGGCCGAGTCGAACGGCGGCACGAAGCGGCCCATGGGGCCCGCCGGGAGGTAGCCGCCATCCCGCGCGCTGCCCGGATCCTGCGACTCCTTCTTCGCCAGCTCGGCGAAGTTGGCGCCCCCCTTCACCCTGGCGAGCCCGGCCGTCGCCTGCCGGCGCGCCCCGGCCTTCTGCTCCGGCGTGGCGCCGGGCTCCAGCCGCCACAGCATGTGCTGGAAGAGGCGGTTCTCGCCCTTGTCATACTGCGCCTGCACGTCGGCATCGCTGATCTGGAGCCGCCGGCCGAGCAGCGTGTCGTGCCAGATGGTCGCCTTGAGCTCGGTGATCTGCGGCCACATCGCCTGGGCGACCGTGGCCGAGTCGGCGAGGTTGTCGCCCCGCGCCGCGGCCTGCGCGAACACCGTGTAGTCCACCCAGACGTTGGTGATGAAGTCGGCCGACTCCTCGTTGAGCTGCGTGCCCTTGGCCGTGGACAGGAACTTCGCCAGCTGCTCGGCCGAGAGGGACGCGTTGCCCACCTTGGCCACCGTGTCCGGGTCCGTGAGCTTCGCCTTGCCGCAGCCTGCCACCACCACCATCGCCAGCACCAGCACCGATCGCCGCATGCCCTCTCCAGTCGTTGCGTGCGGGCTCAGGCCCGCTCCAGGGTTGCCCTCGAACCATCGCTGGCCACCGCCACGAGGGCGCGGACCAGGGATGGCATGAGCGGCTCGCCACCCAGCCGCTCCAGCTTGAGTGACAGCGGGACGGTGCGCCGCACCTCCGCTGCCAGTTGCACGTTGTCCAATGCGGCACTCAGCTTTGCCAACCGCGGGGAGACCCCACCCCGGAAGGTGAGGCGCGCCTCATCCCCACGGAGCAGGATGTGCTGGAGCCCCAGCTCGGCTCCCAGCACGCGCAGGCGGGCCATGTCGAGCAACGCATCCGACTCGGGCGGGAGGGGGCCAAACCGCTCCCGAAGCTCCGCCCGCAGCCCGTCAATTTCACCGGTTGTCTCGGCTCGCGCCAGTCGGCGGTAGAGGTCCAGTTTGGTGTCGTCGTCGGCCACGTAGGCATCCGGCAGGTGGGCCGACCCGTCGAGGACGATCTCGGGCGGCTGCCGCACCGCCCGCCCCCCCGCCCCCCGCAGCGCCTCCACCGTTTCCTCCAGCCAGCGCAGGTAGAGGTCGAACCCCACCGCATGGGCGTGGCCCGACTGCTCCGCCCCCAGGAGGTTGCCCGCCCCCCGCAGCTCCATGTCCTTGAGCGCCACGCGATACCCGGCACCCAGGTCGGTGTGGTGCTCCAGGACCTTGAGGCGTTCCTCGGCGTCGGGGTCCACCATCTCCGGTACGATGAGGTAGCAATAGGCCCGCCGGTGGCTCCGCCCGACCCGGCCGCGAAGCTGGTACAGCTGGGCAAGGCCCATGCGCTGCGCATCGTGCACGATCATCGTGTTGGCGTTGGGCACGTCGAGGCCCGACTCCACGATCATGGTGGTCACCAGCACGTCGATCTCGCCGGCCACGAACCGCTGCATGACCGCCTCGAGCGGGGCCGATGCCATCTGGCCATGCACCACGCCCACCCGGGCACGGGGGAGCAGCGCCCGCACGCGCGCGGCGATCGTCTCGATGGTCTCGATCCGGTTGTGCACGAAGAACACCTGCCCGCCCCGGTCCAGTTCCCGGGCCATCGCCTCCTCCAGCAGGGCGTCGTCCCACGGCTCCACGAAGGTCAGGATGGGGGAGCGGTCCCGCGGCGGGGTCTCGATGAGGGTGAGGTCGCGCAGCCCGGCCAGCGAGAGGTGCAGCGTGCGCGGAATGGGCGTGGCGGTGAGGGTGAGGACGTCGACGGCGAGGCGGAGCGCCTTGAGCCGCTCCTTGTGCTTCACCCCGAAGCGGTGCTCCTCGTCCACGATGAGGAGGCCGAGGTCGCGGAACGCCACGTCAGGAGAGAGCAGCCGGTGGGTCCCGATCATCACGTCGATCTCGCCCTGCGCCAGCCGGGCCAGCGCTGCCTTCTGGTCCTTCGCGGTACGGAACCGGGAGAGCACCTCCACCCGGACCGGGTAGTCAGCCAGGCGCTCGGCGAAGGTACGCCCGTGCTGCTCCGCCAGGATCGTGGTCGGCACCAGCACGGCCACCTGCTTGCCGCCCTGCACCGCCTTGAAGGCTGCACGCACCGCCACCTCGGTCTTGCCGTAGCCCACGTCACCCACGAGCAGGCGGTCCATGGGAAGCGCCTGCTCCATGTCCCGCTTGATGTCCTGGGTGGCCCGGCGCTGGTCGGGCGTGTCCTCGTACAGGAAGCTCGACTCGAGTTCCCGCTGCCACCGCGTGTCGGGCGGGAAGGCGAAGCCGGCTGCCACCTTGCGCTGCGCGTAGAGCTCGAGGAGTTCCGCCGCCATCTGCCGGATGGCGCGCTCGGTCTTCTCCCGCACCTTGCGCCAGCTCGACCCGCCCAGCTTGTGCAGCCGGGGCGGGGGCTGGTCGCCGTCGTCTCCCGCCGAGCGGTAGCGCTCGAGCTGGTCGAGGCGATAGAGCGGCACGTTCAGCCGGTCGCCGCCCTCGTATTCCACCACCGCCACCTCCAGGGTGGTGACGCCCACGGTGATGGTGCTGATGCCGCGATAGATGCCAATGCCGTGGTCCAGGTGCACCACGTAGTCGCCCTGGGCCAGCACCCCCGTGGCGCCAGAGGGGGCGGCCTGCCGGTAGCGGCGTGCGCGGCGCAGCCGGCGGGCACGGCGGAAGACCTCGTGGTCGGTGAGGACCCGGAGCCCCGGCATGACGAAGCCCCCATCCAGCGCCCCGACGGCGAGGGTCGCGTGGAGGGGAACCCGGCCGTGGTCGTCCAGCAGCTCCTCCAGCCGCTCGAGCTGTCCCTCGTTGTCGCACAGGATCAGGGTGTCGGGCGGTGCCGCGAGCAGCGCCCGGAGTCGCGTGACCTGCCGGTCGATCCGCTCGGGGGGGAAGAAGCCCATCTGCAGCTGCGGCGCATCCTCGGTGAGGGTGATCCGCGCAAAGCGCTCCAACCCCTGCAGCACGACGGCGGGTGGTGCCAGGATGGCCTCGCGTGCCGGCACCTCCTCCCCCAGCCGGCGCACCACGTCGAGATGGTGTTCCGCCTCGGACCAGGCTCGCGCGACCTCGTCGCGGATCGGCCCCGGCGCATCCAGCACCACGAGCGCGCCGGCCGGGAGGAGGTCGGCGAGGGTGCTCCGCGTGGGCGGCGCGGACGGCGCGGGGTGGCCGGCGCCTGGCCCGTCCACTCCGTCGCCCGCACCCTTCACCGAGATCGGCAGCACCGTCACCCGGTCCAGCTCCGCCCCCGAGCGCTGCGTGGTCAGGTCGAACCCGCGCAGGGAACTGACCTCGTCGTCCCACCACTCGATGCGGGCTGGCGCTGCCATGCCGAAGCCGTACACATCCGCAATCCCGCCCCGCACGCTGTACTCCGCCACCTCCGTCACCGTGGCGACCCGCCGGTAGCCCATCCGGTCGAGCGCCGTGGCCAGGGCGCGTGGGGCCAGGTGTGTGCCCCGCTCCAGCACCAGGCGGTGTGCGGTCAGCGCGGCGGGGACGGCGGTCCGCTCGGCGAGCGCACGCGCGGTGGTGACGAGGATCCGGAGCCGGCCGCCCAGCAGCGCCTCGATCGTCTCGATGCGCTCGCCCGCGATCTCGTAGTGAGGCTCCTCCTCGCCCAGCGACTCGCGCTGGGGATAGAGGGCCACGTTGCCGGGCAGGAGGAGCTCCAGGTCGGAGAGCCAGCGCTCGGCATCACCCGGCGTCGGCGCCACCACGCTGAAGAGGCGCTGCGGGTTCGCCTCCGCCAGGGCCGCGACCATGACGGCGCTGCTGGAGCCGGGCAGGCCGCCAAGGCGGAGTTCGCTCCCCTGCCCGGGCAGCCTGGCCGCCAGGTCCTGGCCCCTGGCCGTGCGCCGAAAGGCGTCGAGCAACCGGGGCAGGCTCATGCCCGCCGCCCCCAGGCGCTGGCCAGCACCAGCTCCACCAGCCCGAGTGCCAGGGCCGCCCAGAGGAGCGGGCCGCGCAGGTCGCTCCGCGCCCCCGCCGCAAAGGCCATGGCACCCGCTTCGGCCAGCGGCACCACCCGCGCGCCACGCCACAGGCTCCGCACGTCGCGGTCGCTGGCCGGTGCCAACAACGACTCCCGCGCATCGAGGTTGGCGGCGAGGGCACCGACCGTGTCGCCGGCTCCGAGCAGGAAGTAGAGCCCGGTGTCCGGCGGCGTGAAGGCACCGCCGCCCTCGACCGTCCACTGCCGCGCGCCGTGCACGACCGCGCCGACCATGTCCGGCAACGGCACCTGGTTCCCGGCTCCCACGTCCAGTGAGGCGTACTCCCCGCGCGCCAGCCGGTTGAGCAACAGGTCAATGAAGGGCACGAATGCGGCCGTGAGGGGGAGGTCGGTCCACGACGTGTCGAGCCGGCTCCCTGCCAGCACGATATCCCCATCCCGCACCAGCCATGGCGCACCACCCGCAGTGGCGAGCACACCCGTCCGGCCGCTGCCGGTCGGCACCAGCTCCAACCGGCGCACGATCCGTCCCCCAGCCAGCACCGCACTGCTGTCCACGGTGGCCGCGCCGCGCATGGCGCCGAACCGCCAGGCCTTCCCCCGCCGTTCCAGCTCGCGGTTGAGGGCACCAACCCGGGCCGGGTCATCGGGTGGCAGGATCACGGATCCCGCCGCACCGAAGTGATCGATGGCCACCAGGCTTCCACGCGCCAGGCGACCATTGGCCACCAGCACCTCGCACGCCGCCGCCACGAACCGACCACCCGGTGCACAGTCGGCCTGGGCCAGCGGCGCCACGCGAACGCCCACAACCCGGCGGTCATCGAGCCGGAACTCGTCGGGCTCGAGGGTCGCGACCAGCGGGCGCCACCCCGGCGCAGCACCACCCACGGCCACGGGGAGCGTCACGCCGGCCTCCGCCAGCACCTGGCGCGGCGTGCGACCATCGAGTGACACGCTGAGCGGTGCCCGCATCCCGCTGTCACCCACCACCTCGATGCTGACCTGGCCACCGTCAGTGGACCACGGCTGCGCTGCCGGCATGAGCGCCGCGATACCCGCATTGCGGGGTGCGGCATCCACCGGGCGCGCCACCGTGAGGGGAATCCGCACCTCCGCGGCCGTGAGTGCCGTGCGCTGCAGGTCCGAGATGAGCATCACCTCGGCGGGGCGGTCCTGGCCCTCGAGCAGGGCCTGGGCCGTCGACACGGCAGCGCCAAGGTCGAGTCGGCGTGGCAGGGCCACGGCATCGTTGACACTGGCGAGCAGGGTCGCCGGGTCGCCCCCGCGGGGGACGCCATCGGCGGTCATGAGCCACAAGTGGTCGGACGGCGTTGCCCGCTCCAGCACTGCGCGCGTCGCCGCCTTGAGTCCCTCCAGGCGCGCGGTGCCACCCGCCACCGCACTGCTGCTGGCGCTGTTGTCCAGCACCAGCACCACGGCACTCGGCGCATGGCCCGCCACGCCGCGCCGGGGCACGGTCGGTCCGGCAGCAGCCAGCACGAGGAGGATCAGGAGGAGGGTCCGCACGAGGAGGAGCAGCCAGTGCTGGATCCGCAGCCGGCGCTGGTGCTCCCGGGTGGCCTCCTGCAGGTAGCGCACCGCCGGAAAAGGCACGGTGGGCGGCTCGCGCCGCTGCACCAGATGGAGGATGACCGGGATCGCTGCGGCCGCGAGGCCCAGCAACAGCCAGGGATGCAGGAACGCCATCAGACGGAGGAGGCCAACGCGTGCCGGAGCGCCTGCCCGAATGGCGTGTCCGTGGTGATGCGGTGATAGCGGATGCCGCTCCGGCGGCAGGCCGCATTCCAGTCGGCCACTGCCCCGCGCACCGTGGCATCGTAGGCGCTGGCCCAGTCGCGGGGCCGCAACACCACGGACGCCCCGGTCTCCGGATCCTCGAACCGGGCTTCGGCCGGCCCAGCCAGGCTCACCTCCGCCGGGTCCATCACGTGCAGCACCACGACCTGGTGGCCCCTGTGCCGCAGGAACCGCAGGGCGGTGAGAGCCAGGGTACGGTCGAGCAGGAGGTCGGAGACGAAGATCACGAGGCCGCGGCGGCGGAGCTGGTCCACCACCCGGCTCAACGCCGGCGCGGCGGCCGTCCCCTGGCCGGCCGGTGTGGCCGCCAGGGTCGTGACCAGGCGCCGCCAGTGGGCCAGGCTCACGCGCGGCGCCAGCACCGTGCGCACCTCGTCATCGAACACGATGAGGCCGGTCGCATCGCGTTGCCGCAGCAGCACCAGGGACACCGCCGCGACCAGCCGCTGGGCATACTCCAGCTTGGGCATCACCTGGCCCGGCGCACCGGTCCAAGCCATCGAGCGACTGGCGTCGCAGACGATCATGGCGCGGAGGTTGGTTTCCTCCTCGTACTGCTTGATGTAGATGCGGTCACTGCGGGCGAGCATCTTCCAGTCCACGTACCGCGGCTCGTCGCCCGGCTGGTACATCCGGTGCTCGGCGAACTCCACCGAGAAGCCCCGCCGCGGCGACCGGTGGAGGCCGGTGAGGAACCCCTCCACGATCCCGGTTGTCACCAATTCCAGCCCGCCAAGGCGTGCGACCTCCACCGGATCGAGCAGGTCGATCCGTTGGGGGGCTGCCGGGGCACCGGGACGCATCATCCGGGGCGCATTGTAGGGGCGAGCCCCGGTCACGGTCAACGCGGCGCGTCATTGTGCGACGTCCGGGACGGGGACAGTTGAGGACTGGCGGGCTTGGGGCGAGGTTTCAGTCCATGCGGCTCCTGCGCGCCCTCCTCGTCGTTGCCAGTCTCGTCGCCCTGCCCGGCGTGGTCCACGCGCAGGCGAAGGACGATCGCCGCGGCGCCACCACGACGCCCCCTCCGCCGCCCCGGAGTGGCGCCCAGGCCGAACGCGAACGCGACGCACGGCCCAGGGCACCCGAGGCCGACCGTCCCCGCACACCGGAGCAGCCGCAGCAGCCCCGGTCCCGCGAGCCGCAGCTCAAGCGCCGGAAGCCGTGACGGGCAGCCTCGCCGACTTCGACGCCTTCCGGAGCCGGATGAATGACGTCATCCTGGGCGCCGGCAACCTCACCATCAATCGCTTCTTCGCCCTCGACCACCGCTGCTACGAGCCCGGGGCGCTGGGCACGAAGACCAAGGAGATGCTCGGGCTCGTGTCGAGCATGGTGCTGCGTTGCGATGACTGCATCACCTACCACGTGCAGCGCTGCCACGAGGAAGGCACCACCCGGGAGGAGTTCCTCGAGGTGTTCAGCGTGGCGCTCGTCGTGGGCGGGAGCATCGTCATCCCCCACCTCCGCCGGGCGATGGCCCGCCTGGAGGAGCTGGGGCAGGCCCCCTGACCCGGAGCCGGGAGAGCACCACGCCGGCCACGATCATGGCGCCACCGACGGCATGGACTGGCGTGGGCCGCTCGTGCAGGACCACCATGGCGATCACCGTGGCGACGAGCGGTGTCAGCAGGCTGAAGAGCACGGTGCGTGCGGGGCCGAGGCGCGCCACGGCGCGGTTCCAGAGCACGTACGCCGCCACCAGCGAGAGCAGGGTCGAGTAGGCCAGTCCACCCCAGCCCGCCGGCGTCACCGCACCCCAGTCCTGTCGCACCAGGCCTGGCGCCCCGGCCGCGAGGAGCCCGGGGGTCCCGGTGATGAGCGTCCAGGTCGTGAGCGCCAGCGCCGACATCCGGCCCTTCAGCACCCTGAGTCCCAGGGTGTATGCCGCCCAGAAGAGCACTGCGAGCACCGTGAGCAGGTCACCCCGCAGGCTTCCCTGCGCGGCGCCGGCCTTCCTGGCCGACACCACGAGTACCACGCCGAGCGTGGCCACGGCGAGCCCCATGCGTTCGCGGCGCGTGGTGGTCTCGAGGCCGAGCAGGCCCCCGGCCACGGTCACCACCGTCGGCATCCCGGACAGGATGAGCGCGCTGTTCGTGGCCGTGGTCAGGGCGAGTCCGTTGATGAAGCAGAGCTGGTACAGCGTGTTCCCCACGACGCCCAGCGCCACCAGCGGCAGGATGGTGCCCGGGGGCGGCAGGAGCCGCCGCTCGCGAACCACGAGGATCGCCCAGAGGATCAGCGACCCCAGGACGAATCGCACGGCCGTGAAGGGCATGGGCGGGATCTCGGCGAGCGCCACCTTGCTCGCCGTGAAGTTGCCGGCCCAGAACACGACGGTGAGCAGGAGGCCGACGACGGGGGCGCGCAGGGCGCGCCCGGCGCCCACACCAGGCCTCCAGCTTGTCGGCGGCTTTCGCTGAGTTGGCTGCACGGCTCCCCTTGCCAGGCTCCCCGGGTTCCGGGCGAACATTAGCAGGCACGCCAACTCCCCCTCCCACCAGTCGGCTGCAGGGCAAACCGTTTTCCCGCAATCACTTGTTGACCACCCTCCCCGCGTGGTTCCGGCTTCTCCGCCCTCCGGCCTCCCCTTATCTTGTCGGCACATGTCCCAGCCCCGCATCCGCAATTTCTGCATCGTCGCCCACATCGACCACGGCAAGTCCACGCTCGCGGACCGGCTCATCGAGCACACCGGCACGGTCGAGAAGCGCCTCATGCGCGAGCAGCTCACCGACACGATGGACCTGGAGCGGGAGCGGGGGATCACGATCAAGCTCAATGCGGTGCGCATGAACTACCGCGCGCAGGACGGACTGGACTACGAACTCAACCTGATCGACACACCGGGACACGTGGACTTCACCTACGAGGTCTCGCGCTCGCTCAACGCGTGTGAGGGGGCGATCCTGGTCGTCGATGCCTCGCAGGGCATCCAGGCACAGACCCTGAGCAACCTCTTCCTGGCGCTCGATGCGGGCCTCGAGATCATCCCGGTGCTGAACAAGATCGACCTCCCGGGCGCCGAGCCGGAGCGCCGGGCGCAGGAGATCGTGGACCTGATCGGGGCGCGGCGGGAGGAGATCCTGGCCGTTTCCGCCAAGGAGGGCACGGGGATCCCCGCCCTCCTCGAGGAGATCGTGCGCCGCGTCCCCGCACCATCCGGCCGCCCCGATGCCCCGCTCCGGGCGCTCATCTTCGACTCGTACTACGACCGCTACCGCGGCGCGATTCCCAGCATCCGGGTGGTGGACGGGTCGCTCCGCACCGGCATGGAGGTCGCCTTCGGGTCCCACCCGGACGACGTCTTCACCGTGGACGAGGTGGGCTACCTGCAGCTGGGCCAGCGGCGCACCGACCTGCTGCAGGCGGGTGAGGTGGGGTACTTCCACGCCAACCTGCGTGACGTGCGCGACTGCCGCGTGGGGGACACGGTGCTCGATGCGTTCGACCGGGCCGCCGACCTGCTGCCCGGCTACCGCGAGGTCAAGTCGATGGTGTTCGCCGGCATGTACCCGACGGACTCCGACCAGTACGAGAACCTGCGCGACGCCCTGGAGAAGCTCCGGCTGAGCGATGCCAGCCTCAACTTCGAGCCGGAGACGTCCACGGCGCTGGGGTTCGGCTTCCGCTGCGGCTTCCTGGGCCTGCTGCACATGGAGATCGTGCAGGAGCGCCTCGAGCGGGAGTTCAACCTCGACCTGCTCAGCACCGTGCCCACGGTGGAGTACCACGTGTACCTCACGGACGGCAGCATGACGGTGCTGGAGAACCCGACGCTGCTGCCCGACACGACCACCATCGACCGGATCGAGGAGCCCTACGTCAAGGCGCGCATCATGGCGCCCGCCGAGTACATCGGCGGCATCATGAAGCTGGGGCAGGAGCGCCGCGGGGTGTACAACGGGATGCA
The DNA here is from genome assembly GCA_964638035.1 of uncultured Gemmatimonadaceae bacterium. Lineage (GTDB taxonomy): Bacteria > Gemmatimonadota > Gemmatimonadetes > Gemmatimonadales > GWC2-71-9 > JAGGAG01. The sequence goes on along the minus strand of CAZWXD010000005.1, from coordinate 96,967 downwards.
GTACCTGGACACGACCCGGGTGGAGTTCGACTTCGAGTTTCCCCTGGGCGAGATCGTGCTCGACTTCTATGACCGCCTCAAGAGCGTCTCCCGCGGCTATGCCTCGCTCGACTACGAGATGGCCGGCTACCGCGCGTCCGAGCTGGTGAAGCTCGACATGCTGATCAACGGTGACCAGATCGACGCCTTCAGCGTGATCATCCACCGGGACAAGTCGTACGAGTGGGGCCGCAAGGTCGCCGAGAAGCTCAAGGAGCTCATCCCGCGCCAGCTCTTTGCCGTGGCCATCCAGGCGGCCATCGGCAACAAGATCATTGCCCGCGAGACCGTCAGCGCCTTCCGGAAGGACGTGCTGGCCAAGTGCTACGGCGGCGACATCACGCGCAAGCGCAAGCTCCTCGAGAAGCAGAAGGAGGGGAAGAAGCGGATGAAGCAGATCGGCGCGGTGGAGATCCCGCAGGAGGCCTTCCTGGCGGTGCTCCAGGTCGAATAGGTGAGCCTCCTGTTCCGCCGCCGCGCCGGCGCTGTCGTGATCCAGACTGCCTACATGGGGGACGTGATCCTCACGACGCCCCTCCTGACCACCCTGGCCGCCGAGCATGGCCCGGTGGATGTCGTCACCACACCGCAATCCGCCCCGTTGCTCGAGGCGCATCCTGCGGTGCGCAGCGTGATCCGGTACGACAAGCGGGGCGAGGACCGGGGCTGGCCTGGCCTGCGACGGGTGGCCGGCATGGTCCGGCGCAACCGGTACGAGGTGGCGTACCTGCCGCACCGCTCGTGGCGCTCCGCCACGCTGGTGCTGCTGGCGCGCGTGCCGCGGCGCATCGGGTTCGAGGACAGCGCCGCCGCGCCGCTCTACACCCGACGGCTGCCGCGACCGGTCCACGCCCACGAGACCCAGCGACTCTGGTCGCTCGCCGAGATGACGCCCGGGACCGCCATGCCGCCGGTCACGCTCGGCCTCGGGGAATCCGACCACGCTGCCGCCGACCACTGGCTCACCACCCACGCCGTGACGTCGCCCTTCATTGCGCTCGGACCCGGATCGCCCTGGGGCGCCAAGCGGTGGCCCGGCTACCCTGCCCTCGCGGCGGCCCTTGACCTCCCCGTCGTGGCCATCGGGGGCCCAACCGACCAGGCCCTTGGCGAGGCGATCGTGGCCGCCGCACCCGGCCGCGCCTTCAGTGCCTGCGGCCAGGTGGGGCCGCGGGTCTCCGCGGCATTGATCGCCCGGGCGCAGGCCCTGGTGACCAATGACTCGTCGCCGCTCCACCTGGGGCTCGCCGTGGGGACGCGGATGGTGGCGCTGTTCGGGCCCACCGTGCCGTCGTTCGGGTTCGGCCCCACTGATGACCGGGACATCTGCCTCGGCATGGACGACCTTCTCTGCCGGCCGTGCGCCACCTTCGGCCCTGCCGTCTGCCCCCTCGAGCATCACCGCTGCATGCAGGACCTCGGCGTCGAGCGCGTGCTCGCCGCCCTCACCCTGGCCCGCCAGCGCGCCACCGGGACCTGACCGTGGCGCGATCCGGCGTTGTCGTCCGCACGCCCAACCGCCTCGGCGACTTCATCCTGGCCCTCCCCGCAGTCCAGGCGCTCCGCCCAGACGTGGTGGCCGTCCCGCAGTTGCTCGCAGCTCTGGCCGCCATGGCGCTTCCCGGTGTGAAGGTGCTGCCGCTGCAACACGGGTGGCGCGGCGTGGTGCGTGGCGCACGGCACCTCCGCAGCCTGCAGCTCCAGCGTGGCGTCCTCGTCCCGGGCTCCCCCTCCTCGGCCATCATGCTGGCACTCGCGGGAATCCCCGAGCGCTGGGGCGAGGCGTCGGGGGGGCGGGGCCCCTTCCTGACGCGCCACCTCACGCCGTCGGCCGAACCGCAGCACCTCGCATCGCACCTCCTGGAGATTGCCACGGGGACGAGGCCCGGCACGCCACCGACCCCTCGCATCCATCCGCCGGCCGAGTCGGTGGCACGGTTCAGGGCCTGCCATTCCGGCGACCGGCGCCCGGTTGGTTTCTTTCCCGGTGCGAGTGCGGCATCCCGCCGCTGGCCCGCACAGCGCTTCCGCGAGCTGGCCATGCGGCTGCGCCAGGAGGGCAGCGACGTCCTCGTGTTCGCCGGGCCGGGCGAGGAGGCCCGGGCACGCGAGGCTGCCGGGGACGCTGCCGGCGTCGTGTGCGACGCCGACCTGCCTACCCTCGCGGCAGGCCTCGCCACCTGCTCGATGCTCGTCACCAACGACACCGGACCGATGCACCTCGCAGCGGCAGTCGGCACCCCGGTTGTGGCGTTCTTCGGGCCCGACCTCCCGGGCCGCGTGGCACCACTGGTGGTGCCGCGGCGCATCCTTGTGCATACCGAACTGCCATGCCTCGGGTGTCGCCGCGCCGCGTGCCCGCGCAGGGGCCCCGGCACGGTGCTGGCACGCGCGGAGCACGAGTGCCTCGAGCTCATCAGCGTGGCGGAAGCCCTCGCGGCGGTGGCCTCCCTGCATGCGGAGATCGGGCACCGCTGACGGCGGCTCCGCTTCTACCCACCTCTGGCAGTGTGTAGCTTGAGACCGGCGCGCAGGTGACCTGCCGGGCGGCCGCCCGGCACCTGCGACACACTCGAGCGCGGAGCACTGGAGTGCCGGATTCCGGTCGCTGGGCAGTGGGCATCGACATTGGCGGGACGAACCTGGCCATCGGCTGCGTGGCGGAGGATGGCTCTGCCCTGCACGGCCTCCGGAGCGAGCCGACGGTATCCGAAGCGGGGGCCGACGACGTCATTGCCCGCATCCTCGCCTCGGCCCGGGCCTCGATCGCCGAGTTGAAGGCCGCCGTGCCGGGCGCCGAGGTGGTCGGCGTCGGCGTGGGCGCGCCCGGTCCGCTCGACACCAGGCGCGGCATCGTGCTGCTCACCCCCAACCTTGGCTGGAAGGACATGCCGCTCCGGGACCAGATGTCCCGGGGACTGGGCCTGCCCGCCGCACTCGACAACGACGCCAACTGTGCCGTCCTGGGCGAGGCGTGGCGCGGCGCCGCGCGCGGGGCACGCCATGCGCTCGGCGTCACCATCGGCACCGGCATTGGCGGCGGGCTGGTCGTGAATGGTGAACTCTTTCACGGTGCGTCCGACTCGGCCGGCGAGATCGGGCACATGACGATCGACACCGAGGGCCGGCGCTGCAAGTGCGGCAACTACGGGTGCCTCGAGGCCTATGCCTCCGGTCCCGCCATCGCGCTCCGCGCGGTGGAGGACGTCGAGGCCGGGGCGGCAAGCCGGCTGGCGGAGTTCGTCGGCGGCGACCTCTCCCGGGTGACGGCGCAGACGGTCTACGAGGCCGCCCATCACGGCGACGCCCTGGCCCTGGAGGTGGTGAGCGACACGGCGAAGTTCCTCGGCGCCGGCATCGCCAACCTGGTGAACGTGTTCAACCCCGAAGTCGTGGTGATCTGTGGCGGCGTCACCATGGCGGGGGATGGGCTCTTCGTGCCGCTCCGGCGCGAGGTGGCGCGCCGGGCATTCAAGCCGGCTGTCGAGGCCTGTCGCATCGTGCCGGGTGAGCTCCTGGGCACCGCCGGCGTCTACGGCGCCGCGCGGGCGTTCTTCGTCAGTACGCCATGAGCGGGGCGGGCGCATGAAGCGCCTCGGTGTCATTGGTTCCCTGGTGTGGGACGTGATCCATGGCCGCGACCCGGCGGCGCCACCGGTTGAGGAGTGGGGTGGCATCGCCTACGCCCTCGCCAGCCTCGATGCCCACCTCCCGCCGGGCTGGGAGATCGTGCCCCTCATCAAGGTTGGGCGGGACATGGCACCGGAGGCGGGCCGGCACTTCGCGACTCTCGCGCGCCTGGCACCGGGGGCCCGGGGCATCGAAGTGCCGGTCGCCAACAACCGCGTGGTGCTGCGCTACGAGTCGGCGGAGCGCCGGTGCGAACGCATGAGCGGCGGGGTCCCGGGCTGGAACTGGGCCGAGCTGGGGCCCATGGTGCGGGACCTCGATGCCCTGTACGTGAACTTCATCTCCGGCTTCGAGATGTGCCTCGGCACGGCGCAGGCCCTGCGGCGCGGGTTCCAGGGGCCCATCCACGCCGACCTCCACAGCCTCTTCCTGGGCATGCAGCAGGATGGCATCCGCACCCTGCAGGCCCTGCCGGACATCGAGGCCTGGTTCGAGTGCTTCGATGTGGTGCAGATGAACGAGGACGAAATGCTGCAGGTGGGGCAGGATGCGCTGGAGGTTGCGGCGCGAGCCATGGCCCGGGGAGTGAAGCTCCTGGTGGTGACGGTGGGCCCCCGAGGCGCGATCTACGTGACGGGCGAAGGGACCCTGCGCACCTCCCTCGTCGCCGCCCCGCAGGTCCAGGCCCTCGACCCCACGGGGTGTGGCGACGTTTTTGGCGGCGCCCTCACGGCACACCTCCTCGCCGGCGAGGACGCCGAAGCCGCGATCCGCCACGCAAACGCCGCCGCTGCGCGCAACGCCACCTTCCGGGGCGCCGCCGGCCTCGCGCGCTACCTGCGGGGAGAAACCGTGTTCGCCTGAGCCGGCCTCACGCCACCGCCACCTTGTCCGCGTCGCCCGCCGCTTCCGCCGCGCGCTCCCGCGCCAGCCGGCACACCTCGCGGTACCACAACGCCGACGCCTTCGGGGTGCGCCGCTGGGTCGCGAAGTCGATGTGCACCAGGCCGAACCGGGGACGGTAGCCCGACGCCCACTCGAAGTTGTCGTAGAGGCTCCAGACGTGGTACCCGCGCACGTTGGCACCGGCCTCGATGGCCGCGGCCACCGCACGCAGGTGCTCCCAGTGGTAGCCCGTGCGCGCCGCATCGTGGATGATCCCGTCGGCGCCAGGCACGTCGGCGAAGGCGCACCCGCTCTCGCAGATCTCGATCGGGACGGGGCCGTACCGTGCGGTGAGGCGCAGCACGACGTCGTGCATGGCCTGGGGCCAGACCTCCCAGCCCATCTCGGTGCGCCCGGTGCGGCCCCACCCGAATGCGCCCTGCACCTGCTGCATTTCGGGAAGGGCCTCGGTGAGGTCGGCATGGCCGCCGGTGCTGCGAGTATCGGTGCGGAGGCCCAGGACCACGAATGGCAGGTTGGGACGCTGGTCGGCACTCCCGCTCACGATGAGGCGGTAGTAGCAGTTGACGCCAATGAAGTCGAGCGGGCAGCGCAGGCGCTCGGCGTCACCCGGCTGCATGTGCAGGCCGTGTTCCGGCACGCCGGCCAGGAAGGCCGCGGGGTAGCTCCCGGTGAAGAGGGCGTCCAGGAAGACCTGGTTGAACAGCGCGTCAGCGTACTCCACGGCACGCTGGTCGGCCTGGCTCGGCGTCGCCGGTTCGCATGGCGCCAGGGAGAAGACCGACCCCACGTTGGCCTGCGGCGCCACCGCCTTGGCAGCGCGATAGCCATCGGCATGGGCCAGGGTGACCACGTGGATCGCCTTCAGGTAGTCGCGGATGCTCTTCCGGCCAGGTGCATACCGGCCGGTGAGGTACCCGCGCGACGCGAAGATGGACGGCTCGTTGAGGAGCGACCAGTCGCGCACCCGGTCCCCCAGGCGCGCCACCACCAGGGCGGCATACTCCGCGAAGCGATCGGCAGTCTCCCGGTTGGTCCAGCCGCCCCGGTCGCCCAGGGCCTGGGGCAGGTCCCAGTGGTAGAGCGTGGGGAACGGGCGGATGCCCGCCTCGAGGAGGCCATCCACGAGGCGGTCGTAGAAGCCGATTCCGGCCTCGTTCACGGCACCCATGCCGGTGGGCTGGATGCGGGGCCAGGCAATGGAGAACCGGTAGCTCGTGACGTTGAGGTACCGGAGGAGGCCCAGGTCCTCCTTGACGCGGCGGTAGTGGTCGCACGCGACGCGCGCATCCTCGCCGCGTTCCACCGCGCCCTCGCGCTGCACGAAGGTGTCCCAGATGCACGGGCCGCGGCCGTCGGCGTCGGTGGAGCCCTCGATCTGGTAGGCGGAGGTAGCGACGCCCCAGTGAAAATCACGTGGGAACTGCAACACGATGTCCCGCGGCGGGTGGTCCATGTGGTGCGCAGTCTAGCAGCGTCGCGCGGTCCTGTGAACCGTCCCCCGCCGGCGCTTCACGCCCTCACACCCACGCTGTTATCCTCCCTGACCGATGACGCGCATCGTGGACGTTCCGGCCCACTTCGACGACCAGAGCTTCGACCAGTTTGCCGCGGCCATCGGCACCTGGCCCCCGGGTGAGCGGCTCCTGTTCGATGCACGGGGCGTCCAGTGGGCATCGCCGTTCGGGCTCATCGGCCTCCTGTCCGCCGCCCAGGCGGTGGGGGAGGCCCAGGGCGAGCGGCCGCAGCTGGCCATTCCGCAGAGCGATGACGTGCGGAGTTACTGGGGGCGCATGGCGTTCTACCAGCATGCCGCGGAGCATTTCGAGCTGCACGGCAAGGTGCCACGGGCCCGGAATGCCCAGGCAGCAGACACACTCCTCGAGATCACGCCGGTGCGCGCCTCCGAGGACGTGCACGAGGTCGTCGGCCGCATCCAGGAGGGCGCCGCACGCATCCTCACCGGCGAGCTGGGCCTCGAGGCCAAGGCGACCATGGGGTTCGCCATGGCACTGTCCGAGGCCTGCCAGAACATCGTCGAGCACGCGGGCACCGGTGGCTGGGTCGCGGTGCAGGCCTACAATTACCGCAAGCGGCTGGGGCGGCGCGTTGCGGTGATCGCCGTGAGCGACGCCGGCATCGGGTTCCGCCGGTCGCTCGAGCCCACGCAGGGCCGCCGCTACGGCGACCGGTGGCGCGACGGCACGGCACTCGAGGCAGCGCTCATCCAGGGGGTGAGCCGCTTCCGCGACCCGGGCCGTGGCCAGGGCCTGGCGGGCATCAAGCGCTACCTTCAACGCTGGCAGGGCAAGGTCAGCGTGCGGAGCGGGACGGCCCGCATCGCCATCGTGCCCCCGTGGGACGATGACTTGCCCCTGGTCGAGCACCTTCCCTTCTTTCCCGGAGCCCAGTTGCAGGTCACCATCCCGGCACAGGACGAGGCGAAGTGATCGAGACCATCGCCGTCGCGCGCGTGTTGCGCGAGGCTGTGCAGAAGCCCTACCGGAACCTGGTCACGCGCCCCACCGGGGCGGCCGTGCGCGGGCGCATCGAATCCGAGCTGGCCGACACCGGGGAGTGGCAGGCTGCGTGCCTCGACTTTGCCGAGGTCGACCTCCTCGACCTGAGCTGCGCCGACGAGGTCGTGGCCAAGCTGGTGCGGCACGCCCAGCTCCAGGACCATCGCGTCATCATGCTCCGCGGCCTGCACGAGGACCTGTGCGAGGCCGTGCACGAAGTGCTCGAACACCAGCACCTCGCCGTGGTCGTGGTGGATGGGCAGCAGGCGCGCCTCCTGGGGGCCGTGGCGGACGACGCGCGGACCGCGTTTGCCGCCCTCTCCGCCTTCGCCGCCCGCTCCACCAGCACGGTCGCCGCCCGCTGTGGCTGGACCGAGCTGCGGGCCGCCGCCGCGATGGCCACCCTGCTCCACCTCCGCCTCGTACGCGAGGCGCACGACGGCTTCCTCCACCTTCCCCTTGCATGACCAGGCGCCCAGGGCAGTCCACCATCGCGATCCACGGGTTGCCGCACCGGAAGCCCGACTGGGCGCCCGTCGTCCCGCCCCTCGTGCAGGCCAGCACCTTCACCAACCCGGTCGGTTCCTCCGCCGAGCCGCTCTACACCCGCTACGGGAACAACCCGAACCAGGTCGAGATCGGGCGCAAGTATGCCCTGCTGGAGGGTGCGGAGTCGGCGCTCTTCCTCGCGAGCGGGATGGGCGCGACCGCCCTGGCCCACCTCGCCATGCTCCGGCCGGGCGACCACCTCGTCGCCAGCACCTGGATCTACGGCGGCACCCGGACCCTCTTCGACACCGAACTCGGGCGGTTCGGCATCGAGGTGACATACGTCGCCCCCGATGAGCCGCGCGCCTGGCGGCAGGCCCTGCGCCAGAACACCCGCGCCATTTTCATCGAGACCCCCACCAACCCGACCATGCGGGTCATCGACCTCGAGCCCATCGCGCGCATTGCACGACAGGCCGGCGTCGCCCTGCTGGTGGATGCGACCTTTGCCAGCCCCATCAACTTCCGCCCCCTGGAGCATGGGGCCGACGTGGTCATCTCCAGTGCCACGAAGTACCTCAACGGGCACAGCGACGTCATTGCGGGGGCCGTGGCCGGGTCGGCCTCGTTCATCGACGAGGTCACGCGCCTGATGCGCCTCTGGGGCCAGTCGCTCGACCCGCACTCCGCCTGGCTCATCGACCGCGGCATGCGCACGCTGCCCCTCCGGATGGCGCGGCACAACGCCAACGGCCTCGCCGTGGCCACCTGGGCCAGCACCCATCCCTCGGTGGCGCGCGTGCACTACCCGGGCCTCCCCACGCACCCCGACCACGCAGTCGCCGCGCGCATCCTGGGTGGCGGCGGCGGCATGGTGGGCATCGAACTGCGGGGTGGCCCCGAGGCGGCAGAGCGCATGCTGCCGCGGCTGCAGGTCATCAGCCACGCCCCCAGCCTCGCGGGCGTCGAGAGCCTGATCTCCGAGCCACGACTCACCTCCCATCGCGCCGTGGCCCCCGACGTGCGCGCCCGCATGGGCATTCCCGACGGGTTCCTCCGGCTCAGCTGCGGCATCGAGGACGCCGAGGACATCATCTTCGACCTCGAGCAGGCGCTGGAGAGCTCGTGATCCGCTTTGCGCACGTGTTCAAGTCGTATCCCAATGGTGCCCTCGCCCTCAAGGATGTGTCCTTCGCCATCAACAAGGGCGAGTTCGTGTTCCTGACCGGGCACTCCGGCGCGGGCAAGTCGTCCATCCTCAAGATGCTCTTTGCGGAACAGCGACCCTCGGGGGGCGACGTGCGGGTGGCGAGCTACGCCGTGCAGTCCATGCGCGGTGACGACATCCCCAGGCTCCGCCGCAAGCTCGGCATCGTCTTCCAGGACTTCCGGCTGCTGGAGGACCGCACGGCGTCGGAGAACGTGGCCTTTGCCCTCGAGGTCACCGGGGCACGCCGCGAGACCATCCCGGCCCGTGTCATGCGGGTCCTGACGCAGGTTGGCCTCGCGGCCAAGGCCCGGGCCTACCCGCGGGAGCTCTCGGGCGGCGAGCAGCAGCGGGTCGCCATCGCGCGTGCCCTGGTCAACGACCCGGCCATCCTCCTGGCCGACGAGCCCACCGGCAACCTCGACGAGCGCGCCACCCGCGGCGTCTTCCAGCTCCTCCGGGAAATCAACACCTCCGGGACGATCGTCGTCATGGCCACGCACGACCTCGACCTGGTCCGCCAGACCAACTACCGGACCATCGAGATGCGCGAAGGCGCCGTGGTGTACGACAGCGCGGCCGACGCCCAGCCGGACGAGCTGACATGAACCTCCTGGTGCGCGAGGCGTTCCTTTCCTTCCGCCGCACGCCGCTCCTCTCCCTCCTCTCGGTGGTGGCGATCGCGTTCTCCCTCTTCACCGTGGGGCTCTTCGGGTTGGTGGCGCTCAACCTTCGCCAGGCGCTGCGCGGCGTGGAGGAGCGCGTCGAGGTGGTGGCCTTCCTGCTCCGGGGCACCGGTCCCGAGGCCATCACCCTCGCCTCCCAGGACATCGCCGCCTTTCCCGAGGTCGCCGATGTCCGTTTCGTCAGCGAGGATTCCGCCCTGGCCCAGGCCCGGCGTGAGCTGGTCGAGTTCCGTGATGCCTACCGCGACCTGCAGGTGAACCCGCTGCCGGCCTCCCTCCAGATCCGGCTGCGCGAGGGGTTCCGTGACGCCGCCAGCGTGGCCGCCGTGGCCGACCGCGTGAAGGGGTTCCCCTTCATCGAGGACGTGCGCTACGGCGGGGAGTGGATCAACCGCCTCGACCAGCTCCGCAACGTCTCGGGGGTGGTGGTGCTGCTGATCGGTGGCGCGTTTGCCCTCGTGGCCATCGTGATCATCGGCGTCACCATCCGGCTCACCATCCTCCAGCGCGCCCGGGAGATCGCCGTGATGCGCGTGGTGGGCGCCACCAACTGGTTCATCCGGGGACCCTTCCTGCTGGAGGGCGCCCTCAAGGGCCTCTTTGGCGGCGCGCTGGCGCTGGGCCTCGCCTGGGCCGCCTTTGCGGTCTTCCGTGGTGCCGGCCCCCTCGGCGGGCTGGTGTTCTTCCACCCGCTGCAGATGGTGCTCCTCCTCGTCTTCGGCGTCCTCATCGGCCTGCTCGGCAGCATGGTGAGCGTGGGGCGGCACCTCCGGGACGTGCAGGCGTGAGGCACGGAAGGCGTCCGGGCGTCACGGCCCTGCACGCCCTGCTCCTGCTGTGCGGCGTGGCCACCCTGAACGCCGGCATGCCCCGCCACCTGAGCGCCCAGGGCGACTCCCTTGCCGCCTCGCGCCGGCGCCTCGAGGAGATTCGCGCGGAGCGGGACCGGCTCAAGGCCCAGCAGCAGCGGCTCCAGGGCCAGGTGCATGATGCCGAGGCCGAGTTGTCCAACCTCGAGCGGCAGCGGGAGAGCACCCACCGCATCGTGAACGAGATTGACCGGCAGATCGGCGGGCTGGCGTCGCAACTCGACCGGAACACGGCGGAGCTGATCCTGGCCGAGGACAACCTGGCCGAGCGCAACGCCGTGATGCAGCGCCGCCTGGTGGACATCTACAAGCGCGGGCCGATGTACACCTACCAGGCCTTGCTGGCCGCCGAGTCCTTCAGTGAGCTGCTGAGCCGGTACAAGTACCTCTTCCTCACCAGCCGCCAGGACCGCGAACTGCTCGCCGAGGTGGCCAGCCTCCGGGCACGCATCGCGTCGCAGCGCAACAACGTGCTGTCGGTGCGCACCCAGCTGGACCGCACCCGCGAGGAGCGCGAGGCCGAGCTCAAGCGATACGGGTCGCTCATGAACGAGCGGTCGCGGCGCGTCGCCTCGCTGCGCAAGAACGAGAAGAGCACGGCCCAGCGCCTGAGCCAGCTCGAGAAGGACGAGTCCCGGCTGAACACGCTGCTCGCGACAGCCGACAAGCGACGCACGTCCGCCGTGGCCCGCGGCGCCGTGCCCATGGCCGGGACCCTCACGACCGCCGACCTGGGCCGGCTGGACTGGCCGGTCGAGGGCCGGATCGTCTACCGCTTCGGGCGCGACACGCTCCCGAGCGGCGGGGTGATCCGCTGGAATGGCATCGGGATCGGGGCTGCGGCAGGCACGCCGGTGAAGGCGGTGGAATCGGGCCAGGTGGGCCTGGTGGGCCAGGTGGGCACCTATGGGCTCACCGTCGCCGTGGAGCACGGCAACGGCTACTGGTCACTCTACATGCAACTCCAGAGCGCCAACGTGAAGCAGGGCGACCGCATCACCAGGGGACAGGTGGTGGGAACCGTGGGCGGCGCCAACTCCGACTACGGCCCCCACCTGCACTTCGAGATCCGGGGCGAGAACCAGATCGCGCTCGACCCGGCGGGTTGGCTGCGGCGACGCTAGCTGCCCGGCAGGATCGCCTCGACCGAAACTTCCACCAGCAACTCGGGACGAAAGAGGCCGCTCACCACCAGGAGGGTGCTGGCCGGCGGGTTGCCTGCCGGGAGGTAGCGCGAGCGCACCTCGCGCAGGATGGGCAGGTACTTGCGGTCGGTGATGAAGAGATCGGTACGGATGACGTCCTGGAACGTCAGGCCGAGGGACGCGAGCGCCGCCTTGATGTTCTCGTGCACCTGGATGCATTGCCGCTCGAAGTCGCCCTCGCCGACCAGGTTGCCCGCCGCGTCGAGCGCAACCTGGCCCGAGATGACCACCAGGCGCCCAGCGGGGGCCACGACGACGTGGGAGTAGCCCCGCGCGGGCGGCAGCGTCGACGGGTTGCTGCGGGATCCCTGCGCGGCGGCAGCGGCCGCGATACCCAGCGTACAGCACAGCAGGGCCTGCAGGAATCGCATGCCTCCTCCTTCAGCGTTCGCTGGCCTTCGCCCGCAACAGCGCCGCCTCCGCGAGCGCCAGGACTTCGTCGGGATGGTACACCTCCGGCGACGGCAGCGTCACCACCCCCACCGACACCCCCGGCGTCCCGCTGGCGCCGACCTGCGCATCGTCCAGCCGGATGCGGATGCGTCGCACCGCCGTTTCGGCGCCAACCAGGCCTGTTTCGGGGAGGAGCAGGCCGAACTCGTCCCCGCCCAGCCGGGCCACCGAGTCCGGGAGCCTCACCTCGCGCGCCAGGAGGGCCGCGATCTTCCGCAGCAGCGCGTCGCCCTCCTCGCTGCCATGTGAAGCGTTGTACGCCGCGAGCCCGTTCACGTCGAGCATCACGATGGCAAAGCCCAGCGCGTACCGCCGCGCCCGCTCGAGTTCCACCTGCACCCGCTGCTCGAAGGCCCGGCCAAGGTCGAGGCCGGTCAGCGGATCGGCGCGCACGCCGAGCGACCCGAGGGGAGCCACGGCGGCGAAGGCGGCACCGACCCCCGCCACCATGTCCTGGGCAAACGCCACCTGCGCGGGCGAGAGTTCGCGGCTGATGCGGGGCACCAGCAGGAAGAGCACCGAATCGGCGGGCCCGCGCGGCACGCTGACCGCGAGCGCGCGCGAGGCTTCCTCCAGCGCACGAACCGGTGCCCGCACCGGGGGCGTCACCAGCACCGGCCCCGACGCCGCGGCTGCCGCCGCCAGGCCCGACCAGGCGGACAGGTCGAGGCGATCATCCACCCCGGCTTCGCCCGGCACCAGGCCCACCCGGCGCGCATAGCCCTCGGCCGCGTGCACCAGGAACACCTCCGCGCGCGCGAGGTCGAGTGCCTGCACCAGGCGGCCCGCCACGAGCCGAAGGAGTTCATCGGTGCGAAGGGCGCCGGTGGCGGCGTCGAGGAGCGGCGCCATTTCGCCGGCCATCCGGCCCTCGGCGCCCAGGTGTCGCTCGCGAATGCGCACGGCGATCCGCTCCGCCAGTTCCCCGAGGTGCACCGGGGGCAGCAGGGCGTCGGCGGCGCCGGCGGCCAGCGCGCGAATCGCCTCACCGGGATCAGCCACCGGCAGGAGCGCGATCACGGGTACATTCCGCCCTGCCTGTGTCACGCCGTCCGAGACATGGCTCGCAACGTCGGCCGTGCCAGCAGGTACGATGAGCACCGCCGCCTCGGCCATGTCGGGGGTACCTGCCGCGGCGGATCGCTCGGACAATTCGACCACGCGAAACCCGGCGCGCCCCAGCTCGCGCTCGAGGCCCACGGGCCTGAGGGCCGGGTCGCCAATCAGGACGACGGAGCCTGCCTGTGACTTCAGCAAGGACGCGCCCCCCAAAGGCCCGGCATGCGGGGGAGCAACTCGGCGCTCACGTGAGCACCCAGGGGGGCATGGCGAGTGCTCCCCCCCGTGGGGTCACGATTGGCGCCACCGCCATCCAGGTCTTCACCAAGACCCCCAATCAATGGCGGGACCCGGTGGTGGACGACCACACCGGCCAGCAGTTCCGCAAGGCGTTCTCCGACAGTGGGTTGCACGCCGTCATTGCGCACGATTCGTACCTCATCAACCTCGCCTCGCCCGATCCCGTGCTGCACCGAAGATCAACAGCCGCATTCACTTCCGAGCTGCAGCGGTGCACCACCCTGGGCATCCCCGCCGTGGTGTCGCACCCCGGCAACTACATGGACGACCCCGCCCAAGGGCTCCGGCGCAACATCGCCGGGTACCGGGACGCACTGGAGGCCGTTCCAGGCCCGGTGAAGGTCCTGCTCGAGACGACTGCAGGAAGTGGCACGGCGCTGGGAGCGCGGTTCGAGGAGCTGGCCGCCATCCGGGCAGGCCTGCCCGCCCCGCTCCGCCGCCGGGTCGGCTACTGCGCCGACACCTGCCACCTGTACGCCGCGGGGTACGACCTTGTCAACGACTTCGATGGCGTCTGGGCCGAATGGGACCAGGTCCTTGGCCTCGAGCACCTCCACGCCCTCCACCTCAATGATTCGGCCACACCCTTCAACTCCCATCGCGACCGGCATGCGCTGCTGGGCGAGGGCTCCCTGGGCACCGCACCCTTCAAGCGCCTCATGCAGGATCGCCGGTTCGCGCACGTCATCAAGGTGCTGGAAACGCCAAAGGGTGACGACGAGGTCACCAATGACCGCCGCATGCTCGGGAAGCTCCGGCGCTGGGCCACGGCTGCCGAATCCTGTTAGATTCCGGCCCCATGCTTCGCCATTTCTTCGCCCTCTGTACCATCCTGGTGCTGGCACCGGAACGCCTGCTTGCGCAGCACACTGACTACTATGCCCTGCTGGGCGGCACGTGGGCGTCGCCCCTCGTCACCGACCACATCGTCAACGACATCAGCGTCCAGCAAGCCATCGCGCCATCCGTCCGTGCGGGCATCGCATTCCCCATCGGCGAGAAGTATGGTGTCGGGGCAGAGGGCGGGTTCGGCTGGGGATCGTACAAGGCCAAGGAGGCCAGCACCTCCACCGACCTGGGCAGCCTTTCGACGGCAAGCTTCACGGCGAACCTCGATGGCCCGGTGGCGGGGCGGCTCCGCTGGCGCGCCGGCATCGGCGTGATCGGGTACCTGGAGACGAGCGACGGGATCTTCCAGGATGGTGGTCCGTGGAAGCCGCTCGCCATGGTGGGCGTGGACTACCGGGTGCCGCTCAGCACGGCATGGGACGTTGACTTCGCCCTGCGCGTGGACGGGCACCGCTTCACCACGTCTGCGCTCGAGGCACAGGGCTTCACCGGCAGCCAGACCGTCGGGCGCGTGTTCCTGGGCGTGGGCATCGGAAGGAGCCGCCTGTGAGCAGGTTCCCGCGAAGGTGGCGAGCGGCACAGCTTGCGATGGTGGCGCTCGTCGCCGGCTGCACGGACATCAACGCCCCGCTCCGCAATGACTTCTACGAGTGGCGGTTGCTGGTGCCGGCGGGGGGCACCACGATCGACACCCTGGGCTTCACCTGGCCACGCGACCGGGCCAACGTGACCTTCTGGGCCCAGGACACGCTCGAGCTGCCGGCACGGGTCGACCGGGCCATTGCGGCGTGGCGCTCGCAGTTCCTCTACGGCGAGTTTCGCGGCACGCGGGTGAGCGACTCCGCTGCGGCCGATGTGCTGGTCTTTGGCCGCTCGGCACCAGGCCCCGTCGCACTCCGTGCGATGGCCAACGAGTGTGTCGGCGCCACCGACGTCCTCATCGACCAGGTCACCAAGCTGCTGACGCTGCCTGTCCGCGTGTATGTCCTGCCCCGCTATGACCTGTCGGCGCCGGGCGTCGACGCATGCCTCGACCTGACGACTGCCCACGAGGTGGGCCATGGCATCGGCCTCTTTGCGCATTCCGATGACCCGGGCGACCTCATGTACTTCAACCCTGTCGTGGCCGGCCCGTCCGAGCGCGATCGCATGACTGCGCAGCGCGCCTATCACACGCCGTCCACCCTCAGCCTCGACGCCAGTCGCTGAGGCCCGCACCGCCATACCGGAGCGACCATGACCGTGACCACGCCCACCCCTGGCCCTCTCGCCGGAGTCGTTGCCCGGGCGCCGAGTTGGGTCCGGAACCAGCACCTGATCAACTGGGTCGCGGAGCTGGCCGCGCTCTGCCAGCCGGACGCCATCCACTGGTGCGACGGGTCGCAGGCCGAGTACGACCGGCTGTGCGAACTGATGATCAATGGCGGCACGATGAAGCGCCTCAACCCGGCCAGGCGCCCCGGCAGCTTCCTCGCCCTCTCCGACCCCAGTGACGTGGCCCGGGTGGAGGACCGCACCTTCATCTGCAGCCAGCGCCGGCAGGACGCCGGGCCCACCAACAACTGGGTCGACCCGAAGGAGATGCGGGCCACGCTCCGCCAGCTCTTCAGCGGGTGCATGCGCGGGCGCACCATGTACGTCATCCCGTTCTGCATGGGGCCGCTGGGGTCGGAGCTGGCCCAGTACGGCGTCGAGTTGAGCGACTCGCCCTACGTCGTGGTGAACATGCGCATCATGACCCGCATGGGCCGCGCGGCGCTCGATGCGATGGGCGAGCGGGAGTTCGTCCCGTGCGTGCACTCGGTGGGGATGCCCCTCACGCCCGGCGCCGCCGACGTGCCGTGGCCCTGCAATCCCGAGAAGTACATCGTGCACTTCCCCGAGGAGCGGAGCATCTGGAGCTATGGCTCCGGCTATGGCGGGAATGCCCTGCTGGGCAAGAAGTGCTTTGCGCTCCGGATTGCCTCCGTCATGGCCCGCGACGAGGGGTGGATGGCCGAGCACATGCTCATCCTGGGGCTCGAGAACCCGGATGGCGAGAAGCGCTACATCGCGGCCGGCTTCCCCAGCGCGTGCGGCAAGACCAACCTTGCCATGCTGGTGCCGCCGAAGGGCTACGAGGGCTGGAAGGTCACCACAGTGGGCGACGACATCGCCTGGATCCGGCCTGGTGAGGATGGCCGGCTCCACGCCATCAACCCCGAGGCCGGCTTCTTCGGCGTGGCGCCCGGTACCTCATCCGACTCCAACCCCAATGCCATCGCCAGCATCGCGAAGAACACGATCTTCACCAACGTGGCGCTGACCCCCGATGGCGATGTCTGGTGGGAGGGCCTGACGAAGACCCCGCCGGCCCAGCTCACCGACTGGCAGGGGCAGCCCTGGACCCCGGCCTCGGGCCGGAAGGCGGCGCACCCCAACGCACGCTTCACGGCGCCGGCGTCGCAGTGCCCGTCCATTGACCCGGCCTGGGAGGATCCCGCCGGCGTCCCCATCAGTGCCTTCATCTTCGGCGGGCGCAGGGCCTCCGTGGTGCCGCTGGTGTACCAGAGTGCCAACTGGAACTTCGGCGTCTACCTCGCCGCCACGATTGGCTCCGAGACCACTGCCGCGGCCACCGGGGCCGTGGGGCAGGTACGGCGCGACCCCATGAGCATGCTGCCCTTCTGCGGCTACCACATGGGCGACTACTTCAACCACTGGCTGCAGGTGGGGCGGCACATCAGCGACCCGCCGCGCATCTTCTGCGTCAACTGGTTCCGGAAGAACGCCGACGGCGACTTCATCTGGCCGGGGTACGCGCAGAACATGCGGGTGCTCGAATGGGTCTTCAACCGCGGCCTGGGCCGCGCAGGCGGCACGGAGAGCCCCCTGGGCTGGATGCCCCGTCACACCGACCTCAAGTGGAACGGGCTCGACTTCCCGCTCGAAACGTTCACGGACCTCATGGCGGTGGATGTCGAGGCCTGGAAGCAGGAGCTCCTGGGGCACGAGGCGCTGTTCGAGCGCCTGTACGACCGCCTCCCCAAGGAGTTCCTGTTCATGCGGGAGCTCATCCTCTCGAGCCTCTGGCGCTCGCCCGATCACTGGCGCCTTGGCCTGGAGCGCGACGAGGGCGAGGAGTTGTAGGGCTGGACGCCATGACCACCGGCGCCCGCCCGGACCGCCTGCCGTCCCGGGGCGAGGAGATCGCCAACAGCGTGAGCCATGGCATCGGGTTCCTGGCGGCGCTCGCGGCGGTGCCCGTGCTCGTCCTGGGCGCCAGGCCGCACGGTACCGCCGCCATTGTGGGTGCGGCGGTCTTTGCCGCAACCATGGCGCTGCTCTACCTCGCCTCCACGCTCTATCATGCGCTCGCCCGGAGCAGGGCCAGGCGGACGCTCCAGGTCATCGACCATGCGGCGATCTACCTGCTCATCGCCGGCACCTACACGCCGTTCACGCTGGGCGTGCTTCGCGGTGCCTGGGGGTGGACCCTGTTCGGGTTGGTCTGGGGCCTCGCGGTGGCCGGCATCGTGTTCAAGGTCATGCACGGGATCCGTCACCCACGCCTTTCGACGGGCGTCTACCTCGCGATGGGCTGGCTGGCCCTGGTGGCGGCAAGGCCGCTCTGGGCAGGCATGCCGGCGTGGGGGCTTGCCTGGCTCGCGGCAGGCGGCCTGGCCTACACGGCAGGCGTTCCTTTCTACGCCGCCCGCCGGCTCCGGTATGGTCACTTTGTGTGGCACCTGTTCGTGCTCGCCGGCACCGGGTGTCATTTCGTGGCTGTCCTCTACTACGCAACCTGACCCATGAGCGCCAACGCCTGGCTTGTCGCCGCGCTCGCCATCCTGCCGGTGGCTGGCGCACGGGCCCAGTCCCAGCCAATTCCGGAATCCCTGGTCGCCGACGGGATTCCACCCATCCCGGCGAGCATCGCCACGGCGACGGAGCGCTACACCAACGCCCGCTCGGCCGGCTTCCTGGACTGGCACCCGACCCGCCGGGAGCTCCTCATCGCGACGCGCTTCGCCAACACGACCCAGGTGCACCAGGTGACCATGCCCATGGGGGCGCGCCGCCAGCTCACCTTCTTCGATGAGCCCGTCGGCAACGCCAGCCTCGATCCCCGTGCCGGCGCATTCTTCATCTTCTCGAAGGACGAGGGGGGCAACGAGTTCCGGCAGCTGTACCGGTTCGACCTTGCCACGGGGAACTCCACCCTCCTCACCGATGGCGGCCGGTCGCAGAACGGCGGCCTGAGCTGGTCCAATGCGGGCGACCGCATGGCCTACGGGTCCACTCGCCGGAACGGCACCGACCGGGACCTCTACGTGATGGACCCCCGGGCGCCCGCGTCGGACCGGCTCGTCGCCAGGGTAACGGGTGGCGGCTGGGGCGTGTCCGACTGGTCGCCGGACGACCGGTCCCTCCTCGTCTCACAGCGCATCTCGGTGACGCGCTCGCGCCTCTGGATCATGGACCTCGCCACCGGGCAGATGGCGCTGCTCGCCCCACGCGACACTGCCCAGGAGGTGGTGTATGCCGGTGGCGCATTCTCGCACGATGGCCGTCGCGTCTGGGCCATCTCCGATCGCGACGCCGAGTTCCGTCGCCTGGGCTGGATCGACGTGGCCACCGGGGCCTGGACGCCCGTCTCCACGTCCATCGACTGGGACGTGGCCGGGTTCAGCATGTCCCGTGACCGCCGCCGCATCGTGCTCAACGTGAATGCCCGCGGCGTGTCGCGGGTCTACCTCTATGACATCGCCTCGGCCCGGCTCACCCCGCTCGACCTGCCCGAGGGGGTGATCGGCGGGCCGCGCTGGCACCGCACCCGCAACGAACTGGCGTTCACCCTGTCCAATGCGCGGTCCCCATCGGACGTCTGGTCCTACGACCTCGGCACCCGGAAGGCCACGCGCTGGACCGCGAGTGAACTCGGCGGCATGAACCCGGAAGACCTGCAGGCGCAGCAGTTGATCGAGTGGAGGAGCTTTGACGGCCGCATGATCTCGGGGTTCCTGACCCGGCCGCCGGCTCGCTTCCAGGGTCCGCGTCCCGTCTGGATCGAGATCCACGGTGGCCCCGAGGGACAGGCGCGCCCGGGGTTCCTGGGTCGATGGAACTACCTCATCAACGAGCTCGGCGTCGTCCTCATCCAGCCGAACGTGCGTGGCTCCACCGGCTTCGGCAAGACGTTTGTCGCCCTCGACAACGGACCCCGGCGCGAGGACTCCGTCCGCGACATCGGCGCGCTGCTGGACTGGATAGCGACCCAGCCCGGGCTCGACGCGAGCCGGGTGATGGTGAGCGGCGGGTCGTATGGCGGCTACATGTCGCTCGCCGTGGCGACGATGTACCCCGAGCGCATTGCAGCGGCGGTGGACGTGGTCGGGATCTCCAATTTCATCACCTTCCTGGAGCGCACGGAGTCCTACCGCCGGGACCTCCGGCGCGTGGAATACGGCGACGAGCGCGACCCCGGGATGCGTGCCATCTTCGAACGCATCAGCCCGGCCAACAAGGTGGATCGCATGGCCAGGCCGCTCCTGGTCATCCAGGGGGCCAATGACCCGAGGGTGCCGCAGCATGAGTCCGACCAGATGGTGGCGAAGGTGAAGGCGAAGGGTATTCCGGTCTGGTACCTGCTTGGCCGGGACGAGGGCCATGGCTTCCAGAAAAAGCTGAACAGCGACTTCCAGTTCTACGCCATGGTCGCGTTTGCCAGCCGGTACCTCCTCGCACCTGGTACCCCGTGAAGGCACTGCTGCTGCTCGCCCCCCTGCTCGCCGCGGCGAGCTTGCATGCCCAGGACCGTCCCCGCGCGCGCGACCTGGGCATCACGGTGGGCGTTCGCCAGCCGGGGCCGCACAACGCCATCACCGACGTGGCGGGGGTGCGCGTCGGGCATGCCACCGTGATCCGCGGCGACTCGATCCGCACCGGCGTGACCGCCATCTTTCCGCACGGCGAGAACCCCTTCCGGAGCCGGGTGCCTGCCGCCATCGTGGTGGGCAACGGGTTCGGCAAGCTCACCGGCAGCACCCAGGTCAACGAGCTGGGCGAGCTGGAGACGCCGATCCTCCTCACCTGCACCCTGTGCGTGTGGCGTGCCGCCGAGTCCCTCGCCGAGTACATGCTGGCACTGCCGGGCATGGGGGACGTCCGCTCCATCAACCCCGTCGTGGGCGAAACGAACGACGGCTGGGCACTCAATGCCATTCGCTCCTTCCCGGTATCGCGGGACGACGTGCGCCTGGCGCTGGTCCGCGCCGACAGCGGCGACGTCGCGGAGGGATCGGTGGGCGCGGGAACCGGCACGGTTGCCTACGGGTGGAAGGGGGGTATCGGCACCAGCTCACGCCGGATGATGATCGACGGCGCCGCATACACCGTGGGTGCCCTCGTCCAGAGCAACTTCGGCAGCTGGAAGGAGCTGGTGATCGCCGGTGTCCCGGTCGGGAAACAGCTGGGCCGTGGGGGCGTCAAGCCGCACCGCGGCCAGGGGAGCGACGGGTCGGTCATCGTGGTGCTCGCCACCGACGCACCCATCAACGAGCGCAACCTGCGGCGGCTCGCCTCGCGCGCGCTGCTGGGACTCGGGCGCACCGGGTCGTCTGCTTCCAACGGATCGGGTGACTACGTCATTGCCTTCTCGACCCATCCGTCGGTGCGGCGAACGCAGCGCACGCCGACCCTGGCGCCTGCGGTGCCGCTGCTCGCCAACGACGACATGTCGGTCCTCTTCGATGCCGCCGCCGATGCCACCGAGGAGGCTGTGTACAACTCCCTCCTCCGGGCCACCACGGTCAGCGGCGCGTATGCCACCGTGGAGGCACTCCCGGTGGATGAGGTCAGGAAGCTCCTTGCCAGGTAGTTCGCCGCGTCCGCCAGTGCGCGCACTCCCCACCGTGCCATGAGCGACTTCGAGGTTGTTCGCGACCCGCTCTGGGACAACATCCGGCTCGACGCGGCTGCCCTCGCCGTCCTCGACACGCCGCAGGTCCAGCGGCTGCGCTACGTGCGACAGCTGGGCCATGCCTTCCTGGTCTACCCCGGCGCCACCCACACCCGCTTCGAGCATGCGCTCGGTGCCTACCACCTGACGCGACGCGCGCTGCAGGCCCTGGGCGAGCGCGGGGAACTCAGCGTGGTGCCGGCAGGTGAACAGCAGGCCGTCACGCTCGCGGCGCTCCTGCATGACATCGGCCACTACCCGTTCTCCCATGCGCTGGAGGAGGCAGGCTTCCCCTCGCATGAGCGCCTGGGAGTCGAGCGGTTGGCCGAGCCGGCCCTCGCGGGGCCGCTGCAGCAGGTTGGCGGGCCCGGCTTCATGCATGACGTTGGCGCCCTCATCCTGGGCCGCAGTGCCAGCCCCCTCGGCGGGCTCATTTCGGGGTCGCTCGACCTCGACAAGGTGGACTACCTGAGCCGCGACGCACGGATGTGCGGCGTTCCCTATGGCACGGTGGATGTGGATCGCCTGCTCGCGTCGCTCACGCTGGTCCCCCAGCCCAACCCGGCCGCACCCGGCACCACGCACCTCGAGGTCGGCATCCATGAGAAGGGCATCTCGGCGCTCGAGTCGCTGCTCTTCTCCAAGTACCAGATGTACCGCAACGTGTACTGGCACCATGCCGTCCGGTCGGCCACGTGCATGTTCAAGCGCGCCGTGCGCGAGGCGGTGGAGCACCGGTGGCTTGACCCGGCGGAGGTGGCGACATCCACCGACGACGCCGTGATGGACCGCCTCATACGGGCAGGGTCGGCCCTCGCCCTGGCGGTGCGGGAGCGGCGCCTGCACAAGCGGGCCCTCGAGTTGCCGGCGAGCGACGTCCCGGCCGATGCGCAGGATTGGGTCTCCAGCGATCCGGCGTTGCTGGCGCAGGTGGAGGACCAGCTTGCCCGGGAGCTTGGCCTCGAGCCCGACGAACTCCTGGTGGACTACCCCGCCCGCACCCGCATGCTCAGCGTCGACCTGCCGCTCCGGACGCGCGAGGGTGGCATCGACCGCCTGACTGATGCCGGCCGCGCGGGCCAGCTGGGGCTTCCCGCCGTGGCCGAGCACCTCTACCAGAGCGCCCGCCGCCTTCGCGTCTTCGTGCGACGCCCCGTGCCAGTCAGCGCCGCTGCCATGCTCAACCTCATCACGCAACCCGCTGCCCATGTCGGGCATCTCCTGTCGGAAGGAAGGCCACTCCTGCGCACATAGGCAGGTAACCCTTCAACCGGGGACGGCATGCTGCGATCGATCCTGCTGGGAATCCTTGGCACCTCTGCCGTCGCTGCCGCCGTACGCGCCCAGGCCATACCGGCCGCCGATGCCGCGCGACTGCAGGAGGCCCGGCGACTCGCCACCTACCGTGGTGCCATCTGGCCCGGCTGGGAGGCCACCCCGATGCCCGTCCTGCTCGTCACGGACGCCACCGAGTTCCTGGTCGATGGCCTCAAGCCGGATACGAGCTTTTCTCCCGCGACCGCTCGCGAGCCCTCGGGTGACCTCGTTTTCGTGAGGTCGCGAAGGCTCAACCCCGGCCTGCTTGCCACCTTCCCCTGGTTCGCGGGGGGACCCACCATCGTCATCGGCCAGGCCGGGCGCACGGGCAAGACATCCGGTGAATGGGTCGTCACGGTCATGCACGAGCACTTCCACCAGTTCCAGTACGGGAGGCCAGGCTACCTGGAAGGTGTCATGGCGCTGGGCCTGAGCGGTGGTGACGAGACCGGCATGTGGATGCTCAATTTTCCCTTTCCCTACGACTCGGCGCCTGTGGCGTCCCGTGCCGACTCACTCAAGGAAGCCCTCCTCGCATTCGTCAACGACCCGGGCCCCGTTGCCGGCCACACCCGCGCCGCCTGCCGCGCCATGAGCGCCCTGCACGGGGAGCTCACGCCTGCCGAGCAGCGGTACCTCCAGTTCCAGCTGTGGCAGGAGGGTGTGCCGCGGTACATCGAACTCAAGGTCGCCGACGCCGCCGCGGCGTCGGGCGCGCAGCCAGCATCCGCGTTCCTGGCGCTCCCCGACGTCGTTCCCTACTCGACCGTCGCCGCCTCGCTGCATGAAGGACTCCGGAACGAGTTGTCGCTGCCATTCCGCGAACTCGACCGCGTCAACTTCTACGCCATGGGCGCGGCGCTGGCCCTGCTGCTCGACAAGGCGTCCCCCGGCTGGAAGCAGGGATATCCCGGCGCCGGCTTTCGGCTGGACCACGCGCTCTGTTCGTCGTGAGCTCCGCACTGGTGCGGGCCGCAGGACACCGGGGTAGAATTCCCTCCCATCGCCCAGTGCCCCTGGTCCATCGAAGCCCCGCCTGACCTGGCCCCTCGCAAGGAGTTCCGGTGCGCGCTGCTCGTTCCCTTGTCCTGCTGCTCCTCCTCGCCGCCCCCCTCGAGGCCCAGCTCCCCGAGGCGGTGACGGCCAGGCTCAAGCTCATCTACGACTCCAGCTACTTCGACACCGAGCGCTTCGGGCCGGCGCGCTGGATCGAGGACGGTGCCGCCTACACCACGCTCGAGCGCTCGGAGGCCACGCGCGGCGGGCGTGACATCGTCCGCTATGACACGAAGTCGGGAGCGCGGAGCATCCTCGTTCCGGCGGCGAGCCTCGTTCCCCCGGGCGACTCCACCCCGCTCCGCATCGCCGACTACACCTGGTCTGCCGACGCCGCGAAGGTCATGATCTTCACCAACACCCGGCGCGTATGGCGGCAGAACACCCGGGGCGACTACTGGGTGCTCGACCGGAAGGCCTCGCGGCTCGCACAGGTCGGCGCCGGTGCACCGCCGTCCACGCTCATGTATGCCAAGTTCTCCCCGCAGGGCGACCGGGTCGCGTACGTGCGCCAGGGCGACATCTACGTCCAGGACCTCACTTCCGGCGCCGTCACCCGCCTCACGACCGGAGCCGACTCGCTCCACGTGAGCGGGATGAGCGACTGGGTGTACGAGGAGGAGTTCGGGCTCCGCGACGGCTTCCGCTGGTCCCCGGACGGGGAACGGATTGCCTTCTGGCACTTCGACATGACCGGGGTCGGCACCTTCCTGATGATCAACGACACCGACTCGCTCTACCCGTTCACGGTCCCCATCCAGTACCCGCTGGTTGGCACCACCAACTCGGCGGTGACGGCCGGCGTGGTCAGCGCCCGTGGCGGCAGCATCACCTGGCTCGCCCTCACCGGTGATCCCCGCCAGGACTACCTCCCCTTCATGGAGTGGGCCGGGCCGGGGGAACTCCTCCTCCAGCGGATGAACCGCCCCCAGAATGCCAACACGGTGCAACTGGCCAACGCGTCGACCGGGACGGTGCGCACCCTCTTCACCGAGCGCGACTCCACCTGGGTGGATCGCGTCGCCACGGTGACCTGGCTCAAGGGCGACAAGGCCTTTCTCTGGTCGAGCGAGCGTAGTGGATGGCGGCATGTCTATGCCATCTCGCGCGAGACCGGTGCCGCCACGCCGGTCACCTCGGGGAACTTCGACGTGGTGCGCGTGGCGGCGGTGGACCAGGCAGGCGGTTGGCTCTACTTCACGGCGTCCCCGGAGAACGCGACCCAGCTCTACCTCTATCGCTCGCGGCTCAATGGCAAGGGCACGGCGGAGCGGGTGACACCGCGCGACCAGCCCGGCACGCACGGCTACAACATTGCACCCAACGCCCGGTGGGCGATGCATACCTTCTCCACCTTCGACACCCCGCCTGTCACCACCCTCATCAACCTGCCAGGACACGCGCCGGTACGGGGCCTCGTGGCCAACACCCAGCTCGCTGGGCGCGTGAAGGCGTTCGTCACGCCAGGCGAGTTCTTCCAGGTACGACTCCAGGACGGCGCCACGCTCGACGGCTGGATGGTGAAGCCCAGGGACTTCAGCCCCACGTCCAGGTATCCCCTCCTGATGTACGTCTACGGGGAGCCGGCCGGCACCACGGTGGACGATGCCTGGGGCTACGATGGCCGGCTGTGGGCGCAGGTGCTGGCTGACCAGGGCTACCTCGTGGCCAGTGTGGACAACATGGGAACCCCGGCACCGAAAGGGCGGGCCTGGCGCAAGGCGGCCTACGGACAGGTTGGCATCCTCTCGAGTGCGCAGCAGGCCGATGCGGTCAGGGTGCTCGCGCGCACCCGCAGCTACATCGACCCGGGTCGGGTGGCCATCTGGGGATGGAGCGGCGGTGGCTCCTCCACCCTGCAGGCGATGTTCCGGTACCCCGACGTGTACCAGGTGGGGATGAGCGTGGCGTCCGTCCCCGACCTGCGCTACTACGACACCATCTACCAGGAGCGCTACATGGGGCTCCTGGACCAGCACGAGGCGCGCTACCTCGCGGCCTCGGCCATCAGCCACGCCGAGGGCCTCCAGGGGAGGCTGCTGCTGGTGCACGGCACCGGCGACGACAACGTGCACTACCAGGGCGCGGAGTTGCTGCTCAACCGGCTCATTACGCTGGGAAAGCAGGTGGACTTCATGTCATACCCCAACCGCTCCCACTGCATCTGCGAGGGCGAGGGCACGACCCTGCACGTGTTCACCCTGCTCACGCGTTACCTCATGCAGAACCTGCCGGTGGGACGGCGCGTGCAGTACTGACGGGGAGCCTGGGGCGCGGCCTTTCACGCCTGGCGACCGCGTTCGACGGGCTCGAGGCACGGTACCGGACCTGGCGCCTTGGCCCGCTCGAGCCGACGCGCTACGTGTGGAGCCGTGGGTTTGCCCTCACGTGCGACCACAACGGCGGCCTCCCCTTCGTGCGGGGACAGCGCGGCGACCGCCGGCCGCTGCGCTTCGACGCGCGCCAGTTCGCGCGCGTCCGGGATGGTGACCTCGTGTGGACGAGGTTGACCGCACTGCCCCAGTTCCTGTCCGAGGCCCTGCCCCGCATCCGGGCGCGCTTCACGCTCGTGACCGGCGATGAGGACTGGTCCATCCCCACGAGTTTCGCCGGGAGCGAGCAACTCCTGGAGAGCCCGAAGCTCCTGCTCTGGTTCACGCAAAACCTGGATCCGGCTGCCCGGAGCCCCAAGCTGCACCCCTTGCCGATCGGCGTTGATTTCCACACCATCAGCAACGGCCCCCAGTGGGGCCAGCCGCGCGCGACACCTGCCGTGCAGGAGGCAGACCTCGCAGCCATGCGGGCGCAGATGCCGCCAGCGGAGGCGCGCCTGCTCCTGGCGCATGCCGACTTTCACTTCAACCTGCACCCCTCCCCGACCTGGGGGGACGAGCGGCGCAGCGTCCAGTCGGTGCTGCAGGCCAGTCCTGCGGTACACTTCCAGGCACGGGAGGTGTCCCGCAGCGAACTCTGGCGGGAGAAGATGCGCCACGCGTTCGTGGTCAGCCCCCATGGCAGGGGATTGGACTGCCACCGCACCTGGGAATCGCTGCTGCTCGGGAACATCGTGATCGTCAAGGCGTCGTCACTCGACCCGCTCTACGAAGGCCTCCCGGTGGTGATCGTCAGGGACTGGCGTGAGGTCACCCTCGCCAACCTGGCGCGCTGGCGTGACCAGCATGCCGGAGCGACCACGAGCCCGGAGGTCGAGGAGCGGCTGACCAGTCGTTTCTGGATGGAGCGCATGCGCCGCATGACGGCGGCGGCGCTGGCTGCATCCAGCTTGTGAGGCGCGCGCGAGGGATGCCGCAACCCGCGCGCCGCGTGCTGATCTGGCGAGACCGGGTCCCAACACCTATCGTGCTGGGGCGGCACCCTTGCCGTCGTGAACATACCCCCGCACCCGAGGTCACCGATGCAGCGGAGCAACTACCAGACGGTCTCGGGCCTCGTGTTCGGGATCGTGGCCCTCCTCCAGCTCTTCCGGGCAGTGCGTCAGTTGCCTATCCAGGTCGGGATGACGCCGGTTCCGGTGTGGGCCTCCTGGGTGGCGGTCGTGGTGGCGGGCGGCCTCTGCCTGTGGGCATTCCGCACCGGCAGGGCGCCCGCCGCCTGAGGCACGTGCCATCCGCCGATGCGCATCGCCATCTCTGGCGCGCATGCCACCGGAAAGTCCACCCTGCTCGCCGCCCTGGGCGCCCGCCTCCCGGCGTACGAGTGCCTCGAAGAGCCCTGGCACGACCTGGTGAGCGAGGGCACGGGGTTCGGTACCGACCTCTCGAGGGATGACATCGAGCAGCAGCTCGAGCGCTCGATCGCGGTCATGGGCACGATCGCCGCGGACGACGCGCTCGTTGACCGCTGCCCGGTGGACTTCCTCGCCTACCTTCGTGCCCTCGACCCCGGGGCCGACGTGGCATCGTGGATGGACCGGGTCGCCCACAGCCTCACCCGCATTGACCTCCTCGTCTATGTCCCGGTGGACTCGCCCGACCGGATCGAGGTGCCTCGAGCCGAACGGCCCCGGCTCCGCGCCAGGGTAGACCGCATCCTGCGCGCGGTGCTGCTCGATGATGCGTGGGCGCTGGGATGCCGAGCCCTGGAGGTCACGGGTCCGCTGGAGCCGCGAGTCGAGCGCGTCCTGGCGCACCTCGCGCGCGCTCCTGCCTGATCTGGTGAGCGTGGGCGGCCGGGTCTATCATACGCAGTGAACCCTCCGGGATGGCAGGTGCTCCGTGGCTCATACGAGGTTGTCAATGCAGCGATGCTACCAGGCGGGGTGAAGGCCGCACGCGCCGACCGGCTCGAGGTCCCGGTCGATGCCGCCCGCGACCATGTGGTGGGCGGTCCCGACGCGCAGTTCACCCTCGTGGAGTACGGCAGCTACGCCTGCGGATACTGCCATGCCGCCCACGATGTCGTGGCGAACCTCCGGGAGCGGTTCGGCTCCCGCCTCCGCTACGTGTTCCGCCACCTTCCCCTCACCAACCGCACCCCGGCCACGCGGGCCGCGCAACTGGCCGAGTACGCCTCCCAGACGGAGGGACGGTTCTGGGACGTGCACAACGCCCTCATGCAGCGGGATCCCCAGTTCGACGAGGCCGAACTCGAGGGGCTGGCCAGGGAGCTTGGCATCCCGCCGGTCTCCGCGCGTGACCCGGCGGCCAGGAAGGCTGCCGATGCCAGGGTGCGGGAGGATGCCCTGGGGGGAATGCACAGTGGCGCCCGCGTTACCCCAACCTTCTTCATCAACGGGCGCCGCTACGAGGGATCGTGGGACGAGGGCGCCCTGGCCGAGGCGCTGGAGAGCACCGTGGGGCACCGGCTTCGCACGGCAGTGCTCGATTTCGCGCGCTGGGCGCCCTCGGCCGGCCTCCTCCTGCTGGTCGCGACGGTGCTCGCCATGGTGCTCACCAATCGAGCTGCCGGCCCTGCGTTCCAGGCCTTCTGGCAGTCGCCGCTGGCCATTCGCCTGGGCCAGCGCGAGTTCGTCCTTCCGGTGCTCGACTGGGTGAACCACGGGTTGCTCAGCGTGTTCTTCCTGGTCGTCGGCCTGGAGATCAAGCGCGAGTTCACGGTCGGCCGCCTGGCCTCCCGGCAGGCTGCGATCCTCCCCGTGGCAGCGGCCGTCGGCGGGATGACCCTGCCTGCGCTCATCTACGTGGCACTGGCCCCGGCGGGACTCTCCCACGGCTGGGGCCTCACGATCGCCACCGACACCGCCTTTGCCGTGGCGTTGATCGTCCTGCTGGGTGACCGCGTGCCGGTGGACCTGCGCGTCTTCCTCACGGCCGCCGTCATCGTGGATGACCTCGTGGCGATTGCGGTCGTGGCCCTGTTCTATGCCAGGGGCATCTCGCTCCCCTACCTCGCGGCCGCGACACTGCTCACAGGCCTGCTTGTGCTGATCAACCGCTGGAACTTCTACCGGGCCCTGCCCTACGCCGTGCTCGGTGTGCTGCTGTGGTTCTGCCTGCACGAAGCCGGCGTGCACGCCACGCTGGCGGGCGTGGTGCTTGCGATCGTCACGCCAACGCGCCCGCCCGCGAACCTGCGAGCCCTCATGGCCCAGGCCCAGCTGGTCCTCGATACCGATGGCGTGCCCGAGGCCGGCACCACGCAGCGACATGCCCTCTCCGCCGGTGCCATGCATGCCCTCGATGCCATCCACGACCGCCTCGAATCGCCCGCCGACCGCCTCTTGCGGATCGCCGAGCCCTGGTCGAGCTACTTCGTGCTGCCCGTATTTGCCCTCGCTAACGCCGGGCTGGCCTGGTCCGCCGGCATCCTGGACGGCCACCTCGGCCTGGTCCTGGCCATCGTGCTGGGCCTCGTGATCGGCAAGCCGCTCGGCATCACCCTGGGCGCGTGGATCGCGGTGCGCCTGGAGGTTGCCGCCAAGCCCGAGGCGTACACCTGGCGCCAGCTCCTGGGCGCCGGCGCGCTGGGCGGCATCGGGTTCACGATGTCACTCTTCATTGCCGGCCAGGCCTTCCCCGATGCGGCCAACTTCGCGGCGGCCAAGGTGGCGATCTTCCTCGCGTCCCTCCTCGCGGGGACGCTGGGTTTCCTGCTCCTCTGGCCCCGGAGGCCCGCACAATGAATGGCCCGCTCGTCATGGTGTTCGCACTGGTCGCGGGCCTCGCTGCCCCGGCCCACGGGCAGCGAGCCCGTGGCCGCGACCTCGGCATCCCGTTCGACGGAACCCCCGGGGCGCTCAACGCCATCACGGACGTCGCCGGCATCGAAGTGGGCCACACAACCCTCATTTCGGGCAACGGGAAGCTCACCGTCGGCAAGGGACCGGTTCGCACCGGGGTCACCGCCGTGCTGCCGCGCGGACGCGGCAACCCCGATCCGGTCTTCGCCGCCTGGTTCTCCCTTAACGGCAATGGCGAGATGACCGGCACCACCTGGGTGGAGGAGTCGGGATTCCTGGGTGGACCGGTCATGATCACCAATACCCACAGTGTCGGCATCGTCCGTGACGCGGTCATCCAGTGGCAGGTCAGGAACAAGCAGGGGTTCGACTGGTCGCTGCCGGTGGTGGCCGAGACCTACGATGGGTTCCTCAACGACATCAATGGCTTCCACGTGCGGCCGGAACACGTCTTCCAGGCCATCGAGGGCGCGCGCGGCGGCAGGGTCGCCGAGGGCAACGTCGGTGGCGGCACCGGGATGGTCTGCAATGGCTTCAAGGGAGGCATCGGGACTTCGTCGCGCGTGCTGCCCACGGAGGTGGGAGGCCACACCGTTGGCGTGCTGGTGCAGTGCAACTACGGCGGGCTTCGCGGCCTCCGCATTGCCGGTGTACCGGTGGGGCGCGAAGTCACGCAGATGCCCATCTGCGCCGCGGGGAGCCTCCCCATCACCTCCCCGTTCCTCCGTGGCATCAAGCCATGCACCACCGCGTCATCGCACCTCGAGCGCCCCAACCCCGAGATGGGGTCCATCATCATCGTCGTGGCGACCGATGCCCCCCTGTTGCCCCACCAGCTTCGCCGGCTGGTGAAGCGCCCATCCCTGGGCCTGGGCCGCGAGGGCAGTATCGCCAGCAACTTCTCGGGGGACATCTTCATCGCCTTCTCGACCGCGAACCGGGGTGCCGGGTCCGGCGATTCCGCCCGCGTGTCAGTCAGCATGGTGCCCAACGAACGGCTCGACCCGCTCTTCACGGCAACGGTGCAGGCCACTGAGGAGGCCATCACCAACGCGATGCTCGCGGCCGAGACGATGGTCGGGGCCGACAGCCTCAGGGTGTCGGCACTCCCGCATGAGTGGCTGCGCACCGTGCTCAGGAAGTACGGGCGCCTGGAGTAGCCGCCGCACCGCCGGCATGCAAAGGGGGGAGCGGATCTCTCCGCTCCCCCCTTGCACTGCAGACCCGCGCCGAAATCAGCTCGAGGCGAGGCCCCGCACGGCATCGGCCGCCAGCTTCACCTTCGACGGGTCGGACGATCCCTTTGCCGCGGCATCGAGCGCCCGCGCCGCGCTGTTCAGCGCATCGGCCCTTGCCGGGCCCGAAGCCTTCTCGGCCGTGGCAAGTCCGGCCCGGGCTGCCGACAACTGCGAGCTGCTCAGGCCCTTCGACCGCTCCAGCTGGTCCAGGTAGGCCCCTGCCAGCGCGTAGCTCGCGGGCCACTTGTACTGCTGCTGGCCCTGCACGTTGAGGTAGTCGAACCGCACCGACCTGGCCGCGTCGATCTCGTTCTGCGAGATGTAGGCGCTCGGCACGAGCTCAAAGATGTCGAGGCCGCGGGAAATCTCCGAGCTCACGATCAGCCCGTTGTACCAGTACACCGACCACGACCCGCCGTTGCCCATGCGGGTGGAGTCCACCGGGCCGCGGTCGTGGAACCCGATCTCCCTCGGGTGCTTCGGGTCGGTCCAGTCGAAGACCGAGATGCCACCCTGGTACCACGACTGCACGTACACGTCACGGCCCGGGATCGGGATGAGCGAGCCGTTGTGCGCCACGCAGTTCTCGAACTCGGTCTGCGGCGCCATCATCTTGTAGTAGCTCTGGAACGTCAGCTTCCGGTCGGCCGAGAGCGTGAAGATCGCGTCGGCGCCCCACTCCTTCGGGTCGGTCACCCGGCACTTCGGGCCGCCGCCGCCACCCCACTCGTCGGTGAAGAGCAGCTTGGTGCCGTCGTTGTTGAACGTGGCGGAGTGCCAGTAGGAGAAGTTCGAGTCGGCCACGGCCGCGATACGCACCGGGTTGGCCGGGTCACGGATGTCGAGCAGGAGGCCGTACCCCTCACAGGCGCCACCGGCGAGCCCGATGGCCGGGTACACCGTGATGTCGTGGCACTGGGTCGGCCCGCGCCCGTCGACGTTGCGGCTGCCCATCATCCGCTTCACCATGTCGGGGAGGGCGGCGCGGAGCGCGGCGCTGTCAGCCCCGGTGGGGTTGCCCGTGCCGCCGCGCGCCTTCACCACGCTGTCGAGCATCGGCTTCACGAAGCCGTTCGGCAGGATGAACTTGTTCTCGCCGAACTCGGCAATGAAGGCACCCTCCGCCTTCGCCTTCGCGATCCGCTCCTCCTGCCGCTTGATGTCCTGCGGCGTCTCGCCGTGGCGCGGCGGCTCCTTCAGGTCCTCGAAGATGCGGGGCGAGCTCACGATCGCCGCCGCTGCCGGGTTGGCCAGCGGCACCTTGATCACTTCGATCCGGAAGAGCGCCGAGTTCGGGTCCTTGTCCGGCGAGAGCCGGCTGCAGCCCTCGAGCTCACTCGGGCTCCGCACCCCGGCCGAGCCGGAGATGTACACGTAGACGTTGTCCGGGTCCTTCGGGTCCACCAGCACGGTGTGCGTGTGCGACCCGCGGCAGGTCTGGACGTTGCCGACGTTCTTCGGGTGGGCAATGTCGCTGATATCGAAGATCCGGAGGCCACGGAGGCGGTCCTTGCTCACCGTATCGCGCACACCCCCGGTGCCGCAGTCGAGCCGGCCGCTCAGGCCCTCACCCGACACGAACAGCAGGTTCCTGTACACCGATACGTCGCTCTGGGACGCGGGGCAGATGTAGCCCACCTTGAGCGTCGGGGCCGACGGGTTGGAGATGTCCCACACCTGCCAGCCGTTGTAGTTGCCCTGGATGGCGTAGTTGCCCAGGAAGGCCAGGTCGGAGTTGGTGACGCCCTCGAACCCCTGGGCCGGCCTGGTCTTCGACATGACCCGGAGGTTCCAGACGGCCTCCTCGGCGTCGTAATGGCCGGCCTTGAGCCCGACGCGGGGATCGGCCTTCGCCGACGCCGCTTTCGGGGCAGGCGCCCCGCTGGTGCTCGACGTGGACGAGCCGCAGGCAGCCAGCGCACCGGCTGCCAGCAGCAGGGACAACGTTCGTACGGAAGCCATTCCAGGATCCTTGTAGTGGGACAGGTGACTGGGGATTATCAGGTGCAGTACGCGACCTACTGCGCCGGTGTTTCAACCTGCATTGCCGCCAGCATCTTCTCCATCCGGGCGATCTCGGTGGTCTGGTCCACGTTCACGTCCGAGGCAAACTTGAACACCGTCTCGTCCTGACCCGCCCCCTGGGAGCTGAACAGGTCGCTCACCATGGACACCGCACCCTTGTGGTGCTGGATCATGGAGGTCAGGAAGAGCCGGTCGAAGGCAGGGCCCCGGGCGGCCTTGAGCTGGGCCATCTGCTCCGCCGTCAGCATGCCCGGCATGAGCATCGTGTGCTCCTCGCCGTTCATCATGTGCTTCATGCCTTCCGGCGAGGGGGTGGGAATGGGGAGCTGCCGGTCGCTCAGCCACTGCTGCATCAACACGATCTCGTCCTGCTGGGCGTTGATGATGCGGCCGGCCAGGGTGCGGATGCTCGGGTTCTCCGTCCGCTCCGGGACCATGTGCGCCATCTCGATGGCCTGCGCATGGTGGGCAATCATCCCGCTCATGAAGTGCGCATCAGCCGCCGTCCACGGGAGCCTCGTGCTGTCGGCCCGGGCCCTGGCGATGGCCTCGGGACTTGACCGGACGACGCGCAGTGGCGACGGTGCAGCCGGCGACGGCGAAGGTTGTGGTGTGGGGGCTGACGCCGGGGCACAGGCGGCCAGCAGGGCAACCAGGGGGATCAGGTGTGATTTCATGGCGGACACAAGATAGTGCGCGGGCGCGGCAGGGGGGAGGCGTTTCATGGTGAACGTCCTGCTCGTGCATGGCATGGCCCGGAGCCCGCTCTCGCTCCGCCCGCTGGCCGCATCAGCCAGGCTCGAGGGCGGCCGGGTGCACAGCTTCGGCTACGTCGCCACCTTCGAGTCGGCGGAGCACATCGCGGCCCGGCTGGCCTCGCGGCTCGCCGGCGTCACCGCGTCCGGGCCAACCGTTGCGGTGGGGCATTCGCTGGGCGGTGTCCTGCTCCGGATGGCCGTCGCCCGGTTGCCCGATGGCGCGCGCCCCCCCGATCGCCTCATCCTCATCGCCTCGCCCCACCGGCCCTCACGGATCGCCCGGAAGCTGAGGCGCTTCCTGCCGTTTCGCCTCCTGAACGGTGACGCAGGACAGATGCTTGGCGATCCCGACCGGATGGCGGCTGTGCCGCTTCCCGGCGATGTACCCTGCACCATCGTCCTGGGCACGGGCGGCTCGCAGGGACACTGGACCCCATTCGCCGGCGAGCCCAACGACGGACTGGTAGCCGCCGACGAGGCCCTCCTGCACTGCGGTGAGGAGGTCGTGACGACCCCGGCCCTGCACTCCTTCGTGATGCACCACGCCAGTGTTCGCCGCCTGCTGCGGGATGCCGTGAAACAGGTGGCCTCCTCCCGGCCACTACTCATGGCAGCCGTGCTGGGCATGGCGGGCATTGCCACTGGTTGCGGCCAGACGAACGCGCAGTGGTTCCGCCGGCCCGCACCGGTTGCGGCCCTCCCCTCGCAACTGGTCCCTGACACCGCCCGGCGCGCGCCGGCGGCCTTCCCGGGCACCGCGTGCATCAGCCCCCTCCTGGATGAGGCGGGCAGAGTACGCTTCACCCTCTACCGATCCACCCTGCTCGATCACGGCCCCGTGGGTGACTACGAGGTGGATCCCCCCGGGAGTTATGCCCTGGGCCGGGATGCCGTGGTCCGGGTGGACTGTGCGATCGGCCGCCCACTGGGTTCGGTGCCGCGGTAGCGTCGGGGTTCCCCTACGGTGACAGTCGGATATCTTCGGCAGGTGATACGCACCCCTTACTGGCTCGGGGCCATGTCCTGGCTCCCGGCACTGGTAGTCGTAGCGCTTGCCCCCGGGGCACTGGCGCCGACCGCGCTGGAGTCGGGCGTGGCCCAGGCCGGGGCGCACGCGGCGGGCCCGGAGCTCGGCAGCCCCCGCGCCGGGTTCGGGCACCTTACGATCCTGGGCAGCTCGCCGCGCGCGGGCCGGCGCCCCTCCGAGGCACGTCCAGCGCGGACCCGGCGCTGCCAGGGATCGGGCCCCCAGGGGCTCGCCGCACCGGCCGTCGTGGCCGTGGCACCGCTGGCGGCACCTGCATCTCCGCTGGAACTGGAACCGCCCGCAGCATGTGTCCGGGATCCCCTCGATCCCTGCACCCGGTCGCCGCGCCCACCGCCCCAGGCCTGACTCCCCACAATCACGTCTGACGCGTCGTCCGGGTTGGTCCGGGTCGGCGCGATCGCGGCACGATGTCGCGCCCCGCGCGACCGCGTCGTGCCATGCGCTGACCTGTGCCTGACAAGGGTGGTTCCAGCATGACAACGGTCAACCTCGCACCCGCCGCATCCGACCACGGCGGGACACCGCCCATGGGGATGCCCTCCCTCCGGCCTCCCATGGACGAGCGACTCGCGGCCACATGGAAGGCCGACGTCGCGGCCGGGATGGTGGTCTTCCTCGTGGCGTTGCCGCTGTGCCTTGGCATCGCGCTCGCATCCGGGGCACCGCTCGCGGCCGGCCTCATTGCCGGGCTGGTTGGCGGGCTGGTGGTGTCGATGATCAGCGGGTCGCAGCTCATGGTGAGCGGGCCGGCGGCCGGCCTCACCGCCATCGTGGTGGCTGCACTTGCCACGCTCGGCTCGTGGGAGGCCTTCCTCGTCGCCGTGGTGCTGGCAGGCCTGCTGCAGGTGCTGCTCGGGACCATCCGCGCCGGCATCATCGGCTACTTCTTCCCCACGTCGGTCATCAAGGGGATGCTGGCCGCCATCGGCCTGATCCTCATCATGAAGCAGCTGCCCTACGCACTCGGGCAGGCCGCGACGCCAGGAGCCTTCGACGAGGCGGATGGCGCGTTCTTGGGCCCGGTGCGCACGGCCCTCGCCTCCCTCACGCCGGTGGTGTGCGCCATCAGCCTGGCCTCGGTGCTCCTGCTGGTCGTCTGGGAGAAGACGCCCCTCAGGCGGCTCAAGCTCCTGCCTGGCCCCCTGGCCGCGGTCCTCTTCGCCACGGCGGTGAGCGAGGGCCTCGCGGCGGCCGGGTCACCCCTGGCGCTGGCACCGGGGCAGCTGGTGGCCCTGCCGTTCGCCGAGGGCGGCGCCCGCGAGCTGCTGTCTGCGTTCACCTTCCCGGACTGGTCCATTTTGCGCACGGCGGCCATCTGGAAGGTGGCGGTCACCATCGCGCTCGTGGCGAGCCTCGAGACGCTGCTCAGCCTCGACGCCACCGACAAGCTCGACCCCTGGAAGCGCGAGACCTCGGGCGACCGGGAGCTCGTGGCCCAGGGCATCGGCAACACCCTGTCGGGCCTGGTCGGGGGCCTGCCGATCACCGGGGTGATCGTCCGGAGCTCCGCCAACATCGATGCCGGCGCACGGACCCGGTGGGCCGCCTTCTTCCACGGCGCGTTCCTGCTCGCGGCCGTGACCACCATTCCGGGGTTGCTGAACCGCATTCCCCTCGCGGCGCTTGCGGCGATCCTGCTCTACACCGGGTTCAAGCTGGCGCATCCGCGCGTGTTCCGCACCGCCTGGCGGATCGGCCCGGTGCACTTCATCCCCTTTGCCGTCACCATCGCGGCCATCCTTGCGACGGACCTCCTCGTGGGTATCGTGATTGGCCTGGGCGCGGGCGTCTTCTTCGTCCTGCGGAACAACTACCAGACGGCGTATCACCTGCAGGAGCAGGTGCATGAGGGCGTCCGCACCCTGCGGCTGGTGCTGTCCGAGGAAACGTCATTCCTCAACAAGGCCAGCATCGCGAGCACGCTCAACTCGCTGCCGCACGGCAGCACCATCGAGATTGACGGGACCCGCGCGATCTACATCGACAACGACGTGCTGGACCTGATCCACAACTTCACGGTCACCGCACGCCTGCGGCACATCCGGTTGACGCTGACCGGCGTCCCGGCCGGGCGCACCGCGGCCCTCGCGCACCAGGGAGGCTGAACCATGGAAGCGATCGAGCAGATCTTCAGGCAGAACCGCGCCTGGGTGCACGACATGCTCGCGAAGGACCCGGAGTACTTCGCCCGCATGACCGCCCAGCAGTCGCCCCACAGCCTGTTCATCGGGTGCTCCGACAGCCGCGTGCCGGCCAGCGAGATCACCCGCACCGGCGGCGGGGAGATGTTCGTGCACCGGAACATCGCCAACCAGGCCATCCCGTCCGACCTGAACATGCTGGCCGTGCTGCAGTATGCGGTCGAGGTGCTGCAGGTCCGCCATGTGGTGGTGTGCGGCCACTACGGCTGCGGCGGGGTGCGGGCGGCCCAGCGCCTGGCCAGCGGCCAGTATGCGATGGTGGACCAGTGGCTCGGCCAGCTCCGCCTCGTGCGCCAGCAGCACCTGGCAGAACTCGAGGCGCTGCCCGATGACGACGCGCGCGACCGGCGGCTGGTGGAACTGAACGTGGTGGCCCAGGTGCGGAACCTGGAGGCGACGTCCGTCATCCAGGCGGCCCGCGCGCGCGGGCAGGTGGTGCGGCTGCTCGGCTGGGTGTACAACATCGGGGATGGGTTGCTGCACACCCTGCTGCACGACATCGAGGAGCCACCCGCCCTGGACGAGGCGTCGGCGGCGGCGCGTGCCAGGAAGCGCTAGGCTCGCACCCGGCCCGACGACGACGCCCCAGTCACCTGGAACTCACCCGTCGGGCCGTCCACCGTCTCGATCCGCACGGCGATGGCGGTGATGTTGTCCAGGCCGCCACGCCGGTTCGCCTCGGAGATCATGCGATCGACCCACTTCTCCGGGCCACCCTCCATGGAGAGGATCTTGAGCAGGACCTCATCCTCCAGCATGCCCGTGAGGCCGTCCGACGCGAGCAGCACGATGTCTCCCGGCTGCAGGTGGCCGAAGTAGATGTCGGGGATCACGT
Source organism: uncultured Gemmatimonadaceae bacterium (assembly GCA_964638035.1). Lineage (GTDB taxonomy): Bacteria > Gemmatimonadota > Gemmatimonadetes > Gemmatimonadales > GWC2-71-9 > JAGGAG01. The sequence continues at coordinate 59,178 of CAZWXD010000005.1, read as the reverse complement.
CCACGCTGGCGCCCACACACCGGGTGATGACGTTGGCGTAGGGGTGCACCCGGGCCTGCTCCGGGGTCAGGAGTCCCGCGTCCACCTGCTCTTGCACGTACGAGTGGTCCTTGGTGAGCTGCAGGAGGTCGCCCTCCCGCAGCAGGTACGCGCGGCTGTCGCCCACCTGGCCGATGAGGTAGCGGCCCGGCAGCAGCACCATCACGGTGGCGGTGGTGCCCATGCCGCGCTTGTCGTGCTCGGCCAGCGTGCGGGAGAAGATCGAGTCGTTGGCCGTCCGGATGGCCAGGCGGATCCGCTCCGAGGCCTTCTCGTCACTCAACCCCTTGAGCGTCCCGATCTCGCGCGCAATCAGGCGGACGGCCATCTCGCTGGCCACCTCGCCCGCCGCGTGCCCGCCCATCCCGTCGGCCACGATGAAGAGCCCGCGGTCGGACAGCATGAGGTAGTTGTCTTCGTTGCCGGAACGGACGATGCCGACGTCCGTGCGGGCGGCGCAAGTGAAGCGCACCCGCTACCTCAGGAACACCAGCGCGGCTGCGGCGGCGGCCAGCGCAAGGAAGAGGATGACCGCCCAGGGCGAGACCCGGCTGCCCTCCGGCGCACCGCCCACCACGACCTGCGGCCTGGGGTGCACCCGCGGCGTGCGGCGCACCGGGGGCGGCTCGTCGTTCACCGAGGGGGGTGCCGCGCTGCTCACCTCGAGCTTCGGCATGACGCGCGTACCCATCCTGGGCGCCGCCTCCATCGCATCCATCGGCTCGAACAGCACCGCCACCTCGCCGAACCGGATCGTGGCACCGGGCGACAACGGCAGCTCGCCCGACACCGCCTCGCCATCCACCGTCGTGCCATTGGTGGAGCCGAGGTCGGCAATGACCCACACCCCCTCGCGGCGCTGCAGCTTGGCGTGTGCCGTGCTGACGCTCGCCTCCGGCAGCACGATGTCGTTGTACTCGGCCCGCCCGATGTTCACCACCGGCAGCCGCACCGGCAACCGCTTGCCCTTGAGGCTGCCGCCACGGATGAGCAGCGAGGCGAGGGGAGGCGGCGGCGGGGACGGCGGCGGGGTCGGGGCGGACGACACGGGCTGGGCTGGCAGGACAGGTGCCGGAGCCAGGGAGGGCGACGCGTCCATGATCTCCGCCTCAGCCACGGGCTCCGTCGCCTCCGGCCGCTCGGGGCGGAATCCGTGCAGGGTGTCGTTCAGCGCGGGGATCGGCGTCACCTGCGCCGGCGTCGTCGGGACGCCATGCAAGGTCTGGTTCAGTCGTTCGACGGCACCCAGCGGGAGGCCGGTCGTCACCGGCGGGGTGAGCCCGGCCGCCGGCGACGCATGGAAGCGGTACTCCTCGGTGCCGATGCGGATCACGTCGGCACGCACGAGCACGCGCGACCCTGATATCCGCTGGCCATTCACCAGGGTGCCATTCGCGCTCGAGTCGGTCAGCACGTAGCCCTGCGGGCCGGGGCGAATTTCCGCATGGCGGCGGGACACGTCGGTGCTGGCGATCACGACGTCGCAGGCCGCGTCGCGGCCAAACACCAGCCCGTTCGCGGACACGCCGTACTCGCGGCCATCGGTCAGGCACACCACGCGCCCCGCGGCCATCGGGCCGCCGCCCTCGCCCAGGGGCAGCGCGCCTTCGGCGGCCACCGCACCGAACGCCGCCATCATCTGGGTGCTGCCCGCTCGCCGCTCGTCAACCACCCGCACGTCGTGGTCGCCGATCGTGACCTTGTCGCCATGGAGGAGGGGCGTCGGTTCCGCGCCCAGCCGCACCCCGTTGACCCGGACATCCGCCGCCGGCGTCCCCAGCTGGATGGCGGCGCCACCACCGGGGAGGGCCGTCACAACCGCATGCCGCGGAAGCACATCCCCGCCATCGAGGAGGATCGTGCACCCGGGGCCGGTGCCCACGACTAGCTCGCCCGACTGCACCGGATACCGGCGCCCGCCGACCTCGAGCTGGATCATCGGATGGTGTCCTGGGTCATGAACGATCCGGAAGTGTACCCGTCGGAGCGTACCCGAGCAAGAAACGTAAGGGAGGACTCACGTTGAGCTTACGCCGTCCTCAGCTGGCCAGGGGACTCGAACTGCACGGCATGCAGCCGGGCGTAGAGGCCCCCTGCCGCAAGCAAGGCACGGTGCGTGCCGCGCTCGCGCACCTCCCCGTGATGCAGGACGAGGATCTGGTTGGCGTGCAGGATCGTGCTGAGTCGGTGCGCCACCACAAGGCTGGTGCGGCCGGACATCAGTTCGGCCACCGCCCGCTGGACCAGGGCCTCCGCCTCGGCATCCACCGAGCTTGTGGCTTCGTCGAGCACGAGGATCCGCGGGTCGCGCACCAGCGCGCGGGCGAAGCTCAGGAGCTGCCGCTCCCCTACGCTGAGCGACCGGCCACGCTCTCCCAGGACCTGGTCGTAGCCATGCGGCAGTCGCCGGATGAACCGGTCGGCCCCCACCCGCTCGGCGGCACCCCGGACGACGTCATCCCCCACCACCGCATCCAGCCGGAGGTTCGAGGTGATGTCCCCGCTGAAGAGGAAGAGGTCCTGCTGCACGTAACCCACCATCCCGCGCAGCTCCGCCAGGCTGAGCTCGCGGATGTCCCGTCCGTCCACCGTGATGCGCCCGCGCGTGGGCTCGTAGAAGCGGAGCAGAAGCGAGATGATGGTGGTCTTCCCTGCCCCGGTGTGCCCCACCAGCGCCAGGGTCTCGCCCGGTGCGGCAACGAACGAGACGTCGCGGAGGACCCAGGGGCCGTCGCCCGCGTACCGGAACCACACGCCCTCGAACGCCACCTCGACGCCTTGTGCCCCACCCGCCGCGGACCGGGGTGGCACCGCCTGCCCGAGGGCTGCCGCCGACGCGGGGTCCACCCGCTCGTCCAGGACGCCGAAGATCCGCTCCGAGCTGGCCATGGCGCTCTGCAGCAGGTTGAACTTCTCCGAGAGGTCCTGCAGCGGCTGGAAGAACCGCCGCGTCAGCTGGATGAAGGCCGCCAGGACGCCGATGGTGAGCGTCCCGCCCAGGGTGCGCACCCCGCCATACCAGAGGAGCAGGGCCAGCGCCACCGACGTGAGCACCTCCACGACGGGGAAGAACGCGGCATAGATGGTCACCGAGCGCAGGTGCGCGGCCAGGTGGTCGCGGTTGAGTGCCGCGAACTCCTCGCCCATCGCCGCCTCCCGCCCGAACAGCTGCACCACGCGCACGCCGGTGAGCCGTTCCTGCAGGTAGCTGTTGAGCCGCGCCAGCCGGACCCGGATGGCCACGAAGGCGTCGCGCACCCGCTGCCGGAACACCCGCGCCGTGAGCCACATGAGCGGCATCACGGCGAAGGCCACCAGGGCCAGGCGCCAGTCGGTCACCAGCATCAGCGTCATGATGGCGAGCAGGGTGCACACGTCACCGATGAGGGTGACGACGCCGGAGGAGAACAGCTCGTTGAGCGTCTCCACGTCCGAGGTGAGCCGCGTCATCAGGCGGCCGACGGGATTCCGGTCGAAGTAGGAAATCGGGAGCCGCTGCAGGTGGTCGAGCATGGCCATGCGGAGGTCCCGCATCACCCGCTGCCCGATCCATGATGTCACCACCCCCTGCGCGTAGGCGAGGAGGAAATCGGCCACGAGCGCCACCAGGGCCACCAGGGCGAGCGTCACGAGCATGGCACCGTCGCGGCGCGGAATGGCGACGTCCAGCGCCCGCTGGGTCAGGATCGGGTCGACCAGCGCCAGCACGGCGGAGGCCAGCAGGAGCACGATCGCCAGCACCGCCTGCCACCAGTAGGGCCGCAAGTACGCCAGCAGGCGCCGCAGCAGGGCGCCGTCATAGGTTGGGGCCGCCGAATCGTCGTGGAGCTCGGTCACGCGCGCGCCGGGTCGCGATGGCATGGTGTGGCCGGTGCGCGCCTCATGTCCCGCCCTCCAGGCCCTCGTCCGGGATGCCACGCAACCCCTGCCGCACCCAGCTCGTGAACACCAGGAACCCGAAGGCGATGGTGTAATAGCTGATGATCATCCGCCAGATGAGGGTGTACAGCGGCGTCAGTGCCTTCGGCACGTAGGCCGCCATGATGAGCGCGGACAGCACCTCCGCCACGCCCGAGGCGCCTGGCGTCGGGGCGAAGTAGAGGAGGAAGGTGATCAGGACCTGGAGGAGGAGGATGTCCACGAAGTGCGCGGGGAGTCCCAGCGTGCGCATTGTGACGTAGCCCGCCAGCAGCTTGTTCGCGTGGGACGGGCCAGAGAGCAACGTGGCCCACAGCAGGGCCAGCCACCCCCTGGGGGTGTTGAACGCCACGATGGATTCGTGGGCCTTGTCGATCCCCGCGCGCAGCGCCTCGACCCGCGCCGCCAGCTTGACGCTCCGGCGGCCCGCCCAGGCAGCCACCCGGTGCAGCAGGGTTCCGATGTGCCGTGGAAAGGCGATCACGGCGACCAGCACGACACCCAGGAACACAAACACGCCGAGGCTGGTGAGGAAGAGGTCGTACAGGGAGAGGCCGAGCACGGCGCCCTTGTCGCTGAGCGACCGGCCAGCGCCAAAGACAATGGCCAGCGGGCCCGCAATCGCGAAGAACGCCACGGTGGAGATGAACGTCATCAAGGTGGAGGCCGCCGCCACCGGGACGGGCACCCCGTACCGCCGCATCGTGTAGATCATCATGGGCCCGGCACCCGACTGGAACGGCGTCAGGTACGAGGCCCACGCGGTCATGCCGCCCGCGAGGATCATCCCGCCCAGGGGCGGCCTGGGGTGCACCACCCGGGCCACCACCCAGAGCCGGACGCCGCCGCCGATCCAGTCCATGGACGCGAGCAGCAGGCCCACGACGAGCCAGGGCCACTGGAGGTTCCGGAGGTGGGCCAGGACCGCCCCGGGGTCCTGGCCATAGAGGAAGGTGATCCCGATGCCCGCCAGCGAGATCAGGAGGAAGATCTCCAGTCCGCGCCGCAGGAGCTTGGGGGTGAAGAGGCGTCCGGCCATTGGCCGCAAAAGCTAGGTGGGTAGCTTTCGAGTTTCCATGTCCTCCGCCATCCGGATCGTCAACGCACGACAGCACAACCTGAAGGGGATCTCGGTGGACCTGCCCCACCGGGCCCTGATAGTCGTGACCGGCCCCTCGGGGTCGGGAAAGTCGAGCCTCGCGTTCGACACCCTCTACGCCGAGGGACAACGGCGGTACATCGAGTCGCTCTCCACCTACGCCAAGCAGTTCCTCGAGCGGATGCCCAAGCCCGACGTGGATCGGCTCGAGGGCCTGGCGCCCGCGGTCGCCATCGAGCAGCGCAATCCCACGGTCTCGAGCCGGTCCACCGTGGGCACCGCCACCGAAGTCTACGACTACCTGCGGCTCCTCTGGGCCAGGGTCGGGAGCCCCTTCTGCCGGGCCTGCGGGGCTCCCGTGCACCGCGACACGGCCCAGTCCGCCGCCGACGACACCGGGGCCCGCGTGGCCGGGCGGCTCCAGGTGACCTTCCCCCTGCCACCCTCCGCCCGCGCCAGCCACGCGGCCATCGTGGAGAACCTCCGGGCCCTGGGCTTCGTCCGCCTCGTCGCTGATGGTACGCCGCTGCACCTCGACGAGCTTCCCGACGCCGCCGACCTCCACGCCGCCACGGAGCTCCTGGTAGTGGTGGATCGGCTCGCGCCCCCTTCGGCCCCGACTGCCCCGGGCGCTCCACCCGCACCTGCCCGCCTGGCCGAGTCGCTCGCTACCGCCTTCGCCGAGGGCGAGGGCGTGGCCGTGGTGCTGCACGACCAGGGCCGCCTGCGGTTCACCACCTTCCCGGCATGCAGCGCGTGCGACACGCCGGCACCGGTGGTGACACCAGGGCTGTTCTCGTTCAACAATCCCCGGGGGGCCTGTGCGGCCTGCAACGGCTTCGGGGCGGTGCTCGAGTACGCCGAGTCCCTGGTGGTGCCGGACCAGGGTCGCTCCCTGGCGCGGGGGGCCATCGATCCCTGGACCAAGCCCCGCTATGAGGCGCGCCGCCGCCTCCTCCTGAAGCGCGCCGGCGAGCTGGGCGCCGACGGCGACACCCCATGGCGAAAGCTCAAGGCTGGCGTCCGCCGTGAGCTGCTCTACGGCACGAGCGGCCGGTACACGGGGATCTTCCCGTTCCTGAAGGGCCTGGAGGCGAAGCGCTACAAGCAGTACATCCGGGTCTTCCTGCGGCAGTACCAGCTCGCCCTGACCTGCGCCGCGTGCGGCGGCTCGCGCCTCAACGACGACGCACGGAGCGTCCGCATCAACGGCCAGGCCATCGCCGACGTGGCCCGGCGGTCGGTGGACCAGCTGCACGACTGGTGCGCGACCCTGCCGCTCACCCCGTTCGAGCGCGAGGTCGCCGCTGGCGTCATCGAGCAGCTCAGCCCCCGCATCCGCTTCCTGCGCGACGTCGGGCTCGGCTACCTCACCCTCGACCGGCAGACCCGCACCCTGTCGGGCGGCGAGGCCCAGCGCATTGCCCTCGCCAACGCGCTCGGCGCCCGCCTGGTGGACACGCTGTACGTGCTGGATGAGCCGTCCATCGGCCTCCACCCGCGCGACACGGACCGGCTCCTCGGCCTGCTGCGCCGGCTCCGGGACGGTGGCAACACCGTCGTGGTGGTCGAGCACGACCCGGCCGCCATTCGGGAGGCGGACTTCATGCTCGAGCTGGGCCCCGGTGCCGGCGAGCGGGGTGGGCACATCGTGCACGCCGGCCCCATCGCCGGGCCCCTCACGTCGCTCACGGGCCAGTACCTCACCGGCGAGAAGCGGATCGGCGTGCCCAGCGTGCGCCGTGCCACCGGGCCCCAGTGGCTCCGGGTGCGTGGCGCCACGCTGCACAACCTCCGGGGCGTGGATTGCGACATCCCGCTGGGCACCCTCACGGCGGTGACCGGCGTGTCCGGTTCGGGGAAGAGCACGCTGGTGCACGACGTCCTCTACCGCCAGCTCGAGGCCCGCGTGCATGGCGAGCATTCGGCCAAGTCCCACCTGGGCGAGCCGGTGGGCGCCGCCACCCTGCAGGGCGCCGAGTGGCTGCAGGACGTGCTCCTGGTTGACCAGTCGCCCATCGGCCGGAGCCCGCGCTCGAACCCCATCACCTACATCAGGGCGTTCGACGAGATCCGCGACCTCTTCGCGGCACAGCCCCTCGCGCGGCAGCGGGGCTACACGGCGTCCACCTTCTCGTTCAACCTGCCGGGCGGGCGCTGCGAGGGCTGCGAGGGGGCCGGGCACGTCCAGGTGGAGATGGTCTTCCTCGCGGACGTGTACGTGCCCTGCGAGGTGTGCGGCGGGTCGCGCTTCAAGCGCGAGGTGCTCGACGTGACGATCCACGGCACGTCCATCAGGGACGTGCTGGAGTGGACGGTGGAGGAGGCGATCACGCGCTTCCGCCACCAGCCGAAGCTCGGCACCGCCCTCTGGCACCTCCAGCAGGTCGGGCTCGGCTACCTCCGCCTGGGACAGCCGGCCACCACGCTCTCGGGAGGGGAGGCGCAGCGCCTCAAGATCGCCCGCGAGTTGGCCCATGCGGGACGGCGGAGCGGCCGGAAGCTCTACATCCTGGATGAGCCCACCACCGGCCTCCACCTCGATGACGTGCGCATCCTCATCGGGGTGCTCGACCGGCTCGTCGATGCCGGCCACACGGTCGTCGTCATCGAGCACCACCTCGATGTCATCAAGCGAGCCGACTGGATCATCGACCTCGGGCCCGACGCCGGCGACGAGGGCGGCCGCATCGTGGCCCAGGGCACGCCGGAAGAGCTGGTGCGCGTTGCCGCATCGCACACCGGCCGCTACCTCGTGCCACTCCTCGCCGGCACCGCCAGCGCCTGAACGGTGCCCACGACCCTCCGTGCCGCGCGGCCCCCGGCCAGGTAGCTTGCAGCCAGGACCAGCCCATGCACGGAGGGGCCCGTGACCGCACCCGATCCCACCCTCAAGCCCACCCGCCCCGAGTTCCGGGTCGGCGACGGCAAGATCAGCGGCGTCCTCTCAGTCTTCCTCGGGTGGCTGGGGCTGGGCGGCGTCATCACGCTCCACTTCCCCGAGTTCCTGAGCGACCCGGCCCTCCGCAGCTCGTACCCCATGCCGGTGATGCGCGGCATCCTCGAGGGCGTGCTCCTCGGCGCCCTGGGCTTCGGTCTCCTGAGCCTGATCCTGGGAGCCCGCAAGTCGCGAGGGATCCTCGGCGTCGGCCTTGCCGCCCTGGCGCTCCTGCTCGGCGGATGGGGCGTACCGCTGCCCGCACGCCTGCCCGAGGCACCCACCATCGCACTCGACTGGTTCCTGGTGTCCCTCGTTGCGTTCGCGCTCGTGTTCGTCCCGCTCGAGCTGCTGTGGCCACGCGTGCGGGAGCAGCGGATCTTCCGGAAGGGGTGGCGCACCGACCTCGTCTACTTCGGGGTGAGCCACCTCCTGGTGCAGGTCACCGTGTTCCTGACCATCCTGCCGGCCACCCTCCTCCTGCGCTGGGCGGTGAGCGACAGCTTCCAGCACGCCGTCCAGTCACAGCCCCTCTGGCTCCAGTTCCTCCAGGCGATGCTCGCGGCCGACCTGTTCGCGTACGGGGTGCACCGCATGTTCCACGAGGTCCCGTTCCTCTGGCGCTTCCACCAGGTCCACCACTCCAGTGAGGAAATGGACTGGCTGGCCGGGTCGCGCCTCCACATCGTGGACATCGTCGTCACCCGTGCGTTCGCCTTCATTCCACTCTACATCATCGGCTTCTCGCGCACGGCGATCGTGGCGTACCTGGCGTGGGCCTCCTTCCACGCCGTGCTCATCCATTCCAACCTGCGCGCCCGGTTCGGGTGGCTCCGGCACCTCCTCGCGACCCCGCAGTTCCATCATTGGCACCACAGCGCCACGCTCTACAACCGGAACTTCGCCGTGCACTTCCCCTTCATCGACCGCCTCTTCGGCACCCACCACCTCCCGGGCGAGGCGTGGCCGGAGCAGTATGGCATCGATGGGGGCCAGGTGCCTGACGGGTTCATGCGGCAACTGGTGTATCCCCTGCAGGGCCAGGCAGCCGCCACGCCGGGGGCCGACCCGCCCCGGGGCGGCCGCACGGTCAACTGACGGCAGCTCCAGCCTGCTGCCGGATGAGGTCCCATGCGGCCTCCACGTGCCGCAGCCCGGTGAGCCGCGCGCCGATCGCCATCCGGATCACGTAGCGCCCGCCCAGCACCGTGTGCGTCAGGAAGACGTGCCCTGACGCGTTCACGCGTGCCAGGAGCGACCGGTTGCGTTCATCGGTGTCGGCCGGTGCCTCGCCCGGGCGCGGCACCAGGCGGAAGCAGGCCAGCCCGAGGGGAACCGGTGCCACCAGCTCGAAGTTCGGGTCGGCCTGTACCCACGTGGCGAACTGCGTGGCCCATGCGCAGTGCTGCCGCACCATCGCCTGCAGGCCGGCCACGCCGTAGCTCCGGATGACCCACCACAGCTTGAGCGCCCGGAAGCGGCGCCCCAGCTGGATGCCCCAGTCGCGGAAGTTCACCACGTCGGCGTCGTGCATCGTCTTCAGGTACTCGGGACTGGCCGCGAAGGTGCGGAGCAGCGCGGGGACGTCGCGCACGAAGTACGCCGAGCAGTCGAAGTTGACCAGCATCCACTTGTGCGGGTTGAACACGAAGCTGTCGGCCAGCTCGATCCCGTCGAGCATCCAGCGCTTCTCGGGGAGGATCGCTGCCGTGCCGGCATATGAGGCGTCCACGTGCAACCACAGCCCCTGGCGCCGGCACACCTCGCCGATCGGGCGGAGGGGATCCATGGCCGTCGAGCCCGTGGTGCCGGTGGTGCCGACGACGCACGCGGGCCGGAGCCCGGCTGCCAGGTCACGCGCCACCTGCGCCTCCAGCGCCGCCGGCCGCATGGCAAAGGTCTCGTCCACCTCGACCAGCCTGAGGTGCGCGTACCCCGCCAGCCGCGCGGCCTTGTCCACCGACGAGTGCCGCTCGGTGGACGCGTACGCCACCAGCCCGCTCGCGGCGTCCCCGTCCCCCGCACCGCGGCTCGCTTCCCGTGCCGTCAGCAGCGCCACCAGCGTCGCCGTGGATGCAGTGTCCTGGATGACGCCGGTGAACCCCTCCGGCAGCGCCAGCATCTGCGCAAGCCACGACATCATCACCTGCTCCAGCTCGGTCGCTGCCGGCGAGGTCTGCCACGACATGCATTGCGCGCCGAGCGTGGCCGTGAGCATCTCGGCCAGGATGGATGGCGGGCTGGTGTTGGCCGGGAAGTACGCGAAGAACCCGGGGTGCGACCAGTGGGTCATGCCCGGCAGGATGAGGCGCTCGAAGTCGCGCATGATGTCCTGCTGCGGCACGCCCTCCAGGGGCGCTGCGCCGGGAAGGGCGCGCCGCACCGATCCCGGCACGATGTCCGGGACCACGCGGCGCTCGTCGAGCGTGGCCAGGTAGTCGGCCATCCAGTCGACCATTTCATGCGCGCTGTGGCGGAATGCCTCGGCGTCCATGCTACCTTCTCCTCGTCGTGGGCGTGTGCGGGGTCCACGTGAACGTAAGGCCACGCCGCGTGGCGAGGGAGTTGATCATGGGCGGACGTGTTCCTTCGCGAAGGTGACCATCGTGCGACCGTTGCCCTTCGACTGGGATGAGGCCGTGGCCCACCTTGGCGCCCGCGACCCGCAGCTCGCCGCGTTCATCCGCCGCTCCGCGCGCCCCGACCGGCCTGCCCGCCTCGAGGTGGCCCACACCCAGGGCCTCTTCCACGCCCTCTGCGAGTCGATCGTCTACCAGCAGCTCTCGGGCAAGGCCGCAGCCACCATCTTTGGCCGGGTGTGTGCGCTCTACGCCCCAAGGCGGTTCCCCACCCCGGCCGAGCTCGCCGCCACCAGGCACACGCGCCTCCGCGCGGCGGGACTCTCCAACGCCAAGGCCCTTGCCGTACGCGACCTGGCACGTCGCGTCCAGGCGCGTGAGCTGCCCACGCTGGCCCAGGCCCGCGAGCTGGGCGACGAGGAACTCATCGAGCGCCTCACTGCCGTGCGGGGCATCGGGCCATGGACAGTGCAGATGTTCCTGATGTTCCGCCTGGGGCGACCCGACGTACTGCCGACCGCCGACCTTGGCGTGCGCAAGGGATTCCAGAAGCTCTACCGGAAGCGGACCATGCCGACGGCCGAGGCGCTCACGCGGCACGCGGAACGCTGGCGCCCCTACCGGAGTGTCGCGAGCTGGTACATGTGGCGGGTGCTGGATGCTGACTGAGGACCATGGGAGCGCTACGCGCCGTGCAGTTCCCGTTCCGCTGCCTCGACGGCCTCATGCGAGCCCGAGAGGGCCAGCACGTCTCCCGCCACCAGGCGCTCACCGCCAGACGGATAGATGATCGGCTCGCTGCCCCGATAGATCGCCACGACGGTGGCGCCCGTGAGCCCGCGGAGGTTGAGGTCGCCCAGGGTGCGGCCAGCGGCCGCGTCACTGGCACCGACCGTGGCGGCGTGCAGGCTCCCGATCCCCGGAAGGAGCTTCTCCACCTGGGCCAGGGCCGCGTCCGGTGAATCGAGCCGCCGGTGCCCGGCGGCCAGCACGTGGGCCGCCACCTCGGCGCCGGCACGCAGGTGTCCCTGCAGGTCGGTGGCGGAGCGCCAGAAGCCCACCCCCATGAAGACCAGCACCACCACGATCGCCATCGGCAGCGTGGCGCGCGGCAGGAAGGGACCGGTAACGGCAACAATGACGATCCCCACCGCCAGCACGATCGCGACCTGCAGCGCCTTGGCGAGGGTCTGCCGCGGAGCCCGGGCCTGGTCCACGCCCCGGGCCGGCACCGGCAACGCCCGTTCGGCCAGCTGGGTCGCGAGGCCGAGCGCCACCCGCACCAGGCCAATCGCGAACGGCAGGCCAATCACCGTCGCCACGGCCAGCGCCAGGGTCCGGGTCAGGCGCGGGCCGATGCCCGCAACGTCGCCGAGCCAGGCCACCATCCACGGGAGGTTGATGGCGGTGGCAATCAGGACGGCCAGGAGCATGGCCGTGTTGAGTGCCAGCCATCCCACCCGCCGCCACAGGCGACGGCCCGCGGAGTCTGCCCGCGGCTGCCGCAGGAGCTCGATCCAGGAACCGTAGAGCGAGACCACGTTCTGCAGTGGGCGCGGGAGCCAGGCATCGAATCGCAGGGCCATGGCTTCGGCACGCCGCATCAGGAAGGGTGTCAGGAACGAGGTCACGATCGCCACGGCCACCGCGACGTTGAAGAGCCGCGGGCTGCCGGCGCTCAGGCTCGCCCCTGCCGTGGCGAGCACGAACGAGAACTCGCCGATCTGCGCCAGGCTCAACCCGGCATGCACCGAGGTGCGCACCGATTCGCCGGCCATGAAGGCGCCCACCGCCACGCCCACGGCCTTGCCGACGATCACCACCAGCACGAGGACCAGCACCAGGGGCGCCTCGCCCCATGCCGCGCCAGGGTCGAACAGCATGCCGATGGACACGAAGAAGAGCCCGGTGAACAGGTCGCGCAGCGGCTCGACGAGCGGCTCGACGTGCCGGGTGATCCCCGCCTCGGAGATCAGGCCCCCAGCCAGGAAGGCGCCCAGCGCCACCGAGAGTCCCTGCGACTCGGCCAGCAGCGCCAGGAGGAAACAGAAGCCGACGCTCACCACCAGCGTGGTTTCCTTGCGCCGGAGGGCCACCAGCCGCCGGAAGAGGCGCGGCAGCACGACGACACCCGCGCCGGCGAGCCCGACCACGAAGAGCAGGAGTCGCCCGGCCGTGCCGAGGACCACTGACTGACTGGGGCCGCCGTCGGCCGCAAAGGTGGCCACCGCCGCGAGCATGAGGATGGCGACGAGGTCCTCGAAGATCAGCACCCCCACTACCAGCTCCCGTACGGCCGGGTCCACGCGGATGTCCTGGAAGGCGTGCGCCACGATCATGGTGCTGGAGATGGACACGATGGCGCCGCCCAGGAGTGCTGCGGCCGGGTCGAGCCCGAGCAGGGCCCCCGCCTGGTAGCCCAGCGCGAATGTGAGCCCGACCTGCACCAGCGTCACGACCCCCGCGGTCGGCGCGAGCCGGGCCAGGGTGCGCAGGTTGAACTCGAGGCCGAGCGAGAACATCAGCAGGATCACGCCCAGCTCGGCGAGCTGGCTGGTGGTCTCGATGTCGGCAAAGATGGGAAACGGGGTATGCGGCCCGATCAGGATCCCGGCCACGAGGTAGCCAAGCACCACGGGAAGGCGGACCAGCTGGCAGATGATGGTGGTGACGCCCGCCGTACCGAGGACGAGGGCCAGGTCGCGCAGGAAATGGCCCGACGTCACGGGCCCGTCGGGGTGACGCGGCTCTGCACGTCCACGGTGAGGGTGGCGGGCGCGTCGTCGCTGGCCAGTTCGGTCCCTGGGCCGATGAGGTCGGGCAGGTTGGCCCGCCACCAGGCGTCAGCATCTGCCTCGGTCCAGTGATCCAGGCTCGGGATGATCACGTCGGCCAGCATCGTCTCCAGCTCGCGGGCTGACTGCGGCCGGGCGTCGGGAGCCTTGGCCAGGCACCGCATCACCGTGGCCTCGAGGTTCTGGTGCAGGGGCCGCCCCAGCCGCTCGGACGGCGGGACGGGCCGCTCCTCCACGTGGCGCCGCATCACCTCGCGCGCGTTGGTGCCCTCGAAGGGCTGCTCGCCCGTGAGGAGGTAGTAGGCCACCACGCCCAGCGAGTAGATGTCCGCGCGCGCGTCGGATTCCGCCGAAATGGAGGCAATCTCGGGCGACATGTAGAGGGGTGTCCCGACCGACGCGCCGTCGCGGGTCAGGCGCGGGTCCTCTTCGCGCTGGCTGTGCTTGACCAGGCCGAAGTCGAGCACCTTGACCATGTCCGGCACGCCGCCCCGGTGGCAGAGCATGAGGTTCTGCGGCTTGATGTCGCGGTGCACCAGGCCCGCCTCATGCGCCTCGGCCAGCGACCCGCAAGCCTGGCGGAGGATGTGCGCCACCCGGTTCTCCGGCATCGGGCCAAACCGCGCCACCACGGCATCCAGGGTGAGCCCGCGCAGCAACTCCATGGCGTAGTAGAAGGTGCCGTCCGGCGCGTGGCCGTAGTCGAAGATGGTGATCGTGTTCGGGTGCACCAGCTGGCTGGTGGCCTCCACTTCCCTCTTGAAGCGACGGAGGGCCTGGGGCGTGTTGCGATCCGGGCGCAGGAGCTTGACCGCCGTGGGGCGGCGGAGCAGCGCATGGCGCGCACGGTACACGGCACCCATGGCGCCCTCACCGATCATGCGCTCCAGGGTGTACTGGCCCAGCCGTCGGCCGATGCGCGCCTGGCCTGCCGCGCGCCGCAAGTGCACCCCCCCGAAGCCCAGCAGGATGGCCGTCAGCGTCAGGAGGCCGAGGAGCAGCCACAGCAGCCGGCGCATCGCGGCCATCGGCTGGTACAACTCGGCGAACTCCTGCTCCGTGGCGAGCACGATGCCGAAGTGGGGGAGCCATTGCCAGGCACCGATGACCTCGCGCCCGCGGTAACTGCGGTAGCGCGCCACGCCCACGCCGGTGTCACCCTGTATCGCTGCGGCCGCGGCGCGGGTGGGCTTCCAGGTGCCCGGATCGGCGGGAGGCTGGAACCCCCTGGACAGGTCTCCTCCCGGATCACGCACCCTGAGTCCGAGCGGTGAGTGGACCGAGGTGTCCCGCTGGAGCAGCCCGACCTTCCTGAGTTCGGGCTCGAACCGGCTGGGGGACACCAGGTACCCGGCCTGGTCGATCGCAAAGGTCTCACCCGTCTCCCCGAACCGCCCGATGGCCAGCAGGGGATACAACTGCGCATCTGCATCCACCAGGACGTCCATCCAGCCGATGACGCGATCGGAGTCCCGTCCCGTGCCCCGCACGGGGGTGGCGAGCAGGAACCCCACGCGTTCGGCGCGATCCACCTGCCCACCGGGAAGCTTCCGCCGGTAGGTCATTGGCGGCACCGCGAGGGAGCGGCCGGCCAGGAGTGCCCGGCGAACATCGGGGGCGTACGCGGTGGTGGTGTCCCCGACGATCAGGGGGTCGCTCGACAGCAGGATCCGGCCCGAGGTGTCGGTGAAGGCGAAGTTTTCGAGCCCATGGCTCGCGAGGATCGGGGTGACAAGGGCCACCGCCGCCTGGCGCTCCGGCAGGGCGCGCAGCACGGCAGGCGAGGCGCCCCGCTGCACGTATGCCTCGAGCGCTGCCTGCCGGAGCCGCGGTTCCGCGGACATCCATTGCAGCAGCTTCCCCTGGCTCTGAAACCACGCCGTCATCGCCGTGGCCTGGGCGTGCAGGACCACACGCAGCTTCTCCTCGGCGCGGTCGCGGAAGATCCCCTCGGCGACGCTCCGGGCCCAGAGCGCCACTGCGGCCAGGCTCAGGGCGCCGATGCCCCAGAGGGTCCACACCCGCCACCGAGTCCGCAAGGTTCTTCCGTTGAAGGAGGAAAGACTGGATACTATTGAGGGTCACCCGGGAAAGGGAGCGCAGGTGGAGCAGCGGAACCGGAATGACCTCTTGTGGAGCGCCGCCGTGCTGGGCCTGGCCATTGTCCTCGCCGCCCTGGTCGGCAGCCGCGCCGTCGAGCGACTGCGCATGGCGGGCGACGAGATCGTGGTGACGGGATCGGCGCGCCGTCCCATCACCAGCGACCTTGCCCTCTGGCGCGGCAATGTCGAGGCCCAGCGCGCCAGCCTGCCGGAGGCGGCAGCCGACCTTGACCGGGCGGCGGAGAAGGTCCGGCAGTTCATCCGCCAGCGCGGCTTCGCCGACTCGCTGGTCGAAGCCTCGGCCATCAGCAGCTATGCCATCCGGGAGTCCCGGCCCACGGGCGAGGAATCGAACCGGGTGGTGGGGTACCGCCTCTCCCAGCGCATCTCCGTCACCTCCACGGACATCGCCGCCATCACCGCACTGAGCCAGGCGGCCGGCTCGCTCCTGACCGCTGGTGTCCCGGTGAGTCCGCAGGCGCCCGAGTACTACTTCACCCGGCTGGCCGACCTCCGCATCGCGATGCTGGGTGACGCCACTGAAGATGCCCGTGTTCGGGCCCAGCAGATCGCCGAGCGCACCGGGGGCAGGATCGGCCGCATCCGAACGGTGCGCCAGGGGGTCTTCCAGGTCACGCCGCGCAACAGCACCGAGATTTCCGACTACGGCATGAATGACGTCAGTGCCGTGGACAAGGACATCACGGCCGTGGTGCGCGTCACCTTCGCCCTGGAGAATTGAGCCGCCTGCCTGGCCTCAGCACGCGGCTCAGGCCCGCCACGCCTGCCGATACCGCGGCCATCCTTGCACTCACCCATGAGCTGGCGGACTTCGACGTCCCCCCCTGGCGGAGCGCGGACGACATCCGCCGGGCCGACCAGCCGATGCTGGAGGCTGCGCTTGCCGGAACGCCGCCCGACCAGCGCCTCGTCGTCGCCGAGCACGAGGGTGGCATTGCCGGGTTCGCCTATGTGGTGACCCACCGCGACTACTTCACCGGCGAGGAGCACGCCTACCTCGAGGACCTCGCCGTGGCGCCGCGCACGCGCGGGCAGGGCGTGGCCGGGTCCCTGATGCAGGACGTCGAGCGCTGGGCCCGGGCACGGGGCTACCGTCACCTCCGGCTCGCCGTGTGGTTCCAGAACCACCGTGCCCGCGGCCTCTACGAACACCTCGGGTACCGCCCTGAAACCATGTACTACCAGAAGGACCTTGGCGCATGAGCCGCATGCTCCCGACACTGTTCGGCTTCTCCGCACTGGCGTTCCTGACCCCGCGGCCCGCGATCGCACAGGGCCTGCCGGGGTACACCCCCGCGACATCCGTCGCCCAGCGCAGCCTCGAGCAGCGACTCGCCACGGCGGCCGATCCCGCACGTGCCCGGGCGCACAGCCATGCGCTGACCCGGCGACCCCACGTGGCCGGCACCCCGGAGCAGCAGGCGACCGCGCGATACGTACTCGAGCAGATGGCCTCGTACGGGCTCGACACCTCCCGGGCCGACCTCGAGGTCTACCTCCCCTTCCTCGATTCCAGCGTGGTCGAGATCGTGGGGCCGCGTCCACAGCGGCTCTCGCTGGATGAGCCGCCCCTGCCGGGAGACAGCGTGTCGCAGGTGGCCATCTGGCCCGCGATGGCAGGCCTGGGTGGTGAAGGCGATGCCACGGCGCCGGTGGTCTATGTGAACTACGGCCTCCCCGACGACTACGCCGTGCTCGACTCCCTCGGCGTGTCGGTGCGAGGCAAGGTGGTGATCGCGCGCTATGGGCGGAGCTACCGCGGCATCAAGGTGCGTGAGGCTGAGGCGCACGGGGCGGTTGCGATCCTCATCTACTCCGACCCGGCCGACGACGGCTATGCCGTGGGCGACATCTACCCTGAAGGCCCGATGCGCCCGCCCTTCGCCGTGCAGCGCGGGAGCGTGCGCCCGCTGACCGGGGCCGATCCCGGGTCACCCGACTGGCCCTCCCTGCCGGGCGCCCGGCGCCTCGCCCCGGGTGAGATGCACCTGGCGACGATCCCGGCCATCCCGATCGGGTACGGCAACGCGGACCTCATCCTCCGCCCGATGCGCGGGCCCGGCGCACCCCGCGGATGGCAGGGGGGGCTCCCCTTCCGCTACCATGTGGGAAACGACAACGTGCGCGTGCGAGTGGGCGTCTGGCTCGAGCCGGTGGCCCGGCGCTGGAAGCGCGTGACCAACACCTTCGGCACCCTGCGTGGCACAACCTGGCCCGACGAAACGGTCATCGTCGGCGGCCATCGTGATGCCTGGGGGCCAGGGGCCGTGGACAACGTGAGTGGTGTGGCGTCCATCCTCGAGGCGGCCCGGCTCCTGGGCGACGCCGCGCGTGCCGGCCATCGCCCGGCGCGGACCCTCGTCTTCGCGACGTGGGACGCCGAGGAATGGGGCATCATCGGCTCGTCGGAGTGGGTCGAGGCCAACGCCGACGTGCTGGCGGCCAACGCCGTGGCGTACCTCAACCTCGATGTGTCCGCGGCAGGCACCAGTTTCAGCGGCAGCGGGACCGCATCGCTGCATCCCCTGCTCCGCGAGCTCACCCGCCTCGTTCGCCAGCCCGACGACACCGGCACGGTGTACGACGCCTGGCGTCGCCGCACCCATCCGGCGCGCGGGGTCGACGTGCGCCTGGGTGACCTCGGCGGGGGCAGCGACTTTGCCGGGTTCTACAACCACCTGGGGATCCCGTCCGCCGGCTTCGGCTTCGGTGGCCCCTATGGCGTGTACCACAGCGCGTACGACTCGTTCGACTGGATGCGGCAGTTCGGCGATACCAGCTTCGCGGCGCATGCGGCGGCCGGTGCCCTCAGTGCCCTCTTCTTGGCGCGGATGGCCAACGCGGCCGTGCCGCCCTTCGACTATGTGGCGTACGCCGGCCACCTCCGGGCGCAGGTGGCCAGCCTCTCCGCCGACCAACGTGGCCCGACGCTCGACGCGGGCAGCAGCAAGGTGCTCCTGAAGGCCATCGCACGCCTCGACGCCTCCGCGCGAGCCTGGGCGAAGGCGCGTGACGCCAGGGTGGCCTCGGCGCCACCGGGCAGCGTTGTCGCTGCCAATGCGCACCTGCGCGCGGTGGAGCGCGCCCTGACCCGCCCCGAAGGGCTCGCTAACCGGCCGTGGTACCGCAACCTGGTCTTTGCGGCGGACCGCGACAACGGCTATGCCAACGTGGCGTTGCCATCGGTGGCTGAGGCCCTGGCGGATGGTGACGCCGCAAGGGTCCGCCGGGAGGTGGACGACCTCGCGCGTCGCATCGAGGGAGCGGCGCAGGAACTCGACCAGGCAGGCGCCGCACTCGCGCGGCGCTGACCCGACGCTACCCGCGGTTCAGGGGGCGCGCGGTCGAAGGATCCAGGCGAGTGCCAGGATGAGGAGCCCGATCCCCAGCAGGATCGGGAGCACAAGGAAGAGCGCTGCCTTGCGGATGGCCCGGTCGATCGACCGGTCCAGCTCGGCAAAGGTGGCCGCCTTGATGCGGAGCGTCGCCTCCTCGGCGTCCCGAAGGAAGGCCCGCCGCTGGGAATCCACCGCCTGCAGGATCGAATCCCGCCCGTTCGCGAGCGCCGCCGTGATGGCCAGTCGCTCCGACGCCAGCCCCGCCATCACGAGTTGGCGCTCGCGACCCAGCGCTTCCAGCACGGCGATCCGCTCCGACGTGACCAGGCCCGGCACCGCGTCCATCGTGGCTGCCACGTCCGCCAGTGACCGGACCGCCGTCCCCATGTGACTGACGAGGGAATCGCGGTCTGCCGGCGGAAGCATCTCGTGGCCGAGCAACTCGGCCTGCCAGCGCACCTGCTTGGCCATGCTCTGCTGCAACAATGCCATCCGGCTGTCGAGCGTGCGAACCGTCTGCTCCATGCTTCCCACGGCGGCGAACATGCTGGTCTCGTCCACGTTGATCAACTGTGCGGCATATCCCTCGATCGTGTATCGCGCAAACTGGGCCGTGGTGAGGGGGTGCCGCCGGGCCCAGGCGTCGAGGGAGTCCAGCAGCCGGCCTTCGCGGTCGGCAGGCAGGATGCTCAGCAGGAACTCGTGAAGCTCGCGGCGACTACCGCGCGTCATGCCCTGCACCTGGGCCTGGAAGGGGCCGAACAGCGTATCGCCCGGCGGCTGGGCGAAGAACTCTTCCTGCTGCACTGACAGCGCGTAGAGGTCGAGGAGGGACACCAGTGGCTCGAACCGGACGGCAGCATCCTGGACGGCCAGGGTGCCGTTCACCTTCCAATGCTGTGCATGGCGCCATATCGCCTGGTCATCCGTGCTGTCCTGGATGGCCTCGGCCGTGCGCTCGATGCGCGCCGCCATCCGTCGCGACGCTTCGATCGCCTCGATCCGGAGCCGGTCAGCAGGAACCGTGACGCCCGCGGCGACGGCGACGGTCGGGGAAGGTGGGCGCACGCTGGGCACGCAGGCGGCCACCAGCACGGCCAGGGGGAGGGCGAGCACAACCCGTCGCATGTGCAACTCCGAATGGGAAACCAGTCACAGGAGGCACGATGCCCCGGGGGTCCTGCGTCGTCCGCCCAGAATGATGCCCCGGCTGGGCAGCCGCAAGCAGTGCTGCCGGGATTGCCGGCGCTCCTGCACCACTTGCGGCAGTGAGTTGGCCCGATGCCCTGCGCGCCCATGGAGCCCGTTCCTTGATCCCGGTCCGGCGCGGGCTTAGGATTGTGGCCGCTTTCCCGAGTAGCTCAGTTGGTAGAGCAGCTGACTGTTAATCAGCGGGTCGCAGGTTCGAGTCCTGCCTCGGGAGCTCTCCTCATCCTTCGGCCGGCACTCCGGGCTCACCTACCCCGGGCGGCTTCACGCTGACAATCTGGCATCAGGTTCTCAGGGCATTGCGGCCGCACGCGGCGCCCCATCAGGAGCCGCTTCGCCCACATGAGCGCCCGCTCACCCCGCGCCACTGACGCTTTCCGTCCTCACGCTTCCAGGCAATACGCCAGCGACCCGACAGTGCCGCCTATGGGCACGGATGACCTAAGACCCGACCGTAAAACACATTAGAATGACGCGAGTGCTCACTTATTTGTTTGAACAGATGAGCATGCACTCACATTTGCACGCGCTGTCCGTTGCGCGTGGCTTTCCCACACTAAGCCGCCACTGTCACAATGCTAACTCATTGTGACACAACGCATTATCAGCGGCACGCCCCTTCCATAAGTGCTCCGTCAGTGCGATATTGCAAGGATGCCCATGAGCCCCCTGATCGGACACGCTGCCGCAACTGAGCAGCTCGGACGGGCGTGGGCAGGCGGTCGGCTCCCCCAGGCACTCCTGCTGGAGGGGCCCGATGGAATCGGGAAGCAGCGAGTCGGACTCTGGCTCGCGCAGCTCATGTTCTGCGAATCGGCGCGCGAAGGCCGACCTGCTGTCAGGAGTCCCTGCGGCACGTGCCGCAGTTGCAGGCTGGTGCTCGAGCTGAGCCACCCCGACCTGCACTGGATCGTCCCGGTTGTCCGGCCCAAGGGGTCTGATCCGGACAAGCAGGTTGAGGAGGTGGCCGAGGCGCTGGGCGAGGTGATGGCGGAGCGGCGGAAGGCGCCGCTCTATGGCCCCCCTGAGGGGCTCGCGATCCACGGGGTCGCCACCGTTCGGCTGGTGCAGCGACGGGCAGCCCTGAAGTCGGTGGAAGGGGGCCCACGAGTCTTCCTGATCGGGCACGCCGAGCGGCTGGTGCCCCAGGAATCGAGCCCCGAGGCGGCCAATGCGCTGCTCAAGCTGCTGGAGGAGCCGCCGCCGGGATGCTGGTTCATCCTGACGGTCACCGAGGCCAGGCGCCTCCTCCCGACGATCCGCTCGCGGGTCGTGCCCCTGCGGCTGGCCCGGCTGCCGGACGCCCTGGTGGAGCAGTTTGGCCGGGAGGTGATGGGCCTGCAGGGGAAGGCACTGGAAGCAATGGTGCAGTCGGCACAGGGCTCCGCGGGCCGGGGAATCGCGACCGGGGCGGGCGCTGGCAAGGCGAGGGACCTGGCGAGCCGGTGGCTCGCGGCGGTGAAGGCCGGGTCGGCTGAGCGTGCGGCGGTGGCGCTGCAGCAGGGGGCGTGGAACGCACGTGGCGAGTTCAGCGACGCGCTCGCCGCGACCGGGGAGATGCTGCGGGACAGTGCCCTCCGCGGCTCCAGTGAGGACCGCCGACGCCAGGCGGTGCAGGCCCTTGGGTATGTCGCCCAGGCGCGGGAAGCCGCGCAGGGCAACGTGAACCCGCAGCTCCTGCTCGCCGTGCTGCTGCAGGACCTGGCCGGAACGCGGGGTGAGACGTGACGCACGAGGGGCTGACCCACCTCGACGCTGGGGGGCGGGCGCGAATGGTCGACGTGGGCGGGAAGGCCGAGACTGCGCGCACGGCGGTGGCCGAGGGAACAGTGCAGATGTCGGCGGAGGCGTTCGGGAAGGTCGAGCGCCACCAGATCGCGAAGGGCGACGTACTGACCGTGGCCGAAGTGGCCGGTGTCATGGGAGCGAAACGCACGGCGGACCTGGTGCCGCTCTGCCACCCCCTGGCGCTCGACGTGGTCACGGTGGAGGCGCGGCTGGACGAGTCACTGCCGGGGGTGCGTGTTACCGCCTCCGCCAGCCTCACCGGCCGTACCGGGGTCGAGATGGAGGCACTCACCGCAGTCTCGGTGGCCTGCCTCACCATCTACGACATGGTCAAGTCGGCTGACCGATCCATGGTCATCGGCGAGATCCGGCTGGTCAGCAAGACCGGGGGAACCCGGGGTGATTGGCGCCGCGAGGCGCCCTGACCGGTCCGCTGCCGTTCAACGACAGCAAGGAGGTAGCACATGATGGACCCGACCAGTTCGACGCGCCCCGCCCGGGGCGGGGAGATGCTCGCACGTGGTGGTGCGTTGCTGGCCGGTGCATTCCTGCTGAGCATCCTCGTCGGCTTCAGCCGGCGCGGGGGCCCGGAGGAGGCGCCGCCGTCCGCGACGACGCCGGTTGATTCGATCACGCCCAGTGCGTCCGGTGCCGTGTCGTTCGACGGCTCCGCCGCCCTGCTCAAGCTCAAGCTCGACCGCGCCGAGGCCATCCTGGGCTTTTCGGCGCGATACCAGGTCGCAGCCGACCTCGCCACGGCGATCTATGACATCGCCCTGCAGGAAGGCATCGACCCGCAGCTCGCGTTCCGGCTGGTGAAGGTGGAGAGCAACTTCAAGCCCGGCGCCCGGAGCAACCGCGACGCCATCGGTTACACCCAGCTCCAGGTGCCGACCGCGCGGTTCTACGACAAGACCATCACCGAGGAGCGGCTCTACGAGCGCGACACCAACCTGCGCATCGGGTTCCGCTTCCTGCGCGACCTCCTCCGGCAGTACCGGCACGACTACGAGCTGGCGCTGCTGGCCTACAACCGTGGCCCGGCGCGGGTGAACCAGATCGTGGCGGCCGGCGGCGACCCCTCGAATGGTTACGAGGACGCCGTGCTCAATGGCTACGCCCCGAAGCGCATCACCCGCGAGATGCAGCAGCAGGCGAAGATGCTGGGGACGTAGCGCATTCCGGTGTTCGCCGGTCCTGGAACGACGAAGGGCGGCCCCAGGCCGCCCTTCGTCGCGCTCCACCCCCACTTCCGAGCGTTTCCTCACTCACGTCTTCCGCGGGATCCTGATCGTCGTTCCGTACCGGAGCCCGCGCGAGAGGTCGTTCGCCTGGCGGAGTGAGGTCACCGACACGCCGTAGTACTGGGCAATGCCGGAGAGGGTCTCGCCCCGCCGCACCTTGTGCCGCACGGTCTGCGTGCCGGGGGGCAGCCCCCCGCCCTTGGCACTCTCCCGGTGCGACGACGTGGTCGCCACGGTACGCGGGCGCCCGCCATACACCCGGAGCTTCTGGCCAGTGCGGATGGTCGTGCCCCTGAGGCCGTTCCAGGCCTTGAGGTTGGACACGCTCACCCGGTACTTCCGGGCAATGCCGCCCAGGGTCTCACCCGAGCGCACGCGGTGGTAGCGCACCGGGCCGCTGCCATCCACACCGGCCTGGTAGGTGGCCACCTGCTTCGCCACGAGGATGCTCGCGTCGCCTCCCGTGGGCACCACCACCTGCTTGCCGGCCTTGAGCGACCCCTGTCGCATCCCCGGGTTGGCCGCCAGCACGGCGGCCGTTGCCACGCCGTACTGCTCCGCGATCCGAGCCGGCGTGTCCCCCGCCTTCGTCTTGTGGTAGCGAAACGACGTGCGATCAGCCGGTGCGAGCGCTTCATAGGCTGCCCGCACCGAATCCGCAGTGCCGCCGGGGAGGCGGACGACGCTCCGGCTCCCGGCCGGGGTCACGAAGCGCAGGTACTGCGGGTTCAGCTCCTTCATGGCGTTGAGCGAGGTGTCGGCCAGTGCCGCGAGCACGTCCAGCCCCGTCATGCCATCCACCACCACGGAGTCCACCGGATAGGGCGCCGCCACCGACGACCGCGTGAAGCCGTACCGGGCCGGCTCCTTGGCAATCAACGCCGCGGCAATGAGCTTGGGGACGTAGTCCTTGGTTTCCTGCCGGATGTGCCGGGTGTCGCGCAGCCGGAAGAAGTCGGCATCGCGCGCATCCTCCGCCTCGTCCTCATCCAGGTCGTCGTCGGCACTCGTGCCGATCCGCCTGAGCCCCCGGGAAATCTTCCCGCCGCCCGCGTTGTACGCTGCCGCGGCGAGGTAGTAGGAACCGAAGCGATCGTAGAGGTCTGAGAGGTACCGGAGGGCCGCGTCCGTGGAGCGGGAGGGATCCCGCCGCTCATCCACCCAGCCATCCACCCGGAGCCCATACTCCTTGCCGGTGGCGCGCATGAACTGCCACATGCCGGTGGCGCGCGCGCGGCTCACCGCGGTGGTGGAGAACCCGCTCTCGATGAGGGCCAGGTACACGAGGTCGGTCGGCATGTTCGACGCCTGCAGCCGGTCCCGGATCATCGGCTCGTAGCGCGGCATCCGGTCCAGCCAGATCTGGAAGCGCTCGGCCGCAGGCCCCTGGAAGTAGCGAATCCAGTACTGAACTCGCTCGTGCTCGTTCCAGCGCTGCACATTGAGGTCCCACGTGACGGGAAGCTCCTCGCCCTCCGCCACGGTCGCACCCGGCGCATTCTCGGAGGCATCGGCCAGTTCATCCAGCGCCTGCTCGTCCGCGGCGGAGTCGGCCTCCTGCCGGAGCGCCTGCGCGATGGAGCCTATGCTCACGGAATCCAGCCGGGGAGGATGCTGGGGCACCACCGGCATCGGCGCCGGCCCCTGGACGACCTGCGGCGCCTGCTCGGCGGGCACACTCACGGGCTCCGGCGCCACGGCCGCAGGTGACGACACTGTCGCCTTGCCAGCGCAGCCGAGCGTCGATACGAGCAGTAGAACCGGCAGGCCTCGGTGCATCACGTGCTCCCAACGTAAGTCGAACAGGGACAACAAGGTAACACAAGGCGCGCCAACCGGAACAGGGCAGAAACCCCCTGATGGAGCGCCCCGGCCTCGGCTAGCCTTGCTCTTTGCCACCAAACTGCAAGAAACAGCGTTTCCGGGAGCATGGAACGCGGGTTCGCGCCCGCCCCCAGGGCCCTGCTACCGCATGAACAACTTGTTCCCGAGCATCCGGTTCGTCGCGTTCAGCACCGCCAGCGCCGCTCCCCTCGGGGCGTCATCGTCGGACAGGAACGACCCCACCACGCGCTGCCCGCGCCCCTCGCCTTGCAGGCCCAGCGAAACGATCACCACCGATGCGTCGAACGCCCGTACCGCCTTTACGCCAAGCAGCTCGAATCCGATTCCATCGTGCACCGCCTGGGTCAGGGCATTGACACAGGCCTGGGCGGCACAGCGGAGTTCCCCCGCCTGTGAGGTCAGTCCCTCCGCCTCGCCGGTGAACCGTTCCGCGTCCTGCCAGGTCAGGAGGACGCGGGCGCGACACCGGCCGTTGGGCAGCCGGTCGAGGGCAAACTCGGCAAAGCGGAGGCGCTCGTTCGAACTCGGTGGAGACATGGGTGCTGGTGTCCTGGCCTTCGGGTCACGCGCTTTCGAAGCGCACCTCGAGCTGGCTCGTGGCCGGCGCCGCGGGCGGGATCACGTCCACCTCGAAACGGGGGTGGCCGTCCGCGCCATTGTCGATCCGGATGACGGCAAGCGTCCCATCAGCCAGTTCGAGCCGGACCTGCCGAAGGTCGCTGCGCATCACGGCACCGGTGATCGTGCCACCCCGGAGGGCGCCCAGGCTGTCCGCCACGCGGCGCAGGTCAGCAAGCGAAATCGATGCCATGAACCCCTGCCTCAAGCCGTGAGGTGGTCGGCCAGCGCTTCGGCCAGCTTGCTCTCGGGAATACGGTCGGCCTGCATGAGCAATGCGGATCGCGACGCGGACGACAGGGGATACTCGGTCCAGAGGAGGCGCCGGTCGCCGTCCTGCGCCCGGAACGAGAGCAGGAGGTTCCAGCGCTCCGAGGGTGCGCGGCGCTCCGCCGCGGCAGAGACATGCCATTCCCGGTCGCCGATACGCACCGTTCGCCACGCCATGCGTTCCCCCCTGCACGATCCGCCCTGTTACGGTGTCTCGTTCAGTCGCCCAGCCAGTGTGCCTCCAGCCGCGGCAACTCGGCCCATGCCCATCCAGCATCGCGCAACCGGGCCCGCAGCACGGCAGCCAGGTCGTGCTCCCCCCACGGCAACGATCGCACCATCTCTGACGCCCCACCCGGCCCGCCCACCAGGTAGACGTCGCCGGTGGAGGTGGCCCCGAACGCCACACCCCCCGTCGCCAGGGCCCGGTCGGCGCCCTGGAGCGCCTCGACGGTCACCCCGGCGCCAGCAGACCGCACCAGGAGCCAGCTGCCAGGTCCCGCCTGCGAAGCCCAGTCGCCCACCATGCCGGCGAGGCTCTCCGGCTTCCTGGGCTCAAGCACCACGGTATCGCCCAGCCAGCGACGCATCTCGGGGAGCGCGTCGATGGGCTGGAACCAGATGACCGGCGTCCAGCCCAGCCGGGTGATGTTGTCGAGGGTGCGCCGCGCCGCCACGCGGGAAAGCCGGAGGGCATGCCGCTCACCCACGGCCTCGGCGAGGTCACGGGGCACCGCCTCCGGCCGTGGTGCATCGAGCAGCACCGCCACCAGCCGAGGTGAGGGCGCGGAATCAGCCGCGGGCGAGGGCCCGGTAGCGGGCGGCGATGTCATGCGTCACCGGGCCGGGCTTGCCCGTGCCAATGGCACGGCCATCGACCTCGCGAATCCCCACCACCTCGGCCGCGGTGCCGGTGAAGAAGACCTCATCGGCCGTGTACACGTCGTACCGGTTGAAGAGTTCCTCGGTGACCCGGTACCCGGCCGCACGCGCCACCTCGATGACCGCATCCCTCGTGACCCCCTTCAGGATGCCGGCGGACGGGGGTGGCGTGCGGACCTCGCGTCCCTTCACCACGAAGATGTTGCAGGCCGAGGCCTCGGCCACGTGGCCGGCGCTGTCGAGCATGATCACGTCGTCCATGCCGGCGTTGACGCCCTCGACCTTTGCCATGATGTGCGGGAGGTAGTTGAGGGACTTCACGCGCGGCGACAGCGACTCCCGGTGCGGCGTCGGGGTGCCGGCGGTCATCACCCTGAGGCCGGCCTGGTACACGCTCTCGGGCCAGAGGGAGATGGTGTCGATGATGATGATGACGGTGGGCCGCGCGCACTTTCGCGGGTCGAGCCCCAGGTCACCGACGCCCCGGGTGACCACGTGGCGCATGTAGCCCTCGCGGATGCCCGAGCGGGCAATGCCCTCCTCGGTGACCGTGGTCATCTCCTCGATGGACATGGGGATCGTGAGCAGGATGGCGCGGGCCGAGTCGTAGAGCCGGGTGAGGTGCTCGCGGAGGCGGAAGGCCTTGCCGCCATAAATGCGGATGCCCTCGAAGACCCCGTCGCCGTAGAGCAGCCCGTGGTCGAAGACGGAGACGGAGGCGCTCGCACGATCCATCCACGTGCCGTCGAGCCAGACGATGGTGGAGCCGGTGGTCGGGGCGCCCTTGGCGGGCTGGGGCCTGGTGGCAGTCATGGACACGCGCCTTCCGGTGAGGAACCGGAGGGAAGCTACTCGGATGGGACGCAGGATGACAGAGAAACCAGGCTACCGGGGGCGCTTTTTCGTCGAGGGTGTCCTGGGGCCTGGCTCGCCAAAGCGCAGCTTCCTCGCGCCGCCTCGCACGTCCTGGCGCGGTGCCAGGTCCTTGAGGAGGATCACGTCCCTGCGGGCAGGCTTGCCGTTCTTCCGCGAGGCCACGGGTTTCGCTGTGGTGATGTGTGGGGGAGTGGGGGACCTGCCCGGATGGGCGGGTCCCCCTCGTTCCGCTTACGGACGTGCCCGGGCGGCGCTCATGCGGGCGGCTCCGAGCTTGGCGGAGGGCTTGGCCCGCAGGGCTGCGCTGGTGCGCAGCGAGGCGCCCGCCTTCGCCCCACCCTTCACGCTCTTGGCCTTGGCGCTCGAGATGCTGCGAGTCTTGAGGTCGCTGATCTTCTTTCTCATGACATCCTCCGGACGGAACAGGTACCAGCGGGAGCAGCGGTGAACGAACGACGCCCGCGGAATGGCAACGCGCGTGCCGCGCTGCACGCCGCAGCGAAGTGACCGCAGTGCAACCACTTCGGGAAGGCTGCCCGTCCGCAGGCCGACGACATGGTCCCGAATCGATACCGGGTGCTGGTCCTGTTCCGGTACCATGGCCCTGTCCCCGCACCATCAGCGCCGGCACCAGCTACGTGTGGAGCTTCCGGTCGAGCGTCGAGCGCGAGAGGCCCAGCGCCTTCGCGGTCCGGCGCTTGTTCCCCTTGAAGCGCTCCAGGACCGCGCGGACATGCCGTTGTTCGGCGGCACGCAGGCTCAGGTCCCCCGCATCCGCACTCGCCGGTGCCGCCCACCCCGGCGCCGGCCGTTCCGCCTCGGCGTCCTCCAGCAGGAGCGCGTCCAGCCCCACTACCGAGCCGTCGGTGATGGCCACGGCGGTATCAATCACCCGCTGCAGCTGGCGGAGGTTGCCCGGCCAGGGATACTCGAAGAGCGCCTCGGCCGCCGCACGATCGAGGCCGATGATCTCCTTTCCCTGGGCCTGGGCCGCTGTGTGAATGGCGCGCGCCACGATCGTGCGGAGGTCGTGCGGCCGCTCCCGCAGGGGTGGGAGGTGGAGCGTGATGCCACTGATGCGGTAGAACAGGTCCTTCCGGAAGTGGTCGGTCTCGAGGTACCGGTGCAGCGGGAGGTGCGTGGCGCTGACGAGCCGGACGTCGGCATGCTCGAGGGTTTCGCTCCCCAGGCGCTCGAACTCCCCGTACTCCACCGCGCGGAGGATCTTGGCCTGCCCCGGCTGGCTCATGTCCGCGATCTCGTCGAGGAAGAGCGTGCCGCCGTCGGCCTGCTCGAACTTGCCCTTGACGCGCCGGATGGCCCCGGTGAACGCGCCCTTCTCGTGCCCGAAGAGCTGGCTGTCGAGCAGGGTGTCGCTCAGCGCCGAGGCATTGAAGCTGATGAAGGGCGCCTGGGCGCGGCGCGACGAGTTGTGGATGGCACTCGCCAGCATGGTCTTGCCGGTACCGGTCTCGCCCAGGACCAGGATGGGGATGTCGGTACGGGCGGCGAGGCGGGCCAGGCCCAGGCAGGTGGCCATCGCCTCGTCCTCGCTCCGGAAGTCGTCCAGCGTGTGGTGCCACTCGTGGCGCGGGGCGCCCCCGTGCGGGCTCACCGGGCCGGCACCTCCGCAAAGGACTCGCGGAGCGCCCGGATCGGCTCGAACGCGAAGCTCACCACCGAGCGGCGGCCCACCACGATATCGGCCTCCCCCCCCATGCCGGCCAGGAGCGGGCGCATCCGCCCACGCACGCGAATGGCGCTGTCGCGGAGGGACACCAGCGCACGGAAGGCACTGCTGTCGTGCGCCACGTCGATCCCCGCGGGACCGAGCCACCGCACCGAGCCGAAGCGCACACCATAACGCTGGTAGGGGAAGGCATCAAAGCGCAGCTTCACCGCCTGCCCAGCCTGGATGAACGGCACGCCCGACTCCGGTACGTCCAGCTCGGCCTGCAGCAGCTCGCCACGACACGCCACCTCGCCCAGGATGGCACCTTCCGGCACCACCGCCCCCGGCGCCTTCACGCGCAGCCGGAGTACCGTGCCGGTGCAGGGCGCATTGAGCACGACCCCCGAGTCGGTGATGTTGGCCAGGCCACTCCGGAGCGAGCTGGCCCGGATGGCGGCCGTCTCGATCATCTCCTCCAGCGCGCGACGCGCCTCCCGGTGGTCGAGGTCGCGCTGGCGGCGGTCCGAGTCGAGCCGGACGAGGTCGGCGCGCACCTCGGCCAGCTCCTGGGCCGTGCCATCCACCTCTTCGGCCAGGCTCTGGGCGTCGAACTCCAGGCGACTGGCCTCGAAGCGGCCGATGGAGCCGCGCGTGGCGCCGGCAGCCGAGCTGTCGGCGATCTCGCGGAGGAGGCCGAGCCGGCGCGTCCGGGAAGCCGCCTGTCGCTCGAGGTAGGCGACCCGTGTCCGCAGGCGGCGCTCCTCCGCCGAATCGGCCCGGAGCTGGATCCGGTACTGGCCCTCGAGGATGGCGAGCCGGGCCTCGCTCCCGCGGCGCTGGCTCTCGAAGCTCAGCCGGTCAGCGCTGCGGTCGGCGAGGGCCGCGGAGCGGACCACGAAGAGCGGTGCCCCCCGGGCCACCGAGTCGCCATCCATGGCGCGCACGGCGGTCACGACGCCGTCGCGCAGCGTGCGCACCGGGTCGGCGCCACGCACCGGCACCAGGGTGAACCGCCCGGTCACGGTTTCGGGCACGTGCACCACGATGGCGGCCAGGAGCACCACCACCGCGAGCGCGATGGTCACCAGCGCCAGCGCACGCGCCGCCCAGTGGGGCGGGTCGGTGTCGAGGTAGTCGTCGTCGGCCATGGCGGTCGCCCGGCTACAGGTCGAGCTGCTGGTTCAGGAGGAAGTAGTAGAGCCCCTGCCGCTCCACCAGGTCCTCATGGGTGCCCTGCTCCACCAGCCGGCCGCGCTCCAGCACCAGGATGAGGTCGGCGTTGCGGACCGTGCTGAGCCGGTGGGCAATCACGAAGGAGGTGCGGCCCTCCAGGAGCTGGTCGATGTTCTCCTTCACCGCCCGCTCCGACTCCGTGTCGAGGGCACTGGTGGCCTCGTCGAAGATGAGCACCGGCGGCCGCAGGTAGATGGCCCGCGCAATGGCGACCCGCTGGCGCTGCCCGCCGGAGAGGGCCAGCCCCGACTCGCCGATCCGCGTCTCGTAGCCCATCGGCAGGCGCTCGACGAACTCCCGCGCGTTCGCCACCTGCGCCGCCCACATCACGGCATCGAGGTCGGGTTCTTCCTCGCCAAAGGCGATGTTGCGCGCGATGGTGTCGCTGAAGAGGTGGTTCTCCTGCAGGACGAACCCGATCTTCCGGCGCAACTCCCGGTAGTTGAGCGTCCGGAGGTCCACCCCGTCGTAGAGGATCGTCCCCTCGGTGGGCTCCAGCAGGCCGGCCAGGCACTTGATGAGCGTGGTCTTGCCCGAGCCGCTCCGTCCCACGATGGCCACCATCGTGTTGGGCTCGATGTCCACCGAGACGTCCTCCAGGATCGGCGGCGCCTCCGGCCCGCCGTAGCGGAACGAGAGCTGGCGCAGGCTGATGCGGCCTTCCAGCGACTTCACCGGCGTCAGCCGGCTGTGGTCATGCCCCTGCTCCGGCTCCTGCTGCAGGATGTCGTCCAGCCGGTTGAGCAGCACCTGCACCTCCTGCAGGTTGTCCCAGATCCCGAGCAGGAGCATGATCGGCTGGTTGGCCAGCGCCACGAGCGCATTGAACGCCACCAGCCCGCCGATCGACATCCGCCCCGCCATTACCTGGTGGGCACCAACCAGCAGGAAGAACATCACGGAGAGCAGCGTGACGCTGTGGATGAGCCCGTCATAGCTCATCAGCGTGAAGTCGGCCTTGAACCGCTTGCGGGCCACGCTGTGGAACTGCCGCAGCATCAGCTCACGCCAGGCCCCCTCCGCTCCCAGCGCCTTGACGGTCTCGATGCCCTTGATCGCGTCGATCTGGAACGACTGGTACCGGCCATGGGCCTCCTCCAGCTCGGCATAGAGCGGAAAGAGCCGGGTCGAGGCAAACCGCATGAGGAGGAGGAAGAGGGGCACGGTCGCCAGGAACACGAGCGCCAGGACCCAGCTGTAGACGAACATCAGCGCGAGCGCCGCGAGGAGCTGGCAGGTGGCGCTGAGGGCCGCCACGCCATGCTCCACCAGGAACTCGCGCACCTGCCAGATCCCCGACAGGCGCCGCTGGATGTCACCCGTGCGCCGGGTGGTGAAGTAGCTCATCGGGAGCGCCAGCAGGCGGCGGGTCAGGAAGTCCAGCGCCTTCGCATCCATCCGGACTGCCGTGAACGACAGGAGGTACCGCTGCACCACGGTCGCCAGCAGGGTGAAGCCGATCACCACGGCCATGCCCAGGATGAGGATGTTGAGCAGGCCGGTGTCCTGCTCCACCACCACCCGGTCCACGATCACCTGGGTGAAGACGGGGAACACCATCTCCAGCAGGCTGATGATGAGGGCCAGCACGGTGGCCTGGGCCAGGTACCCGCGGTAGGGCCGGAAGAAGGGGGCGAGCCAGGCCATTCCGGGCTTCGCCTCCTCGTTCCCGGCGAAGCGCTCGGTGTAGTCGAACAGGGCGGCATAGCCGGTCCACTGCTGGGCAAAGGCGTCGCGTGTCATCCGGCGCTTGCCCAGCGCCGGGTCGGACACCCGGACGTGGGTCGGGTCCACGTCGTAGAGGACGACCCAGTGGTTGCCGCCCCAGTGCACGATCGCCGGCAGCGGCAACTGCTCCAGGCCCGAGGGAGACGCCTTCACGCTCCGGGCCGCGAGGCCCAGCTCGTTGGCGCCCTCACAGATCGCCTTGAGGCTCGCGCCATCGAGGCCCGTGTGCACCAGCTGCCGGATCCGCGCCAGGCTCACCGCACGCCCGAACGCACGGCACACGATCGCGAGGCTCGTGGCGCCACAATCCATCTCGTCGATCTGGAAGAGGTGCGGGAAGCGCCTCGCGCCGGGGCGGGGCGGCGCCTCCTTCGCCGCCGACGCCACCGGCTCCCTCCCCCCCTCCTCCCCGTCCCGCACCGTCCCGGCGGTTCCCGGGCGCGCCGCCTCGCCGTCCTGCCGTCCCGGTGCCCTGGCCGCAAACTCCTCGATCGACCACGCCCGGGTGTAGTCGTGGTCCACCTGCGCATCGCTTACCGTGTCGGTGGCACCGGCCTCGGCGGGCAGCAGCTCGCGGAAGAGGTCGATGGGGATCTGCGCCGTGTGCCGGAAGTCGTACTGCGCCGACCGCGCCTCGATGGCTTCCTTGAGGTCGGGGAACTGTTCCGCCACCCGGTGGAACGCCTCGGGCGTGAGCCGCAGCAGGCGCACCCCGGTGACCGCCTCCACCGTGGCGTCGCGCCGCTCCCCGTGAAAGAGGGAGCGCTCGCCGAAGAACTCCCCGCGACGGAGGAAGGCCACGTTGCGGCGCCGGCCATCCACGCCCACATGCACGCGGCAGCGCCCCTCCTCCACCACGTACATGGGGCCGGGTTCGTCGCCCTCGGCGTAGACCACCGCCCTTGCCTCGACGTTGACGGGCTCCAGCTCGCGCAGGAGCGCCCCCAGCGCTTCGGGAGGGAGGTTGGCGAGGTCGGTGAACTGGCGGAAGAAGAGCTGGAGGTGCCGGTGGCGGGCCTGCAGTTCGAAGAAGTCACGAACCTCGGGCCGACGCTTGAGCAGTGCGTCGAACACCGACCGGTCGAGGCGCAGCAGCTCCAGGTCGGTGCTGGCCCGGACCGAGACGGGGTGGGTGCCCTCGCCCAGGAACCCGCCCTCGCCAAAGACGTCGCCGGCCTTGAGCGCGCCGACACTCAGGTCGTCGCCGTTCTCGCCCCGCTTCACCAGGCGGGCACGCCCACTCACCACCACGTAGAGCGCGTCCGAAGGCTCGCCCTCGCTGACCACCACCTGGCCGAAGGTGTACGACACCGGCTCAAAGCTGGCGAGCACCAGCTCCCGCACATCCACGGGCAGGTAGCCGAGGACGGGAATGCCCCGGAGGACCGGGTCCGCCGTCAGTGGGGCACTGCTACTGGGCCGGGACGTCCGCATGCCAATGCACCCGGTGGTTCACTTCGGCCTCGAGGTGCCGGGCCACGATGGCTGCACGCGCGCGTTCGGCCACGTCCGGGTCGCCGGGTTCCGGAAGGACCTTCGCGGTGACCTGGTAGATCGCGTACTGGTCACCTTCCAGGAGGGGGCCCACCACCTCACCGACCCGTGCACTCAGGAACGGCGCCCGATGGTCCGGCTCGATGTCGGCCAGGAAGAACGCGACCTCCTGCACCTCGCGCCGCGCGTCGCGGGCAAGCAGTGCCAGGTCCACCCCGTCCTCCCGGACGCACAGCACGGCTTCCCGTGCCTCGTGCTCGTCACGGAACGCCAGCACCTGGCACTCCACCCGAATCCAGTCCACCGGCGCGCCACTCACCGCTCGTGCCACGGCTTCGGCGGTCGCCACCGACTCCCGGTACGCGTCCGCACCCGCCCGGATGCGCGCCATGTCTCGAGCGGACGCGTCTCCTGCCGTGGCGACCAATCCACTGGCCGCTGCCGCCGCCACGTCCTGCGCCAGCCGCCGGGCTAGCTCCACCCGGCCGCCGCTGCAGCACAGGTCCACCTCCAGGGCGCGGGCCACCTGCGCGTCGTCCACCACGTGGCTCGCCGCGATCTCCCCGAGTCGCCCTTCCCACTCCGCCAGCAGCCACGTCCGCCTGATGTACCCCATCCACTCTTCCGCGCTCAGGCCCTGCCGCGCGAGCCATGCCTCCATCTCGTCTGCCGTGACCAGGTCCCGCTCGTAGCGGAACTCCTCGGCGGCGGCCTCGATGGCATCCTCGTCCACCTCCTCGTCGCCCTCATCGGCCAGGCGTTCACAGGCAACGCCCTCCCTGGCGGCCTGCTCCAGTCCAGCCCACGCGCCGGTGACGACTGCGTGGGCCCGCACGTCCTGCCACGTGAAGGGAACGCTGCCCAGGAAGAAGACGGGCTCCTGCGTGCCAAGGGGCATAGGTGACAGTATGCGTCCGAATTTCGGGTCAGGTAAGGATGGGAGGTCAGGGCAGGAGGACGCAGTGCCCACGTGGCCCTATATTCCCGGCTCGAGGGGGCGTAGCTCAACTGGTAGAGCACGGGCCTTTTAAGCCCTAGGTTCTGGGTTCGAGTCCCAGCGCCCTCATGCGCGCGCCGGCGCTTACCTTCTCCTTGTCCGGTTCATCGCGCGCGCCGAGTCCCCGGGAGATATCCCATCATGGCCATGCAGTTCAGCCTCTACTACTTCGCCAACCACGAACCGGCCGAGCAGGAACCAGCGAAGTACCGCCTGATCCTCCAGAGCGCCGAGTGGGCGGACCGCCATGGCTTCGTGCGCCTGTGGATGCCGGAGCGGCACTTCCACAGCTTCGGCGGCCTCTCGCCCAACCCGTCGATCCTCTCGGCGGCGCTGGCGGCCCGGACGGAGCACGTGCAACTCTGTGCCGGCAGCGTGGTCCTGCCGCTGCACGACCCGATCCGCGTGGCGGAGGAGTGGTCGGTGGTGGACAACCTGTCCGGCGGCCGGGTCGGGCTCGGGGTGGCGTGTGGCTGGGTGCCCAACGACTTCGTGATCTCGCAGAGCCAGGACAAGTTCGACCGGCGCAAGGACGTGTTCGCCGAGAACATCGACATCCTCCGGCGGCTGTGGCGCGGGGAGGCGCACCGCGTGGTCAACCCGCAGGGCCGGGAGGTCGAGGTCCGGACGCTGCCGCGACCGGTGCAGAAGGAAGTGCCCATCTGGGTCACGGCGGCGGGGAATCCCGACACCTTCCGCATGGCAGGCGAGATCGGGGCGCACCTGCTGACCCACCTGCTGGGCCAGTCGCTCGAGGGGCTCGCGGAGAAGGTCGCCGTGTACCGGGAGGCCTGGCAGCAGGCCGGGCACCCGGGCCACGGCATCGTGACGCTGATGCTGCACACCTTCGTGGGCGAGGACGACGACGAGGTGCACGCGATCGTGCGCCAGCCGATGAAGCGCTACCTGATGGGCTCGCTCGACCTGGCCTCGCGGCACCTGGCCTCGGTGCCCTTCCTGCAGAACCCGGAGAACATCCGCCTGGAGGATGTCACGCCCGAGCTGCTCG
Source organism: uncultured Gemmatimonadaceae bacterium (assembly GCA_964638035.1). Classification (GTDB taxonomy): domain Bacteria; phylum Gemmatimonadota; class Gemmatimonadetes; order Gemmatimonadales; family GWC2-71-9; genus JAGGAG01. Next base: position 23,484 of record CAZWXD010000005.1, on the reverse strand, counting down.
AGGACGTGCTCGATGCCTCGTTCGAGAAGTACTTCCACATGAGCGGGCTCTTCGGGTCGCGCGAGAAGTGCCTCGACATGGTTGACCGGGTGGAGGCGGTCGGCGTGGACGAGATCGCCTGCCTCATTGACTACGGCGTCGCGCCGGACCTCGTCCTCGACAGCCTCGACAACCTGAACGTCGTGCGCATCCTGGCCAACCCGAAGCGCGCCGCCTGACGCGCGCCCCCGGCATGCCTCGCATCGTCTTCGTCACCGGCACGGACAGCGGCATCGGCAAGACCTGGGTCGGTTGCGCGCTGTCGCGGGCCCTCGTGCGCGCCGGTCACCGGGTGGTGGCCATCAAGGCGGTGGAGGTCGGCACCACCTTCGAGGTGGCGCCGCACGAGGATGGCGTGCTCCTGGCCCGGGCCACCGGGCAGGCCGAGCCGCGCCACGCCCTGCACCGCTTCCGTGCCGCGCTGGAGCCCGCGATCGCCGCCGAACTCGAGGGCGGCAAGCTCGACTTCGACGAGACGGCCGGCGCCATCGAGCGCTATGCCCGCGGCGCCGACGTCACCATGGTGGAAACGGCGGGCGGGCTCCTCACGCCGCTGGCCTGGGAATGGACCGTGGTGGACCTGGCCGAGGCGCTCGGTGCGTCGGTGCTGGTGGCGTCGGCCAGCCAGTTCGGCACCGTCAACCACACCCTGCTGACCCTGGGCGCGCTCGAGCTGGGCGGCATCCTCCCCGCTGGCGTGGTCCTCTCGGCCACCACGTCCCCCGACCCCTCCCACGCCACCAATCGCGACGCCATCATCCGGCTCTCCGGACTCGACCGGGTCCTCGACGTGCCGCGCACCAGCGACCCCGACCAGGCGGCCCGGGCGCTCGAGCCAGCCATTCCATGGGTGCTGGGACCCCGCTGACCAGCGACATCCAGTTGCAGAAGCTCGTGGCGCTGAGCCTCCCCGGCGGCGCGCCCGACTGGCTGCATCGCCTCCTGGCCTGGCTGCTCGAGGCGGCGCCGGTGTCGGCGGAGCCGGGCACGATCCCGCCGCGGACGGAGCGGCTTCGCGCGCTGGCGCAGGCGATCCTCGAGCATCCCCAGGCGCCGCTCCTGTGCGAGCGCATTGCCGGGGCGCTGGGCCAGCCCACCCTCATCCGCTGGCTGGGTGAGACGGGGATTCCGGTGGAGTCCACCATTGTCCGCGAGCTGTCGTACCGGCTGGAGCGCCGGTTCCTCCCGCGAACGCCGCGGCTGGACGACATCTATGACCTGTTCAACCGCGCCGGGTTCCGCCCCGAGGATGCCGCGTGGGTGGAGGGGCTCGAGGTGGACGACCTCACGACCTGGGGCCGCATCGTCGGCCACCAGCGCGAGCGCCTCCTCGAGGCCGCCCACGTCGCGGGTGTCCGGGCGGCAGCCACCGGCCTCTCGCCCGAGCTCCTCTGGTTCCGGCCCACCGATGTCCTGTCGGACGCCGCCTTCCTCAAGCTTGGCCCTGCCATCAGCAGTGTGCGGGCCGACGGCACGGAGGCCAACGGCCAGTCCGCCTGGGAAGAGGCGCTCCGGGAGTGCCGAGCCGAACTGGACCGGATCGAGAGCGAGATCGACAAGCGGGGAGTGTCCACCGAGGCGGTGTTCCGGCTCGAGGCGCTCGATGCGCTGCTGGCACGCGTCGGGATGCTGATGCGGCTGGGGACCCGGCCCACCGCGCGCGACGGGCAGCGCCTCGTGGCCGGCCTGGTTCGCGCCACCGGCGAGCAACGCCAGCTTGGCACCGTACTCCGCACCGCGCTCAAGCGCCTCAGCCGGAAGATCGTCGAGCACACCGGCGAGACCGGCGAGCACTACACGGTGGATACGCGCCGGGAGTGGCGCGAGCACTTCAACAAGGGGGCGGCCTCCGGCTTCCTCACCACCTTCACGGCGCTGGGCAAGTACGCCCTCGGCGCCCTGCCCCTGGCACCGGTGGTGGCTGGCCTGGGGTACTGGGCCAACTACTCCGCCAGTTTCTGCCTCATGCAGGTCAACCACTGGCTGCTGGCCTCCAAGCAGCCGGCCATGACGGCCTCCGCGCTGGCCGCCACGATGCACACCGGCGGCCGTTCGGACGAGATCGAGTTGATCAAGGGCATCACGCGCTCGCAGACGGCGGTGACACTCGCCAACGGCCTCGCGACCATGTCACTCGCCGTCCTCCTCGACCTGCTGCTCTTCCTGGGCACCGGCCGGCACGTGCTGTCGGCGGAGACCGCAGCCCACGGCCTCCACGCCATCAACCCCGTCGCCTCGCTGACCGTGGTGTACGCGATCACCACCGGCATCTCGCTCTGGCTCTCGAGCCTGGCCGCCGGGTGGGCCGCGAACTGGAGCGCCTACCGCGGGTTGCCCGATGCCATCGCCAACGACCCGCGGGTGAGCCGCCTCATCGGGGCGGAGCGGGCACACTGGCTGGCGGGCTTCGTCCGCCGCAACTGGGGCGGCATCATCGGCTACATCGTGCTGGGCATGCTGCTGGGCTTCGTGCCCGTGCTCTTCGAGAAGTTCCTGGGCATCCGCCTCGAGGTCCGCCACATCACCCTGCAGGCCGCCTCGGTGGCGTTCACCTACGCACCGCTGGCCCAGCAGGGGCTGCTCCACGCAAGCGACGTGTTGTGGTCGGTGGCCGGGATCGCCGTCACCGGCGTGCTCAACCTCTCGGTGAGCTTCTACCTGTCGCTGCGCACCGCCATGCGGGCGCGCAACCTCGAGGCGGGCGAGCGCAAGCTGCTGTGGGGCGACCTGCGGGCAGCGTTCAGGGAGGATCCGCGGAGCTTCTTCGTGGCGAAGAAGGCGGCATGACGCACGTACGGACATTCAGGAGGGACCGCACCTGAACACCTGAACGTCAGGACGCCTGCACGCCCTGCGTCAGGACGCCCGGATCCCCCACCAGTTCCGCCACTGTTGTCTCCCGGTAGAACCGTGTCACCACGTCCCCCACCTCGGCCCAGCGCTGGTGGGCCGGGCATGTGTGGGGCCCGCCGCACGACTCCTTCCCCAGGAGGCACTGGCTCCGGGGCTCGATCCGGTCGAAGAGCCCGACGACCTGGGCGAGCGAGATCCCCGCCGCCGGCCGGCCCAGCAGGAACCCGCCGTTCCGTCCCCGGCTTGACGCCAGAACCCCCGCCTGCGCCAGCCGGTGCAGGATCTTCGCGAGGTAGTTGCGCGGGATCTGGAGGGACGCCGCCAGGGCGTCGGCGCGCGCCGGCGTATCCCCGCCCGTGCGGGCGATGAGCAGCACCGTCCGGAGCGCGTACCCCGCAGTCTGTGAGAGCATCTCGATCCTCCCTGCCGGGCCCGCTGGGGCTTCATGAAGGTGGGCTAAAGACTCCCGTAAACCTTGTTCATAAATCTTGATAATCTCATGTTGATATCAGATTATAGCTCTCGTCCGTGAGGGCCACAAGCCGTCCATCACCCAGTCGAGGAACCCGTTCATGTCCGTCGATCGCCGTCATCCCCGCCCGCTCCTGCTCGGCGCCGTGAGCGCCATCGCCCTTTTCACCGTCGCGTGCGGCGACTCGGGCAAGGCGGCACCGGCCGGCGCAGCGGCAGGCGCCAGCGCGGCCCCGGCCGCAGCCGCGGCAGGGGGGGAGCTCACGCCGTTCCAGCTGCAGCACGGCATCGGGCCGCTCACCGAGGAACTCACGGTGGGGCCGGTGGACCAGGCCCTGGCGGCGCAGGGGCAGAAGTCGTTCGAGACCAAGTGCGCGGCGTGCCACAAGATGGGCGAGAAGTACGTGGGCCCGCCGCTGGGCGGCGTGGTGGACAAGATGGGGCCCACGTTCGTGATGAACATGATCCTGAATCCCGAGGGCATGTACACGAAGCACCCCGAGGTGAAGAAGCTCCTGGGTGAGTACATGACCCAGATGCCGAACCAGCAGCTGAGCCAGGACGAGGCGCGCGCGGTGCTGGAGTACCTGCGCACCCAAGGCTCATGAGTGTCCTGACGCGCCATGCGTCACGTTCCACACCCTGAGGAGCCCAACATGTCACGCCGCACGATGTTCCGCTTCACCCCCTGGATGCTGGGCGGGGCCGCCCTGCTCGCCGTGGTCGTGGCGAGCTGCAGCCGCAGCACCTCCAGTGGCCAGGCCGGCAGCACGGCCGACGCCGCCAGCCGCGTCTATGTCCCGCCGGGCGAGTACGACGAGTTCTACGCCTTCGTCTCGGGCGGCTTCAGCGGCAACCTGCCGGTGTACGCGCTGCCCTCCGGTCGCATGCTCCGGGACATCCCCGTGTTCTCGCAGTACCCGGAGAAGGGCTGGGGCTACTCCGAGCAGACCAAGCCGATGCTGATGACGAGCTTCGGGTTCATCCCCTGGGACGACGCCCACCATCCCGAGCTGTCGCAGACCGACGGCGTGCCCGACGGGCGCTGGCTCTTCGTGAACGCGAACAACACCCCGCGGGTGGCACGGATCGACCTCACCACCTTCGAGACGGCCGAGATCATCGAGATCCCGAACTCGGCGGGAAACCACTCATCACCGTTCGTCACGCAGAACACGGAGTACACCGTGGCCGGCACCCGCTTCAGCGTGCCGATCCCGCAGCGGGACGTGTCGATCGACGAGTACAAGACCTTCAGCGGCGTCCTGTCCTTCATCAAGGTGGACTCGGCGACTGGCCGCATGGCCATTGCCTTCCAGATCCTGCTGCCGGGCTTCGACTACGACCTGGCGCACTCCGGGAAGGGGCCCTCGCACGGGTGGACCTTCTTCACCTCGTACAACGCCGAGCGGGCGCAGGCCCTGAAGGAGCGGAACGCCAGCCAGCGCGACAAGGACTACATCGCCGCGATCAACTGGAAGGTGGCGGAGCAGTGCGTGGCCGCGGGCAAGGCGAAGGTGACGCCGGCCCGCTACTACCACAACCGGATGGACGAGACCCACTCGGCGAAGTCGGAGGTGCTCACCAGCGTCAAGGTGCTGAGCCCGGCCGACTGCCCCAACATGACGTACTACCTGCCCACGCCCAAGTCGCCCCACGGCGTGGACGTGGACCCGAGCGGCGAGTACATCGCGGCGGGTGGCAAGCTGGCCTCGCTCATCCCGGTGCACTCCTTCAGCCGGATGACGAAGGCGATCGAGGACAAGGCCTTCGAGGGTGACGAGGATGGCATCCCGGTGCTCAAGTACGACGCGACCATCGCCTGCGAGGTCAAGGAGCCGGGCCTGGGGCCGCTCCACACCGAGTATGACGACAAGGGCAACGGGTACACCTCGATGTTCCTGTCGTCCGAGGTGGTGAAGTGGCGGGTGAAGGACTGCACCGTGCTCGACCGGATCCCGACGTACTACTCGCTGGGCCACATCATGATCCCCGGCGGCGACTCGCGGAAGCCGTGGGGCAAGTACCTCCTGGCGATGAACAAGATCACCAAGGACCGGTACCTCCCGACCGGCCCGGAGCTGAACCAGGCGGCGCAGCTGATCGACATCAGCGGCGACCGGATGAAGCTGCTGCTCGACTTCCCCACGGTGGGCGAGCCGCACTATGCGCAGGGCCTCCCGGCCAGCGTCATCAAGGACAAGCAGGTGCGGACCTACGACCTCGCGGCCAACAAGGACCCCTTTGCGGCCCGGGGCGAGAAGGAGGCGAAGGTGGTCCGGAAGGGGAACCGGGTGGACGTGTACATGACCGCGATCCGCAGCCACTTCATGCCCGACAACATCGAGGGCATCCAGGTGGGCGACTCGGTGTACTTCCACATCACCAACCTGGAGCAGGACTGGGACGTGCCGCACGGCTTCGCCGTGATGGGCGCGCACAACTCGGAGCTGCTGGTGATGCCGGGGCAGACCCGGACCATCGCCTGGGCGCCGGACCGGGTGGGGGTGTTCCCGTTCTACTGCACCGACTTCTGCTCGGCGCTGCACCAGGAGATGCAGGGGTACGTCCGCGTGTCCCCACGCGGCAGCGCGCCCCCGCTCGCCTTCAACACGCCGAAGTGAGGACCTGACGATGCGCCCCATCTCACGCATCCTTGTGGCCGTGGCAGCACTGCTCCTGCTGGTGCTCTACGTGCAGCCGATGTGGCGCATCGACCTCGAGGCACCGCAGTACCCCGAGGGCCTGGGCCTCCGGATCTGGGTCAACGAGATCCGGGGCGCCCAGCCCCACCAGCTCGAGGCCATCAACGGGCTGAACCACTACATCGGCATGAAGGAGATCGTGCCGGACCAGATCGCCGAGTTGAAGTACATGCCCTGGGTCGTGGGCGGCCTCGCCATCCTGGCCCTGCTCGTGGCGCTCACGGGCAGGCGGTGGCTCCTCACCGTGCTGGTGGTGGCGCTCCTCGTTGCCGCCCTGGCCGGGCTGGCCGATTTCTGGAAGTGGGGCTACGACTACGGGCACGACCTCGATCCCACGGCGGCCATCAAGGTGCCGGGGATGTCGTACCAGCCGCCGCTCATCGGGAGCAAGAAGCTGCTCAACTTCCGCGCGACCTCATGGCCCGACATCGGGGGGCTGGCCGCCCTGGCGGCAACCGCCCTCGTGGCCGTGGCCGGCCTGGTCGAGTGGCGCGGGCGGCGGCGCGGTGCGCCGGTGCTGCTGGTGCTGGCCGTGGCCTGCTCTACCGGCCCCCGGCCGATCGCGCTGGGGGCCGAGGAGTGCGCCCACTGCCACATGCGGGTGTCGGACGCCCGCTTTGCCGCCGAGCTGGTGACGCGGACGGGCAAGGTGTACGTCTTCGACGACGTGGGGTGCATGCTGGACTTCGTGTCGGGCGGTGCCGTGCCCGAGGCCCAGGTGCGCTCGATGTGGGCCATGGACTACCACGAGCCGGGCACCCTCCGCCCCCGCACCGAACTCACCTTCCTCCACACCGACAGCATTCCCACCCCCATGGGCAGCGGGATCATCGCCGTGCGGCATGGCGCACCCGCCACGCCGCGCACGCTGCCGGGGGGGTCGTCCCACGCCGGCGCCAGCCGCCCCGACCAGCCCGGCAGGTCCCTCGCCGCGCTCATCGCGAACGCGGCGCCGGGCGCCAGGGTCGTGGTGCCGGCTGGCACCTACCACCTGGAGCAGGAGTTGCTGCTCGCTCGGCCCATCACCCTGGTGGGCGAGGGGCTGCCGGTGATCGAGGGCAACGGCAACACGGGCCTCATGCGCATCACGGCCGACCGCGTGCGGATCGAGGGCTTCGAGTTCCGCAACGTGGGCACCAGCTTCATGGACGACCGGGCCGCCCTGCGATTCGAGGGCGTCACCGGGTGCCAGGTGGTGGGCAACCGGTTCAGCGACACCTTCTTCGGCGTGTTCCTGGCCCGTTCGTCCGGGTGCGACATCCGGCACAACGCCTTCCGCGGGCAGGGTGGCACGGAGACCCACTCGGGCAATGCGGTCCACCTCTGGAACTCGACCAGCACCACCATCGTGGGCAATGACATCTCCGGGCACCGCGACGGGATCTACCTCGAGTTTGCCCGGCATGTCGTGGTCCAGGGGAACCGCAGCAGCGCCAACCACCGCTACGGCCTGCACTTCATGTTCTCCGACAGCTCGGCCTACGAGGACAACACCTTCGAGCGGAACGCCGCCGGCATCGCCGTGATGTACACGAAGCAGGTGGCCATGCGGCGGAACCGCTTTGCGGGACACCAGGGTGCCGGCGCCTACGGGCTGCTGCTCAAGGACATCGGCCACGGCGAGCTGGACGGCAACGTCTTCACCGGCAACACGACGGCGCTCTTCATGGAGGGCACGAGCCACGTCGCGTTCACCCGGAACCTGTTCGACCAGAACGGCTGGGCCATCCGCCTCCGGGGCAACTCGGAGGAGAACCACTTCACCGGGAACCACTTCACCGGGAACGCCTTCGACGTGGCCACCAATGGCCGCTCGCAGACCAGCACGTTCGACGGGAACACCTGGGACCAGTACCGCGGCTACGACCTCGACCGCGACGGCACCGGCGACGTGCCCCATCCCCCGGTGCGGCTTTTCTCGATCGTGGTGGAGCAGCAGGCGGGGAGCGTGATCCTCCTGCGCAGCCTCCTGGTGGACCTGCTGGACGTGGCCGAGCGCGTGTTGCCCGTGCTGGTGCCGACGACGCTCACCGACATGCACCCCAGGATGGCGGCATCGTGAACCCGCCGCTGGCGGTGGCCGGCCTTGGCAAGGCGTTCGGGCCGCTCCAGGTGCTGCGCGGCGCCGACCTGGTGCTCGAGGCGGGACGCGTCACCGCCCTCGTGGGACCGAACGCCGCCGGCAAGTCGACCCTCATCAAGTGCGTGCTCGGCCTGGTGCGGCCCGACACGGGCACCATCAGGGTGATGGGCGAGGTGGTGGGGGCCGACCCGCATTACCGCAGGTTCATCGGCTACATGCCCCAGCTGCCGCGCTTCCCCGAGAACCTCACCGGGGCCGAGGTGCTGGAGCTGGTGACGGGGCTGCGCGGCAACCGGGAGCCCGCCACGCCGAGCCTGCCCGGGATGCCGGCCGACATGATGCACCGACCGGTGCGCACGCTGTCGGGCGGCACGCGGCAGAAGCTCAACGCGATGGTCGCCTTCCAGGATGCCGACGTGCCCATCGTCATCCTGGACGAGCCAACCGCCAGCCTCGACCCGCTGGCCAGCAGCCACCTGAAGGACCTGGTGCGCGCGCGCCGCGACACCGGGGCGGCAATCCTCCTCACCTCGCACGTCATGTCCGAGGTGGAGGAACTGGCCGACCACCTGGTGTACCTCGTCGATGGCCGGGTGCGCTACGCCGGCACCCTCGACGAGCTCCGCCTGCGCACCGGTGAGCGGCGCATCGAGCGCGCCATTGCCCACCTCATGCGCGAAGCCGCGTGATGAGCCCGGTCGGGCGCATCGTGCGCTTCAGCCTCCGGAACCTGCTGCGAAGCCGGTGGCTCCTGGGCTACGCCCTGCTGCTCTTCCTCGTCACCAGTGCGCTGTACCGGCTGGCCGGCGGTGGCCCGCGGGCTGCGGCGAGCCTCATGAACATCGTGCTCATCGTGGTGCCGCTGGTGAGCGTGGTGTTCGGCACGCTGCACTTCGCCAACTCCCGGGAATTCATCGAGCTGCTGCTGGCGCAGCCGGTGGGCCGGCGCGTGCTCTACCTGGGCCTCTACCTGGGCCTGGCCCTGCCGCTGGCGGGGGTCTTCCTCGTCGCCGTGGGGCTGCCGCTGGCCTGGCACGGCGCCCTGCTCGCCGGACCCGGCATGCCCGTCCTGCTGCTGACCGGCGTGCTCCTCACCCTGGCATTCGCCTCACTCGCATTCCTGTGCGGGGTCCGCTTCGACGATCGCGCCCGCGGGCTGGGGGTTGCCCTGCTCCTCTGGTTTGCCGCGGTGGTGGTGTGGGATGGGCTGGTGCTCCTCGCCACCACCGTGTTGCGGGACTACCCCATGGAGCAGCCGCTCCTGGTGCTCACGCTGCTGAACCCGGTGGACCTGGGCCGTGTGCTGCTGCTCCTCACCTTCGACGTCGCCGCCCTGATGGGTTACACTGGTGCAGTGTTCAGCCGCTTCTTCGGCACCACCCTTGGCATCGCCACCGCCGCCCTGGCGCTCCTGGCGTGGACCATCGGCCCCATCCTCCTCGGCCTGCGCGGCTTCGACCGGAAGGACTTCTAGCATCACCGGCAGCACCAGCGAGCCCCAGCAGCCCAACGCCCCGAGTGCACGTGCCCTCTCCACGGCGCCCCCGGTCACCGGGGCGGTCGCCACCGGGATGCCGCCGTGGTCGCTTCCACTGGCCCACTTCATGGTGGCGCTCGGCTGGCTCGTGGGAGGGAGTGCCGGGCTGGTGATCGCGGCGCCACTCCTGGCGCGGGGACAGTGGCTGCTCCCCGCCACTGCCGCGGTGACCCATGCCTTTACCCTGGGGTGGGTGCTCACCTCGGCCTACGGCGCGCTCTACCAGCTGGCGCCAGTGGCGTTCGGCATGCGGTGCCGGAGCATCCCCGTTGCGGTGGCGACCCTCGTGCTGCACCTGGCGGGGACGCTATGCATCGTGTTCGGGCTCGCGGGGCTGTGGCCCGGGCTGACCGGGCCGGGGTGGATGGCGGTGGCGCTGGGCCTCGCCCTCTGGACCGGGAACCTCGGCGTGCGACTGCTCAACACCCCGCGGGCCACGCGTGCCGGGCGCATCGCGGCCGCGGGATTCGCCTTCCTCTGGATTGCGCTGGGTGTGGCCGGGGCGCGGGTGGGCCAGGGCCTGGGCTGGTGGATCGCACCACGCCAGGCCGTCGTCGCCGCCCACGTGCAACTCGCCCTGGGCGGCTTTGCCACGCTGCTGGCCATGGGCGTCGGGAGCCACATCCTCCCGATGTTCCTGCTCACGCGCAACGTGCGTGACACCGCATTGCGCATGGCTGCCCCGCTTGTCGGCGCGGGCGTCACGCTGCAGGCGGCGGGCTGGCTGGGCACCAGCGGCGCCCTGGTCACGCTGGGCACGCTCACCGCGGCAGTCGGTGTCGGTGCCTTCACGCTGCAGGCGTGGCAATGGCTCCGCGGGCGCGGGCGCGCCGCGCTCGACACGCCCCTGGTGCAGGCGGTTGCCGCGGTCATCATGCTGGTGCTGGCCACGATGGCAGGCCTCGTGGCGCTCGCGACCGGGGCCCCGAATGCCATCGCCGCGTACGGCGTAGCCGTGGTGGTGGGATGGCTGGGCCTGCTGGTGGGCGCGGTCTACGCGCGCGTCATCCCCTTCCTGACCTGGCTCAACCGCTTCCGGCACCAGGCGGGCAAGCCCGGCGTGCCGAAGATCGGCGACGTACTCCCGCAACGGGCGCTGAAGGGGATCGCCGCGCTCTGGATCGCCGCAGCGCTGCTCCTTGCAACCAGCGTGGCCATGGGCCTCCCGGCGGTGGCGAGCGGCGCGGCGTGGCTCCACACCGCCGCCGCCCTCGCGGCCCTGGCCATGTACCTCCGCCTCCTGGTCCCTGAACCTGCGCCCCCGTCCGATGACCGGAGTCCCACACCATGACCGTGACCCGACTCGATGTCCGCCCCACCCTGGCCGCCGGCCACGAGCCCTTCTCCGCGATCATGGCCGCCGTGGAGGCGCTTCCCGACGATGGTGTCCTCGAGCTGACGGCTCCCTTCGAGCCCGTGCCCCTCTACGGCGTGCTCGAGTCGCGCGGATTCGCCCATCGCACGGCGGTCCTCGGGCCCCAGGAGTTTGTCGTGGAGTTCATTGCCACCGGGATCACCGAGAAGCGCACGGTCAGCGAGGTGCTGGCGCACCACCCGGCCACGGCGCCCGTGCTGGCGCAGGCCGGCATCGACGCCTGCTGCGGCGGCGGGCATTCCCTCGCATTCGCAGCGCATGCCCACGGGGTGGACCTGCACCAGCTGCTCCAGGACCTGCGGAACGCGGCGGCGGGGACGGCCTGACCCGCCGCTACCAGCCCAGGAGGATCCCGCCCAGGGTTGCCGCCCCCATCAGCCCGAGCCCCACTGCCACCTCGCGCCGGAACGCCGGCGCGCCCAGTGCCAGCGCCACACCGAGCTTGAGCAACGTGTTTGAGAGCACGCCGATCGCAACGGCAAGGGCCGCAAGCGCCACGACGCCGGCCTGTGCTGCGAGGCGCGACATCGAGAAGGTGAGGGCGTCCATGTCAGTGAGCCCCAGGATGGCCGCCGAGGCGAGCACTCCGGCCCCACCAAAGCGATCCTTCACCGCGAACATCACCATCAGGGTGAGCTGGAACCCCAGGGCGAGCAGGATGGCCGAGCCAAGGCGCAGCGGGTTCCCGCGCGCTCCACGCACGGTGCCGGGCTCGGCGGGCCGACGACGCAGGGAGAGCATGACCAGCCCGGTCCCGACGACGAACGGCGCCAGCAGGTACAGGGCCACCGGCAGCGCCAGGCCCGGCTGCAACACCAGCACCAGGACGACGACGCGTACCAGGAGCACGGTGGAGGCCCCGATCACGCCCAGTGCCAGGCCGTGCCCTGACGCCTCGGGAGTGCGGCTCGCCCGTGCGAACGACAGCGTCACCGCGGTGGATGACACGAGGCCTCCCAGCAGGCCGGCGATGACGCTGCCGCGCGCCTGGTTGGTCGCCCGCTGTGCGAGGTAGCCGAGGAAGTTGAGCCCCGACACCAGCAACACCACCATCCACAGCTCGCGGGGCCGTACGCCGCCCAGGGGACCGAACGGTCCCTCCGGCAGGATCGGGAGGAGCACGAGGGCCAGCACGGCAAACTGGAGGGCGGCCCGGAGTTCGACCTCGTCAATCCGGCCAATCCACGCCTGGATCTGGCTCTTCTCCCGGAGCGCCAGCACCACCACCGCGCCCGTCGCGGCGGACAGGCGGAGCTGTCCCAGGCCGGCCAGCACCGCCAGGGCGAGCACCACCAGCGCCGCCGCCTCGGTGGTTCCGTCAATCGCCGCACTGCTCGGTGCCACCCGCACCGCCGACAGGTAGGCCGCCACCGTCAGGGCAACCCCGCCCAGGAGCAGCACGACGGCGGCGCCGGTCCACCCGGTGCGAAGGAGGAACCCCGCGGTGCCACCCAGGAGCCCCAGCAGGAAGAAAGTCCGGACACCCGCGAAGCGGGCCTCCGGGCCGGTGGCGTGGCCGGACCACTCACGCTCGATGCCGACCGCAAGGCCAACCAGGCCGGCTACGGCAAGGCTCGCGGCTGTCTCGAATTCCAGGGCCCCCTCCTTCCCACTCGCCCCGCAAAACTTAGCAGGCGCTTCATGACGATTTCATGGAGTTTCCACGATACTTGTGCTGAACCCAGCCGGAGGCCGTACCATGACACGCAACGTGCCCCTGTGGGAACGAGGAGCCCGGATCATCGTCGGGATCCTCCTCCTCGGGCTCTACGGCGCGCTCGATGCACCCTGGAAGTACGTCACCCTCATCGGGCTCATCCCCCTGGGCACGGGCCTGCTCGGCACCTGCCCCATGTACACCCTCTTCGGGATCAATCGATGCGGGCCATCGCGCTAGCCCTGCCGCTGCTCTTCATCGCCCCCGCTGTCCTCGCCCAGCAGGATACCGCGCGGCCTGCGGGGGTAAGTGACAGTTCCATCGCGCGCGGTCGCCGGGTGTACTTCGGCCCTGGCGGATGCAGCGCGTGCCACGGACCGGGCGCCACCGGCGACACCGTCGCCCCTCCCCTCACCGGTGCCCTCTGGTTCAACGGACCCGGCACCTACGAGTGGCTGGTGCAGCACATCACGCGCGGCGTGCCGGCCCACAAGTCGATGGCCGGCGTCGCCATGCCAGCCCGCGGTGTGCACCTCCTCAGTGACGTGCAGGTCCGCGACGTAGCGGCCTACGTCTGGGCCACCACGCACCCGCCGGCGCTGACCACCGGGGACGACGGCCGGTAGCAGGGCCGCGCCCGCGCCCCGGGAAGCCGAACGGGGGCTCCACCTGGAACCCCCGCTCGCCCTGCCGGACCGCAGCCCCGGATCAACCCCCAGTCAGAGCCGACCCTGTGCCACCGCCCGCACAATATCCGTGGTGGAGATGACCCCGGTGACGCGGCCATCCTGTGCCACGAAGAGGCGGTGGACGTCAGCATAGAGCATCTGCCGCGCCGCCTCGCGAACCTCCTCATTGGCGTCCACCGTCAGGGCCGTCGGGGTCATGAGTGCTCGCACCGCCGTGGAGTCGAGCAGGGCGCTCCGCGCCACTTCGTCACTTGCCTCTGCCTCTGCCGCCAGCACGTCCGATGCCGACAGCACGCCCACCATCCGGCCCAGGCCGTCGGTCACCGGCAGGGCGGACACATGCCCCTCGGCCATCATGACGACTGCACGCATGACCGGCGCATCGACGTCAACCGTGGTGACTTCAGTGCTCATCAACTCGCCAACCCGCATGACAGCTCCCGGAAGAACCACGGGAAACCTCGCCCTTGGCCAGCAGGAAGAGCGTGAAGTCACGATGAAGATGCCTTCAGCGATGGTGCTCCTGACCGGACGCCGGCACCTCGTGCTGGTGGGCTGGCTGCGTCGGCGCGCCTGGCCGCCGCACCCAGACCGCCCAGAGCCCGCTGGCCAGGACAAGCAGCGCCAGGATGCGCCTGGGCCAGAGGCCACGCCGCAGCGTCCGCTGGATCACGGCCGAAAGCGTGGCCAGGGCGGGTACCGTGCCCAGCCCGAACGCGACCATGGCGAGGGCGCCGGCCGCCGGGGAGCCCAGGGCCACCGGGAGCGCGAGTGCTGCGTACACGAGGCCACAGGGGAGGAGCCCGGTCGCCAGGCCAAAGGCATAGCGCGAGCCGAGGGTGGTGCCACCGGCCACCCTGGCACCAAGCTTCGCCAGGCGTGGCAGCCTGAGGTGCGGTTCCCGGACGACGCCGGCCAGGGCAAGTGCAAACCACACCAGCAGGATCGCAGCGACCACCTGGGGCAACCAGGCGGCCCCGGGAATCGCCGTCCCGAGCACCCCGACGGCACCGCCTGCCAGCCCGGCGAGCGCCCCGAGGACGGCGTAGGTGGTGAGCCGGCCGGCATGCCACAGCGCCTGTCCGCCGGGGCGGCTGCTGGCGGCGGTGCAGAATGCGCCGCACATGCCAATGCAGTGCGGGCTCCCGACCAGCCCGGCCAGGAACGCCCCCCAGAACGGGATCATGAAGGAAAGTTCATGCGGCCTTGCGTCCCCACTTAGAAAAGCGCATTACAATCCGTCCGCATTCCCGCGGTCAATGTACCCCAGCGACGAGAGCGCTCGTGGAACCTGCCCCGGTCCGGGCCGCCACCCCGGCGGCCGAGCTACCCCTGAGCACCACCACAGGGGTGGAGTACGATGAGGACATCGTTCGCAAGTTCCTCGGCGCCACCATCTTCTGGGGCGTCGTGGGCATGCTGGTCGGCGTCATCGTCGCCCTGCAAATCGCCTGGCGCCCCGCCAACCTGGGCCTCCCATGGACGACGTTCGGCCGGCTCCGGCCGCTCCATACCAACGCCGTCGTCTTTGCGTTCACGGGGAACGTCATCTTCACGGCGATCTACTACTCCCTGCAGCGCCTGCTGAAGGTGCGGATGTGGAGCGACGCGCTGTCGCGGTTCCACTTCTGGGGGTGGCAGGCCATCATCGTGGGCGCGGTGATCACCCTGCCCCTGGGCCTGACGCAGGCCAAGGAGTACGCCGAGCTGATCTGGCCGCTCGATGTCGCCATCACGGTGGTGTGGGTGGCGTTCGCGATCAACTTCTTCGCCACCATCGCCGTCCGGCGGGTGCAGCATCTCTACGTGGCGATCTGGTTCTACATGTCGTTCGTGATCACCATCCCGGTGCTGCACATCGTGAACAGCCTCGCGGTTCCGGCCACGCTGGGCCGGAGCTACCCGGTCTTTGCCGGGCTGACCGATGGCCTGGTGCAGTGGTGGTACGGGCACAACGCCGTCGCGTTCTTCCTGACGACGCCGCTGCTGGGACTGATGTACTACTTCCTGCCGCGGGCGGCCGAGCGGCCGGTGTACAGCTATCGACTCTCGATCATCCACTTCTGGTCGCTGATCTTCCTCTACATCTGGGCGGGGCCGCACCACCTCCTCTACTCCGCGCTGCCCGAGTGGGCGCAGACGCTGGGGATGGCGTTCAGCATCGTGCTGCTGGCGCCGTCGTGGGGCGGCATGCTGAACGGCCTGCTCACGATGCGCGGGGCCTGGGACCGGGTGCGGAAGGACCCGATCCTCAAGTTCTTCGTCGTGGCCGTGAGCTTCTACGGCATGAGCACGTTCGAGGGGCCGATGATGTCGATCCGCGCCGTGAACCTGCTCTCGCACTACACCAACTGGACGATCGGCCACGTGCACTCGGGTGCCCTGGGCTGGGTGGGCATGGTGAGCTTCGGCATGATCTACTGGCTGGTGCCGCGGCTCTACCGGACGGAGTGGGCCAAGCCGGGCTGGGCCACCACCCATTTCTGGCTGGCCACGATCGGCATCGTCCTCTACACCGTCTCGATGTGGGCCGCCGGGCTCACCGAGGGGCTGCAGTGGCGCGCCATCGATGAGGCCGGTCAGCTCCGGTATCCCAACTTCGTGGACATCGTGATGCAGCTGATGCCGTTCTACTGGCTGCGGCTGGCAGGCGGGGTCATGTACCTCGCGGGCATGGTGATGCTGGGCTGGAACTTCATCGCGACGGTGGGGCAGCGCGCGCGGTCGGCGCAGCCCGCACCGGCCGCAGCCTGACGGGAGGCCGCATGTCCGAGCAGCAGTCGCCGGGCCACTGGCACCGGCGCATCGAGGCGAACCTGGGCCTGATGGCGGTGCTGAGCACGATCGCGATCCTCATCGGCGGCCTGGTGGAGATCGTGCCGATGTTCACGGTGAAGCTGGGGCCCGAGGCCCTGGCCGGCGTGACGCCCTACACCCCGCTCGAGGTGGCGGGCCGCGACATCTACATCCGCGAGGGGTGCTACACCTGCCACTCGCAGATGGTGCGCCCCACCCGCGCCGAGCTGTTGCGGTACGGTGAGTGGTCCCGGGCCGGCGAGTACGCCTACGACCACCCCTTCCAGCTCGGCTCGCGCCGCGCGGGACCCGACCTCCACCGGGTGGGCGGCAAGTACCCCGACGCCTGGCACTACGAGCACATGCGTGAACCGCGCAGCACGTCGCCCGGCAGCCTCATGCCCACCTATGGCTGGCTCTACCACGCGGTGCTCGACACCGCCGACGTACGCAGGTCGGTGCAGGCGCTCCGGAAGGTGGGCGTGCCCTACTCCGACGAGCAGGTGCGTGGCGTCGCCGACCAGATGGAGGAGCAGGGATCGGCGATCGCCGCGCGGCTCGGCACGCAGGGCATCACGGCCGACCCGCACCATGAGATCATCGCCCTGATTGCCTACCTGCAGCGGCTGGGGATGGACGGCCGCGCCGCCCTCAAGGCCGCCAGTGCGGCGGGGGCCACGCCATGAACCCGGTATTCCGCGCGGCGGCCGACTCGGCCCAGCTGGGGTGGCTCATGGGGGCCATGACCATCGGGTTCCTCCTGGTCTTCGTGGGATGGACCGCGTGGGTGCTGCACCCGGCGAACCGGCAGCGCATGGAGCAGGCGGCGCTGATGCCACTCGAGGACGAGGGAGACGAGCGCCCATGAGCAAGGAGACCAACCGTCCACTGGGCCACGCCGACGAGGCCGACGGCATCGAGGAGTACGACAACCCGCTGCCCGACTGGTGGATGGGCCTCTTCTGGCTCACCATCGTGTGGGCCATCGGCTACGGCGTCTGGTACCACTTCATTGGCAAGGTATCGCAGCCGGGCAAGCTGGCCGCGGAGGTCGCCGCGGCCGAGGTCCGCTGGCCGCACAAGGCGGTGGATGCCGGCAACCTCGACCGGAGCGAGGCCGCGGTGGCCGCCGGGAAGCAGGTCTATGCCACCACCTGCGTGGCCTGCCACGGCGCCGAACTGCAGGGCGGGATCGGGCCCGACCTCAGGGACACCGTCTGGATCCACGGGAATGACGTCGCATCAATCGTGCGGGTCATCTCGGATGGCGTCCCGGAGAAGGGCATGCCCAACTGGGGCCAGATGATCGGGGCCGAGAAGGTGGCGCAGGTGGCAGCCTATGTCATCGAGGCCAATGGCCACGTCGCACCCTGAGGGTCGCCATGCTCGGCTTCGTAGGAACCAGGAAGTGGGTCTACCAGCTCTCCATTGACGGGCGCTTTCAGCGGATCCGGAAATGGACCTTCCTCGGCCTGCACTTGCTCCTGTTCGTGACCCCGTGGATCCGCGTGGCGGGCAACCCCGCCGTGTTGATCGACCTGCCGGGGCGGAAGCTCTACCTGTTCGGGGCGATCTTCACCGCCACCGACACGATCTTCCTCCTGCTGTTCCTGCTGTTCCTGGCCTTCGCGCTCTTCTTCTTCACGTCACTCTTCGGCCGGGTGTGGTGCGGCTACGCCTGTCCCCAGACCGTCTTCCTTGACTCGCTCATCCGGCCCATCGAGGAGTGGATGGAGGGGCCGAGGGCCCAGCGGATGAAGCTGGACCGGGCGCCATGGTCGCTCAACAAGGCCGGCCGCAAGGCGCTCAAGTGGACGGTCTTCGCCGTCATCTCCCTCATCGTGGCGGCCACCTTCGGCAGCTACTTCACGGGTCCCATCCCGATGTGGACGGGCCAGGCTGGCACCGAGGCGTACCTGGTGACCGGCATCTTTGCGGTGGCCTGGTTCCTCGACTTCACCTGGTTCCGGGAGCAGTTCTGCAACTACATCTGCCCCTACGCCCGCTTCCAGAGCGCCCTCACCGACGACGAGAGCCTCACGATCACGTACGACCCGCGCCGGGGCGAGCCGCGCGGCGGCACCAACGCGGGGCCCGAGGGGCGCTGTGTGGACTGCAACAAGTGCGTGGCGGTGTGCCCCCAGGGCATCGACATCCGCGACGGGTTCCAGCTCGAGTGCATTGCCTGCGCCGCCTGCATTGACGCCTGCGAGTCGATCATGTCGCGCTTCGACCAGCCCACGCTGGTGCAGTACGGTACGATGGCGGAGCTGGAGGGCCACACGGTTCGCGCCCTCCGGCCGCGTACCATCGTGTACGGCGGGCTCCTTGCCGCGCTCACCGCCGCCACGGTGGTGCTGGCCGTGGGCCGGACACCCATCGAGGCACAGGTGAGCCGGGTGCGCGGCTCGCTCTTCCAGGTGGACGCCGACGGCTGGGTGCGGAACACCTACATGCTCCGGGTCACCAACAAGGCCGCGGGCACCGACACGCTGCCCTTCAACATCACGGTCACCGGGCTCGAGGGCGCCGAGGTGCATACCGAGCCCCTCGCCCTGGCGAGCACGGAGAGCCGCGTGGTGCCGCTGGTGGTGCGCATCCCGCCGGCGGAGCACCTGCAGCGAACGCTACCCATTGCGGTGAAGGTGGCCTCGCCGGCGAAGTCGGTCACGCTCACCACGACCTTCAAGACGCCAGGGGCGCTCGATGACGGCAAGCCCGCCAGCCGGCCCTGAGCGGAGCCGGTGGCCCATGGCCATCGCCTTCGGCCTTGCCGTGATGATCCTGGTGAACGCGTGGTTCATCTATGTCGCCATCACCGGGGCCGACCCGGTGGTGCCGAGCTACCGCACCGAGGCGCGCTAGTGGAAGCGCTGCACGTCGCCACCTGCGTGCATTGCGGCCTGGCGCTCGAGGACGCAACCGAGCGCTTCTGTTGCGCGGGGTGCTCCACGGCGTGGGAGATCATCCAGGGTGCGGGACTCGAGGCCTACTACGCCGAGCGCACCGCACCGGCGCCCCGCCCCGAGGGCCCGGTCACCGGGTGGAGTGCCGTGCCCACGAGCCCCGGGCCCGGCGGCACCTGTGAGGTGCGGCTGCAGGTGGATGGGCTCCGTTGTGCGTCGTGCGTGTGGGTGGTGGAGCAGGTGCTGGAGCGGACGGTGGGCGTCACGCAGGCCACGGTGAGCTACGCCACCGGCCGGGCGCTCATCCGCTGGGATCCCGCGCGCATCGACCTCTCCGCGATTGCCGCGCGCATCGCGCACCTGGGCTATCGCCCCCGCGCCATTGGCGTGGAGTCCGCACCCGACCGTGACACCCTTGCGCGCCTGGGTGTGGCACTCTTCGCGGCCACCTGGCTCATGGCGGCCTACGAGGCCCAGTACGCCGGCCTCTGGTTCACGGTCGATCCGCACTGGGCCGCGCTCTTCCGCTGGCTCGCACTCGCCCTCGCCACGCCGGTGGTCCTCTGGTCGGCGGCGCCCTTCTTCGCCGGCGCCATCGCGGGCCTCCGGCAGCGCGTGGTGCCAATGGACCTGCCCATCGCGCTGGGCATTGCCGTGCTCTACCTGCATGGCGTGGTGCAGACCGTCCGGGGCGGGGAGGCCTACCTCGACTCGCTCGGCATGCTGGTGGCCGCACTCCTGGCGGGGCGCCTCCTCGAGGGGCGCGGGCGGCGCCGCGCGGTGGAGGCGGCCACGGCATTGGCCGCGAGCGCGCCGCGTACCGCACGACGCGTGCGGGATGGCCGGTTCGACACCGTGCCCGCCGCCGACCTGCATGCCGGTGACGAGCTCGACGTTGGTGCGGGCGAGGAGATCGCGGCCGATGGGGTCGTCGCCGAGGGCGCGGGCCAGGTGCGCATGGCGCTCCTCACCGGCGAGGCGCTACCGGTGCCGGTGCTGCCCGGCGACCGGGTCGTGGCGGGAACGGTGCTGGTGGATGGCGCCCTCACCGTGCGGGTGGAGGCGGTGGGAAGCGAGACGCTGCTCTCGCGGATGGCCGCGGAGCTGGAGCGCGCCGCCGACCAGGGCACGACCCGCCCGGTGGACGACCGGGTCGTGCCCTGGTTCACGGTGGGCACCCTGCTCGTGGCCGCCGCCGCCTTCGCCGGCTGGATGCTGGCCGGGAACAGCGCGCGCGCGTTCACCGCGGGCATCGCGGTGCTGGTCGTAGCCTGTCCCTGCGCGCTGGCCCTCTCCCGCCCGCTGGCGGCGGCGGCCGGGCTCGGTGCGGCAGCGCGGCGCGGCATCCTCTTCCGCAACGCCGACCAGCTCCTTCGCATGGAGCACGCGAGCCTGGTGGCGCTCGACAAGACCGGCACCGTGACGGAGGGCAACCTCACCGTCACCGAGGCCGACGACGCCACGCTGCGTGTCGCGGCCGGCCTGGAGCGCTACAGCAACCATCCCGTGGCCAGGGCCATCGTCGCCGCGGTGATGGCACGCGGCATTGCCCTGCCCCGCGGCAGCAACGTCCGTGAGGAGCCGGGTGCCGGCATCACCGGCATGGTGGACGGGCGGCTCTGGGAGGTGCGGGCGCACCCGGCCGCCACGGGCATGGCGGTGCGGGTGCTGTCGGAGGCCGGCACCAGCGCCGTGATCCACCTGGGCGACGAGCTGCGCGACGATGCCCCGCGCGCCGTCGCCGGCCTTCGGCGGGAAGGCGTGGAGGTCGTGCTCCTCACCGGGGACCGCAGGGACGTCGCCGACCGGGTGGCGCGCAGGGCCGGCATCACCACGGTGCTGGCCGGCATGGGGCCCGCGGCCAAGGCCGAGTGGATCGCGGCGCGGCGCGCACGACGCCAGCAGGTGGTGTTCGCGGGCGACGGCATCAATGACGGCCTCGCCCTGGCGGGCGCCGACATCGGGATTGCCATGGGGACGGGGGCCGCGAGCAGCGTCCTGGTGGCCGACGCGGTGATCGCGCGGCCCGGGCTCCTGCCCCTCCTCGCGGCCCGGCGTACGGCGCATGCCTGCCGGCGCGCGATGCAGTTCAACTATCGCTGGTCGCTGGCGTACAACGCCCTGGCCGTGACGGCGGCGGCGCTCGGGCTTATTGGCCCGCTGGCGTGCGCCATCCTCATGCCGCTCTCGAGTGCGGTGGTGGTGTGGGGGGCCTCGCGGGTGGAGCACGCGGTGCGCCGCGCGGAGGCTGTCGGGTGAACGCCTACCTGCTCATCCTGCCACTCGCCCTGGTGCTGAGCGGGGTGTTTCTCTGGCTCTTCCTGCGTGCGGTGCGGAAGGGGCAGTTCGAGGACCTCGAGGACCCGCCACGGCGGGCCCTGCGCGACTAGGCGACCGCCTCTTCCCGCCGCAGCGAGAAGCCCACGCCGCGCACCGTCTGGAGCAGGTTGGGACCACCAGTCGCCATGAGCTTCCGCCGCAGGTTGCCCACGTGCACATCCACCACGTTGCTCTCGGGGTCGAAGTGCATGTCCCACACCTTCTCCAGCAGCGTGGTGCGGCGCACGACCTCCTCGGGGTGCAGCAGGAAGTACTCGAGGAGCTGGAACTCCTTGGGCGTGAGGTCGAGGCGGCCCTGGTCCAGGGTGGCCTGGTGCCGGAGCCGGTCGAGCGTCAACGGACCGTACCGGAGCACCTCCAGCCGCTCCGCCCCACCCCGCCGGTGCAACGCCCGCACCCGGGCCAGCAGGACGTCGAACTGGAAGGGCTTGGAGAGGTAGTCATCGGCGCCGGCATCGAGCCCGCGCACGATGTCCTCGGTGGCGTCGCGCGAGGTCAGCATCAGGATCGGCGTGTTCCGCCCCTCGCGGCGCAGCTCCGCCGTCACCTGGTAGCCGTTCTTCCGCGGCAGCATCACGTCGAGCAGGATCACGTCGTAGTCGTTCACGTGGGCCAGCATCGTGGCTTCCTCGCCGTCCCGGGCGACATCCACGGCGCACCCTTCTTCCTTGAGGCCCTGCTCGATGAACCCGGCGACCTTCCGGTCGTCCTCCACGACAAGGATCTTCATGCCATCAAGCTCGCTTGCGCGTCGTTGGGACACCGTGATGCATACATGAAGGTTCCTTCATGTGCTACTCCTCGGCCCGCGCCACCGGGAGCGTGAGCCGGAACCGGCCCCCTCCCTGCCCAGGCACCACGGCGAGTTCCCCACCCAGGAGCCGCGCCAGGCGCCGGGAGAGGGGCAGGCCCAGCCCGATGCCACGTGTCTCCTCGTTCGCATTGGTCACGTACACGTCGAAGATCTCCTCGTGATGGCCCGGCGGAACCCCGGATCCCTCGTCGGCCACCTCGAGGAGCACCTTGCTCGCTTCCTCCCACACGCGCACCCGCACCCGGCTGGCGCGCGGGGTATGCTTGATGGCGTTGGTGAGGAGGTTCACCAGGATCTGCTCCACCCGGCTCGCATCGGTGGCCGTCGCGGGCAGGTCGGGCGGCACGTCAAGGTCGAGGGCCACCTCCTTCTCGCCCGCCGCCGGTGTCACGCGCCCCAATGCGCGCCGCGCCACCGCACCGGGGTCGACCGGCCGGATGGTGGGACGGAGGCGGTCCTCATCCAGCCGGCTCAGGTCCAGGAGGTCATTGATGAGCCCGACGGCCTGCTCCGCCGAACTCAGCACTTCCACCGCCGCCGGTGGTACGGTCGCGGGGTCCTTCTTGCGCACCAGCATTTCGGCCCACCCGTACGTTGCGGCCAGCGCATTCCGGAGTTCGTGGTTCACCATCGCAAAGAACCGCTCGCGCGTCCGGTGAAGCTGCTGCACCTCACCCAGGAGCCGGGCGCTTTCCTCGTGCAACCGCGCGTTCTCCACGGCGGCGGCCGTGACGGCCGCAAGGAGGGTGGCCACGTGCTCGTCGTCGTCGGTGAAGTACCCCCCCTGCTTCTCGGTGAGGTAGAGGTTCCCGAAGACGCCGCGACGGCCCACGATGGGCACGCCCAGGAAGCTCCGCATGGCGGGATGGTGCGGGGGGAAGCCGTAGGTGTCGGGGTGCCGGGTGAGGTCGGGGAGCCGGATGGGCTTCTGCTGCCGGATGACCAGGCCCAGGATCCCGTGCCCGCGAGGAGGCGCCCCGATCTGTTCACGCCCCTCATCGGTGATGCCCCGGGTGATGAAGCTCTCGAGGGTGCGGCCGTCGGCCGCCAGCACGCCAATGGCCGCATAGCGCGCACCGATCACGTCGGCCGCGATGTTCACCACCCGCCCCAGCACACCCTCGAGCGACAACTCGGAGGTGAGCGTGAGGCTTGCCATCACGAGCTTTTCCAGTCGCTCCGCAGGGACCATGCAGGATTCTAACGTGATCTCCCCGCC
>CAZWXD010000004.1:0-149358 GCA_964638035.1 uncultured Gemmatimonadaceae bacterium | reverse complement strand
AGAGCACAACCTTGCCAAGGTTGGGGTCGCGGGTTCGAGTCCCGTTTCCCGCTCTCGCAGGACCCGGTAGGATGCGTCGCGGGGTGGAGCAGTCTGGTAGCTCGCCGGGCTCATAACCCGGAGGTCGTGGGTTCAAATCCCACCCCCGCTATTGCAGGGCGGTCATGGCGGCCCGTCCGCCTGGGCCGCCTTCGCGTTTCAGGGCGCTTAGCTCAGCTGGTTAGAGCGCCACGTTGACATCGTGGAGGTCACAAGTTCGAGTCTTGTAGCGCCCATGTGGTACGGCAGGTCCGCGCCCATAGCTCAATTGGATAGAGCATCTGACTACGGATCAGAAGGTTTGAGGTTCGAGTCCTCATGGGCGCATCAGGGAGGTCACCCGCGTCACAGCGGGGCGTAGCGAAGCCCGGTTATCGCGCCTGCTTCGGGAGCAGGAGATCCCCGGTTCAAATCCGGGCGCCCCGATACAGCGAGCCCCGTCCCACCATGGGACGGGGCTCGCTTGCATCACCCACCGTGCGCCCCCGCGTCAGGGCGAAGCCGGCGCTTCCTTCCGTCGCCGCAGCCAGGCGTCCAGGCTGAACGGGCCTGCACCCACGGCAAAGAGGTACAGGAAGATGAAGCAGAACAGCACCGTGTGCTCCCCGCCATTCCGCACGGGGAAGGGGCTGTGGGGATGGTGCGCCGTGAAGTAGGCCACCGCCATCTCGCCCGCCAGCAGGAATGCCACCGGCCGGGTAAAGAGGCCGAGCACGATGAGGAGGCCTCCACCAAGTTCGAGGACACCCGCGAACCAGAACTGGGTGAAGATCGGAGGCGGGCCATTCCAGGGGCGCGAGGGATCCAGCAGGAGGCCAAGCATCTTCTGCGCCCCGTGCTGCATGAAGAGCGCACCGGTGACCACCCGGAGCAGGGTGTGCGTCATGCCGGGAACAAAGGCCGGCATCCAGTCCTTCCGGGCCAACTCAGCCATCAGGGACTCCTTTGTTGAGGGCGGGCACTGGCGCCCCGGGCTACTTCTTCCGTCGCGTGAAGAACCAGATGAGGAGGGCGGCGCCACCGACCGCAAAGATGAAGCTGAACCGGTCAATCCCGAGAACCCGGCCAATGAAACCGCCGACGAACGATCCCCCGAGCCCGTAGGCCAGGGTGGCGAGCGGGCTCATGGGATCGGGCCCGGGAAGGAGCCATCGTGCCAGTGCGCCGATCGCCAGGCCGATGAGGGCCAGGACCGCGAGGAAGGCGACGAGGCCAAGGCCCAATCCGAATCCCAATCCGATGCCGCCGCCAATGGCTGCTGTATCCATGGAACTCCCCGGTAGGCGGTGCGCCCGAGCCGCGCCGCGGTCTGTGAGGTAACCCCTCGCTGGTGCCGATATGTTCGCCCGGAGCCCGGGATGGCGCAACTCCCCCTGCGCCGAGCCCGGTGCGGGATATATTGCGGCATCCCTCCCCCCTGCGACGAGGCGGCCCCATGCGCGTAGTCATCAATGGCGAGTCCCGCACGTACGAGGGCGACCCCGCCATGCCCCTGCTCTGGTACCTGCGCGACGAACTGGGCCTCACGGGCACCAAGTACGGCTGCGGCATCGCCGCGTGCGGCGCCTGCACCGTGCACGTGGATGGCAAGGCCATCCGGTCCTGCGTCACGCCCATGCAGGCGCTGGGCGACCGCAAGGTCACGACGATCGAGGGGCTCTCGGGCGACGGGAACCATCCACTGCAGGTGGCCTGGCGAGCGGCCAACGTCCCGCAGTGCGGCTACTGCCAGAGCGGGCAGATCATGCAGGCCGCCTCCCTGCTGGCGGAGCACCCCAAGCCGACCGACCAGGAGATCGACACCGCGATGCAGGGGAACATCTGCCGCTGCGGTACCTACCTCCGCATCCGCGCGGCCATCAAGGCCGCCGCAGGGGGAGCGTCCTCATGAGCATGGAACGGCGCGACTTCGTGAAGGGCCTGGCTGCCGGGGGCCTGGTGCTGGGCGTGAGCGCCACCGGGTGCCGGCGGATGGACGACGAGATGCGGGGCGCGGCACGGGCCACCGAATCCATCGAGCCGGTGGCCTGGGTGCGGCTGGACGACGCGGGCGACGTGACCATCGTCTGCAGCCGCTCGGAGATGGGCCAGGGCATCCGCACCTCGATGGCGATGGTGATCGCCGATGAGCTGGAAGCGGACTGGAAGCGGGTGACGGTGGTGCAGGCCGATGGCGACGAGAAGAAGTACGGCTCCCAGAACACCGACGGCTCCACCAGCATCCGCGACTTCTTCGACAAGTACCGGGAAGCGGGCGCCACCGTGCGCACCCTCCTCGAAGCGGCAGCGGCCCGGCAGTGGAAGGTGCCCGCCCCGGAGTGTGCGGGCCGGAACCACGAGGTGGTGCACACCCCGTCGGGGCGCACCGTGGGCTACGGCAAGCTCGTCGCGACGGCGAGGGAGCTGCCCGTCCCCGACCCCAAGGCGCTGAAGCTCAAGCCGCGCGACCAGTGGCGGTACATCGGGAAGGACATTCCCGGCATCGACCTTCGTGCCATGACCACCGGGTCGGTCACCTACGGCATTGACCTGCGGCTCGATGGGATGAAGTACGCCGTGGTGGCACGGCCGCCGGTGTACGGCGGCACCGTCGCGTCGGTGGACTCCACCCTGGCCGAGCAGGTGCCGGGCGTGGAGCGGATCGTGCGCCTGCCGGGGACGCCGCCACCCAGCGCATTCAACATGGTGGGCGGCGTCGCGGTGGTGGCGACGAACACCTGGGCGGCGATCGAGGGCCGCAGGAAGCTCAAGGTGACGTGGCACCACGGGCCCAACGGGGCGTACGACTCCGCCGCGTACCGCGCACAGCTGGAGCGATCCGCCAGGAGCCCCGGCAAGGCGGTGCGGAGCCAGGGAAACGCGCCGTCCGCGCTCGCCCGCGGCGCCCAGCGCGTTTCAGCCGACTACTACCTGCCCCACCTCTCGCACGCGCCGATGGAACCGCCCGCAGCGGTGGCACGCCACGAGAACGGCAAGATGGAGGTCTGGGCCGGCACCCAGCACCCACAGGCCACGCGGGACACCGTGGCAGCGGCGCTCAAGATGAAGGTGGAGGACGTCACCTGCCACGTGTTGCTCCTGGGCGGGGGCTTCGGGCGGAAGTCGAAGCCCGACTACATCGTCGAGGCGGCGTACCTGGCGCGCGAAGTGGGTGCCCCGGTGAAGGTGACGTGGACCCGCGAGGATGACCTCCAGCACGACTACTTCCATGCCGTGGCTGCGGAGCACATCGAGGCCAGCCTGGATGCGCAGGGCAAGGTCACGGGCTGGCTCCACCGCTCGGCGCTGCCGTCGATCGGGGCCCTCTTTGCCCCCAAGGTGGAGTACCAGTCACCGTTCGAGGCCGGCATGGGCATGACCGACTTCCCCTACCTGGTGCCGAACTACCGTGCGGAAGTGGGCAAGGCGCCGGTGCACGCCAGGGTGGGATGGTACCGCTCGGTCATCAACATCCCTCACGCCTTCGCCATTGCGTCGATGGTGGATGAGCTGGCCCATGCCGCCCACCGCGACCCGAAGGAGTTCCTGCTCGAGCTGCTGGGTCCCGACCGCATCGTGAACCTCGCCGAGTCCGGCCTGGCCGACCCGCCATGGAACTACGGCGACACCTTCGAGAAGCACCCGCTCGACACCTCGCGCCTGCGGCAGGTGGTGGAGCTGGCGACCACGAGGGCCGGGTGGGGCCGGAGCATGCCGGCGCAGAGCGGGCTGGGGCTCGCGGTGCACCGGAGCTTCCTGAGCTACATCGCCATGGTGGTGGAGGCGCAGGTGAGCCCGACGGGCGTGCTCTCCATCCCGCGCGTGGACGTGGCGGTGGATGCCGGCATCGTCGCCAACCCCGAACGGGCCCGTGCGCAAATCGAGGGTGCCGTCATCATGGGGATGAGCAACACGCTGCTGGGCGAGGTGACCTTCCGGAACGGGGCACCGGTGCAGTCAAACTTCAACGAGTACCACGTGGTGCGCATGGGGGCGGCGCCACGGGTGATCAACGTCTACCTGGTGCCATCCGATCGGCCGTCAGGCGGGATCGGGGAGCCGGGCGTGCCACCCTGCGGGCCGGCGCTCACGAACGCCATCTTTGCAGCGACCGGCAAGCGGATACGGAACCTGCCCGTGGGGAACCAGCTCGCGATTGCGGGAAGCGACACGCCGGTAGCGCGTACGCTGGACGCCTGACGCCAGGGGCGCCGGGCGTGGCGCTACTCGGGCAGGGACGGCTGGGTGCGGGGTGCGGCGGCAGGTCCGGTGCCGATGGCCTGCATCCATCGCCACCAGCGGGGATCGTCCTGCTGGAGGCCCAGCATGGCGAGCCCGCGGCTCCAGGCGTTGTTCGGCACGGGGCGGAACATGCGCTCGGCGAGGGCGGAATCGCCCGGCGTCACGGTGGTATCGGCACGCCAGCGCCCCAGGCTGTCGAGCTGCGGTGCGAAGACCGGGTGGTGCAGGAAGATGCCGAGCATCCGCCGCACGCCAGGCATCTCGCGGCTCATGTCCGCGATGGGATGCCGCTCCCAGTGCCCCAGGCGCTCCAGGATGAGTGTCGTGAGGGCCCAGCTCGCCGCGTCGGCCTGCTGCTCCAGCCGGTTGAGGGCGCCGTACTTCCGGATGTCGCGCTGCCGCTGGACCCCATCGAACATCGCCAGCCACAACTCGGGATCGCGTGCCTGGCTCGCGTGCACCAGCTCGTGCAGGTACACCTGGAACGTGCCAACCGGCACTCCATCGATCTCCTTCGCGCTGGCATCGGCACGCGGCGCGTGCTTCGACCAGCGCAGGTACACCCGGTCGTGGGGTGCTGCGTAGAGGCCCACCGTGAGCGGGTCCATCAGCTCGCGCGGAAGCGGGACGGTGGAGATGCTGTCCACCAGGCCCAGGGCCCGGCGGGCAACGAACGCCCAGGTGCTGTTGCCGATGTGGGCGAGGAGGTCGGTGGTGGCAGGATCCCAGGCGCTGGCCGGGACGTCCCCACTCGCGAGCCAGCGGATCCCGACCCAGGCCGCGCTGTCGCTCCAGACAGGACGCGTCAGCTCCGTGCCGAATGCGAGGGCGCCTGCCAGTGCAAGGGTGCGCACGGGTAGCCGGCGGCGCTTCCGCAGCGGGGGGAATCCGGGAGAAAAACCTGACATGCTGGCTCCTGCAGACGACGACGGGAGAGACGGTGCATCGATCGGGCCACGGAGGCTTCGGTGGGCTTCCCGGGGTGGGCCGGACCGGCGCCCAGGGGGGCAACACAGTGACAGTGCGGCGGTTACCTACCAGTCACGCTCGGCGCGATCGCCGTGATGCGTGGGCCTCCCTTCATGCGAGGTGAGCTGCTCCTTCTCGATCCCGTCAAGGAGGCGGCGCGCCTCGTCCTCGTTCAGCTCCTCCACCGACTCACCCTGGGCATCGCCCGAGCCGCCGCCCGCCATGGCACCCACCGCCTGCTCCCGGTCGGCGTCGAGTCCCTCCTCCCCGCCATCGCCCTCGCCCGCCTGCGCACGTCCGCTGCGCCCGGGTGAGCCGGCGGTCTCCGACTCGGTGCGCTTGCGCAACGCCAGCTCGAGGTTGAAGCGTGCGTCCGCATCGGTGGGGTCCGCGCGCAGGGCTGCTTCATACGCTGCGATGGCATTGTCGTAGAACTCCAGCGCCCGCTCCTTCGTGGCCTGTGCCGCGCGGAACCAGGCATTGCCCTGGTTGAAGCGGGCGGCCCGCTCCACGGGCGCTGCGGCGGGCACGGCGCGCCGGTAGGAGGCTGCCGCGTCCTCGAACCGGCTCACCCGGTATGCGGCGTTCCCGGCACCGAGCTGCACCAGGGGGTCCTTCGAGTGCTCCAGTTGCCGGTACGACTCGAAGGCAGCGGGAAACTCCGAGCGGGCATACTGCCGGGCCGCCCGCCCGGCAGTGCGTTGCTCGGCGCTGCAACCCGTGAGGAACAGCACCGCCAGGCTTGCGGCGGCCCGGGCTGCCCGCGCGGTCGTCGCGACCTGCGGAGGACTGGAGGCGGCGGTGTGCCGGTCGCGGCGCGGCAGGGCAAGCACCGCCTCGAGCCCGAGGAGCAGCACCGCGAGCCCCAGGGGCCACTGGAACAACTCCACGTGCTGGGCCACGCGTTGCGTGCCGAGTGGCCGGGCGCTGATACGACGGATGCCCTCGATGATCGTGCGCTGGGCCGCCGCATCGTCCCAGTCGGCATAGGTGCCGCCGGTCCGCGTCGCGATCTCCCGCAGCACGTCGGCATCGAGGCGTGACGTGACCGGACGGCCGATGTTGTCGAGGTGCCAGCGGCTCCCCGAGTCCGCGGGGTTCGTGGGATCGGGGGGCACCAGCCCACCCGTGCGGGTGCCGATCCCGATCGCGAAGACCGGCACGTGCTGGTCCTCGAGCAGTGCCACGGCATCGTCGGTGGCGCCCTCGCTGCGCTCGCCATCGCTCAGCATGAGGATGGCACGGTGGCCATCGCCGCCCTCGTGCTCGAAGGTGGTGTGCGCCACGTCGAGCGCCGCATTGAGGTTGGTGCCCTGGTCGTCGATCGAGGCCGGGCTCACGGCGTCGAGGAACCGGGAGAAGACGGCATGGTCGCGCGTGAGCGGGAGCTGGAGGAACCCCGCGCCGCCAAAGATCACGAGGCCGAACCGGTCGGACCGGAGCTCGCTGGCGGCGGCCCGGGCCAGCGCCCTGGCGCGATCGAGGCGGGTGCCACCCACGTCCTCCACCAGCATGGAGCGGGAGAGGTCGAGTGCCACCAGGACATCGCGACCGGAGCGGCCGGTGCGCACGTCGGCCGCATCGCCCTGGGGTCGTGCCAGGGCGAGGCATGCCGCGGTCAGGGCTGCGATGCGAAGCAGGGCGCGCAGCCGGTGTCGTTCCTCGTGGATGGTGAGGCCGGCGCGCGCCAGCACTGGTGCATCGCCCAGCGCCGCCAATGCGTCGCGGCGGGCACGCGTCGAGCGCTCGTGGAGCCACGCTCCCGCCACCGGCACGAGGACGGCAAGGGACAGGAGCGCCGGGTGGGCGAAGGTCACGCGAGCACCCGGAGCCAGGTGGCCGCCAGCAGGGACTGGAGCGCCAGGGCCAGCACACCGAGCCCCAGGACCAGGGGATACAGCTCCTGCTGGTCGCGGATCTCGCGCACGGGCACTTCCTGCCGCTCCAGGGGGTCGAGCGCCGTCATGATGCTGTCGAGCGCCCCGGCATCGCTCGCACGCGCGAAGACACCGCCGGTGCGGGTGGCCACCGCCCTCAGCCGATCCTCGTCCTGCTTCGAGAGGCGGGATGCCTTGGTGCGCACGCTCCAGACCCCGTTCAGTTCGTAGTTCACCGTGTCGGCAGCGGTGAGGCCGATGGCATGCACCCGCACGCCCAGGGCGCGAGCCAGCTCGGTGGCCTGGGGGAGTGTCGGCTCCCCCGCGTTGTTGGCGCCATCGGTGATGAGCACGATGGCACTTGTGCTGGCGGGCAGGTCCTTCACCTGGTTGAGTGCGGTGGCCAGGGCGGTTCCGATGGCGGTGCCATCGGGGAGCTGGCCCAGGTCGGTCTGGTCCAGCATGCGGCCCACGAGGTCCACGTCGCTGGTGAGCGGCGCCTGGAGGAACGCCTTGCCGGAAAAGATCACGAGGCCCACCAGGTCGCCCTCCCGGCGCTTCACGAACTCGCGCAGCACGCTGCGGGCAACCTCGAGGCGGTTGCCGGGCTGGAAGTCGGTGGCCTTCATGCTGCTCGAGATGTCGAGGGCCACGATGATGTTGCGGGAGCGAAGCCGGACTTCCTCGGCGCCGCGGCTCCATTGCGGCCGGGCCAGGGCGAGCACCAGGAGCACCAGGCCCAGGGCCTCGAGCCCGCGTGGCAGGTGCACCCAGCGCGCGCGGCGGGAGCGAGGCAGCCCGGCGAGGCCGGCGCTGAAGGCCAGGCCACGGCCCGGCGCACGCTCACGGCGGCGGCGAATCCACCAGCGCAGCACCGGGAGTGCGAGCAGGAGCAGGAACCAGGGCGAGGCGAAGGACACCTACGCGCTCCCCCGTGACACCGAGGCGGTCGCGCGCGGCGTGGCCGTCGGCGCCGGGGCAAGGATGCCATCCCAGGCGGCGAGGAGGTGCCGGACATCGTCGGTCCATGCACGCGCCGTGACGGCTGACGGGCGCTGGCCGGCGAACTTCACCACGTCGGCAGCGGTGAGCACCCGTTGCATCCCGCTCCACGCGCCATTGGCGCTGGGGTGATGCAGCACGGCGAGCAACTCACGCGAGGTAAGCGCGGGGCTCACGGCGGGTGCCACCTCGATGAGGTACTGCCGGAGCACGTCGGTCACCTGTGCGTAGTACTGGTCGGCATCGCTCCACGAGGCGGCAGCCAGCTGGTCCAGCGCGGCCTGGGCGCGTGCCAGCGCGGTAGCGGGCACCGATGCCGAGTCGGGCAGGGATACCTGGGTGGCAGTCTTGCGCCGGCGGTGCAGGAAGCGCGCGCCCAGCACCGCCGCCAGCGCCGCGACCACGGCGCCGATCCACACGAGCGGGTTCACGGGCGCCGCCGGCAGGTCGTCCCGGATGTCCCGCAGGGTGGGATTACCCGGGGGCAGTGTGCTCCCCACCGTCACGGCCGCTGGCTCGGATTCGACGCGATGGCCGATGTTGGCCACGATCGGCTTCAGCGTGACCTCGAGCGGAGGCACTTGCTGCCGGCCGGGGCGGTAGAAGGCGAAGCGCACGTCTCCCGAGAGCACCGTGCGCTCGCGGTTCAGGCGCAGCGTATCGGCACCGAGGAAGCGCACCCCGTCGGGGAGGTCGCCCACCAGGACGGGCACCGGGGTCGTGAGGAGCAGCACGGGGTCGAGGTGCACCCGAGCGTGGAACGTCACCACTTCGCCCACCAGGACGCTGTCATCCGGGCCGGCCCGCTCGAGCCCGAAGAACTGGGCGCTCGCTGGCCGCACGGCGAGGCCCGGGACAAGGAGCAGGACAGCCAGCGTGGCGCGCGTGGCCTGCCTCACCGGCGTGCCCGCCTGCGGAAGAAGGCCACGAGGGGCTCACCGATGTCCTCACCGGCATCGAGGCGCAGGAGGTCGGCGCCGGCAGCGTGCACGTCGTGGTGCAGGGTGCGATCGAAGGCGGCCGCCTGCTCCGCACTGTGCGCGCGCACGGCGGGGTTGGCCGCATCGACGATGCGCTGCAGCCCGGTCTCCGGGTCGCGCAGGCACACGAGGCCCACGGGGGGCAGCGCCGACTCGAGCTGGTCCACCAGCTGGATGCAGACGACATCGTGGGTGGTCGCGATGCGTGCCAGCTGGTGCGAGAAGTCGGGCGACCTGAAGTCGGAGAGGATGATGAGCACGGCCCGGCGCGGCAGCAGCAGCTCCAGCTGGGTGAGCGCCGTGGAGAGGTCGGTGGCCGCACCGGCAGGGATCGGGTCACGTCCCTGGGCCAGCACGTCGGCGATGATGCGGAGGGCATGGCGGCGCCCCTTGTGGGGCTCGACGTAGTGCACGAGCTCCGCGTCGAAGAAGGCCGCACCCAGCCGGTCGTTGGCCTGGGCCGCCGTCAGGGCCAGGACACCTGCCACCTGTGCCGCCAGTTGTGCGCGGGTGCGTCGGCGGCTGCCGACCGCGCTGGATCCGCTCCGGTCCACCAGCAGCACCATGGTGAGCTCGCGCTCCTCCTGGTGGCGCCGGAGGTAGGTGGCGCCCATGCGCGCCGTGACACGCCAGTCAATGGCCCGCACGTCATCACCGGGGTGGTATTCCCGCACGTCCTGGAACTCGATGCCGCGGCCGCGGAACGCGCTGGCATAGTCGCCGGCGGAGAGGTCACGCACCAGCCGCCGGGAGGCGAGCACCAGGCGCTCGACCTCGTCGGCGAGATCGGAATCGAGGAACGGCGTCATGGCGTCAGGGCGTCAGGGCGTCAGGGCGTCAAGGTACGGGCACCTTGCCGAGGATCTGCCCCACCATGTCGTCAGTCGTGACGCCATCGGCATCGGCGCGGTAGGTGGGTACGATCCGGTGGCGCAGCACGTCGAGCGCCACGTTCTTCACGTCGTCCGGCAGCACGAACGCGCGACCGGCGAGGAACGCATGGGCCCGTGCCGCGCGCACCAGGAAGATGGCGGAACGGGGCGATGCCCCGAACGCAACGAGGGGCGAGAGCCCCGGCAGGCCCGAATCGCCCGGGGTGCGCGTCGCGTACACCAGGTCCAGCACGTACTCCTTGATCCGGGGGTCCACGCGAACCCGATCCACCAGCACCCGGGCGCGGAGCACGTCATCAGCGTGGATCACCGGGCGCGCCACGGGCGGCTCCCCGTCGGTCATGCGGTCCAGCATGGCGCGCTCGTCCACCCGGGCGGGATAGGTCACCACCAGCTTGAACAGGAAGCGGTCCACCTGTGCCTCGGGGAGCGGGTAGGTGCCCTCCTGCTCGATCGGGTTCTGGGTGGCCAGCACCAGGAAGAGCGGGGGCAGCGCCATCGTCTCGCCCCCGATCGTCACCTGGCGCTCCTGCATGGCCTCGAGGAGTGCCGACTGCACCTTGGCCGGGGCGCGGTTGATCTCGTCGGCCAGCAGGATGTTGGTGAAGATGGGTCCGCGCTGCACCACGAACTCCGCCGTGCGCTGGTTGTAGATCAGCGTGCCGACCAGGTCGGCGGGGAGGAGGTCGGGCGTGAACTGCACCCGGCCGAAGTGCGCCTCGATGCTGGTGGCGATGGACTTGACGGCAAGGGTCTTGGCCAGCCCGGGCAGGCCCTCGAGCAGGATGTGGCCATCGGCGAGGAGGCCGAGGAGGAGCCGCTCGAGCAGCACATCCTGGCCCACGACGACGCGGCGGGCCTCGTGGAGGACCCGCCGGACTCCCTCGCTGCCGGCAATCAGTTCGTCGTCAGGGGTGGCCTCAGCGTGAGCGGGGCGGAATGCGGGGGCGGACTCGGTCATTGCGCACTCGGATCGAGGGGCATCAAATCGGGGACGGCGAGTGAAGTCTATACCCCCGTGCGGCTGCACGGTGGCAAGGGCCTGATGGTGCGGTCGACCCAGGCGGATCCCGGGGCCCGGAGGTTGCGTGTCCCCCGTCCCCATGACCCGAACCCGGATTGTGGCCGGCCTGTACCTCACCGATGCGGCCATCGTGCTCCTGTACCTCACCAATGTGTGGGCCGGATCGCCCTACCTGTTCCCGACGCGCCTCCTCGACCTGGATGGCGAGGCCAACCTGCCGGCCTGGTACTCGTCCGCCAAGTTCCTCATGCTTGGCCTGGTGCTGGTGCTCGTGGCGCACAGGACACCGGGGCGTCTCCGGTCGCGACTGGCCCTCCTCCCTTCGCTCCTGGCCTTCGCGTTGTCGCTGGACGAGGTCGCGGGGATCCACGAATGGATCGGCGTGAAGAGCGATGCCCTCCTCCTGGGCGGCGACCGGGTGGCGTCCCTGCTCCCCGTCACGGGCAGCTGGATGCTCGTCCTCGCGCCGGTGGCGTTGGCAGGCGCCTGGATCGCGTTCCGTGCCCTGGGGCCGCTGCTCACCGTCACGCCCGGGGCGCGACGGCTGTTCCTTGCAGGGAGTGCGATGCTGCTCGCCGGGGCACTGGGTGCTGAAGTGATCGCCAACTTCGTCACGCCGGGAACCTGGCATGCTGCCCTTCAGGTGGCGACCGAGGAGGGGGCGGAACTGGTGGGAACGACGACGCTGCTCTGGGGATCACTCGAGTTGCTCAGCGTGACGCCGGAGTGGCACCTCCTGCTCCCCGGGGCCGAAGCACCCCGATAGCCTGGCCGGCCGGCGGCGCGTGCGCCGTCCACCAGGACCGGGACTCGCGGTCGGTCCAGGGCGGTGCCACCACGACTGTGCCGAGGCGCAACGCCAGGTCATCCATCGACTGCGGCCTTGCCCCGGGCTCCTTGGCAAGGCAGTCGAGCACGATACCCTCGAGCTCGGGCGGGACCCCCGCCACCAGCGACGACGGGTGCGCCGGTGAGGTGCTCACGTGTGCGAGCATCGTCTCGAGCGGCGTGGCTCCGCTGAATGCGGTGCGGCCGGTCAGCAACCAGTACGCCACGCATCCGAGGCTGTAGACGTCGCTCCGGGCGTCAAGCTCCTCGTCTCCCACGACCTGCTCGGGCGACATGTAGGCTGGCGTCCCTCCCATCGGCCGCGGCCTGGCACCCTCGGCACCGGGTGGGCCAGCGTCCACGTGCTCGACCAGGCCGAAGTCGAGGACCTTGATGAAGTCGACGTCCCGGCCCTGGCGGCAGGCATGGAGGTTGGCCGGCTTGATGTCGCGGTGGAGCAGGCCGGCGGCGTGGGCCTCACCCAGCGAGTCGCAAGCCTGGCGCAGGAAGTGGATGGCCCGCCCGGCGGGAAGGGGGCCGAAGCGGCGCACCAGTTCCTCGAGGTCGAACCCGTCCAGCAGCTCCATCACATAGTAGAAGTCCCCCTCGTCGGTCACGCCGAAGTCGTAGACACTGACGGTGTGCGGGGAGCGAAGCAGTGCCGTCGCCTGCGCCTCGCGCTCGAACCGGGCAAGCGCCTCGTCGCGGGCCGTCCCGGCGCCCAGTGCCCCCGGCCGGATCAGCTTGATGGCCGCCGGCCGCGCCAGCATGTGATGGCGTGCCCGCCAGACCTCGCCCATCCCGCCGGCACCGAGCCGCTCCTCGAGCCGGTAGCTGCCAAGCTCGCGCGCCTTGCGCACGGCCGTGCCGAGGTCGTACACCACGCGCGAGGCAACGTGCGCCAGTACGACGACCACCATGTAGGGGAGGACGAGGCTGAGGAAGAACTCGACCGGGGGCAAGGCCAGGTTGACACCCATCCGGACACCCACGGCGTAGGTGAGCGGCACGGACGCGACCGCACAGGCGGCCGCCGCGGTCGCAAGCCGCGGGCGGGTGGGGACCATCACCGCGAAGATGAGCACCCAGGCGACCACCCAGGACAGGCCGAAGCCACCCGGGCCACTGCGCGTCATGATCGGCGCGGTGACGCCCTGAAACTCGGCGATGCTGATCCCCACACTGCCCAGAACGAGGAAGAGGAGGCCCAGGCGAAGCTTGGCGGCGTCAGGCAGCGCCGGGCGGGAGACGAGGTACAGCAGCCCCAGCGCCGTGCCGATCGAGACTGATGGCGCCAGCCAGTGCTGCACGTTGCCGAAGTACATCGCGCGCGCTTCCTTGAACAGCATGGCGGGCAGCATGCCTGCCAGGAAGAACCCGAGCGCGTAGATGACGAGTGAAGCCTTGAGGCGGGAGACCGCATCGGCCACCAGGTCGGGTGGCAGCGTACCTGATGCGGGGCGCACCCTGGAGGTGGCGTCCGCACGAACGGGCCGGATGATGGTGGCCTGGCGGGTTGGATCGTGCATGACTGGGTCGTCCTGCAAGTTCAGGCGGCTGCACCACCGGACGGCAGATAATACCACGGTTCCGCCGGGGCGGCGGGCCGTGTTATCTACCGTGGGAATCCCACAGGATCATGCAGGGTGACGGAGACCCGCTGGCTGATGGCTGCACTGCACCTGCTCGGGTTCGGCATCGCGCTGGGCCCGGCCTGGGCTCGCGCGCGCGCGCTGCGGGAACCGCTCGATGCGGCCGGCCTTCGCCGGGTGTTCGTGGCGGACAACTGGTGGGGCCTCTCGGCGATCGTGCTCATCGGCACGGGGCTGGTGCGCGCCTTCGGCGGGTTGGAGAAGGGCACCAGCTACTACCTCGCCAATCACCTCTTCCTGGCCAAGATGGTGCTGCTTGGCGCGGTCCTGGCCCTCGAGGTAGGGCCCATGCTGTCCTTGCTCCGGTGGCGGGTGGCGGTGCGGCGGGGCGAGGTGCCCGACACGCGGGCCGCCGGGCGCCACGCCCGCGCGAGCGCCCTGCAGGCCCTGCTCGTGGCCATGATGGCCGTGCTCGCAGCCGGCATGGCACGCGGGTTTGGCGAATGACGCCGGGATTCGCCCTCGTCACCGGCGCCTCCTCCGGCATCGGCCTCGAGATCGCCCGGCTGCTGGCGCTCCGGGGCACCCGGCTCATCCTCACGGCGCGCTCGGTGGACCGGCTCACGACGCTGGCCGGTGAACTGCTCGCGGCGGGTTCGCCGGAGGTGGTCGTGCTGCCCGCCGACCTCGAGCGTCCCGACGACGTGCAGCAACTCATCGGCGCCATCGAGCGGCGCGGCCTGGTGGTGGAGACGCTGGTCAACAACGCGGGGTTCGGCGTGGTCGGCAGCTTCGCCACCCAACCTGCGCCGAGCCAGGGGGGCATGGTCAGCTGCAATGTCACCGCCCTCACGACACTGACACGGGCCTTCCTTCCGGGGATGCTCACGCGACGGCAGGGGGCGGTCCTGAACGTAGCCTCCACGGCAGGGTTCCAGCCGGGGCCCTGGCTCGCCGTGTACTACGCGACGAAGGCGTACGTTGTCTCGCTCTCGGAGGCCCTCCGGGTGGAGATGCGCGGCACCGGGGTGCACGTGGTGACCCTGTGCCCGGGCCCCACCACCACGGGCTTCGCCGCGCGTGCGGGCATGAAGAGCGCCCTGCTTTTCCGTACGGGCGCCACCATGGACGCCCGGCGCGTGGCACTGGCGGGGGTGAACCGGCTGGACCGTGGAGGCCTCGTGATCCCGGGCTTCATGAACCGGGTGCTGCTGCAGGTCCAACGGATCGCCCCACGGTCACTCGTGACCGCCATCACGGCCCGGCTCAATCGCGACCGCACGCCCCGGGCGTAGCGGTTGATCCTGTCCCGCGACCCGCCTAGTTTGCGCCCCGCCATGGTGGAAGAACAGGACCTCGCCGAGCTGGCACCAGAGGCACCCCAGGTGCACCCGCCGGCGACCCCACCCTGGCTGTGGCCGGCGGTGATGATCGTGCTGGCGCTCGCGGCCGTGCTGGTGGCGGTGTTCCTCCCCGCGCACCAGGCCCTCGCCTGGTTCATTCCCTATACATTCGCCGGCAACTCGCTCATCCCCTTCCCGTACGACCCGGCGGTGGTGTACCTGGGCACGCTCTACCCCATCTGGCTGGTGGTGGTGGTTGGGGTCGCGGCCACGGTGATCATCGAGTACTGGAACATGGAACTGCTGGCGCGGATCCTCTCCCGCGAGGGCACCCGCCGGTTCCGCGGTCACCACGTCACGAAATGGTTGCTCTCGTGGTACCACCGGGCCCCGTTCCTCACGCTGGTCTTCACCTGTGCCGTGCCGGTGATCCCGCACTATCCCATGCGCATCCTGGCCACGCTCGCCAACTATCCCATGTGGAAGTACCAGCTCTCGGTCGTCATCGGGCGCGGGGTGCGGTACACCTGGCTCGCGCTGCTGGGCGTGGCCCTCGCGGTGCCACCGTGGATCCTGGTGTCACTGAGCCTGGCGTTCCTGGTTGCCATGATATGGAAGCTTCGCCGGATGAATGCGGAACCGGAGGTTGCGACCGCGAGCGGGGAGGCACGCTGAGGCGCGCCATCCTGGTCCTGGCCGATGGCCTCCGCCCAGACGTGGCCGAGGAGCAGCTGCAGCGGGGCAACCTCCCGGCACTGGCTGCGCTGACGGAGGGGGGCGCGCGCGCGCGGGCCATCACCGTGTTTCCGTCCACCACCAGCGTGGCCTACCTCCCGTTCCTCACCGGCTGCCTTCCGGGCCGCTGCAACATCCCCTCGATCCGCTGGATGGACCGCGCCGCCTATGGCGGGCGATGGTGGCGTGAGCGCGATGCGCTCCGGAGCTATTGCGGCTACCAGGCCGGGATGCTCGATGGCGACATCCGGCCCGAGGTGCAGACGATCTTCCAGCTGGTGCCGGAGAGCCTGGGCCTCTTCACGATGATCACGCGGGGCCTCTCACCCGAGCGCGACCCGGCGCAGGGGGCGAGGAAGTTCTGGGGGAGTGTCTCGCACGCCACGGAGTGGCACCAGCCGGGTGACAACCGCGTGGCGCGCGGCCTCCTCGATGCGGTGCAGCAGGATTGGCGCTTCATCTTCGCCCAGTTCCCTGCGGTCGACGGCTACACCCATGGCGACCATCCCCGCGGGCCGCGCGTGCTGCGGGCCCTGCAGCGCCTGGATGGCACCATCGCGCAGGTGGTGGCGGCCCTGCGCACCCGGGGCGAGCTGGAGGACACGCTCGTCGCGCTGGTGAGCGACCACGGCGCGTCCACGATGCACACCCACCTCGACCTCGCCGACTGGTTCCGTGGACAGGGCGTGCCGACCCTCTCCCATCCCGTGACCTGGGAACGGAACCCGCGCGCCGCCGTCATGGTGGCAGGCAATGCCTCGGCAGGCGTCTACGCGCGGCCGGGGACGCCGCGCGCCGAGCGCTGGCCGCTCGACCGCCTCCGCACCGCGGAGGCCTTCGGCACCTCGCATGACGTGATCGAGCGACTGGTCCGGGAACCGGCGGTGGCGTTTGTGGCAGGGGAGGATGGCCGCGGCGGCATCACGCTGCTGGGGCGCGAGGGCGAGGCTGCCCTGCACCGTGATGGCGGCGTGGTCCGCTATGTCCCGCGGACGGGCGACCCGCTGCACCTGGGTGAGTCGTTCGGCGGGGACCGGGATGCGTGGCTCGCACGGTCCTTCGATGCGCCCTTCCCCGAGGCACCGGTCCACCTGTTCGACCAGTTCGCCTCGCCGCGTGCGGCAGACCTGGTGGTGATCGCCAACGAGGGCTACGACTTCCGGAAGCGCTTCGAGCGGCCGGAGCACAAGTCAGGGCATGGCAGCCTGCTGCGCGTCCACATGCAGGTGCCCCTCTGGTCGAACCAGCCACTCCCGGCCGCGCCACTGCGCACCGCCGACGTCTTCCCTGCCCTGCTCAGCTGGCTCGGCGCGGAAATTCCCGAGGGCATCGATGGGCGACAGGTGTGGCGACCAGCAACACGAACCCCCTCCGCCGTCGAACCGCTGACAGGGGAGGGGGCGTCACAATGGGCCCGGCGAGATTCGAACTCACGACCTCTTGCTCCGGAGGCAAGCGCTCTATCCAGCTGAGCTACGGGCCCGGTCCGACCGCCACCACCGCGGCCGGGCCGCAATACTAATCGCGCCACGAATCGCCCGCGACCCGCCGCACCTCCAGCGAGGCGAGATCCCACAACCCTTCGGCGCTGTTGCATTCACGGATTCCCGAGTAATTTACTCTGGTACTTGGATGATAGCAGTTCTCAACTGAGTTTCAATCACATCTACCGTAACGGGTTATGAGATTCGTCATCGTGGCAGTGTTGGGCTTGCTCGTCCCCCAGGTCTCCCTCGCACAGGCCCCGGCGCCGGTGGGCACCCTGCTCGTGGCACACGGCGGTGGCCGGGAGTGGAACGCCCAGGTCGAAACCGTGGTCCAGGCGGCGCACCTGCCCGGACCCATCGAGATCGCCTACCTCATGGGGCCGGAGGCGCGGACCCATCTCTTCCAGGACGCGGTGGCACGGCTCGAGGCGCGAGGCGTCTCCAGCATCGTGGTCGTCCCGCTCCTCGTCTCGAGTCACAGCGAGCACTACGAGCAGATTCGCTGGCTCGCCGGGGCCACCGACTCGCTCTCGCCGATGATGCAGGAGCACACGCACCACGCCGGCCACGAGCGCGTCAGGGCCACGGTACCACTCCGCATCGCGCGCGGGCTCGACGACTCCCCCGCAATGGCGGCGGTGCTGGCCGCGCGCGGGCGCGCGCTGGTGCAGGGCGATGTGAGCCGGCGGGCACTCTTCCTGGTGGGACACGGCCCCAATACGGCAGAGGATCACGCCGCCTGGATGGAGAACCTGCGCCGCGTGGCCGACACGGTGAAGACGCTGTCGGGGTTCGGCGACGTGCGCGTGGAGGTGGTTCGCGATGACGCGCCCGAGGCGGTGCGGCGCGAGGCCGTGCTGGCCGTGCGCGAACTCATCGAGATGCAGTACCGCATGACCGGCGACAGTGTGGCAGTGGTGCCGGTGCTCATCTCCCGCGGGCGCGTCAGCCGGGAGACGTTCCTGAAGGACCTGTCCGGCCTTCCGGTCATCTACTCGGGTGACCCCCTCCTCCCTGACCCGGCCCTCGCCCGGTGGCTGGAGGCACGGGTGCAGGAGGAGAGCCGGGTGGCCTCCCGCTAGGAGGGGCCGGCCTGGACGGCCTCCACCACGCGCGCGAGCCGTTCACGCACCTGCCCCGCCAGGGGGCGCACGTCATCCCGGCCCGACAGTGACAGCTGGGCAACGGGGTCGAGCGCTGCCACGACGCTGGCGCCGGGATGGTCACCCGCGTGCACCACGACATTGCAGGGCAGCAGGAGCCCGATGTCGAGTTCTGCCTGCAGGGCCTGGTGTGCGATGCGCGGGTCGCAGGCGCCGAGGATGACATAGGGCCGGAAGTCCACATCGAGCTTCTTTTTCATGGTGGCCCTGAAGTCGATTTCCGTGATCACGCCGAATCCCTCGCGCGCCAGGGCAGCGCGCGTGCGCGCCTCGGCCTCCGCAAAGGGCACGGCAAGTTCACAGCGCAGGGCAAACGGTGTCGTGGTGACGGGCACGTGCGCACTCCTGTTGGGTTACTCCCCATCATATCCTCCTGTCCCCCACCCTGCCTGAAGCGCGGGTGAACCCCCCATGAAGGTTCCCCGGGGCGCCGCGCGAACGCTCCCCCGCGCTTGACAACAGGCCCTGCGCGCCCGATGGTGGCGCATGCCCCATCGCGACGAGCTGCCACCTGCCCCGCCCCGCACCCTGACCCGCCGGGAGCTTGCGCACCTGCTCGGCATGGGTGCCGTGGGCCTCGCCCTGCCGCGCGGGTCGCTCGAGGGCCACATGGCCAGGGAGGCCCTGCGGTTCGAGCCATCCGCCACGGCCATCCGGCTCAATGCCAATGAGAATCCACTCGGTCCCTCACCGGCTGCGATGCGGGCCATCGGACAGCTCGGTCCCGAGATGGGACGCTACCCCTTCCGGCAGGCCGATGTGCTGAAGCGGCGTGTCGCCGAGCTGGAGGGGCTCCCCGCGACCCACGTGGAGGTCTTCCAGGGGTCGAGCGCCCCCCTGCACCGGGCCATGCTGGCGTTCACGAGCCCCGAGCGCGCCCTGGTGCATGCCGAACCAGGGTACGAGGCACCCTGGCGGGCGTGCGCGGTGACAGGGGCTCGGGCCGTTCCGGTGCCACTCAC
This sequence comes from uncultured Gemmatimonadaceae bacterium, assembly GCA_964638035.1. Lineage (GTDB taxonomy): Bacteria > Gemmatimonadota > Gemmatimonadetes > Gemmatimonadales > GWC2-71-9 > JAGGAG01. Next base: position 130,243 of record CAZWXD010000004.1, on the reverse strand, counting down.
GGCGACGCTGGCCCACGATGTGAGGGCCATGTGCGCCGCGGAGCCTTCCCCCGGGGTCATCTACGCCTGCAGCCCGAACAACCCGACGGGCACGCTGACGCGGCGGGAGGACCTCGCGTGGGCCCTTGCCCACAAGCCGGCCGGGTCGCTGCTGGTGGTGGACGAGGCGTACATCCACTTTTCGGACGAGGAGTCGATGGCGCCGCTGGTCGCATCGCACGACGACCTGCTGGTGCTCCGGACCTTCTCCAAGCTCTACGGCATGGCCGGGCTGCGCCTGGGCATCGCGATGGCCCAGCCGACGGTGCTGGACCGGCTCCGCGCCTACGGGATGCTGACGGCGTCGGCGCCGGCGATCGTGGCGGCGCAGGCCAGTGTGGACGACCAGGGGCTCGTGCCGGGGCGCCGGGTGGAGACGCGGCGCGTGCGGGAGGAGACCTTCGAGCACCTGGAGCGGCGGCGCTACGCGTTCCACCGATCGGAGAGCAACTGCTTCATGCTCGATGCCGGCCGCCCGCCGGCCGACCTGGTCCCGGCGATGGCGGCGCGAGGCGTGATCATCGGGCGAAGCTGGCCCGTGTGGCCCCGGTATGTCCGGGTGACGGTGGGGACGCGGGACGAGATGCGGGCCTTTTGCAAGGCGCTGGACCAGGTGGCGGGGTAGTGCCGGGGAGGGCAGGTTCGCCGCGACATTTGACATTCAGTTGACGGCCCCCAGCGAGCCTTGGGATAGGCCTGGCGTAACAGGTCGGGAGACTGTGCGCCGGGACCCCAACCCTTGCTGGAGGTCATATGCAGTACCCAATACTCCTAGCACACAAGTGGTCGGTGGCTGCGTGGACGATCATCATCCTCAGCGGGTGCACCGACGGGGCCGGTCCGTCGGAATCCAGGCCTCATTTCGCCGCCGGCCGTACAGTATCGGTCGCCCGCGACGAATCCGCTGAACTCTGGGAATCACTCGCACCGGGCATCGCCAAGGCTCTCCTGGACCCCGCGCTACGAGAAGCGTTGCTCGTCGCGTGGCGGGGCTCGGAGGTTACGGAGCACAAACTTGAGTTCCCCACGTTCGGACACACGGCAGTTGGATCAACAGTAGTGCACCGCGCTGCGGCGCACCTCGGCTGGGATTCGGCTGCTACACTGGATCGAGTCTTGCGCTCAGTGCCAGTAGACTTCTACGTCCCCGGCAGGGAACACCGACAGTCCTGGCGTGCAACGCACGATCTGCTCGTGGCCACAAACTTTCGCGACACCCCTGGACTGGCGTTCGATGTTCATGGCAACACACACGACATCAATCCCCGCTCGGCCGCGATACCGGGACGACCAATCGCAATGCTCCAACCGGCAGAGCTGAAGCTGACGCGCGGACGAGTCCATCAGCGCTCCGGAGGGACGATCGAGGACCCGGCGGAACCCGAGGTGCAGGTCTCCAGTACAACGAGGAGTCCGGAGGCGACAGCACAGCCCGACATACCCAACGCCCAATGCACAGAGGACACATGCGGAGGAGGAGGCGGCGGAACGCCCTCGGCCTGGACCTACCTGACCTTCATCCAGACCGTCGACATTTGCGATAACAACTTTTGCGGCGAGGGTAACGAGTTTGAGCTCGAGGCCGTGTCTGTAGCGACGGGGATGACAAGCCGACTCCGAATCACTGGAGTTCCTTCTCTGACATCGCAGACTCGGAACGACTACCTGATTGGCGCAACTCCGCAGATAGGTGGACTCATCAATGTTCATGTTCGCGAAACTGACAACTGGGGCGACGATATTTGGCTCGTGGCGCGATACCAGCCGAACTACGTTGGGCCGGTGGACCTCCTGCCGCAGAACCTGGGCTTGCCCTTTCACCTCAAGGAGAACCCTTACGTCGGCGTGTTTGACCCTTATCGCCTGGTGCTCACATTGGAGGCACATTAGGCTCTGCTTCCTCGTGGGCCTTGTCGCCGCGCACATTACGGGCTGCAGCCAGGCGGGAGACCCCGGTACCTGGCGGGCGCGACCTGCAGTGCAGCTGCTCCTTAGCGCCACCAGCGGCACCCAGGACGCGCTGGTCACCTGGTCGCAGGATCCTGCTGCGCCGATTTCGTCCCGGCCCGAGCCGGTCGAGCCCGGCGCAGTGACCCTGCAGCTCGAACTGCCGAGCGGGGACCTCATCCCGCTCGATGCCCTGCCTGGCAGCCCTGGCGTCTTCCGCGCCCCCGCCGCGGTCCAGGTGGGAAGCCCATACAGACTTCGCGGCGAGGTAGCTGGCGCGGAGGTCCAGGGAGCCACCATCGTGCCGGCGCTGCCCAGCATTGTCAGTCCTCCGGGTGACACCATCACCGTGGGGTCCTGCTTCCCTTGCACCCTCGCCGTGGAGTGGGAGGCGCGGGGAGCCGACGTGCTCGAGGTGCAGGTGCGCCGTGCCAGTGACTCAGCCAGCACGCTGCTTGGACTGAGCGTGCTTCGTGCCTCTCCGGCCCTGGTGGCGATTCCCCCGGACGCTGTCCCCGGCGAGCTGCTCTTCATTGCCCACGACAGGGGTTCTGCCAATTTCCTGTTCAAGGACCCACCCATCGGCAACCTGGGTGCAGTGCCGGGGTTTCTGGGTTCCCAGGCAATCGTGCGAAAAATCCTGCGATAGGGCGTGCAGTCGCTCGCGGGATGTCTCATGCTGTTGGCGTGCTCGGCGACGCCTGTGCTCGCGCAAGTCCTTGTGCATGGCACGGTCCTGGACGACCAGGCCGGCACGCCGCTTCGGGACGCGCGGGTCACCCTTCAGTCCTCCGGCGTGACTGTCCTGACGGATGGTCGCGGCGGGTTTCGTGCAGTAGCCGCATCCTTGCCGGACACCATGACAGTGCGAGCAATCGGATACGCACCTGCCACCATTGTCCTCAGGGGCGCCACGGGGCCAGGCCACATCGTGCGCCTTGCAGCGGCGCCCATGCGACTGGCGGACCTTGCCGTGACGGGACACGCCAGCGAAGTGACCGCCACTCCACCCCGCTGGTCGCTCCCGCCCGAACTCATTCGGGAACTTCCGGCCGCCATCGAGCCTGATGCCTTTCGCGGCCTGCAACTCGTGCCCGGCGTTGCCTTCAGCTCGGTCTCCTCAGCCCGCCCACTCCTCCGCGGCTACGCTGCGGACGAGGGTGCACTCCGCATCGATGAGTTCGAGGTGCTGAACCTCTACCACATCGGCCGTGCGTTCTCCGCCTTCCCGGTCGATGCCGCAAGCGCGGTGACGGTCACGCCGGGCGTCGAGGCGACTTCACGGGCAGAAGCACTGAGCGGTAGCGTGGAACTGGCGGGTCGCCAGGGATCGTCCGCTGCTCCGCAGGGGGGCGTGGCCCTGGGCCCTGCCTCGCTGGCTGGCTGGTACGGGGGAGGTGACAACCTCCGCGCCTTCGGCCTCGGTCGCGTCGCGACCTTCGAGGCGGTGGACTTCATTGGCAACAGGAGTGTCCCGTACGACTTCCTCGATGGTTACGGCAGTCTCGCCCTGTCCCGGGATGGGGCGGAGCGAGGCCGCCTGACCCTGTTTGGCTCTCGCGACCGCCTCTACGACGCCGAGGTGGGCTCAGGGATGGACTGGAGCAACGTGCTCGTCGGCCTGAGCGGGCTCGTCGCCGCGCCGGGCCGCCACCGGCTCTCGGGTCGGCTGAGCTACACGCGATTCTCGGAGGTTGTGCGCGACGTGGCAGCGCGCAACTCGCGCGTGGACGTTGACAACCTCTTCGCCAGGCTCCAGGCCGGACTTGATTGGGAATACCAGGCTGGCCAGGGGGCGTTCGAGGCTGGCCTGGTCCTGTCAGCCCGTCGCATCGCCAACTCGGTCACGCCCACGTTCGGACAGGACTTCCTTGCCGACTCGTTCAACACAAGCCGGCCCGAACTTGGGGGACACGCGGCGTGGCGGGGCAAGGTAGGACCATTCCTGGTGGACGCGGGAGCGCGGTTCGACGCCGCCGGTGACGCATTCGTGCTCCAGCCACGCGCCGTGGCGCGCATCTCGCTGGGACCCGGGGCCAGCCTGGGACTTGGTGCGGGCCGGTCGTCGCGCCTCTTTCACCTCGTCTCCGACCCGATCCCCGAGCCGGACCTGGCGTTCTACGACTTCTGGCTGGATGCCGCGCGCCAGGACATCCCGACACCCATCGTAGATCACGCCTCGGCAGACCTGTCATGGGCGCGCAGCACGGTCTCGGTGCGCCTCGGGCTCTACGCCTCCCGTGGCCGAGGGCTGATGGAACTCCGTCCCGCCACCGACCAGGATACCGCCCACGCCACGTCACCCTTTCGCGCCGGAGACTCGCGAACCGCGGGGCTCGAGGCGAACGTGACCTGGCAGGACCGGGGCGGCGCCCATGCGCTTGCCGTGATCTATGCGCTCACTGCCTCGGACCGGCGATGGGATGCCGGATGGATCCCGTGGCAGCTCGACCGGCGGCACCTGGTTCGTGTCCAGGCGCGCACGACTCCGGCGAAGGGGCTGGTACTGTCCGTCGCGACGGAGTACATGAGCGGCGCACCAATGACCCCCGTCACCGACATCGTGATCTCGGGCGTGTCGGGACAGGATGGCGGGCTGGATCCCACGATACCGATCGTCCGGTACGTGTACGGCGCCGAGGGCTCACTCCGCAGCACCGGAACCGTGCGGGCGGACGTGGGAGGAACATTTTCCGTGGGGGGGCCGTGGGACACCCAGCTGTCCTTTGGCGTTTCCGTGCTGAACCTCGGCGCAGGTGCCGTGGCCCCGGAGGCTCCCCGCAATCCTGCCGAACTCGCGGGTGAGCTCCTGGCCGGGCAGGACGCCACATTCTCGTATGTCCGCACGTTCGACCTTCCTCCAATCCCCACGGTGTTCGTCCGGGTCGAGTTCTGAGGGTGGCGCCGGCGGCTGGCGGCCGGGGTGATTGCGCAAATGCAGGGGGGTCACTACTTTGTGGCGTCCGCTTTTGCGGGCAATGAGTGGCCAGATCACTGTCACGGGGACCTGGGACCATACCTGGGTCCCCGTATTGTGTATGGGGCCACGCGGTCGAGTGACCGCACCCCCGGCAGAGGGCGTTTCTGCCAGCAGTAGGCGGTACGGCATGGCCGGACACCCACTGCAAAAATTGATTGAAAGGGTCAGGACATGCGTACCACCGGCAAGGTGAAGTGGTTCAACGATGCCAAGGGCTTTGGTTTCATCACGCCCAACGGCGGCGAGAAGGACTGCTTCGTCCACCACTCGGCGATCCAGGGCTCCGGCTTCAAGACGCTGAGCGAGGGTGAAGAGGTCGAGTTCGACATCGTGCAGGGGGCCAAGGGCCCGGCTGCCGAGAACGTGACTCGCAAGAAGTAAGCGCCGACTTCACCGGCCAGGCGGGCCCCATCCCTCACGGGATGGGGCCCGTCGCTTTTAGCGTCCCCCAGTTCCCGGGAACTGGGCTGCGAACCACTCTCCCAGGATGGCCAGCAGGCGGCCCTGGTCCCGTCTCAGGGTGAAGGTATGGTCGACGCGCCGTAGGTACTCCAGCCGGAGGGTGTCCCCGAAGCGGACCCCCGGAAAGGCGTCGAGAAGCTGGCGCCGGTAGTTACAGAGCTCCAGGTGCCCCTCCGTGAACAGTGCCAGCAATCTCACATTCCTGGCGACGACCTGCTGGAAGGCCGCTGCCATGCCCTGCCGTACGGCCGACTGGTCGACCGAAGGTGTCGGCTCCGACACACGCCTTCGCGCCTCGAGGCGTCGCCGCAGCCTGCCCCACGATGGATGGCGCCCGACAAGCAGCCGCCAGATGCCACCGAGGTTGATGCTCCGTCGGAGCCAGAAACGCACCTGAAAGCCGAGCGTCGGGGGAACGAAGAGGTCGAGGAACACCACACCCACCACGCGCTGGTCGGCGCAAGCGGCTGCAAGGGCGTGCATGGCGCCGGAGCACATACCGACGAGGACGACCTCCCTCACCCCCCGGCTGGCCTCGAGGTGGTCCAGTGCCTCGCGGACATCGGCCACGGCGCCTTCCATCAGGGGCAGTGCGTCGGTGCGGGGCACGCTGTCACCGATCCCCGACAGGTCGAACCGCACCGCACAATAGCCCCGTGCGGCCAGCCAGCGCGCCGTTGTCACGTGCAGGCGGTTCGCACCAACGCGGTGCAGGATACCCGCCGTCAGCAACAGGACGAGCGGAGCACCAGGCAGGGAGCGTGCTGGTTCGGTCACAATGGCGCACAGGGACCGACGCGGACCCAGGAGGACCGCCTGCTCGGGCACGGCGGTCACTGTGACAACCAGGCCACGGCCTGTGTGAGCAAGGGCAGCGGAATGGCACCCCCGCCAATCACCTCATCCTCCACCCACGCCGGGGCAGACTCGACTCGGGTCACCTTGCACGCCCCACAGCTCCCTGCGAGCCGCTGCTCCAGCGTGCCGGCAGGCCATGCCACGTTGGAGATGACCGCAAGGGTAGGCGTGTCCAGGTCGCGCATGGTGGCCGCCAGGTCAAGCTCGCGCACGGCCGCAAGGAACGACGGTGTCATTGGGAACCCTCGAATCTCCAACTCCTCAAGCACCGTACCCCTGGCACGCCGGCCAAAGCAGCCCGGCACCACATTGCCCATCACCTCGTCCACGAACGCCGTGCCGCGGTCCACTGGATCCCAGAGCACCAGGCGCTGTACTTCCCTGGCCTGCCGTGCGGCCACCCGTGCCGCAATCGTCCCGCCAAGTCGATGGCCGACCAGGGCCACTTGCGGCAGCCCGCACATGTCGCGCAACTCCTCCATGGCAACCACTACGTCGCCTTCAAAGCCCTCGACCGATGCCTCGTCCAACTCTCCACCGGAGTCGCCCGTGCCGTAGTAGTCGAATCGCAACACATGGTGCCCTTCGGCCGCCAGCAGGTTGCCAAGGTGGCGCAGGGAGCGATGGGTCAGCACGTACTCGCGACCCCATGCATTGCACAGCACCGCCGCACGCGGTGACCGGCCGGTACTGGCCGGCGGGTGGTATATGCCGAAGAGCCGCCTCCGGGACGTGCCGAAGTAGAACGGGCTCACGTACGCGCATCCGCCGGGGGCAGGCTCATGACTACCTGCCGGAGTGACTGGAAGAACAGGGCGCGTGGATCAATCCGGGCACCAGTGCGCTCCTCGTAGAGGGCGGTGGCCCGCAGGGCCAGGAGGGAATGCCCACCCAGCTCGAAGAAGTTGTCCTCCGCCCCCACCGAAGGCACCTGCAGCACCTCCTGCCACACGTCGGCAAGGGCGCGTTCGGCACCATTGGCCGGGGGTTCCTGCGGGGCGTCGCGCCTGAACCCGGTGTGATATGGGTCGGGCAGCGCCTTGCGGTCCACCTTGCCATTGGCGGTCAGGGGGAGCGTGTCCAGGGGTACCACCAGCGCCGGGATCATGTAATCCGGGAGCTCGCGCCGAAGGAAGCGACGCAACTCGCTCACCGTCGGCGCCTCGCCGGCGTGGTACACCGTGTAGGCGACGAGGCGCGTGTCACCTGGCGCCGCCTCTCGAGCCACGACCGTCGCGGCACGGACGGCGGGATGGGTGGCAAGGAGCGCCTCAATCTCCCCAGGCTCAATGCGATAGCCGCGCACCTTGACCTGCTGGTCAAGGCGCCCCAGGCACTCGAGCCGCCCATCGGCGCGCCAGCGCCCCAGGTCCCCGGTTCGATAGACCCGGCTCCCGGTCGGGCCGGTGACGAACCTCTCGGCCGTGAGCTCGGGCCTGGCATGATACCCCAGGGCGACGCCTTCACCCCCGATGCAGATCTCGCCCGGCACCCCGATCGGGAGCACCTGTCCCAGCCGATCCAGGATGTGCACTTGGGTGTTCGCAATCGGCCGCCCGATCGTGACCTCATCGGAAACGACCTGTTCACAGGTAGACCAGATTGTGGTCTCCGTGGGCCCGTACATGTTCCATAGCTCGCCCACGCGACCGAGGAGCGCGATGGCCAGGTCGCGACCCAACGCCTCGCCACCGGTGAGCGCGCGGAAGCCCGGGGCACCCTTCCACCCAGCCTCGACCAGCATGCGCCAGGTAGCCGGCGTCGCCTGCATCACCGTGGCGTTCGAGGCCGCCAGGCGCGCCGCCAGCGACGCGCCATCGGCTGCCTCCTCGCGAGAGACCAGCTCGATGCGTGCACCAACGAGGAGCGGCAGGTAGAGCTCCAGCCCCGCAATGTCAAACGAGAGTGTCGTGACCGCAGCAAGCACGTCCTCCTCTGTGAGGCCGGGCTCGCGACGCATGGCCCAGAGGAAGTTGACCAGGGCCCCGTGCGGCACCGCGACGCCCTTCGGGCGCCCCGTCGAGCCGGATGTGTAGATGAGGTAGGCCGTATCGCCCGGACTCGCACACGATTCCAGGTTATCCGCCCGCTCCCGTGCAACCTCGTCGTCCAGCTGGGACAGGTCGAGCACGAGTACCCCAGAACCCACGCCCAGCCCTGCCGTGATCTCGCTTGCCGACAGCAGGACCCCGGCCCCGCTGTCCGCGAGCATGAACGCGAGCCGCTCGTGAGGAAAGCCCGGATCGAGGGGCAGGTAGGTCCCTCCAGCCTTCTGGACGGCAAGAAGTGCAACGAGCATCTGGGGCGTGCGCGGCAGGGCCACGCCCACCACGGTGCCCGGCCCGACGCCACGGCCCCGCAGGTGCCTGGCGAGGCGGTTTGCCATGGCATTCAGCTCGCCGTATGTCAACTCCCCCGCATCCGCGGCCGAGACGGCAACCGCGTCGTGCCGGAGGTCCGCTCGCGCCTCCAGCAGCCGACTCAGGACCGTGTCGCGGGGATACGCCTCGGTGGTACTGTTCCACGTAGCCAAGCGCTCCCGCTCGGCTGTGGGCATCAGGACCAGGCGGTGCACCTGCGCCCCGGGATCCGACAGCACTCCCTCCAGGACCTCCTGGTAGTGGGCGATGAAGCGCCGCACTGTCCCCTCGTCGTACAGGTCGCTGTTGTACTCCACACAGATCGCCCCGAAGACCGTCGTCTCCACACTGACGCCGAGGTCGAACTGTGCCGCTCCACGATCGATGATGACCGGCCGGCACTCGAGGCCGTCGAACGCCACCGGGCTCGTCGGTGTGTTGATCACATTGAACATGACCCCGGCCAGGGGCGGGCGGCTGGGATCGCGATCAACATCGAGCTGCTCGACCAGCACCTCGAACGACACGTCCTGGTGCGCGAACGCCTCCAGCGACACGGTCCGCAGGCGGCCGAGCAGTTGGCGGAACGACTTCGCCCCACCGCAGTCCACGCGCAGCACGAGCGTATTGACGAAGGTGCCGACGAGCTCCTCCACGGCCGCCTCGGTCCGGTTCGCGATGGGCACGGAAAAGGCGACATCGTCCTGCCCCGTGTAGCGATGGAGCAGGGCGGCAAATGCCGCCGCCATCGTCATGAACAGGGTTGCTCCCTCTTCCCTGCTCAGCGCCTCGAGGCGCCCCACGAGGTCCGGGCGCAACCGCTCCACGACCATCCTCCCCGCAAATGTCTGCAGTGGTGGCCGTGGACGATCTGTGACCAGGTCCAGTGGGACGAGCCCCTGGAGCCGTGCACGCCAGTACGCGACCTGCTGCCCTTGCGTGTCGCCCTGCAACCAGCCGCGCTGCCAGCTGGCATAGTCCGCGTACCGCACCCTGGGCGGCGGCAGTGCCAGCGGCTCACCTCGCAGGCAGGCGCCATAGCATGTCGCGACCTCGCGGACGAGCACCCCGATGGACCAGGCATCGCCGGCGACATGGTGCATGCAGATCACCAGCAGGTGCCTGTGCTCTCCGGTGCGCAGCAGCGCGAGCCGCAGGACAGGCCCATGTGCCAGGTCGAACAGCGCAGACGCGACGGTGGCGGCCCGGGCGAGGGCTGCCGTGTCGCCCTGCGACCGCAGGTCCTCGACGATGATTGGCGGAGGGCGGAGCGTGGCGCGTGCCACGGGTTCCGCGGCCAGGGCATAGACCGTGCGCAGCGGTTCGTGCCTCTGGACCACGGCGTCACACGCCGCCTGTAACGCCTCGATATCGAGCTCTCCCTCAAGCCAGAGTCCGATCGGGATGTTGTAGGCGCTGTTTCGGGCGAGCGCATCAATGATCCACATGCGCTGCTGCGAGAAGGAAAGCACCTCATCCGCCTGTGGCGTCCGCGGCGTGAGCGGAGGCCGCGTGGGCACGTGCAGTCGCGCGCGGGTCGCGTCGTCTATGTGCTGTGCGAGGTCAACCAGGCGTGACGCCTCGAAGACCGTCGCAAGGGGCAGCTGGAGCTCGAACACCGCGCGTATCCGTGACGCCACGCGGGTAGCGAGGAGGGAGTGGCCCCCGAGCTCGAAGAAGTCGTCGGTGCGCCACACCTCCCGGCAACCCAGCAGGTCCCGCCAGATCTCGCCCAGCGCCTGCTCGGTCGGTGTGCGGAGCGGTGCGCCCGCCCCGCTGGCCTCGCGGGCTGCCTCGGGTGCTGGAAGGGCAGCGCGGTCAAGCTTCCCGTTGCCGGTGAGTGGAAGCGCTCCAAGGAAGACAATCGCTGCCGGGACCATGTACTCCGGCAGGCGTGCGCGAAGGGCAGCGCGCAACTCCTCCATGAGGGGCACCGACGCCGCGGCGCCAGGGACCACGTATGCGACAAGCCGCACATCGTCACCCTGGCCACGTGCGATGACCACCTGCTCGCGCACCGCCGGGTGGTTCGCCAGGACTGCCTCGATTTCACCAAGTTCGATGCGGAAGCCGCGCACCTTTACCTGATGGTCGATGCGGCCGAGGTACTCGAGGTCTCCATCCGGCCGGCGGCGGACGAGGTCGCCGGTCCGATAGAGACGCTGGCCCGGGCGCGTAGCATCCGGGACGAATCGCTGCTCTGTCAAGCCGGGCCGGTTGAGGTAGCCCCGGGCCAGTCCGGGGCCACCAACGTACAGTTCGCCGGGGACGCCTGACGGCAGCGGCCTCCCGCGCGCATCGAGTACTTGCAGGCGCAAGTCGGCAATCGGCCGGCCGATCAGGCTACTGTGCGCCCCGATGACGTCAGAACGGGTGACGGGCCGACAGGTCACATGAACGCATGTCTCCGTGATCCCGTACATGTTGACCATCTGCGGCGAGGCATCACCGTGTCGCTCCACCCATGGTCGAAGGCTCCTGAAGTCCAGTGCCTCGCCCCCGAAGATCACGTACCGGAGTGCCAGGGGCGATTCCGCTGCACCACCGGCCGCATCGGCCTGCATGAGGGCCCGGAACGCGGAGGGCGTCTGGTTCAGCACCGTCACGCCCTCATGTCGCACGAGGGCGAGGAAATCCTCGGGTGTGCGACTCACCATGTGCGGCACCACGACGAGGCGGCCACCATACGCCAGCGCGCCCCACAGCTCCCACACGGAGAAGTCGAACGCGATCGAGTGGAAGAGCGTCCAGACATCCGTGGCGGCAAAGCCGAAGCACTCCTCCGTCGCCAGGAAGAGTCGCTCCACCGCATGATGCTCAAGCAGGGTCCCCTTCGGTTGTCCGGTGGATCCGGACGTGTAGATGCAGTAGATCAGGTTCCCCGGGCCAGCGTCAGACCCGGGATTGGTGTCCGGCCACCCCGAAGCGTCCTCCTCGAGGAAGAGGGTGGCACCCTCATGTGCTGGCAACCGCCCGCAGAAGCCCTGCTGTGTCAGGAGAACGGGTGCGCCCGCATCCTGAAGCATGAACGACGCTCGCTCCGGCGGATACGCCGGGTCAATCGGGAGGTAGGCCCCCCCGGCCTTGAGGATCGCAAGCACGCCCACTACCAGGTCTACGGAGCGCTCAGCCAGCAGGCCGACGAGGACGTCCGGTCCCACTCCACACTTCTGCAGTCGGTGGGCGACCTGGTTGGCTCGCCGATTCAAGGCGGCATAGCTGAGGCTCTCACCCCCGCATGTCAGGGCCACGGCGTCGGGTGCGCGCGCCGCCTGTGCCTCGAAGCGGGCGTGCATGGTGCACACGGGTGGATGTGAGCTGGTTCCACCTTCCACGGGTGGGCCCTCGAGGGGGAGGGCGCCCACCACGCTGTCGGGAGCGGCAACGGCCCCCCGGAGCAACTCGACGTAGTGTGCACCCATCTGCCTGGCCGTACCTGCCTCGAAGAGGTCGGTGCTGTACTTGAGCGACCCACTCACGCGGTCACTCCGCTCGGCCAGCTGCATGGCCAGGTCGAACTGGCCCTCCTGCTGTTCAATCAGGAAGGGCCGCAATTGCAGCCCGCCGAACTCCACCGGGCGACCCGAGGCCCCGGTAAGCAGGTCCTCGTACTCCCGGAACTGGTCGAACCGCTGGAGCACGAACATGGTCTCGAACAGCGGTGAACGTGAGGCGTCCCGGGACGGCTGCAGACGCTCGACCATGAGCGGGAACGGGAAGTCCTGCGCCGCCAGCGCCTGCAGGACGGTGTCACGGACACGGCCTATCAGCACCCGGAAGGTCAGGTCAGTGTCCACCGCTGTCCGCAGCGGCACCGGGTTCACGAAATCGCCCACCACTCGTGCCAGCGCTGCGCTCGATCGCCCAAAGGTCGGTGTGCCAACGATGATGTCGCCCACGCCGGTGTAGCGGGCGAGGAGGGCCTTGAACGCGGCCAGCAGCACCACGAATACCGTGGTTCCCTCGGCCCTCGCCAGCGCGCGCACCCCTGCCGTGAGGACGGCGTCAAGGTCCAGGGGCATGGATGCTCCCCGGTATGCCTTCCGGCCGGGACGGGGGTGATCCGCGGGAAGCTCGAGGACTGCACGCGGCTCAACGAGCGCCCTGCCCCAGTACTCCCACAGCTGCACACCCCGGGGACCCGCGAGTTCTGCGCGATGCTGGCTGTCGTAGTCCGCATACTCCATCGACGGCCTCGGGGTGAGGGAGGCCTTTCCTCCCATAAACTCCGTGTAGAAGTCCCGAAGCTCCTCCAGCAGGATGAACAGGGACCACCCATCCACCGCGATGTGGTGCACCACCAGCAGGATCAGGTGCTCTTCGGGGTTGCGCGTGTACAAGTGGACCCGGAACACGGGGCCACGCTCAAGGTCAAAGGGGCGCCGGTAGTCCGCCTCGACCTGCGCCCGGAGGGCGGGATCGCTGAGGCCCGTGGCATCCGCCAGCTCGACTACTGCCGCGACCGTCCCGGCGATCCGCTGGGTTGGAACGCCATCCACCACCTCATAGGTCGTGCGCAGGATTGCGTGACGATCCACGAGCGCCTGGCAGGCACGCTGCAGCGCCCCGACATCGACGGCCGACACCACGCGGGCCGAGAAGCACACGTTGTAGGCGGCACTCAGTGGAGCGTCCTGGTGCACAAACCAGAGTGCCCGCTGGTTCCAGGAAAGGGGCTTTCGCGTCACCTCGGCACGGCCGCGCTCCCGCAGGAGGGCGACCACCTCGTCACGTCGGCGGGCCAGCTCGGCGCGCTCGGCCGGGCCCAGCGCCCCGCTCCGCGCGCGGTAGCGAAGCCTGTTGCCCTCCACCCAGAACTGGGTGCCAGTCGCCTCGAGATCCCGGAGAAACTGTTCAATACTCACAGGGAGCCTTCCTCCCAAACCTCGCCATCCGGCATGGCCTCTGGCGGACGAGCCTCGATGACCAGGTTGGTGAGCTGCGAGACGCTTGGACCTTGCAGGAACTGCACCATGGGGATGATGACGTCCCAATCACGCTCAATCCGGTTCTTGAGCTCGACCGCCATGAGCGAATCCAGGCCATACATCGAGAGTGGCTGCATGGGATCCAGGCGCTCGACCGCAAGCCCGAGGACACTCGCCGCATGGCGGCGCAGGGATGTCATGGCGTCCTTGCCTTCGTCCCTGGTGCCACTCGCGCCCTCCGTGACCCGTGTGCCTGACGGACTGGCTGCCGGGTCGATGACCGCGGAGAAGAGGGGATCCGACGCGAATGCGGGGTAGGCCACGGCCAGTTCCTGCCAGTTCACGGGCATCACCAGCGCTTGTGCTGCGTCGCCAGCAAGGAGCGCCCCCAGTGCCGCCAATCCGGCCGTGGTCGTGATGGTGCCCACGCCCTTGAGCATTGCACCGTGAGCTGCGCGACCTGCCTCGACCGCCATGCCCACTTCTCCCCACGTACCCCAGTTCACGCTCAGCGCATGCAGCCCCAGCGCACGCCGGTGGTGCGCGAGGCAATCCAGGAACGCGTTCCCAGCCGCGTACGCGCCGAGCAGTGGCGACGGCAGGACCGACGAGGCAGACGAGCATGCGACAAAAAGCGCCAGCGGCTCGCCCAGGGTAGCCTCGTGCAGTGCCCATGCTCCGGAGGTCTTGGCCGCGACAAGCTGGCGCAGCTGGGAGACATCCTGTGAGGCGACGGGCGCGAAGGCAAGCACGCCAGCGGCGTGGATAACGCCCCAGAGTGGAGGTTCGCCGCGGGAGCGGCGCTGCCCCAGGAGGACCGTGATGGCCTGGGGCTCCGCGATGTCCAGTGCGGCAACCTCGACGCGAGCCCCGAGGTGCTCCATCTCGAGGATGGCCTGCACCCTGGCAGCCTCACGCCCGCCTGCAGGCAGGTCCTTCCACTCGGATCGTGGAGGGAGGCCCGTGCGACCGACAAGGACGAGGTGCCGGGCACCCCGATCCACCAGCCAGCGAGCCATCGCGAGGCCGATGCCGCCGAGCCCGCCGGTGACGAGGCAGGTGCCGGTTGCGGGAACGGTGAACGTGTCCCTCCCGGCTGGCGCCCGTTGGCGAAGTCGCGGCACAAGAGTGCGGCCACCCCGAACCGCCAGCTTGTCGTCCTCGGGACCGCTGGCAACAGCCTGCTGCAGGATGGCGGCTGCCTCGTTCGGTGCGGTCTCCAGGTCAAGGTCCACCAGCCCGCCCCACTGGTGTGCGTGCTCGGCAGCGAAGCTCCGGCCGAGGCCCCAGAGTGAAGCGGCGCCCAGGCCACGAAGCGCATCTCCTCCGAGGACCGGCTGCGCATCCCGGGTGCAGATCCACACCCGGGGGCGGCCCGGCGCCGACAGCGTTGCCTGGAGCAGGTGCAGGGCCCGCTCGGTGCCGCTGGCGACAGCATCTGCCCCGGTCATCGGGGAGAAGTACAGCACGATGCTGGTCTCGGGGTACTGGTTCATCAGCGTGCTCCAGTCTCCCGCGTGGTCGGGCCGGATCACGCCACCCTCGTCGCCGAGGCTCAGCCGCGCGCCAAAGCGCACGACATGCGTTGCCTCCCGCCGTTGCAGCCGGTCCTCCACGATCGCATGGCCGATTGCTCCCGCGTCGCCCACGATGAGCCAGGGGCCGACTGCCGCCTGTCGCGGGCCAACACGAAGCCCGGCGAGGGGGTCCCATTCGACGGCATGGAACCACCCGGGTGATGCCCCGACAAGGAGCTGTCGCGCATCGGAGTCGAGGTACCACAACCTGGCATCGATAGTCTCCGTAAGCAGGCACCCGGACTCGTCGTAGACGCGAACATCGCCATGCACGATGTGGGTTGGTCCCGGCTCGGAGGCCCGGGCGGCAGCATGCACCCAGTAGGACTGACCACGCATTCGTTGATGGAACCGCACGGTGCCAACTCCCGCCCCGACGAACGCGCCCTCCCTGCCGCCCTCCCGTGCTGACTGAAGCGCTGCCACGAGCGTGTGGCCACACGAATCGGAGACGGCCGGATGCAGCAGGTAGCTTGGAAGGCCACCCTCCACGTCACCGGGAACGCGAACCAGGCCCACGGCCTCCCCGTCGCCCACCCACACCTGCTGGAGGCCACGGAAGGCCGGTCCCCATTCGTTCCCCTTCCGCCGCATTTCCTCGTAGAACTCGACACCACTGACTTCCCGGCGGCATCGCCTGCGTACCTGCTCGAGCGCGTCCGGCCCGATCGCGGTGCCGCCCTGCACGGACGCAATGGCGCCGGAGGCGTGCAGGGTCCAGGGGGCCGATGCGTCGAGCCCCGCGGGCCCCTCCCGGCCGTGCACCGCGAAGGCCCAGCCGCCAGGCTGGTCCTGCAGGCTCACCTGCACACGCCACACGGTCGACTCATCGAGCAGTATCGGCTTGAGGTTCTGGAAGTCCGTCACCTCAAGTGACCCGGGAACAGGGAGCCGTCGTGCCGCAGCCAGGGCCATCTCGATGTATGCCGTCGCCGGGACGATGACCGCACCCTGAACCCTGTGGTCGCCAAGCCACGGGAGCGCCCGGAGACTCAGGTCCGACTCCCACATCACCGAGGACCCCGGTTGCGCGAGCGCCGTTCCCGCACCGAGGAGTGGGTGATCATCGGGCCGCCCTGATCCGGGGTGAGGAGTCGAGATCCAGTACCGCTCACGCTGGAACGGGTAGGTCGGCAGGGTGATGCGCCGTGCACCGGGCGCCGACAACCCTGCCCAGCGCACCGGGGCGCCGTGCACGAACAACTCACCGAGGGCCGCGAGCACCTCGCGGCGATCATCCTTGCCCTTCCGCAGCGAAGCCAGCCACGTCACCGGGGCATGCGGGTAGGCCTCGCTCGCCATCGAGGCGAGCACCGGTGCCGGGCCCACTTCCAGCACCACGTCGCACCCATCAGTCAGCACGGCGTTCACCGAGGCATGGAACTGCACTGCCTCCCTGGCATGGCGGCGCCAGTAGCGGGCATCCACCGGGGCATCCACCGCCACGGCGCGACCCGTCAGGTTCGAGATCATCGTGATGCGCGGGGGCCGGAACGAGACCTTCCGCGCAGCATCCTCGAAGGCATCGAGCATCGGCTCGACGAGTGGCGAGTGAAAGGCATGCGACACAGCGAGGCGCTGGCAGCGCACCCCGCGCGGTTCGAAGTGCACGATGACCCGGTCGACCGCAGCCGCCTCCCCGGAAATCACGACGTGCGCCGGGCCATTGTACGCTGCGACGGTCACCCCCGGTCCGGCCGCCAGCACTGCATCGTTCACCTCCGCGAGCGGCGCGAAGACCGAGGCCATGGCACCACCGCGCGGCAGCCCCTGCATGAGCCGCCCACGGGTTGCGACCAGCATGCACGCTTCCTCAAGTGTCATCACTCCCGCGATGCAGGCCGCGACAAATTCTCCGATGCTGTGGCCGAGCACGACCGACGGGGTGATCCCCCAGCTGCGCCAGAGCTCCGCGAGCGCGTACTCCAGCGCGAACAATGCGGGTTGCGTGAGTCCCGTGTCGTCGAGCGACCAGCGGTCCCCCACGGGTCCGTGGAGCACGTCCAGCAGTGGGCGCGGTAGCACGGGTGCCAGCAACTGTGCACAGCGGTCGAGCGCAGCACGGTAGGCTGGTTCGCTGTCGTAGAGCCCGCGCCCCATCCCCCGGTACTGCGCTCCCTGGCCCGTGAAGAAGAATGCAACGCGAGGCTGCCTGCCTGTGCGAGTGCTCCCGGCGGCCGTGCCGGGAAGGGGTGACCCTGCCAGCCATGACCGAAGCGACTCCTCGAGCTCCCCGGTCGTGCTGGCGACGAAGGCCGCGCGGGCGAGCCCGTGGGCCCTCCCGGTTGCCACGGTGCAGGCGCGATCCTCGAGTCGCACCGCGGGACGGCGCCGGATGTCCTCCAGGTGTCGCGTTGCCAGCGCGCGAAGCGCCGCATCATCGCGTGCTGCCAGCGGCATGCTCGTGACACGGGCCTCCTGGGCTGCGTCGACCACCAGGGCCCCTGGCGCTTCCTCCAGGATCACGTGCGCGTTGGTGCCACTGAACCCGAAGGAGCTCACACCCGCGCGACGCACTCGCTCCCCGCGTGTCCACGGCACTGCCTGGGCCGTCACGGCCAGCGGCAGCTGGTCCCACGGGATGCGCGGGTTCGGGGTCTCGAAGTGGAGGTGTGGCGGGAGCACCTCGTGCTGGAGCGAGGCCACGACCTTCAGCACCCCTGCCAGGCCGGAGGCGGCCTCGGTGTGGCCGAGGTTGGTCTTGACCGAGCCGATAAGCAGGGGATTCGATGGCGTCCGGTCCCGGCCCAGGACGGCCCCCAGCGCCTCGACCTCGATCGGGTCACCCAGCGAAGTCCCGGTGCCGTGGGCTTCGACGTAGTCAAGGTCCCGGGGCTCGAGCGCCGCCGATCGCAGGGCCGCCCGGATGACCTGCTGCTGTGCCAGGCCATTGGGGACGGTGAGGCCACTGCTCCGGCCGTCCTGGTTCATCGCCGACCCCCGGATGACTGCCATGATCGGATCGCCAGCAGCCTGCGCGTCGGAGAGTCGCTTCAGCGCCACGACGGCGCATCCCTCGCCCCGCACGAAGCCGTCCGCCCGCGCGTCGAAGGTCTTGCAGTGCCCATCGGGCGCCATCATGCCCCACTTGGAGAACAGGATCATGGCGTCCGGCGAGAGGATGACGTTGACCCCGCCAGCCAGGGCCAGGTCGCTCTCACCGGTACGGAGGCTCTGGCACGCGAGGTGGAGGGCCACCAGGGAGGAGGAACACGCGGTGTCCACTGCCACGCACGGGCCCTGCAGGCCGAGAACGAACGAGAGCCGTCCGGCAGCAGCGTTGAGGGCGACCCCCGTGGCGGAGTACACATCCGAACTCTCCGGTGCACCCAGCCGCATGAGTTGCCCGTAGTCACTGGTCGTGATGCCCACGAAGACGCCGGTCGAGCTTCCGGCCAGCCGCTCAGGCGAGAGCGCCGCCGACTCGAGCGCCTCCCACGCCACCTCGAGGAGGAGGCGCTGCTGCGGGTCCATCGTCGCTGCCTCCCGGGGTGAGATACCGAAGAACTGGGGATCGAAGCGGTCCACCTGCACGAGGAAGCCGGCCCGGCGCGTGCACATCTTCCCCGGTGCCTTCGGGTCGGGATCGTAGTACGCGTCCGCGTCCCAGCGGTCGGCGGGAACGTCGGACACAGCGTTGATGCCTCCTTCAAGGACGCGCCAGTATTTGTCGAGGTCCTCCACGCCGCCGGGAAAGCGGCACCCGGCCCCGAGGATGGCTATCGGTTCGTGGCGCGCCTGCTCAGCGACGCGCAGTCGCGCCTGCAGGCGCTCGATTGCCTCGAGCGACTCCTGCAGGAGGTCCCGACGTGCCGTCACGCGGGCCGTCCTGCCGAGTACGGCAGTGGCGGCAGGCGCCAGGCAGCGAGGGCCACGACCGCGATCAGGACCATGCCCGCCAGGGCCCCGCGCCCGACACCGCCACCGAGAGCGCCGAGCGTCATGAAGGCCGCCTGCAGGAAGAGCAGTGGTGCAGTGAGCGAGACCGGAGCAAGCGCAGCAAAACGATCGATGCACCAGAGCGCGAGGTACCCGAGCACCCCGATAGCCGTGAGGATGGCAAGGTCGTGCAGCGGTACGCGGTGCCAGATGCGAGGCACGACCGGGGTGAGCAGGAGGAACACGCCGAGGGCGCTGTAGAACAGGTTGGCCCTCGTGGTCTCGCTCCGCAGTGGGCGCGTGAGCACAACGTAGAGCGCGAAGCTGAGTGCCATGAGCGCGGACATGACCAGCGCGCCACCGGCAAGACGGCCGGGACGGTAGCTGAGCCACGCACCGGCCAACCCCAGCACAGCGCAGCCGACGACTGCCCGGGACGGCCGCTCCCCGAGGAGCCACCGGGCCAACGCCAGGATCAGGATTGGCGCCGTCCAGAACACGGCCATGACCTGACTGGGGCCCGCCCCCCAGGCCATGGCAAGCGCCCACGAGCCCGGCATGACCAGCATCAGCAGGGAACGCCCGAACTGGTAGACCGGCCTCCGGGTGGCCCACAACGAGGCCGGCTGCCGCCAGCCCCAGATCGCAAGCATCAGGAGGAGGTGCACCGCATACCGGATCCAGACCACCTGAAAGGGCGAGTACCGATTGAGCACCAAGTGAGCAATCGACTCCACCGCAGCCCACAGGGCCGCAAATGCCACCGCAAGCAGGGCAGCACGCCGATCGGTGCTCACTGGAGTTCCGCCAGCTTGGCGCGCAGGCGCGCCGCGAGATCAGCGTCCCCCTCGTCCCGGGAGTCCGCGAGGGCAGGCCCGGTGTCCGACGCGGTGCCGAGCTCACCCTCGAGGTAGCCAGCGAGGGCGGCCACCGTCGGGTAATTGAACGTCAGCGTGGATGGCAGCGTGCGCCCGGTGCCACCATCGAGGCGCCGCTTGAGCTCGACGGACATGAGCGAGTCCATCCCGAGTTCAAAGAGCCCGGTCGTGGGTGGCACCGGGTCTCCCTGTGCCATCCCGAGCACCGCGCGCACCTCCCGCGCCACGAATTCGAGCAGCACGTCCCGCCGCTGAGCCGCTGGACGGCGGCGCAGGTCGTCCAGCAGCGACGGAGGCGCGTCTGCGGGAGCCGGGGGCGCGCCTACCGGAACCGGGAGCACAGCCGGGGCCTCGAGGGCCTCCAGCAGCGGCTGGGAACGACGCGACTCGAAGAGTGAACGGAGCGTCCGCCAGTCCACGCGGGCAACCATCGCGCCCGCCCATGGTGACCCGAGCAGTCGTTGCAGCGCGTCGAGTGCGTCGTGGACCGTCATTGGCTCGAGGCCGGCACGCCGATACGCCTCTCGTGCCTCCGCCCCGACGTTGCGCATGACTTCCCAGGTTCCCCAGTTGACCGAGATGACCCGGCGACCCGGCCGGTCCCTCGACTCCGCGAAGGCATCAAGGAACCGGTTGGCTGCGGCGTAGTGCGCAAACCCTGCCGCCCCCAGGACCGCGGTCGAGGAGCTGAACAGGACCAGGAATTCGAGTGGCTGCGTGGCCGTCAGGCGGTCGAGCAGCACCGCGCCCCCGATCTTGGATCGCGCCATGCGATGCACCATGTCCGGGGTCAGCGCCTGGACGGGCGCGCTCGAGAAGCTTGCTGCCGCATGCACGATCCCGCGGAGTGGCGGGAGGTCCTGCCCAAACCGCGCCAGCAGGGCAGTCATGGCCGGCTCGTCGGCAACGTCCGCAGCCACAACCACCGCGCGCGCGCCGGCGCGCTCCACCGCCGCGACAGCCCCGGGAGCACCTTCCGGATGCCGACCCAGCAGCACCACCATTCCAGCCCCATTCCGGGCCAGCCAATGTGCCACTTCGGTTCCCAGACCCCCGAGGCCGCCCGTCACCAGGTACGCGCTGTCCCCCTGCAGGGCGAACTGCACCGGGGCGGGAGTCGGGGCGCGCGTCAGCCGCGGGACGAGGCGCGCACGCCCGCGCCAGGCGGACTGGTCCTCGTCGTCACCCACTTCAAGTGAAGCGATGAGCGCATCGACCTGCCCTTCGATCGTGGCATCCGGGTCAAGATCGACAAGCCCTCCCCACAGGCTGGGGTGCTCGAGCGAGAACACCCGGCCCAGGCCCCAGAGGGGCGCCTGCGCCACGCCGGGCATGCCCTCCCCGTCGCGCACCCGCTGCGCGCCCCTCGTCACCAGCCACGCACGGCCACGTGCCCTGCCAGCGAGGGCAGCGAGGTGCCCGAGCGGCGCCTGCAAGGCCAGCCGCTCGCACGCCGGCAGGCCGTCGACCGCCGCCGGGTCCGCCACGAGGTCGAGGGCGGCCAGGTAGACCACGTCGCCGGCGTTCCCCGTAGCCCCAGGCTCGACCAGGGTCACGGTGTCACCCCGCGCTGCAAGCCGGCGAGCCAGCGCCTGTGCCACCCCGCCCCTGTCCCGCACGAGGGTGAACTCGCGAGCCGCCGGTGGCGCAGCCCGGGCCAGGAGGAGTGCCTGCTGCCGTGCCGCCCGGCCTTCCACCTCCCGGGGAAGCGCGACGGGAGCATCGAAGCCCGACTCGCCCAGAAGACTGATCCACGCATCGCGCGGCAGGAGCGGGTAATGCGGGCGCAGGTGGTAATCCGTGAAGCGCCACCACCCCTCGGTCAGCCCGAAGGTGAGGTCGACCCACCGCTCTGGCGCCGTGCCCTCGAGCAGGAGCAGCGTTCCCTGCGGTGCGAGGAGCCACCTCACGTGCGCCAGCGCAACGGAGAGGTCAGCCGTAGCATGCAGCACATTGGCCGCGACCACCACATCCCAGGACTGCGCTGCGAAGCCCTGGGCCGCCGGCGGCTTCTCGATGTCGAGGAGCCTGGTCCGGAAGGCCGTTCCAGCGAATCGCTCACCGGCGCGCGCCAGGAAGAGCGGCGAGACATCGGTGAACGTGTAGTCGAGCTCCTCGGACAGCTCCGGGAGGAGGAAACCGGTGGTGCCGCCAGTGCCGCCGCCGATCTCCAGGACCCGCAGCCGCCGGCCTTCGGGAACGCCAGCCGCCAGCGCCCGTACGGCGGCCAGGAGGGCACCGTTGTAGGTCTGGGCAAACGGCGACTCCACGTAGAGCTTCTGCGCCTCGACGAAGGATCCCCCGGGGAAGAGCAGCTGGAGCGGGTCCTGAGCGCCACGCAGGACCCGCGCGAGTTCCGGTCCGGCCCGTGCGAGCATGGAGATCTCGCCGTCGTTCCCGCCAGCCTGGGCCCGGAGCGCGGCCATGCGAGCTGCCAGGTCGTTTCGCGCGAGTGGGGCACGCACGCGACAGCGCTCCGGGCCCACCGATTCAAGGATGCCGTCATCCGCCAGGATCTGGAGGAGGCGCCGAAAGAGTGCCGCATGCCGCGGGACCACGGCCAGTGCGGCGGCCTCGGCTTCAGTCGACAACGCCCGGCCGGGGGTCGCGTCGAACCCGAGATCACGGAATGCGGCGTGCACATAGGCCGCACTCAGGTCGTCGAGGTCCGGCAAGAGGGTGTCGTACCGCTGGAGTTGATGCCGCGGAGCCAGCTGGTCGAACGCGCGGTCGGCGGCCGCCGCGAGGAGGCCGGTGTCTGCAGTCGGGGGGCCACCTGCATCGGGCGTGGGCTGCGCGCGCCACGCGACCCGGTAGAACAGCGGCGCCTCCGCACCACGACCGAGGGCATGCTCCAGCGTAGCGCGACCTACCTGCCTCAGCCGCACGTTGGCAAGCATGCCGAGCGGGGCGCCGTCGCGGCCCTGCACGTCGATGTCAGCAACCCACTCGGGATCGGTGGGGGAGGGCCGGCTGCGCACGCGCACCATGCAGCGGAGTCGAGGGGGGAGCGGCGTCACCAGGGTCACGCGGCCGATCCCGGTGAGCAGCGCCGCCTGCGCCTCGGCGGTCTCGTCGGCAAGGCCGATCGCCTGCAGGATGCCGTCCAGCAGGGCAGGATGGACCCAGGACACCGCGTCGCCTGCCACCGACTGGTCGAGCTCCAGTTCCGCAGTGGCCCCATCCGTGGCCACGCTGCCGCTGGTCACGGGCCGCAACGCCGGTCCGAACGCGATGCCCAGGCGTGACAGGCGGGCGTAGTACTCGTCTCCGGAGACCGTGCGGCCGGCCCGGGGTGGTTCCACGCTGACCGGCGACACACCGTGCTGCGGCACCAGCCGTCCCTGGGCGTGCAGCTGCCAGGTGCCGCCCTCCGGCGCACGGCTGTGAATCCGGAACGCCAGCACGTCGGCATCGGCCAGGAGGGCGAGCTGGGCCACGCGACCAGCGTCGCCGGGGACCAGCGGCGCATGCACCATAAAATCCTCGACCGAGCGCAGCGCGGACCCGAACGCCGAATGCGCCCCCGCCTGGGCCCACTCGAGGAACAGCGACCCAGGCACCACCACGCGGTTCAGGACGCGATGCTGCGAGAGCCAGTGTACGGTGGCCTCGCCCATGCGCACCTCGAAGACGGCATCTGCCGTGGCCAGGCGCGTGCCCGGAAGCGTGGAGGTCTCCGCGGGGGCAGGCGCGCTCCCGGGCGTGACCGGATCGAGCCAGAAGCGCTTCCGCTCGAAGGGATAGGTGGGCAGCACAGCCCGGGCAGGGGCGTACGGCCGATCGAAGGCCTCCCAATCCACCCGCGCACCGCGCACATAGAGGGTCGCCAGGCTCGCAAGGAGTTCGGGCCAGTCGGGCTTGTTGCGGCGGAGGGAGGAGAGCCACGCCACTGCCTCGTCCGGCACTGAGCGCTGGGCCAGCGCCATGAGTGTGGGGTGAGGCCCCACCTCGAGGAAGCTGCGATACCCTGCCGCGTGGAGGGCGCTGATTCCATCGGCGAAGCGCACCGTCTCCCGCAGGTGGCGGCGCCAGTAGGCGGCATCCGGCACGGTACCCCGGGGCAGGCTGAGCGTACCGGTCAGGTTCCACGCCACGGGGATCCTGGGTGCCCGCATCGCAACCGCCCCTGCGCACGCCTCCATCCGGTCGAGGATCGGTTCGGTGAGCGGGGAGTGCGCCGCGAGCGAAACGAAGAGCCGCTGACCCTGGACGTTCCGCGTTGCGAAGTGGGCCAGGAGCCCATCCACTGCAGGCGCCGCACCGGAAACTACCGTGCTGTCGGGGGCATTGATTGCTCCCACCGCGAGGCCGGGGAAACTGGTCAGCTCCCGGGCCACCTCCTCAGGCGGCGCGAAGACGGCTGCCATTGCCCCGCCCGGCGGCAGGCTGTGCATGAGGGCGCCGCGTTGCGCCATGAGGCGCAGCCCGCTCTCCAGGTCGAACACTCCCGCGACGCAGGCGGCGACGTACTCGCCAACCGAGTGGCCGATGACCGCCGCCGGCTCGATGCCCCAGGAGCGCCAGAGCTCCGTCAGGCCGTACTCGAGGGCGAACAGTGCTGGCTGGGTCCAGAAAGTCTGGTGCAGCAGCGGCGCCGTTGCGTCCTGCTCGAAGATCACGCTCCTGAGGGTGCGGCCTTCGCGCTCTCCCAGGATGGCATCGCAGCGATCGATGACGTCCCGGAAAGCGGGCGCCGTCTCGTACAGTTCGCGCGCCATGCCGGGGTACTGGGCCCCCTGCCCCGTGTAGAGGAACACCACGTCGGGGACCTGATCGGCCCGGGCGGTTCCCCGATAGAGCGCCGGATGCTCCTCACCAGCCGCGGCGGCACGCAGGGCGGCTGCCGCCTCAACGAGCGTGGCGGCCACCACGGCGACCCGCTCGGCATGGTGCGACCGGCCCACTCCCGCGGTGTGGGCGATCGCGCCAAGGTCGGCACCGGGGCACTCGAGCACCCGAGCAACCTGTGCGCATGCTTCCTGGAGCGCCACAGCAGACCGCGCCGACACCGGGATCACCGCCATGGGGCGCGTCGCCAGGGGCGCGGGCTGCGCGGGCGGAGGCGCCTCCTCCAGGATGACGTGCGCGTTGGTCCCGCTGAAGCCGAAGGAACTCACACCGGCCCGGCGTGGACGCGTCCCCCTGGGCCAGGGTGCGCCGGCCGCCACCACCTTCACCGGATAGTCGGGCCAGGTGATGTGCGGGCTGGGGGTCCGGAAGTTGAGGTGCCGCGGGATCCGCTCGCCCTGGAGCGCGAGGACCACCTTGATGACGCCGGCGATCCCGGCGGCCGATTCGAGGTGGCCGAAGTTGGTCTTCACCGAGCCGATCAGCAGCGGGCGGGCTGCCTCGCGCCCCGTCCCGAGGGCGCCTGCCAGGGCACGCACCTCGATGGGGTCGCCCAGGCTGGTGCCGGTGCCGTGCGCCTCTACGTAGTCGATGTCGGACGGCTCCAAGCCTGCATCCGCGAGGGCGGCGCCAATGACCGCCTCCTGCGCCGGGCCGTTCGGCACCGTGAGGCCGCCGCTTCGGCCGTCCTGGTTGGAGCCGATGCCACGAATGACGGCCAACACCGTGTCGCCGTCCGCCCTCGCATCGGCGAGCCGCTTGAGAACGACGATCCCGCATCCCTCGCCGCGAGCGAACCCGTCCGCGGACGCGTCGAACGTCTTGCACCGGCCGTCAGGCGCGAGCATGTGCGCCTTCGAGAGTGCAATCATGGTATGGGGCGAGCACATCACGTTCACCCCGCCCGCGAGCGCCACCCGTGTCTGGCCGGCGCGCAAGCTCTGGCACGCAGCATGGAGGGCAATGAGCGAGGACGAGCAGGCTGTGTCGACGGCGAGCGCCGGCCCCTGCAGCCCGAGGACGTATGACACCCGGCCAGCGATGACGCTCGGAGCATTCCCCGAAGCGAGGTAGGCGTCGATCGCTCCCGGTCCCCGATCGATCACCCGCAGGTAGTGGTCACTGTTGCAGACTCCGACGAAGACGCCCGCTGCCGCGCCACGCAGCGAGTCGGGCGCGATGCCGGCGTGCTCCAGGGCCTCCCAGCACACCTCGAGCAGGAGGCGCTGCTGGGGATCCATGGTGAGGGCCTCCCGCGGGGACACGCCGAAGAACGCTGCGTCAAACCCATCGACCCGGTCGAGGAACCCGCCTGACCTGGCCGCAATCCGGCCGGGCGCGTCCGGGTCCGGGTCATACCACGCGTCCACGTCCCAGCGATCGGCAGGCACCTCTCGAATCGCCTCACGCCCCTCGTCGAGCAGGCGCCAGTACGCGGCCGGACCCGGTGCGCCGGGAAAGCGGCAGCCGAGGCCGACGACGGCGAGCGGCTCACGCCCACGCCCGCGCTCCGCCTCGAGCTCGTCGTGGAGTTCCACCGCGAGGAGTGCAAGGCGCCTGGGGGCGAGGCCACTGATCCGGTCGTAGAAGTCGCTCATGTCAGCGCTGCCTCGACCGCAAAGCCAGCCGACGGTCGACCTCTTCGTCGGTCAGGTCTTCGATCACCTCGAGGACACCGCCGGGGGCGGGCGCCGAGGAGGGGCCTGGTCTGGTGGCCCCCTCGAGGCCGAGCTCCCGGACGAGGACGTCGGTCAGCGCATCGACCGTGGGGTGGTCGAAGAGCAGCGTGGCCGGGAGGGGCTTCCCGATGGCCGTGCCGAGCGTGTTGCGGAGCTCGACTGAGAGAAGGGAGTCCAGGCCAAGGTCGCCCAGCGGCGTCGCAGGATCCAGCACGCGGGCCTGGTCGAGCCCGAGCGCGTTGAGCGCCATCTCACGGACGAAGGCTGCGATGACCGGGCGCACGCGTCCTGCGGGCACCAGGGCGACCTCCTCGCGCAGCGCGCGCCGCGTCCCCGCACCGGGCAGGGATGGGCTTACCGCGGCAGACCGTGACGCCAGCACGCCGAGCAGTGCCGCGCGGCGAGGCTGTCGCTCGAGCACCGTGTGCCAGTCCGCCGGTTGCACGGCAACCTGGACAAGCTCCTCGCCCATCACGCGCTCAAGCGCCTGCAGGCCCTGCCCCGGTGTCACAGTGCCGAGCCCGAGTTCCGCCAGCCGTGCCGCCAGCCCGCGGTCGGCGGCCGCGCCCACGTCGGACCATGGCCCCCAGGCAATAGACAACCCCGGCAGGCCCTCGGATCGCCGACGAGCCGCGAGCAGGTCGAGGAAGGCGTTGGCGCCGGCATGGTTGGCCTGGCCGGCCGACCCGAGCATGCCCGCAACCGAGGAGAAGAGCACGAAGAAATCGAGCGCATCGGCCCGCGTGAGCCGGTCGAGCAGTGATGCACCGACGACCTTGGGCGCGAATACCGCCCCCACCGACGCCGCGTCCTGGGAGAGGAAGGCCGCATCGGCCACGACGCCCGCGGAATGGATGACGCCCCGGAGCGGGGGCCCGTCCTTCCGGAGGCGCTCGAGGAGCGCGGACATCCCGGCCTCATTCGACGCGTCGAGGGCTTCGGTCTCCACCAGCGTCAGGCGGCCAAGCGCCTCGACCTCGGTGCGCGAAGCCGCCGGGACTCCGCGCCGTCCGATGAGCACGATGCGACCGGCACCACGCTCCGCCAGGCGCCGCGCCGCGGCGAGTCCGAGGCCGGTGAGGCCGCCGGTGATGAGGTAGGTACCCTGGGGCGACACCGTGATGGCCTGGCCCGCCCGCTGCTGCCGCACCACGATCCGACCCACGTGACGGGCGCGCGACATGAAGCGGAACGCACCAGCGCATTGCTCCACCGGGAACGCATGCCGCGGGAGGGGTTGAAGCGACCCGCCCGCTGCGTCGGCGAGCACCGCCACGAACAGCGAGCGGATGAGGGCGGGATCCCGCTGCATCGTCTCGCCCCAGTCGACCACATGGTACTGGTGCCCGAGGCCCAGGCTGGCCACGCGCTCCCTGCTCCACAGGCCGCGCTTGCCGAGCTCCACGAAGCGGCCCCCGCGCGCAAGCACGCGGAAGCTGGCGTCAAGCATCTCTCCGGCCAGCGAGTTGAGCACGACGTCCACGCCCTTCCCGGCGGTCGCGGCGAGGATGCCGTCGGCGAAGCTGGTGGACCGCGAATCGTGGACATGTCTCACACCCATGGCACGCAGCAGGTCCCGCTTCCAGGGTGCGCCAGCGGTGGCATGGACCTCGGCTCCGATCCGCTGTGCGATGCGCACCGCCGCCATGCCGACCCCGCCGGCGGCAGCATGGATGAGGACGGTCTCGCCGGCACGCAGACCAGCGACGTGCTCGAGCGCGAAGCGGCCCGTCAGGAATGCGATAGGCAGGGTTGCCGCCTCAGCCACGCCCACCTGTGGCGGACGGGGCAGCACGAAGTCGGCGTGCGCGAGGACATGCGATGCGAAACAACCCGGTGCCAGGGCCACCACCTCATCACCCTGGTGGAGGTGGTCGACCTCGGACCCCACGGCGACGATGCGCCCGGCGCACTCGCCCCCCAGCGGGCCAGGATCACCCGGGTACATGCCGAGTGCGTTGAGGACGTCCTTGAAGTTGAGCCCGGTGGCCTCCACCTCGATCTCCACGCAGCCGGGTCCGGGCAGGGAACGCTCCATCGGCACCCGTTCCATCCGTTCCAAGGTCTGGTGCGGGGCGACGAGGCGCCATGGACCTTGGGCAACGGCGGCGGGGGCACGGTGACGAGCCAGCCGCGCCGCGCGGAGTCGGCCGCCACGAAGCGCGACCTGGGGGTCCGTGGGCGGCCGATCCAGCAAGTCCACGAGGCCGGCGACGTCTTCACTTACCCCGGCAGGATCCAGGTCCACTGCGGTCACGCCCAGTTCGGGGTGCTCGAGCAGCAGCGAGCGCGCGAGGCCCCAGACCGGCGCCTGAAGGGGCTCGAGTGCCTGGTCATCCGGCGTGACCCATTGCCCGCCACGGGTGATGAGCCAGAGCCGGGGAACCTCCTTCCCACGCAGGAGCGCCTGTGCGGCATGGGTCGCGGCCAGGAAGCCGGAGGCGTGCGCAGCCACCGGGGATGCCGAGTGGCTGCCAATCGACGCCGACAGGGACCAACCGAAGATGACGCCGCTCAGGGAGCTGCCCGGGTGCCGCTCGAACAGGCGGTCGTACTGGGTCGGATCGAGGGGATCGAGCATGACCTCGTCTCCCGCCTCGTGGTACGCTGTACCGGGGCGGACAACGATGCACCGATCCCCCCGCTGCCCCAATGCCGCAGCGAGGGAAGGCATGGCGGTCCCATCCGCGAAGACCAGCCAGGTGGGACGGCTCGAGGGCTGCGGCTGCCCCGCCTGGCCCAGCAGGAGGGCCTGGAGGCCGAGCACTCCGGTTGACGGCGCTGCGCCGTTTGGGACTGCTGCCGCGGCCGCAAAGCCCGTTTCCCCGAGCAGCGCAAGCCAGCGATCGCGGGACAAGGCCGGATACCCGGTCCGCAGGTCGGAGTCCTCGAACGCCCACCACCCCGGCGTGAGGCCAACGGTCAGGTCGAACCAGCGCTGCGGCGCCGTCACCTCGAGGAGGGCGAGGAGTCCGCCCGGCGCCAGGACCTCACGGATCCGCGTCAGCGTCCGTCGCAGGTCGCGAGTAGCGTGCACCACGTTTGAGGCAATGACCAGGTCGTAGTGGCCCTGGGTGAAACCCTGCTCGACCAGGGACCGCTCCAGGTCGAGCACCCCGAACTGCATGCCCGGAACTCCCGCAAAGCGCTCACGCGCTCTTGCGACAAAGAGCGGTCCAACGTCCGTGAACATGTAGTCCACGGCGTTCGGGCCGAGCAGGGGGATCAGGTGCGCAGTCGTACCGCCGGTTCCGGCACCGACCTCGAGGATGCGGAGCGGGCGCCCCGCCGGAGGGGTGGCCAGCGCCGTCGCGACGACCCGCGCCAGCATTCCATTCATCACGACAGCGGGAGGGCTGTCGCGGTAGAGGCGTTCCGCGGTGTCGAGCGAGCCGGCGGGAAAGAGCAGGTCCATCGGGTCGCAGTTCCCGCGAAGCGCCGCCGCGAGACCGGACCCGGCGCGGCCCGTCATCTCCAGCTCAGCGCGGCCGAGCGGGTGGGCCGCCAGGAGTGCCACGCGGGTCCCTTCGGGGTCGCCGCCGAGCGCGAGCCGGCGCCGGACCAGCCAGCCACCCCCGGCGCGGGCGAGCAGGCCCCCCTCGGCGAGGATCTCGAAGAGGCGCGCGAAGAGGCGGCGATGCCGGTCCACCACGCCGAGGTCCCCGGCCACCGCCGCGGGAGTGACCACGTCACCGGGGGCAGGCTGCCATCCCAGCTGGGCCATGGCCTGCTCAACGTAGTCGAGGCACAGGGCATCGAGCGCGGGCAGGAAGGCATCGTACGCATCGAGTCCGGCTGCCGCACGCGATTCGGCCAAGGCATCACCGGCGCACGAGGCGAGGGTCGGAAGGGACCAGGCCGGGGCCCCCGGGGACTCGGGGCCCTCGACCAGGGGCCACTGCACTTCGAGCAGCGCCTCATCGAGCCACCGGCCGCCGAGGCGCGTGAGCGCATCGGCCGAGACGCGCTTGAGGCGGACGTCCTCCAGGGCGGCGACGAGGCGGCCGGCTTCGTCGAACACGTTGACACTGGCAGCGACGGTCTCGCCCACGGTGCCCACGAGTGCCGCGTGGCTCCAGCACGGCCCGGCAACCCGCTCATGCAGCGTGAAGCGCCCGATGGCGACTGGCAGGAAGAGGGAGGTGGCATCCTCCGGCGAAAACGCCGCCGCGAGCACCTGGACACAGCCATCCAGCAGCACGGGGTGCATGCCCACGGCGGCGCCCATCGGGTCCGGGTCACCAAGCGCTACCCGACCCAGCGCCTCGCCGTCCCCGCGCCAGAGCTCCCTCACCGTGTGGAAGGACGGGCCAAATGCGAGGCCCCGGTCGCCGAACGACGCGTAGAACGCAGGGACGTCCATAGGGGTGCGACACCGCTCCCGTGCCCGCGCCAGGGTTGCCCCACCCGCCGGCCGCGCGACGACCGCCCGCGCCGTGACATGGCAGTCCCAAGGATCCCCTGCAGGCGCGCTGGCGGACTGGCTCGAGATCCGGAGTTCGGCGGCACCCTCCCGGGGCTCCACGACTGTGTGCACGCGACGGGCGTCGGCCGTGCCCTCGACGATCAACGCCTGTTGAACGGTCACGTCGGCCAGCGCCACCGGCCGTCCCGGAAGCGCCTGGGTGCCCGCGGCATGGAGGATCTCGAGCCAGGCGGTGGCCGGCACCACCACGTGGCCCTGCACGACGTGCTCCCCAAGGAATGCCGGGGCGTCGGCGCGCATCGCCGACTCGTACACGGCCACCGGCAGGGGAGATGGGAGGCGCGTGCCGAGCAGCGGATGGCCCGGGCGCGCGCCCCTGGCCACCCGGTTGTCCCGCGCCATGAACCAGTGCCGCGACCTCTGGAAGGGATAGGTAGGCAGGTCCACTACCCGTGCGCCCGACGCGTTGTGGACCTGCTGCCACGCGACGCTTGCCCCGTGCAGGTGCAGCGCCCCGAGCGCCCCGAGCAACGCAGTCCAATCATCCCGATTGCGCCGGAGCGTCGGCACGAGGTGTGGGCCTCCGGACCCGAGCGTCGCCTCGGCAAAGGCGAGCAGGGTCGGATGGGGGCCCACCTCGATCACGATATCCGGGCGCAGCGAGGCAAGGGTGCGCAAGCCTTCCTCGAAGCGAACGGTCCCCCGCATGTGCCGACGCCAGTACGAGGGGCTAGCAAGGTCGCCCCCCACGGCCAGGCCACCAGTGAGGTTGGATATCAACCGCGTGCGCGGAGTGCCCCACGCAATGCCATCCGCCACCGCCTCGAACTCATCGAGTACCGGCTCGACAAGGGGCGAATGGAACGCGTGGGACACGGGCAGCGCATGGGTCCGCACGCCGCGGGCGGTGAACAGCCCGCTCACGGCTGCAACATCGGCCGCAACGCCGGAAATGACCACCTGCCCCGGCGCGTTCACGGCCGCGATCGCGACCCGCCCGTCCATGCGGCTGATCTCGGACCGGACAGCCTCCTCGGGCGCGAAGATGGCTGACATCGCCCCGCCCGCTGGAAGTGCCTGCATGAGCCTCCCACGAGCCTCCACCAGCCTGAGGGCGTCATCGAGTGCCAGCACGCCCGCGGCACACGCCGCAGTGTACTCGCCGATCGAGTGTCCCATCACCGCGGTCGGCTCGATCCCGTAGCGGCGCCAGAGTTCGGCGAGCGCATACTCGACGGCAAACAGCACGGGTTGCGTATAGCGGGTCTCGTCGAGCACCCCGGACCCATCCTGCAGCAACCCGAGGAGTGACCGGCCGAGCAGCGGATCGAGGCTCCGGGCGCACCGATCCAGCGCCTCGCGGAATGCGGGCGCAGTCTCGTAGAGCCCGAGGGCCATCCCGGGATACTGCGCACCTTGCCCCGTGAAGAGGAACGCGATCCTGGGCGGGTCGGGACGTGCAACCCGCGCGACGCGCACACCATCCGCGGCGCCTCCAATGGCGACAGCCTCGAGCCCTGCCACCATGCCCTCAACGCCGGAGGCAACGATCGCGGCGCGCAACGGGAAGCGGGCACGTCCCGTCGCCGCCGTGCGACAGGCGTCCGCCAGTGAAGGCGCCCCGTCCGCGGACAGGGCCGCCCCATGGCGCTTCGCCAGTTCGCGCAGGGCGACCTCCTCGCGCGCCGACAGGACAAGGAGGTGGGCGGGGCGCGCGGAGCTGTCCGGGCCCTCCGCACCGGTGGCCGCGGGGGCCTCCTCGATCACCACATGTGCGTTCGTACCCGAGAATCCGAAGGAACTCACCCCCGCGATGCGGCGGCCGGTCACGGGCTGCCACGCCTCTGCTGTCGTGGGGACCCGTACCGGAAGCAGGTCCCAGGGGATGTGGGGGCTCGGATTCCGGAAGTTGAGGTGCGCAGGGATAGTCCGCGCCTGGAGGCTCAGGACCACCTTGATCACCGCCGTGACCCCGGCCGCCGCCTCCAGGTGACCGAGGTTTGTCTTCACCGAGCCCACGACCAGCGGCGAGTGCGGGTCGCGACCCGGGCCGAAGACGTTGCCCAGCGCGCCCATCTCGAGCGGGTCCCCCAGCTGGGTGCCGGTGCCATGGGCTTCCAGGTAGCCGATGTCCTGCGGTCTGAGGCCGGCGCGGCGGATCGCCTGGCGGATGACCGCCTCTTGTGCCGGGCCGTTCGGCGCGGTGAGGCCGCTGCTCGGGCCGTCCTGGTTCACGGCGGTTCCCCGGATCACCGCGAGAATGCGATCACCTTCCGCCACGGCGTCACGCAGCCGCTTGAGCACGACCATGCCGCATCCCTCACCGCGTGCGAAGCCATCTGCTGCCGCGTCGAAGGTCTTGCAGCGACCGTCAGGCGCGAGCATTCGGGAGTGGGACAGCGCAATCGCGAGGTCCGGCGACAGGATCAGGTTCACGCCACCCGCGAGCGCAAGGCGGCAGTCCCCGGCCTGAAGTGCCTGACACGCGAGGTGGAACGCGACAAGGGAGGAGGAGCAAGCCGTATCGATCGTGAGACTCGGCCCCTGGAGCCCCAGCAGGTACGACAGCCTGCCCGAACCCATGCTATGGGCAATGCCGGACGTGAAGTGCGCGTTGAGGAGCGCCGGGTCACCGCTCCTGATCTGTTCATTGGAGTAGTCGCCGCTCGCCATCCCCACATACACCCCGGTTGCGGAACCCTCAAGCCGGTCTGCTGCAATACCGGCGTGCTCGAGCGCCTCCCAGCTCACCTCCAGGAGAAGCCGCTGCTGCGGGTCCAGGCCCTGCGCCTCGCGGGGGGCGATCCCGAAGAACTCGGCATCAAACGCAGCCACGTCATCGAGGAAGCCGCCACGGCGGGTGGTGATCCGGCCCTCGGCCTCGGGATCCGGGTCGTAGTAGGCGTCAGCATCCCATCGATCGGGCGGGACTTCACCGGTGGCATCGGTGCCTGACAGCAGCAGGCGCCAGAATGCGGCGGGGTCCCGGGCGCCGGGCACGCGGCATCCGACGCCGATGATGGCGACGGGATCCGACTGCCCCGACTCGAGTGCTGCGAGCCTGGTGCGCGCCTCCTCGAGTGCGAGGAATGCCCGCTTGAGCGGCGTAAGTGCCGGTGTGCCGTCGGCCCGCTCCGTTGTCACTGTCCGCCCAACCGGTCGAGGAGCAACGCCTCGATCTCGGCCTCCGACATGGCGGCGACTGCCTCGGCAGCAAGGGGCGCCCGACGATCGGGGCCCATCCGGGGCACGTCGACGGCCCCGCCAAGCCGTGCCAGGAGGAATGCAGCGATGGCGTCGATGGTCGGGTAGTCGAACATGAGCGTGGCCGGGAGGGGTGCCTCCAGTTCCAGTGCCTTGCCCAGGCGGTTCCGCAGCTGCACCGCCATCAGCGAGTCGAAGCCAAGGTCCATGAGGCGCTCGCCGCGGCCCGGTAGTTCCGGGCCATCATGCCGGAGCACCGTGACCACATTGCGTCGGACAACATCGCGCAGAATGTCGAGGCGCTCGTGCGGCAGGGCCGCGGCCAGGTCGGCACGCGCGCTGGCCGGGGCGTTCGCGCCCTCGGCCCTGCCCGGCGTGGGCGCACCGGAAGCCGGCGACACTGCAGGCCGGGCGCCGGCAGGCGACGCCGCGCCCGGCGCCTGAGCCACCAGCACGTGCTGACCGAGGTGATCGGCCGGTGTGCCGGGGCGCGGCCAGTAGCTGGACTGATGGAATCCCGCCTCCCGCAAGGCGCGCACCCAGGCATCGGGTGACAGCAGCGGGTTGCTCCCCCGCAAGTCGTCCGCAAAGTGTTGCCAGCCCTCGATGAGGCCCGTTGTCATGTCGAACCACGCAAAGTGCGTGGTGGATTCGACCAGCAGAAGCACCCCGCCGGGCGCAAGCAGGGTCCGGAGCCACGCAAGCGTGCGACGCAGGTCACGGCAGGCATGCACGGCGTTCGCCGCCACGATGACGTCAACACTGCCCGCAGCGAACCCCTGCAGCGCTGGATCCTCGTCGAGGTCGAGCTTGGCAAAGCGGATCCCCGGCCACGTGCCAAAACGCTCTGCCGCACGGCCAAGGAAGCCATCCGTAACGTCAGTGAACACGTAGTGTGCCCGCCCGGGTGGGAGCTCCCCGAGTAGCGCTCCGGTCGTGCCGCCAGTCCCGGCACCAGCTTCCAGCACCCGGATGTCCCGCCCGTCCGGCAGCGATGCGACGACCGCGCCGAGTGCGCTGGCGACGAGGGCATTCGCGTACTGCATGGTGGTGGATCGTTCATACAGCGCCTCAGCGACCTCGAATGATCCCGCAGGGAACAGCGTCTCCAGGGGACTCTCCCGGCCACTGAGCACCGCAGTCACGAGCCCTTCGCAATGGCGCACGTAGCGGAGGAGCGGCTGGTTGTCCTGGAAGAGTGACTCCAGCTCGGCGTGGATCGCGCTGACCGGCGCCACCACGAGGGACGCGTCGGCCACGAACACGTCGCCGTCGCGACGAAGCGCACCATCCTGGACGAGGCGGTCGAGCCAACGTCCCACCAGGTGGCGATAGGCCGGCGCAATGCCACCTGCCGTAAGGCACTGGTCGAGCGTGAGCTGGCTGCCCGGCTCGGCGAACAGGCCGAGTTCCCGGAGGCTGCGCGCAGCGGTGGCCCGCGTGAGCCGCGCGAGCGCGTCCCACCTGGCGGGATACGAGGACGCATTGAGGTCGAGTGGCCCCATTGCGGCCTGGGTGTCGAGTGCGATGCCCACCCGGTCCCAGACAGGCACCTGCGGCTCCAGGTTGTCCGTATCGATCCAGTGCCGCCGGCCGGCAAAGGGATAGGTGGGCAGGCTGATCCGCCGGCATCGCCTGCCTGCATCCATGCCAGCCCAGTCCAGCGGTGCGCCAGCGCAGTAGAGCACCTGCAGGCTCGCCATGAGTTCCTGCCAGTCATCCAGCCCGCGCCGCATCGACGGAAGCCATTGGGTGGACGAACCGGGAATGCACTCGGCTCCCATCCCCATCAGCACAGGATGCGGGCTGACCTCGATGCAATGCGTAATTCCCTGCGCTGCCATTGTCCGGATCGAGTCGGCGAAGCGCACCGGCTGGCGCATGTGCCGCGTCCAGTAGTCGCCGCTCGCCAGCTCCGCTGGTCCGGCCAGGTCACCGGTGAGGTTCGAAATGAGCGCCGTGCGTGGGGGCGCCCAGCGCAGGCCGGCCATCACGTTCCTGAACGGGCCCACAGCAGGTTCCACCATCGGTGAGTGTGACGCGAAGGAGATGCGAAGCATCCTGGCATCGATTCCCGCGCCCTTCATCGCATCCACGAGGCGCTCGACGGCATCGCGTTCGCCGCTGATGACGGTGTTTGATGGCCCGTTGAACGCGGCAACCGCCACGCTCCCCGCCTCCCCGCCGATCGCGGTCGCCACGACGTCCGCAGCAGCCAGGATCACCGCCATGGCCCCCCTGCCAGGCAGGTGGTGCGCCAGCCTCCCACGCTCGGCGGCTGCTCGCAGGACGTCCTCCCGGCCCAGCATCCCGGCGGCGTGTGCCGCTGCCAACTCGCCGAGGCTGTGTCCCATCACGACGACTGGCTCCACCCCCCAAGATCGCCACAACGCCGTCAGGGCAACCTGAAAGGCCACGAGCGCCGGTTGTGCATATCGGGTCTCGTCGATTGGGGAGGCACCCGTCGTCCCGGGGAAGAGCAGCCCCAGGAGTGGCCGGTCCAAATGGCCCTCCAACGCCTCGGCACAGCGGTCGAGTTCGGCGCGGAACACGGGCGCGGTCTCATACAGGCGCCGCCCCATGCCGGGGGTCTGGACTCCCTGGCCGGGGTAGAGGAAGGCGACTCGAGGCCCGCCAGCAGGGGCCAGTCCCGCCACGACACCCGGCGACTCCTCACCCGCTTGCCAGGCGGCCAGGCTCCGCCTGACGTCAGAGGGGGACTGGCCTATGACAGCGAGGCGGTGGGCGAAGTGTGCACGGCCATCGCCAGCCGTGTGACACGCATCCGCGAGGCAGACGTCATCCTGCAGCGCGTCACCGTAGCGTGAGGCAAGCGTTCGGAGGGCTGTGTGATCGCGGGCCGAGAGTGGCAGGAGGCAGAGGTCCCGACCCGGAGGCTCGGTGGCGGGGGGCTCCGGGGCCTCCTCGATCACCGCATGCGCATTCGTGCCGCTGAAGCCGAAAGAGCTCACGCCGGCGAGGCGACGTCCCCCGATCGGGTGCCAGGGTGTCACCACGGTCGGGATCGCAATGGGAAGCGACGCCCAGTCGATGTACGGGTTGGGCGTCCGGAAATTCAGGTTCGGCGGGATCGCACGCCGCTCCAGCGCGAGGGCCACCTTGATCACGCCGGCAACACCGGCGGCAGCCTCGAGGTGCCCGAGGTTGGTCTTGATGGATCCGACGAGCAGCGGCCGCGCTGGATCACGCCCTGCACCGAGGGCCGCGCCGATCGCACCGATCTCGATGGGATCGCCGAGGGGAGTGCCAGTGCCGTGCGCCTCGACGTACCCGACCAGCCCGGGCTCCACGCCTGAGGCCGCAAGG
The DNA here is from genome assembly GCA_964638035.1 of uncultured Gemmatimonadaceae bacterium. GTDB lineage: Bacteria > Gemmatimonadota > Gemmatimonadetes > Gemmatimonadales > GWC2-71-9 > JAGGAG01. Next base: position 92,848 of record CAZWXD010000004.1, on the reverse strand, counting down.
GCCGAACGGATCACGGCTTCCTGCGCCGGCCCGTTCGGCGCGGTGAGGCCGCCGCTCCTGCCGTCCTGGTTCACGGCCGTGCCGCGGACCAGGCCGAGCACCCGATCGCCCCTGGCCAACGCGTCGCCCAGCCGCCGGAGCACGAGCATGGCGCATCCTTCGCCCCTCACATACCCGTCTGCCGCCGCATCGAACGTCTTGCAGCGGCCGTCGGGAGCCATCATGCGCGCCCTGGAGAAGTTGATGTTCATCTCCGGGGTCAGCACGAGGTTGACCCCACCGACCAGCGCGAGATCGCACTCCCCGGCACGCAGGCCCTGCGCGGCCAGGTGAAGGGCCACCAGCGAGGAGGAGCAGGCCGTGTCCACCGCGATGGCCGGGCCCTGCAGCCCGAGCACATAGGACACACGGCCCGCCGCCACGCTGTAGGCATTCCCCGGACTGAACCACGGGTCGATCAGGTCCGGCCGGGCGAAGATTCGCCGCCCGTAATCGTTGTTGCTGATCCCGAGGTAGACGCCGGTGCGAGAGCCGTTCAGCGCCGACGGTGACTGGCCCGCGTTTTCCAGTGCCTCCCACGCCACTTCGAGGATCAGCCGCTGCTGCGGATCCATGCTCGCGGCCTCGACCGGCGCGATGCCGAAGAACTCCGCGTCGAACCGGTCCACGTCGGAGAGGAATCCGCCAAAGCGCGTCATCATCTTTCCCGGCGCATCGGGATCATCGTCCAGATAGCGCGAGAGGTCCCAGCGCGAGGCTGGAATCGGCTCGATGGCGTCGCGCCCGGCCCAGAGCAGCTCGGCCAGGTCGGCGGGGCTGTTGGCGCCCCCAGGGAACCGGAGCGCGATTCCGGTGAGGGCGAGCGGCTCACTGCGCGCGGCCTGGGCCGCAGCGAGGCGCGCCTTGAGCTCACGGATCTCCAGCAGCGCGCGCTGCACGGCGCCGGGCTGGTCGGTGCGGGCCGCGTCAGCCATTGCGCGCCCCTGGTGCGTCCCCGTCGAGCTCAGCCAGCAGCAGGTCGTACGCCTCGGCGTCTGGCAGGTGCAACACCGCCTCGCGTTCCCCTGACGCCGTGTCTGGTGGCGGAGCCGGCGCCTCGAGTTCGAGGAGCTGGGAGAGGTGCGCTGCCAGTGCGTCGAGCGTCGGGTAGTCGAAGAGCAGCGTGGCAGGCAGCGTACGCCCGATGGAGCGCGCGAGCGCATTCCGGAGCTCCACCGCCATCAGGGAGTCGAGTCCGATGTCCTTGAGCGGCACGCCACCTGCCACCGGTGTCGAGGGGTCGAGGCCCAGGACCTGGAGCGTGCGCTTGCAGATGTGGTCTGCCAGCCCGGTACGACGGGCCCCGGAGGGCAAGGCACGGAGGCGTGCAACGACGGCCTCGGAGTCAGGACTGGGTGCCGCCCGTCTCGGCGGATCCGGCAGCAGTGGCCCGAAGAAGCTGCGGTCGAGCCCGGCAGGGAGGTTGGCCCCGTACTGTCGCCAGTTCATGTGCATTGCGACGGAGTGCGCCGCATCGCACGCGAGCGCAGCCTCCAGGGCAGAAAAGGCCGTCGCGGGGGCCATCAGGCCGAACCCACGGGCGCCCCAGGCGTTGGCACCCTGCGCGGATGCCATGCCGGCACCTGACCAGGGACCCCAGGCAATGCTCAATGACGGCAACCCCGCCTGCCTCCTGGCAGCAGCCATGGCATCAAGGACGGCATTGGCCGCCGGGTACACCCCCTGGCCGGCCGCACCAACGGCCCGGCCGGCGGCGGAGTACAGCACGAAGAGGTCGAGCGGCACGCCCCGTGAAAGCTCATGGAGTACGAGGGCACCGTGCGCCTTGCCGGCCAGGACGTCGCAGCACTGGCGCCAATCCTGGTTCTCGAGGGCACCGTCATGCACAACCCCCGCCGCGTGGACGATGCCCCTGAGCGGCGCCATGGACCGTTCGACCATGTCGAACACTGCACGCATCGCGTCGCGATCAGCCGCGTCGGCGACGACGTACTTCGCATCGGCACCGCCCGCACACAGCTCCTCGACGAATGACCTCCCCTCGGGGCCGGGTTCGTGCCGACCCGTCAGGACAATCGAGCGCACACCTGAGTGCACAAGCCAGCGAGCCGTCTCCCGGCCGAGCGCGCCGAGGCCGCCAGTCACCAGCACGGTACCCGTCCCGGGGACTGTGCCCGCGACGGTGGGCCTCACGACCAGCACCAGTTTTCCCGGGTGTGCTGAGTGGGCCATGTCGCGGAAGGCCGCGGCCGCGCCCTTGAGCGGATAGGTCGTCACCGGCAGGGGCGGCAACGATTGTTCCTCGATGGCCCGCCTCAACTGGTCGAGCATCGGTCGCAACATGTCCCGTTCCTGGTGCGCATCAGCTCCCAGGTCGAATGGGAGGTAGGACGCATCCGGCCGGATGCGCTGCACTTCTTCACGGGTGAGGATCCCGCGCTTCCCGATCTCGACGAAGCGGCCACCACGCGCGAGCACGCCGAGGGACGCCCGGATGAAGTCCCCGGCAAGCGAGTTCAGCACAACGTCCACGCCTCGGCCCCCGGTCGCACGCATGACCTCGTCGGCGAAGCCAAGTGAGCGCGAATCCATCACATGCTGCACACCGAGATCGGCCAGCAGGCGACGGCGTGACTCGCTCCCTGCCGTGGCGAAGACCTCCGCGCCGCACCGTCGCGCAACCTGGACGGCCGCCAGCCCGACGCCGCCGGCCGCCCCGTGGATCAGGATCCGCTCACCCGGCTGGAGCCGTGCCAGCCGCTCCAGGCCGTACATGGCAGTGAGGTAGGCCACCGGCAGCCCCGCTGCGACGGCCGGCGACGTGCCGGCCGGCATCGGCGCCACGAAGGCCGCCGGGACATCCACGTGCGTGGCGAATGCGGCGGGCACGAACCCGAACACGCAGGCGCCCGGCTCGAAATGGCGCACGTCCCGCCCCACCTCCAGTACGATCCCAGCGCATTCCGCACCGAGCGGGACAGGCTCTCCCTCGTACATGCCCAGCGTCAGCAGGACGTCCCGGAAGTTGACGCCAGCCGCGATGACCTGGAGGCGCACGGCATCCGGGGCGAGCGCCCCGAGCGCTGCGGGACGAAGTGCGACGCCCTGGAGCAGGCCGGGCGTCACGATCTCGAGGCGCTGCGCGTGTGTGGCTCCGGCCTCACGACGCCGCACGAGCCGGGGCACGTAGTGCTGGCCCTCACGGAGCGCAATCCTGGAGAAGGCACCCGACGCAAGTGTACCTGCCAGCGCCTCGACGCAGTCGTGCTCTGCCGGGTCGAGGTCGATGCAACGCACTGCAAGGTCGGTGTACTCCACCGCAATGACGTCGGCGAGTCCCCACAGGGCTGCCGAGGTGGGAGCGAGGCCTGTGGCGGCCTCCGTGCCAGACACGACATGCGAGCCGCGCGTGACGACGGTCAGCTTCGCCACTCGGTCGCCCCTGCCCCCGAGGGTGACGCCGAGCTCCAGCAATGTGCGAAGAATGCCATCGTCAGGAGGCACGGCGGAGGTGCCATCGAATCGCGGAGCGTCCAGACCGGGGAGGTAGACAACATGCCCGGCGTGGCCCACGGCGTCACTCACGTCGGCCGGGGTCCGCGCCATTCGGCACCGTATACCCTGTGCCACGAGCGCCTCAGCCAGTGCACTGCCCACTCCGCCTGCATCCGGCACGATGACCCAGTCGGTGCCCCGCTCCGGATCGCCTGGGGCGAGAGGCGCGTACTCCCAGGACACACCGTACAGGACGTCGACTGCAGATACCCCTGCCTCGACGAAGCGCACGCCAGCCAGGCCTGCGACCGCCTCACCGGCCATCGACTCGACACGAATGTCGGCCACAATCCCGCCAGATGGCTCGTCACGTATGCTGGCCTGCAGGCGCAGGGGTCCGCCTGTGGCGGCGTGGTGCAGCGTGACTTGGTGGGCGCCCACGGGAATCAGCAGCCGCGTCGGCAGGCCGTCGGGCGAACGTCCCACGGAACAGAGCTGGAGCGCCGCATCGAGCAGCGCGGGTTGGAGCTGGAAGCGCTCGCCCGCACCCAGGGCTCCCGGCGTCAATGCGGCCTCGGCTTGTGCCGTACCCCCGGAATGGACGACGTGTCGCAGGAGGCGGAAGTGCGGCCCGAAGTCGGCCCCCAGGTCCGCAAGGCGCCGGTAGAATTGCTCGACAGGCAACGGCGCGGCCAGGTCGGGCACGCCAACTGGACCGGCCTCCCGTGCCGGCACTGCATGGGCGTCCGCCACGAATTCCCAGCCTGCGGGACCCGTCCCGGTAGCGACGTGAAGCCCCACATGGAATCGCCCTGGGCCTGCTTCCGTAACGACCACCTGCCACCGAGCCGCCTGCCCGTCCATGACGAGCGGCAGGGGCCGATGGATCGTGAAGTCCTCCAGGGTCATGTCGCTACCGGTGTCCTCACGGACGGCGGCGGACAGGAGGTCCATCATGGCTGCGGCGGGAAGCAGGGCCTGGCCTTGAATGACGTGGTCGTGGAGCCACTGCAGGTCCGGTCCTCCCTCGAACACCGTCGCTCCCGTAGCCAACGGCAACCGGACCCCAAGAAGTGGATGGCCCGTGTCCCGCCCGGCGGTGGCGCGCCCCGTCCAGGGCCGGATCCAGTACCGCTGGCGCTGCCACGGATACGATGGCAGATCCTCCGGCACTTCGGGCCGGCCCACAATGGCTTCCCAATCGAGGTCGACGCCCATCGCGAAGAGCGCAGAACACGCCTGGAGCAGGGATGCGCGCTCGGGGCGCCCGCGACGCAACGTGGCCGAGACCCGAATGTCGGCGTGACGGCCAGCAAGCGTTTCGGTGATGTTGGCTGCGAGCACCGGATGCGGACCGATCTCCAGCACCATGTCGAGGCCGTCGGCAGCCATGGCCTCGATGGCGGGTGCCAGGCGCACGGGCTCCCGCACGTTCCGGCCAAAGTAGGCGGGGCCGAACGTTGCGCCGGTGACGAGTCCACCGGTCACGGTTGAGTACACCGGGAGGGTTGGGGCGGCACTCCGCAGCCCGGCGAGCTCCGCCACCAGGCGCTCCTGCATCGGCTCCATCTGCGGGCTGTGGAAGGCATAGTTCACCGGGAGCTCGCGATGGGTGACGCCCTGCTGGTCGAGTTGCAGGAGGGCGTCGTCGAGTGCCTCGCGCTCGCCAGAGAGCACCACGCTGCGAGGTGCATTGACAGCGGCAACGACGAGCCGACCGGCATACGGCCGCACCAGGTCAGTGGCGGCTTCGGCTGGGAGGGCGACTGACGCCATCGCCCCCTGACCGGTGGCACCCTGCATGATCCGGCCACGGAGCCATGCAATCCGGAGTGCATCCGAGAGGGTGAGCACACCCGCCTGGTGCAGCGCCGCGATCTCGCCGACGCTGTGACCAGCCACCGAAGACGGAGTCACGCCCCACGACCTGAGCACAGCAGCCAAGCCAGCCTGCATCGCGAAGATCGCCGGTTGGGCAATCTCCGTCTGGTCGAGTCGTGAGGACGGCGCCTCCCTGCCAAGCTCCTCGAGCAGGGACCATCCAGCCAGTGACTGGAGCAGCGAGTCACATTCGCTGATCACCTCACGAAAGGCGGGCTCCGACTCGAACAGCTCCAGGCCCATGCGAGGCCACTGGGGGCCTTGACCACAGAACACGAAGGCGACACGAGGGCTGGTCGACGCGGGCCGCTGCCCCCAGGCCGCATCGGGAGTTGGCTCACTCGCGAGGACCGACGCCAGCCGTGAGCTCAACTCCGCGGCCGTGTGGCCCGTCACCGCAAGCCGCAGGTCGTGGTGCGTGCGGCGCACAGCAGCCGTCTGGCACACCGCCTCGAGTGCTACGCCTGGCTGAGCCAGGAACGCCATCCAACGGCGCGCCAACTCCCGCAGTGCATCGGGGTGCCTGGCCGAGAGGGGAAGGCACAGGCCCCGGTCGCCCGCCGCAACAGGCACGGGGCTGCCGAGTGCGGGAGCCTCCTCGAGGACGACATGCGCATTCGTTCCACCGACACCGAATGAGCTCACGGCACCACAGCGCGGGGCGTCCGACCGCTGCCAGGGCGTCAGCTCCGTTGCGACCTCCAGGCGAGTCCCGGTGAAGTCGAGATGCGGGCTCAACCGGGTGAAGCCCGGCTGGGGAGGCACTGCATTGTGGCGCATGGCGAGGACGACCTTGATCAGGCCAACGACCCCCGCCGCCGCCTCCAGGTGACCGACGTTGGCCTTGACGGAACCGAGGTAGCAACGACCCGCGCCCGGCGCGGGCCTCCCAACGACGGCTCCAATCGCCTCGACCTCGATCGGGTCTCCGAGGGCCGTCCCTGTACCGTGGGCCTCGACGAGGCTGATGCGCATGGGAGAAAGTTGTGCGCTCTCGAGCGCCTCCTGCAGGAGCACGCGCTGCGCCGGACCGCTGGGTGCTGCGAGCACCGTGGAGTGTCCGTCCTGGTTGACCGCACTTCCGCGGATCACCGCGAGCACCCGGTCCCCATCCGCCACCGCATCGGCGAGCCGCTTGAGGACGACCATGCCACATCCCTCGCCGCGCCCGAAGCCATCGGCCGCAGCGTCGAATGTCTTGCAGCGCCCGTCGGGGGACATGAACCCGACCTTGCTCATGGCTATCATCAGGCCTGGCACAATGATCAGCGACACGCCACCGGCAAGTGCGCAGTCCGTCTCGCCCATGCGGAGGCTTTGGCAGGCAAGGTGCACGGCGACAAGTGACGAGGAGCATGCCGTATCAATGGAGAGGCTTGGGCCGCGAAGGTCGAGAAACCAGGACAACCGGTTGGCCAGCACGCTGTGCAGCGTACCGACAAGTGTCCGTTCATCGATGTTCGCCACGTCGCCATACTGCAGCTGCGCGTAGTCGTTGTGATAGCTCGCCACGAACACGCCAGTTCGAGAACCACGCAGCCGCTTATGCGTGAGTCCGGCGTCGTCAAGCGCCTCGCAGGCCACCTCGAGCACGAGCCGGTGCTGCGGATCCGTGCGCTCCGCCTCGCGCTCGAGGATCCCGAAATAGCCCGCGTCGAACATGTCGACGTGATCGAGGAAGCCCGCGCAGCGCGTGATGGCGCGTCCCGGCACGGCGGGGTCAGCGTCGTACCAGGCGTCGACGTCCCAACGGTCGGCCGGGACCTCACGGATCGCCGTGCTGCCATCCCTCAGGAGCTGCCAGAGGCGCTCCGGCGTCTCGGCGCCGGGAACGCGACAGGCCATGCCGACAATGGCGATCGGGTCAGCGCGGAGAAGCCGGCCGTTGGCGGCACGCGCCTCTCGCGCCAGGAGCGCCAGCTTGAGTGCCGACGGCTCGGCGTGGCCGTGGAGTGAGGTCACGAGCGTGGCCCTGGCATGCGCGTTCGCAGGGCCCTGAGGGCCGCCTCGTCGCTCAGCCCTTCCAGATCCGGGACACCTGGGGCGGCAGTTGGCGCCGGTGTGGCAGCCCTGTCCTGGCCTTCGTCGCTCGCAAGAAACGCGACCAGGGCATCCACGGTCGGATAGTTCCATGCCAGGGTAGCTGACAAGGGGCGTGCAAGCGCGGCCTCCAGACGACTCCGGAGCTCCATCGCCATGAGCGAGTTCAAGCCCATCCCGCCGAGGGTCCTCCGGGGATCGATCCGGCCGGGCGCCACCTTGAGGACGTGCCCGACCGCCTCCCGGACGGCCCGCTCGACCCTGGCGCGCTGGCTGACGGCGGTCGGATGCGCAACCGGTCCCCCGAGGCCAGCGTCCATCGGGGCATCAGGGAGGAGCTCACGCGCGATGGTGCAGGAGCGGCCGGGGCGAGCGCCCCGCCAGACAGACCAATCAGCCGGGATGACTGCCACCGGACCAGCGGCGCCGAGGAGGAGGGTCTCGAAGATTGCCCTGCCTTCGGCGGGCGTGAAGGGATCAATGCCGTGCCTGCGCATCTCGGCGACGCCCTGCTCCCCTGACTCACTCCGGACGAGCCCTGTCCCCTCCCAGACTGCCCAGTTGATGCTGAGGGCCCGCTGCCCCCGTGCCCTCCTCCGCTCAACCAAGGCGTCGAGTCCGGCGTTGGCTGCCGCGTAGTTGGCCTGGCCGGGCTGGGGCAGGAACGCTCCGGTCGAGGAGACCAATACGAAGGCGTCGAGGTCGGGAAGGAGGCGGTCGAGCTCAGCTGCGGCGCCAAGCTTGGAGGCGATGACGTCATCGAAGGTGGGCCGGGTCATACTGCCCACCAACTGGTTGTTCAGCGTGCCCGCGGCATGCACGACACCACGTATTGCCGGCCACGCCTCGGCCGCATGGCGCCTGAGGAAGCCTTCGAGGGCACCGGGACGGGATACGTCGAGTTCGGTGAGGTGCACGGCAACCCCCGCCGCCTCAAGCTCGCGCACAGCGGCCACACGCCGTGCCACCCTCGGTTCCTGGAGTGCAGCACCCCACTCGGACCTGGCCGGCAGTGAACTCCGACCCATGAGCACCATCCGGCGCACGCCGGCTGAGGCCAGGCCACGGGCCAGGTGCAGTCCCACTTCCCCGAGCCCCCCCGTGACCAGCCAGGTGCCGTCCAGTGCCGGCTCGGCGACCGACCCGAAATTCATGGGGGCGAGCCGACGCGCCCAGAAGGCGCCCCTTCGCAGCGCAACCTGGTCTTCGCCCGCCGCGAGCACTGCACGCACTGTGGGCTCACCGGACACGGGGATCGTCGGGTCGGCATCCACGAGGCCACCCCACAACTCCGGGTGCTCCTCTCCGACGACCAGCGCCGCGCCCCAGAGGGCTGCATGTGCAACGTTGACGTGACCTGCATCGCGGTCGTCAACCGCATGGGCCCCGCGAGTGACGAACCATGTCCGAGGAGGCACCGGAAACTCCTGTCCCAGGACGGCCTGTGCTACCTGCACAGCCAGCCATGGGGAGGCGTCCTCCTCCACCAGCACGATGATGGTATCGGGCCGAACGCCGGTGGCGTCGTGGGCCCCGAGGGCGCCTGGCAGCGAGGCAAGGTTCGCGACCTGTGCGCTTGCGCCTTGGCTCGCGGCAGCCGCCGCGACCTCGCGCGACCAATCAGCGTGTCCCACGACAACGCAGTGGCGACCCGTGCCAGTCACCTCCCCTGGCGCGAACCCTGCCCATCGCTGGCAGTAGAGCCAACTCCCCATCCTGTCGTCCAACGTCGTGCGCAAGCGCGGCCGATCCGCACTCCGCACCTCTGCCGCCTCGACCCAGTGATACGCGCGCTGCCACGGATAGGCGGGCAGGGACACGTGACGTCCCGCTGTCAGCGTCCTGGGGGACACGCCAGCCCCAGCGACCCAGGCGGCGCCGAGCGCACCCCAGAGCGCCTGCCGGCCAGGTTCGTCGCGCATCCCGCAGGCGATCACGGTGAGCGCACGGCCCTCCGCCTGGCCAACCTGCTCAAGGGAGGGCTTGAGCACGGGGTGGGGCCCGAGTTCGACGAAGAGTTCGACGCCATCCCGCACCAGGAGCCTGATCGTCTCGGCGAAAAGGACCGGCCGGCGCAGGTTCCAGCCCCAATACTCCCCGCCCAGCTCGGGGCCTTCGACCCGCCGAGCCAGCACCGTGGAGTAGAGCGGCGTGTGGGCCCCTGCTGGCTGGAGGGCCCCAAACTCCGCGGCGAGCTCGGCCGCGAGCGGCTCCATCTGCGGGCTATGCGAGGCGACATCCACCTTCACCATGCGGCAGAAAACGCCGTCCCGCTCCGCGGCCGCGACGACCTCGTGGACGGCACCGGGGTCACCCGAGATGACCGTGGCCCGGGGGCTGTTGCTCACGGCGACGGTGACGCGTTCCTCGAGGCCCCGGAGCCGGGCTCGCATCTCGTCCATGGGAAGCTCGAGGAGTGCCATGGCGCCCCGACCGGCCGTGCGCTGCATGAGGGCACTGCGACGGCCGATGAGGCGCATGGCCGTGCGCAGGTCGATCACTCCCGCGAGGCAGGCCGCGCCCACCTCGCCCATGCTGTGACCCACGATCACGTCGGGGACGAGGCCGCGTGCCCGCCACCAGGAGGCGTACGCGATGGCCACCGCCACCAGCGCCGGCTGGATGACGTCAATGCGCCCGAGCAGCCACCCCGGATCGCCTTCCTCCATCAGCAGCTGCTCGGCGAGTGACCAGGACACCAGGTCCCCCAGCGCCTCGTCGCACGCGTCGATGGCCGCGCGGAACGTCGCGTCGGCCTGCATCAGTTCGCGGGCCATGCCGGCCCACTGCCCGCCCTGTCCCGGGACGACAAACGCCACCCTGGGACGGGCCGCCGGATCCACGACGCCCTCGATTGCACCGGGCGCGTCGCCGCTCGCAACCTGGTCGAGGCCGGCGAGCAGGGCCGACGCATCGGGAGCGACGACCACGGCACGGTGCTCGAGCCCCGCCAAGCGAGAGGCGCCGTGGCAGGCATCGACGGGGTCGGGCGCACCCGGCGCGCGCAACCACGCCGCGAACGACGCTGCGCGCGCCCTCAGTGCCCCGGATGACCGTGCCGACAGCGGCAGGAGGAGCGGGGCCGGGGCCCGGGGCGGCGATGCGGGAACGGCGGGGGCTGGCGCGGGCGCCGCCTCGAGCACCACGTGCGCGTTGCTGCCAGCGATGCCGAAGGACGAGACGCCCGCGACACACGGGCCCCCGCCGGGCCAGGATTCACCCGCGCGCGCCACCCGGATCGGGAGCGCCGCCCATTCCACGTCGGGGTTCGGCTCGCGGCAGTGGAGGCTGGGCGGGATCCGGCCGTGGTAGAGCGCCAGCGCCGCCTTCATCAAGCCGGCGACGCCGGCCGCCGCCTCGGTGTGGCCAATGTTCGTCTTGACCGACCCCACCACCAGCGGGAGGCCCGCCGGCCGACCTTCGCCCAGCACGGTGTTCAATGCGCCGAGCTCCACGGGGTCACCGACGCGTGTCCCGGTCCCGTGTGCCTCCACGTAGGCGACCAGTCCGGGCGAGACACCCGCATCCCGGTATGCCGCCCGGAGCAACTCCTCCTGACCCAGGCGACTCGGCCGGCCCAGGCTGCCACTGGTCTGCCCGTCATTGTTGATCGCGCTCCCGCGGATCAGGGCGTAGATCCGGTCGCCGTCGCTGAGCGCCCGGTCGAGCGCCTTGAGCACGACCATGCCGGCGCCCTCACTCCGCACGTACCCATCACCACCGGCATCGCCAAACTTGCAATGGCCGTCGACCGCCATCATGCGCGACTGCGAATAGGCGATCGTGACGTGGGGCTGCAGGATGACGTTCGCGCCGCCCACGAGTGCGAGCGTGGACTCGCCGTCGCGGATGCTGCGCACCCCGAGGTGCACCGCGGCGAGCGAGGACGAGCACGCCGTGTCGAGCGTGAGGCTCGGTCCGCGAAGCCCCAGGGCGTACGAGATGCGCCCCGACGAGGCGTAGCGGCCGCTTCCCGTGGTCATGAGGAAGTCCACCGATTCCGGGTCGGCGAACAGCCGACTCTCGAAATCGCTGACCCACTGGCCGACGTAGACGCCTGTCGTCGAGCCCTCGAGTTGCCGCACGTCCTGACCCGCATCCTCGAGGGCCTCCCACGCGGTCTCGAGCAGGAGGCGCTGCTGCGGATCGAGCCGTTCCGCTTCCCGGGGCGAGATGCCGAAGAACCCCGCGTCGAACTCCCGCAGTCCATCGAGGAAGCCGCCGTGCGCGCTCATGATCCGCCCGGGCGTGGCCGGCGCCGGATCGAAGAAGTGCTCGACGTCGAACCGATCGGGCGGGATCCGGGTTATCGCATCGCCGCCCCGGTCCAGCAGGCGCCAGAACCCGGCGGGATCCGTCACGCCACCGGGGAAGCGGCACGCCATGCCCACGATGGCCACCGGCATCGGCACCCCACGCCCATTCATGCCAGAGGCGGCTCCGGCAAGGGCGCGCAGGCCTGCACTGCAGCCACGACCTCAGCCAGGATGGGTTGGGGGTCGGAGAGGAGGTAAAAGTGCCCGCCCGGATACTGTCGGCTGGAGAATGGCCCGGTTGTCTCGGCCCTCCATGCCGCGAGATCTGACAGGGGAGCCATCGGGTCAGAGGCACCACCCAAGGCCAACACCGGGCAGGCAAGCGGGGGCTCGTCGTAGAACTCGTAGGTTTCGAGTGCTGAGATGCTGGCCCGGAGCCCCGGCAGCAGGAGCTCCATCAGCTCGGGGTGCTGGAATACCTCACGACGGATGCCACCGTACCGTGCGTCGATGTGAGTGACGAGTTCTCCATCAGGGAGGTGCCGCAGCGGGGCATGACGGTCCGGCACGCGCGGGGGGCGACGCCCCGAGACAATGAGGAACCGGGGTTGGGCCGCACCGACACGCCGGAGCGCGCGCGCAACCTCGAAGGCGAGGACGGAACCCAGGCTATGCCCGAAGAACCCGAACGGGAGGTCGGACTGGCTTGCAATGAGGGGGGCAAACTCGTCGACCATCCCGGGAATGGAGTGAAGCGGTGCCTCCCGGACTCTACTCTCGGTGCCGGGCAACTGGATCGCAAGCACGTCCACAAACGCCGGCAGAGCGGCAGGCCAGAGCCGGTAGGCCGATGCCCCACCTCCTGCGTATGGAAAGCAGAAAAGCCGGAATGCCTGGTCGGGCCTCCGCAGTCCGAAACGCAGCAATCCGGTCACCGCTGGTGTTGCGGGCATGCATCACCCTCCGACCGGTGTCACCGTCAGTGCCTTGGTGCCGCCTGCGGCCTCCGGTGGTTCGGCCCGGCTTTCAGGACTGATGGAGCGGTCCAGGTAACGACAAGACAGGCCAGTATGGGACGATCAGCCCATGGCCCAATTTGCTGGGCGCGCGAGCCAAGGTCGCGAGGCCGGCGACGGCACCGCGGAGGAGGCACTATGCATGCCATGTTGGAGGTCCGGCGCCCGATGCCTGCAACGCCCGAATGTGAGCGATTCGATCATGACGGAGCGGCCTCTTGGCCCTGTCCAAAGCCTCCCCTCAGGGCAAGGTGTACTCCAATCGGTAGGAGTGCGTTCCGTCCGGTGCAATCACGATCGCCAGCGTCCCGGCGATGCCGGTGAGGTCCTCGGTGCCCGAGTCGGGAACCACCACGACCTGGAGGGTGAAGGCACCACCCTGCATGGTGCCGTTGTGCTGCAGCACGAAGGATCCTCGGCGGCCATTGACCGTGCCCGTGACCTTCTCGATGGCGACGTAGGCGCCCGACCCCTTCACGGCACCCTGAACGCCAAGCATGATGCCGGTACTGGTACCGGTGATACCACCGTGGAAGGTCTTGTCGAGGGTGAGGCGGGCCGCGCCGGCACGGTCACTGGCGTCGGGTGGGACGGGCGACACCTTGACGTCGAATGTGCCTTCGGCCGTGAGGGGCATGGGGGATCCTTTCTCGCTGGTTCCGGGTGACTGGGCGCGCAGGGGCTGGACGGCCAGGGCCCCAAGGATCAGGCCAGCGAGGATGCGCAGGTTCATGTGCCGCTCCTGTTTGTGACGCCTCGTCCCAGCAACACTCCGAGCAGCAATCCGCCGAGCAGCATGGTCCAGCCAAGCAGGGTCTGTGACGCCACGGGAAAGATCCACGGTACCACCACTTGTGCCACCACAGCCACGGCTGCCACCGCGCCAGGCACCCACGTGCCCGCCCTCCCCGCCCAGTACCCCGTGACTACCAGGAGACATGCCGCCCACAGCAGCGACTCGACGGCCCACGCCAGCGTGGGTCGCGGCGAGCGCGGGGCCAGGATGCTGTAGAGCATCTCCGGGCCCAGCCGGTAGGTGGTGGAGATGGCAGGCCCCGCCCCGGAGCCCTGCGCCCGGAGCACTCCCCCCCGGCGCTCGATGGCGAACTCGACACGGCCGCCCGCGGGGACGTCGAACATGGGGCCCAGGTTGAAGCTCGGCGTCCGGAGCAGGACATCGGCGGCCTTGATGCGCCAGGAAAGCAGCGCCTTCTTCCTGACGCGGTTGAGCACGACCACCAGCTGGTTGTTGCCCCGGGGGCGCGTGGAGTCGATGTCGATGATGGTGATCACATTCTCGCGCCAGGCGATGGGCGGCCCCACGGTCACGGCCCCCTCGATGGCCAGCCGCCCGCGAACGAACTCGCCTTCCACCGACCGGGGCAGGGCGCGAGGCACCACGCCGAGTGATGCGCCATTGACGGTCGCCGACAGCGCCTCGCCATTGAGCGCCGGGGCATCGGGCAGGTCACCGGGAAAGCGTCCGCGCCAGCCACCATGCCCGGCGTCATTGCCGATGGCCCAGGCACCGAAAGCCCAGAGCAGCGCCCACGCCACCGATGCGCCCAGCGCGAGCCGCCGGGCCGCCCGGGGTCCGGGTCGGAACAGGACGCCCAGGTACGGCGCCAGGCGGGCGCCCAGCCAGGTGCCCAGCGTGTTGGTGAGCAGGTCGCTCAGGGAGGCATCGCGACCGGTGATGACGCCGAGCTGCATGACCTCGACGAACAGCGACAGGGCAAGCCCGAGGAGGGCTGCACGCCTGGGGGGCACCCCGGCCAGCCCGAGGGCGAGGCCCATGGGGAGGAGCATGAGGATGTTCTGGAAGACATCCTGCAGCCCCTGGTCTCCGCAGACGAGGCAGGTGACTGGCAGTCGGCTCGACTGGTAGGCCTGCTCCGGCAGGGGCCAGAGGGTGAGGAGCATGACGAGGGCGGCCGAGCCGCCTGCCGCCCAGAGGGCGGCCCGCCGGGAGGGGGTCACCGGCGGGCCTCTTGACGCCCCCGAGCGGCGCGCCTTACGTTTGTGTCGGCTGGCCCCAGCGACATACGCTCCCCAAGACAAGACGTGCAGGCCGTTGAGCGATCCCGGCTCCCCAGGCCCCTTTTCCGGTTGTCCAACACGAGCACTCGAAAGCCTTCCCCAGAACGCAGCACCCGACCGCCGCGCACCGCGGCGTCGCCTGACACGCCTGGAGCCCCACCCGTGGATATCGCTGAGCTGAAGCAGAAATCCGTTGCCGAACTGCACGAGCTGGCCGAGAAGCTCAACATCACGAACTACTCGGGGCTGCGCAAGCAGGACCTGATCTTCCGCATCGAGCAGTCCCTGCTCGACCAGGACACGGTCATCCGCGGCGAGGGCGTGCTGGAAATCCTCCCCGAGGGCTACGGGTTCCTGCGCAGCCAGGACTGGAACTACCTCTACGGTCCCGACGACATCTACGTCTCGCCCAGCCAGATCAAGCGGTTCGACCTCCGCACCGGCGACACGGTCACCGGGCAGGTGCGCCCGCCCAAGGAGGGTGAGCGGTACCTGGCGCTCCTCAAGGTGGAGAGCGTCAACTACGAGGAGCCGGAGAAGACCAAGCACCGGATCGCGTTCGACAACCTCAAGCCGCGCTATCCCGACTCGCGGATCCGGCTGGAGCGGTCGAACGGAGACCTGTCCATGCGGGTGGTGGACCTCCTCTCGCCCATCGGCAAGGGGCAGCGCGGCCTGATCGTGGCCCCACCCAAGGCCGGCAAGACGATCCTGATGCAGAAGCTGGCCAACGCCATCAGCGAGAACCATCCCGACTGCGTCCTCATCGTGCTGCTGATCGACGAGCGGCCCGAGGAAGTCACCGACATGCAGGAGAACGTGCAGGCCGAGGTGATCGCCAGCACCTTCGACGAGCCAGCCGACCGGCACGTGCAGGTGGCCGACATGGTGATCGAGAAGGCCAAGCGGCTGGTGGAGCACGGGCGGGACGTGGTGATCCTGCTGGACTCGATCACCCGCCTGGCGCGGGCGCACAACGTGGTGGTGCCCCACTCGGGCAAGATCCTCTCCGGCGGCGTGGATGCCAACGCGCTGCAGAAGCCGAAGCGGTTCTTCGGTGCCGCGCGCAACATCGAGAAGGGCGGGAGCCTCACCATCATCGCCACGGCGCTGATCGACACCGGCAGCCGCATGGACGAGGTGATCTTCGAGGAGTTCAAGGGCACCGGCAACATGGAGCTGGTGCTCGACCGGCGCCTGGCCGACCGGCGCATCTACCCCGCCATCGACATCCAGCGCACCAGCACCCGCAAGGAAGAGCTGCTGATGGACAAGGACGAGCTCAACCGGGTGTACCTGCTGCGGAACTTCCTGGCCGACATGCCACCGGTGGAGGCACTGGAGTTCCTGCTGGAGCGGATGAAGCGCACGAAGAACAACAAGGAGTTCTTCGCGACGATGGCGCAGTAGGGGGCGCCGGGACGCGAGGAAGCAGGCGCGATCAGTTCCGGGTGGGTGGCGCCGCTGGCACTGGTGCGCTGGCCGCCCGCTGGAGCATCGCGGCCATGTTGGTGAAGTCGGACTTGAGGAGCGCCCACCACCTGCCGTTCTCCAGCCGGAACGGCATCACGTCGAACTGCGAGATGGTCATGCCGTCCAGGGTGAGGACCATCCGGTTCACCACCAGCACGGTGTCCGCCCCGCCCGGAACGTGCCCCAGCGGCGTGATCGTCGCCCCCTGGAGCGCGCGGTCCATGCCCGGAAGCTGGGCCATGACCTTGCCCAGGAACCGCGCGTAGAGGATGGTGTCGGGGGTGGCGGCAAGGTCGGTGTTGGGCGTGCCAAAGAGTTCCGGCCCAAGCTCCTGCATGTCGGGCATGGCCAGGAATGGCTGGAAGAGGTTCCGCAGCTGCAGGAGCGCATCGGGATGCATGAGGCGCGCGGCCGCGGCCCAGTCGCTCCGCCGCACGGCATCGGCCATGACCATCGCAGCCGCCTCGGGGGTTGCCTGTGCCGGTGCCCCGGCCGGGACGGCGACGAGGAGGAGGGCGGCAACGGAAAAGGGGCGCACGCGAGCAAGATACACCCCTCTCGCGTGTACGTTTCCGCATGGAGATTCCGCGGCAGGGACGGGTGATGGCCCTCGACTGGGGCGAGGTCCGCATCGGCATGGCGCTGTCCGACGAACTGCAGATCCTGGCCTCGCCGCTGGGCACGGTGACCCGCCGTTCCGGGAAGCGGTTCCCGATGCCGGCGCTGCTGGCCCACGTTGCCGATCACGGGCCGGTTGGCATTGTCGTGGGGCTCCCGCTCACACCCGAGGGTGACGAGGGCGAGGCCGCTCGCGGCGCCCGGGAGCTGGGCGAGTTGATGCGGCACCGGACCGCGCTACCGGTGGCCTACCTGGACGAGCGGTTCACCACCGCCCGCGCACACCGGGAGATCCAGGCCCAGGGCGGCAGCACGCGGGGGCGGCGGAATGACGTGGACGCCCTCGCGGCGAGTGTGCTGCTGCAGGGGTGGCTGGACGGGAGGCGGGGACCGAACGGCGGCGAAGACCGATTCGGCCAGGATGGAGCAGGCGGCGAAGGCGACAACGGCGGATGATGAGGTCACGTGACTGATCCCGGCATGCGGACGTGGGGCAGGCAATGGGTGCGGGCCTTCAGCCTTGCCGTGCTCACCGCCGTCGCGACCCTGTCCTGCTCCGCCCCGGCGGGGCCCGCCGAGCGCGTCACGATCCCCGAGCACAGCACCTTCTCGGCGATGACCGATTCCCTCGCCGCGCATGGCATCATCCGGAACCGGACCAGCTTCAAGGTGCTGGCCCGGGCGCGGCGGCTCGACCGGAAGCTCAAGGCGGGAGTGTACGAGCTCCCGAGGGGCTCCTCGGCCTGGGCGGTGATCACGGCGCTGGAGCAGGGGCGCCACGTGCTGCTGCGCGTGACGATCCCCGAGGGCCTGACGCTGGAGGAGATGGCACCCATCGTGGAGGAGGCGCTGGCGATTCCGCGCGACTCCTTCCTCGTGGCGGCACGCGACGCCGCCGCGGCGCAACTGTACGTCGCCGGCGCCACCTCGTTCGAGGGGCTGCTCCTTCCCGAAACCTACCTGGTTCCCCAGGGGATCTCGGGCCGGCACCTGGTGACGCACATGGCCGACAAGGCGCGCGAGCTGTGGACCCCGGAATGGACCAGCCGGCTCGATTCCCTGGGCATGACACGCCTGCACCTGCTGGCGCTCGCATCCATCGTGGAGGGCGAGGCGCGGCGGGACGACGAGCGGCCGGTGATCGCCGCCGTCTACTGGAACCGCATCCGGAAGCAGATGCCGCTCCAGGCCGATCCCACGGTGCAGTATGCCATCCAGCTTGCCACCGGACGGCGGAAGAACCGGCTGCTCTTCAAGGACTACCAGTTCCCGTCCCCCTACAACACCTACCGCAACACCGGCCTGCCGCCCGGCCCGGTGAACGCCCCGGGACCGAAGAGCATCGAGGCTGCGCTCTATCCCGCCGACGTGCCCTACCTCTTCTTCGTCGCCACCGGCGGCAGTCGCCACGTGTTCACGCGCACGTACAACGAACACCTTCGTGCAATCCGGGCGGTGCGGCGGGAGCAGGCGACGGCAGCCACCACCGGAACGGGCGGGGCGGTTGGCGCGGGCGAACGCGCAGACTCCGCGCAGCCGGGGGACTCGCTCAGGTCGCGGTAGCATAGCTTTGCGCTGCGGCCTCGATGTCGTCAGCGCCGAGGATGCCGGAAACCACCGCGACACCCGCGGCACCCGTTGCCAGGGCGGGCTGCACGTCCGCGGGGCGGATCCCGCCGATGGCCACACAGGGCCTGCCGCCGCTGCACGACTGGAGCCTCCTGAATCCTTCCGCGCCCAGTGCCGCGCCGGCATCCGCCTTGGTTCCGGTCGCTCGCCAGGGACCGATCCCCCAGTAGTCAGCCGCCATACCGCGCTCCACCTCGCCAGCCGATCCGACGCTGGCCCCGATGACGAGGCCCCGCGGCGCGATCCGGCGTGCGAGCGCGGGAGGTACGTCATCGGGCCCCAGGTGAACACCCCGCGCACCCACTGCCAGGGCCACATCCAGCCGGTCGTTGAGGTAGAGCGGCACGGGAAGCACGAGGAGCAGCGCACGGGCGTACGCCGCGAGCTCGCGAGGCGCGGCGTGCTTGAGGCGGAGCTGCACCGCCGTGACACCCCCCCGGACCGCGGCGAGACAGGCGTCCACGAGGTCGCGGCCCGCGAGCACCTCGTCGTCGGTGACGAGCAGGAGCCGGAGTTCGGGCAGGAGGTGGCTTGTCAGGGAGCATGGCCTTTCATGTCGTGCAACGCTCACCCACCCCACGCGTAGCTGTACCCGACCGACACCACGTCGAAGTCGCCCCCGAACCGGGTGTAGAAGCCGGAGCTGAACGCTGCCCGTATCCCGTGGCCACCGGGGAAGGTGTACACACCCGTGGCGCCCAGGCGCAGGTTGCTCTGGAAGTTCGACTGCGTCACGCCATCGATGGTGGTCTCGCCGCCCGAGTACATGGTGGCGTCGAGGGCGAGCCACCCGCGGCGGCCCAGGAGGCGGATGAGGTGGCCCTGCCCGGCGAACAGGGGCGCCTGCCTGACCGTAGACGTTTGGAGAAACTCCGTGTTGTCGGTGAAGAATGTCACGCCAGCATACGCCTCCACGGCCCAGGCCCGTCCCAGGGGCTGGACCAGCGCCACCTCGGGCCGGACGCTCCAGCGATTGGCCCCAATGTTCAGGTAGCGGGCGGGGTCGAACTGGCCCAGGGGGAGCCCGACACTCAGTGATGCACCGAGGAGGGTGCCGAAGCGTGCGGTCGCGAACTCCCGACGGGTCCGCGCCGGGGCGCCCTTCAGGTTCACGGCGAGCCTGAGCAATGGGTCGGCCGCACCCGTGATGTGGCGGCTGGTGTCCTGCCCGGCAACGATGGCACGGGCATCGACCACCGCGAACGGGGCAATGGCCTGGAACTGCGCCGAGCGCCCGGCCATGCCGAACGACCGCGCATACGACAGGAAGGCGGTGTTCGTGGTGGACCGGAAGTCGGTGACGGGCAAGGCTGCATCGACGAGGACGGAGCCGCTCGCGTGGGAGTAGGTCGCGACCAGCACGTTGATCCCGGTGGGCGCCGGGAAGTAGAGCCGGGGCTCGAGGTTCTGCGCCTGTACCGAAGCGACAACGGCCACCGAGAGCATGGCGGCACACCAGGCCGTTGCGCCATGCTGCGCCAGCCTGCTCATGACTGTGGTGCCCGGCGCTAGATTGTCGCCCATGGGAAACGACCGCGCTCCTCGCGTGCGGGGAATCCGGGGCGCCACCACCGTGGCGGCGAACGACAAGGCGCTGATCCTCGAAGCCACCGACGAGCTCCTCGCGCGGCTGATCGAGGCCAACGACCTCGAGCCGGACGATATCGTCAGCGCCCTGTTTACGGTAACCCGCGACCTCGACGCCGCCTTCCCGGCCCGCGCCGCCGAGGATTTCGGGTGGAACATCGTGGCGCTGCTGCATTCCTCGGAGATCCCGGTGCCCGGCTCCCTGCCGCGGTGCATCCGGGTGCTGGTGCATGCCTACTCGGCGCGCACCCGGGAGGAGATCCGCCACGTGTACCTGCGCGACGCAGTGGCGTTGAGGCCGGACAGGGCGTCGTGACGTCAGGGCGTCAGGGCGTCAGGGCGTCAGGGCGTCAGGGCGTCAGGGCGTCAGGGCTCCGTGACGTCTTGACGTCATGACGCCTTGACGTCAAGGGAGGCTCCGTGACCCACGACCAGGCGGCAACCGTCACCCCCCGCGGGGCAGAGCGATGGGTACGAGGGCATCCCTGGATCTACCGCAGCGACGTGGAGGCCGGCCCGGACGAACCTGGCCTCGTCAACGTGCACGACCGGCGCGGGAAGTTCCTGGGCCAGGCACTCTGGTCACCGCGATCGGAGATCCGGCTCCGGCTGCTGGAGCGCTCGGCGCGACCGGTGGACGGCGAGTGGTGGCGGGAGCAGCTCCGAGCGGCGCTGGCACGGCGCGCCGACATCGATGCCACCGCGTACCGGGTGGTGCACGGGGAAGGCGACGGCCTCCCGTCGCTGGTGGTGGACCGCTATGACCGCTGGGTGGTGGCCCAGTTCCTCTCGGCGGGGCTCGAGACCATGCGGGATGACATCCTGGCCGCCATCCAGTCTGAACTCGCGCCCGACGGCATCCTGCTGCGCAACGACGTACCGGTCCGTGGCCGCGAAGGCCTCGCCGAGCAGGTGGAAGTGGCCGCCGGCTCCGTTCCCGAGGGGATCGAGGTGCGCGAGGGCGGGGTGCGGTACATCGCTGCGCCATTCACCGGCCAGAAGACCGGCGCCTTCCTCGACCAGCGGCCCAACCGGATGCACCTCGGCGCCCTGGCCCCTGCCGGAGGCCGGGGTCTGGACTGCTTCGCCTACCACGGTTCGTTCGCGCTGCACCTGGCGCCGCGCTGCCGCGAGGTGGTCGCCCTGGATGCCAGTGGCGACGCCCTCGCCCGCGGCCGGGAGAATGCCGCCCTCAACGGGTTCACCCACCTGCAGTGGGTCGAGGGGGATGCCTTCGAGCTGCTCCGCTCCATGGAACGAAGCCGAGAACGGTTCGATGCCATCGCCCTCGACCCGCCAGCGTTCGCCAAGTCCCGCACGGCCGTGCCCCAGGCGCTCAAGGGCTACCGGGAGGTAAACCTCCGCGCCATGCGGCTCCTGAACCCTGGCGGGGTGCTGCTCACCGCCTCCTGCTCCTTCCACGTGCGGCGGCCCGAGTTCCTGGGGATGCTGGAGATGGCGGCTGGCGACAGTGGCGTCCGGCTCGTGCTGGAGGCCGTGCTGGGCCAGGGGGTGGACCATCCCGAGGTGCTCACCATACCGGAGACGGGGTACCTGAAAGCGGCGGTGCTGCGGCGGCAGGGAGGATCCTGACCGGGCCGGTGGCTTGACTCAGGGGCCCTAACTATTGACCTTGCATCGAGATGGCCTCCGTTCACCGCCCAGACGTCCGCTCCGCATGCTGACCGCCTCCGACGCCCTCCGGCAATCCGGGCGCCGCAGGCCACCGCCTTCCCTCAAGCAGCGGTACGATGAGTACGTCCTGCGGCGGATCGAGGACTTCAAGAACTCGATCTCGCGCGACGAACTCATGCGGTTTGCCGGTGAAGCCGCGGCGGAACTGTACGCCGGTGACGATACCCAGTTCGTGCTGACCGAAATGCTGATGCACGAGATGGTGGACGAGCTGATCAAGCGCCGGCTGAAGCTCAAGAGCTTCTCGCGGTGGAAGGCCACCTTCGCCAAGCGGAGCGAGGCGCAGCGCGAGCCGACACACTGGGGCCTGGATACTACCTGCCCCGTGGTGCACCTGCTTCCCCGCCTCGAGCCCTCCGACCTCGCCCTCACCATCGGGCTGGCGACGGAGCTGCCCACCTACCTCGTCCTGGCGCATGACGTCGGGGTGATCCACTGGTGTCCCGACATGGGCCAGTGCGAGCGCATGGAGCAGCGCTGCACCACCGAGACGGTGGCGGCGGACCTTGTCACCTACACCGTGCAGCTCGCCACCTGGATCCCGGCGACACCCAGGCCCCTCGACCTCGTGGTGATCGACCTGTCCGTCATGGACGACCTCTGCATCGATCGCCGCTACGAAGTGCTGCGCTCCCTGCAGGAACGGACGCGGGAACAGGGCGTGCACGTGCTCCTGCCCTCAGCATCACTGGTACCGGAAGCGCTGTTCACGTTTTACGAGGGATGGAAGCGGGAGTCGGCGCCCCGGCGCCGCAAGGGCCCCCGCCCCGTGGGCCAGGTCCTCACCCGACCGGCGACGTCCTCCTTCCGCCGGGCCGCGAGGGCCTGAGGCGGGCGCATCAACCGGCTCGCACTGGGCGCGGTTGCCCTCTTCACGCTGCTCGTGGGCCTCGCCTCCCTGGCGTGGCCCTTCTCGTGGGACGCCGGGATCTTCACCTGGGTAGCGCAATCCATCCGGCACGGCGCCATACCGTACCTCGACGCGTGGGACGCCAAGGGTCCCTTCGCCTCATACGCCTATGCTGCCGTCCAGGGCGGCGGTCCCCGAATGTGGCCGGTGCGCCTGCTGGACCTTGCCGTGATGTCGGCGGGCGCGCTGGCCACCGGGCGCATCGTGACCACGCTCGCGGCGCGGAGCCAGGGCGCAGCGGCTGGATGGCACCGGGGCAGCGGCAACGGGAGCGCCGGGGCCTGGACCGCCATGTTCATCCTCCTCACCTACTACGCCACCGACTTCTGGAACACCGCACAGCCTGACGCATGGATCGCCGCCATTGCCGCCGTGGCGATGCTCATCCTCCTCCGGGGCGACATCGCGGCGCGACCGGTGCTCCTTGGCCTCGCGGCGCTCCTCCTCGGGCTCGGCGTGCTCCAGAAGCCCACCTTCGCCGCGTGGCTGCTGCTGCCGGCCCTCGCCGTGCTGCTGGGAGGCAACGGGACGCCGGCCAGCGCACCGCGCCGCCTGGGCATGGCGGCGGTGGCCACTGCCCTGACACTCGTACCGGCAGCGCTCACCGCGTGGTGGTTCCACCGGCACGGCGCCTGGCCGGCACTGGTGGAGGGCTACCTGACCGTGAACCTCGAGTTGTCACGGAGCGCCACCGGCGGCGTGCTTCGCGCGCTCCCGTGGTCGCTGCACCGGCTCCTCACCACCTCGCCGCTCGTCCTCGCCGTGCCCGGGGCGGTCCTGGGTGTCGCGTGGCTCTGGCAGGACAACCGGCGCGCCGGCATCCTCCTCACCCTGTGGGCGCTCGCGAGCTGGGTGATGGCGGCGGCACAGCGGCGCTACTTCCCGTACCACTGGGATCCGCTGCTGCTGAGCCTGGCCCCACTCGCCGGGATCGGCTATGCCGCCGCCCTCGGCCAGCGTGCACGCGAGGGACCAGCGGCCGGGCGGATCCTTGCGACGGCGGCCGTGGGCGCGCTGCTGGTGATGCTGGTGCTTCCGCTGCAGGTGCGGGTGCGCGATGCGCTGGCCAGGGCGACCGGCCGCATGGACGCCGCCACCTACCTGGCCCAGTTCCCGGCGGGAGAGGCTGGTCCGGTGGCAGCCGACCTGGCCCTTGCGGAGTATCTTGGCTCCCACACATCCCCTGCCGACCTGGTGGTGGTGTGGGACAGCCCACTCCCGAATGCCCTGTCAGGTCGCAAGGCACCGAGCCGTATCGGGTTTTTCTTCCCGCTGGTGATGCCGGCACCAGGAGGTGGGACCCTTCCGCCAGGTCCCGTGCAGCAGCGCCTGCGCGCCGAGTACCTTGCCGGGCTTGCGGCACCGGGGACAAGGCTGGTGGCCGTGAGCGATGCTGCCCTGCGTGGCATCGAACCCCAACCGAGAAAGAGCGTCCCGATGTTGTTCCCTGAGCTGGCCGATCGCCTGGCATCTGACTGGACCATCGTGGACTCGGTGGGGACGTACCGCATCCTGGCGCGGCGGGCCCCGTGAGCACCCCGCGGACGATGCGTGCGCTGGTGAAGACCGCAGCCGGCCCCGGCATGGACCTCCGGGAAGTCCCGGTGCCCGCCGTGGGCCCCGACGACGTGCTGATCCGGGTACACCAGGCCGGGGTGTGCGGCACCGACCTGCACATCTGGGAATGGGACAGCTGGGCCAGCAACCGCCTCAAGCCACCCGTGGTGATCGGCCATGAGTTCGCCGGGGTGATCGAGGCCATGGGACGTGACGCGGCAGCGAGCGGGCTGCTCGCCGTGGGCGATGCCGTGACCGCCGAGGGCCACATCGTGTGCAACCACTGCCTGCAGTGCCGGCTGGGGGATGCGCACCTGTGCAGCCGGACGCGGATCATCGGGGTGGACCGTGACGGCGCATTCGCCGACTACATCGCGATGCCCGCCTCCAACGTGATGCGCCTTGACGGCATCCCCACCGAGGTCGGGGCCATCATGGACCCGGTCGGGAACGCCGTGCACACGGTCCTCGAGGGGGTGAGCGTCCCGGGCGCACGCGTGCTGGTGCTGGGATGCGGGCCGATCGGCTGCTTCGCCGTGGGCGTGGCGCGTGCTGCCGGTGCGGCACTGGTGGTGGCGAGCGACCTCAATCCCCGCCGGCTGGAGCTGGCGCGGGCGATGGGCGCGCACGTGACGCTCAACCCCGGTTCGGACGACGTGGTGGCAAGGATCCAGGAACTCACCGGCGGCGATGGCGTGGACCTGGTGTGCGAGATGAGCGGCCACCCGAGCGGGCACGCGCAGGCGTTCCAGGCAGCCCGGCTGGGCGGGCGCATCAACATGCTGGGCACGCCGAGCCGGAGCACCGAGGTGAACTTCGCCCGCGACGTGATCTTCAAGGGGCTCACGGTGTACGGCGTCACCGGCCGGCGGATGTACCGCACCTGGGACGAGATGCAGCGGTTCCTGCGCTCGGGGACGCTGAACCCCCTGCCGGTGGTGACACACCGCTTCCCGCTCGAGGGCATGGGCGACGCGATCGCGGTGATCAAGAGCGGGCAGGCGGGGAAGGTGATCCTGGACGTCAGGGCGTCATGACGTCATGGCGTCAGGGCGCTGAATCGATGACCACACAACGGTGACACCATGACGACTTCCGGCTCCGTGCTTGGCAAGCGCCTCGCATCCGACCTCGCCGAGTTCAAGGCGAACGGCACCTACAAGCGCCTGAACTACCTCGACAGCCCCCAGGGCGCGCGCGCAGTGATGGAGGGGCGCGGCGAGGTCATCATCCTCTCCTCCAACAACTACCTCGGCCTGAGCAACACGCCTGCGGTGGTGGCCGCGGGCCGGGCGGCGCTCGAGCGGTACGGCGCCGGCACGGCATCGGTGCGGTTCATCTGCGGCACCTTCACCATCCATCGCGACCTGGAGGCAGCCCTCGCAGCCCTGGTGGGCACGGAGGCCAGCCTGAGCTTCGTGAGCTGCTGGAATGCCAACGAGGCGGTGCCGGGGACGCTGCTGGGCGAGGACGACCTGGTCCTGAGCGACCAGCTCAACCATGCCTCCATCATCGATGGGGTGCGGCTGGCCAAGGCCATCACCAAGTGCCAGACCGGGGTATACAAGCATGCCGACCTCACCGACCTGGACCAGAAGCTGGCTGCGGCACGCGACCGCCGGGTGAAGATGGTGATCAGTGACGGCGTGTTCTCCATGGAGGGCAGCATTGCGCCCCTCCCCGACCTGCTCGCGGTGTGCCGGAAGCACGGGGCGGTGCTGGTGGTGGACGATTCCCACGCCACCGGGGTGCTCGGTGCCACCGGCCGCGGGACCGCGGAGCATTTCGGGATGGTGGGCGATGTCGACATCATCACCTCGACCCTGGGCAAGGCCCTGGGCGGTGCCGCGGGTGGGTTCGTCGCCGCCTCCGCCGAGGTGTGTGACTACCTGACCCAGCGGGCGCGCCCGCAACTGTTCTCCAATGCGCTCCCCCCCACGGTGGCTGCCAGCTCACTGGCCGCCGTCCGGGAGCTCACCGCCCAGCCGGCCCTGGTGGCGCAATTGCAGGCCAATGCCCGGTACTTCAGGGACCAGTTGACCGGGCTCGGGTTCAAGCCGCTGGCAGGGGCTACCCCCATTGTTCCGGTCATCCTCGGGGAAACGGCCCACGCCATCCGGATGAGCGAAATGCTGCTGGACGAAGGGGTTTTCGTCACCGGTTTCGGGTACCCCGTCGTGCCGCAGGGTCAGGCAAGAGTCCGGTGTCAGGTCTCGGCGGCACACACCCGGGCCGACCTGGACGAAGCCCTGGCTGCCTTCGCCAAAGTTGGCCGCAGGCTTGGACTTATCTAGTCCTTCCCCACCGGGCCGGGCTGCCAGGCGACCAGAGGCCCACTCTTTGCACGTCGGTGCAGGCCAGTGCGCGATCCCGTGACTCCAGGCTGGGAGTTCCGAGGCTCGCGGAACGGGCTTTCCGTCGCCCAATCCAGCAGTTGACACCCTGATGCAGATATTCGCAGCACCGACCAGAAATACCACCTCCACGGAGGCAGTTCGGATGAGCATGCTCGGGCGTACACTCACGTTGGGCGCGCTGGCGCTTGGGTTGGGGACGTCGGCGCTTGCAGCCCAGCAAAAGCCGAAGGGCCCGGCGAACTACCGGTGGTATATCGGCGGGCAGGGGTCGGTCGTGAACTTCGAGACGACGGGCCAGACGCGTGGGTGGCTCCCGGCGGTGGGCGTCCACACCCTTATCATTGCGCGGCGCACCGGCCTCCTCCTCTCTGCCGATGAGATCCTGGGCAGCGACGAGGTGGGCTTCTACCCCGACGCGACCGCTCCCACGGGCCAGCGTGAGGTGCGCTGGAACCACATCAGGCGCTACTCGGGCGTGCTGATGGCGTTCCCCTGGCGGCAGCCGATCGAGCCCTACTTCGGCATCGGCGGCGGCATCCAGCACGCCCTCAACCCGCAGCCCATGAACACCGCTGGCCTCACGCCCGATGAGGTGAACACGATCTACGACCAGGCCGACGACGCCAGCAGCTACGGCTTCCTCACGGCCCTGGCAGGGGTGCAACTCCGCGCCGGCCCGGTGATGCTCTTCGGGCAGGTGCAGGGCATGACCGCGCCGGATCGTGGCAATGTCTTCACCGGGCCGTCGTGGACCGGCACGGCAGGCCTCCGGATCTCCCTGGGTAGCTCGCGCGACGACCAGTACTGAGCTGCACGCAACGCCACGGGAAGGGGTTCCGCGCGAGGGCGCGGGATCCCTTTCTGGCATGGGGGACCTGGTGGCAGGGGCGGACCGGGCCGGTGGGGCGTATACTCATTGCCCATGACCAACCGCTACTACTTCGTTTTCGTGGGCCTGGCGCTGTTCGTCGCCGTGCTGGCGTGCGCGGAAATGGGCCTCAGGTTGCGCTGGAGACACGCCCGCATGGGGCGCGTGCCGGGCTCCAGCGATGCCGCGCAGGGCACCGCGTTCGCGCTGCTGGGCCTGCTCATCGCGTTCACCTTCGCCGGCGCGGCGGGCCGGTTCGATGACCGCCGGGCCCTGATCATGGACGAGGCGAACATCATCGGCACCACCTACCTCCGCCTCGACCTCCTCCCCGACAGCACGCGGGTTCCCCTGCAGGGGCTGTTTCGTCGCTACGTGGACTCGCGGCTTGCGATCTACGCGGCTGTCCCCGACATGGCGCTGGTGGCGCAGCGACTGGGTGAATCGGAAGTGCTGCAGGGAGAGATCTGGTCTGGTGCCGTGCGCGCCACCGGGGACCCCGGGGCGCCGCCGCGCGCGTCGATGCTGCTCCTGCCCTCCATCAACGAGATGCTGGACATCACCGCGACCCGGACGGCGACGACGAAGCTGCACCCGCCGCAGGTGATCTACGCCCTGCTGGTGGGGGCGGCCCTCCTCTGCGCCCTCATCGCAGGCTACGAGCTGGGTGGCACCGCGGAGCGGCGTTGGCTCCCGCTCGTGGTGTATGCGGTGGTGGTCACTGCAGCGATCGCGGTGTCGCTGGACCTGGAGTATCCCCGCCTGGGCCTGATCCGCGTGGACGCGATGGACCAGCTCCTGGTGGAGGTGCGGTCGCAGATGGGCGACGCACCGCCTTCACCGTGAGGTGAACCGGCTCCCGGACAGCGTGAAGCGCAGGGGCCAGTCCACCGCCTTGCTGATGCCGATCCGCCGGCTCGCCTCCACCCTCGCTGGCCCCGAGGCCAGGTAGACCAGGACCCGACTCTGCCACATGGGTTGGCCATCGAGTGAGTGGTCGATGGCGAGCGCCTGGGTCAGCCGCCCCGGCCCGGCGCCCAGCAGTCGGTCGTTCGCCAC
This sequence comes from uncultured Gemmatimonadaceae bacterium, assembly GCA_964638035.1. Taxonomy (GTDB): domain Bacteria; phylum Gemmatimonadota; class Gemmatimonadetes; order Gemmatimonadales; family GWC2-71-9; genus JAGGAG01. Next base: position 64,367 of record CAZWXD010000004.1, on the reverse strand, counting down.
CCCGCCCCGCCGCCGGCGCATCGCGGCCAGCCCCTCCAGTGGCTCCACCGCGCGCAACAGCACCGCCCCGGCGTTCACGTCCCGCTCGCACACCAGGTTGGCGCACCAGTGCAGGCCGTGCGAGCGGTATACATACCAGGTGCCTGCCGCGGCAAAGAGTGCCTCATTCCGGGTGTGGCGGCGATGCTGGTAGGCGTGTGAGGCGGGGTCACGATGACCGAGGTATGCCTCGGTCTCGACGATGCGGGCCAGGGTTCGCGCGCGGCCCATGCGGGACTCGATGAGGCACCCGATGAGTTCGCGCGCGACCGTGGCCGTGTCGCGGGTGAAGAAGCGCGGGCCGAGCGGTTTCAGCTGGCCTTTTTGGCCGTCCTGGCGCGCGACCGCTTCTTCGGAGCGGCCGGGGCCTCGGCCGGTGCCGTATCGGTTCCTGGTGCCGGTGCGGCCGCCTTCCTGGCCCGTGCAGCGGGGGCGCGCCTGGCGCGTGAGCGGAGCGCCGGCTTGGCATCACCGGTAACCGGCTCCTCCGCCGAAGCAACGGCCACCGGCACGGTGGCGGGTTCGTCGTCGAGGCTCACGGCACCGACCAGCGGGATGGCCCGGGCGAGGGGCTTGGCACCTGACCGTGAGCGCACCCCCACTCGCGGGGCCGCCGGGCTGGGCACCGCCGCCGCGGCCTGGGCTCCGTTGGTCGCCGCCGGTGCGGCGGCCCGCGTGGCGATGCCGCTGCGAGCGCGCGGATCCTCGGTGGGGTGGAGGCTCACCTCGAACTCGCCGTCGCCCAGCTTGCGCACGTCAGCCAGCTCGGCGTCATTCGCCTGGCGGAGCAGCCGGGGGAAGTGGTCGGGGGTGAGCATCGCGTCGTCCCGCCCGTGCAGGGCCGACATCCGCAGCCGGAGCGCCTCATGTGCCACCGGGTTGTCGAGCTGGGCCAGGGCCTCCCGCATGAGCCCGAAGGCCCGGGCGAGTGACAGGCCGACGGGCTGGGCCGGCGCCGTCGGCTCCTTCGCCTCACCCTTGCCCTCTCGCGACTCATCCCGGTCGCGGCCCCGGCCCCGGCCCCGGCGGCCCCGGCGGCGGGCCCCGTCACGCTCCTCCCCGCCCTGCCGCTCGGCCGGCGCGGGTGAGGTGGCCGGCGCCGCGGCACCACCCACCGGGGTGATCTCGTACTGGCCGTTCTCGAGCTTGTGGATCCGGATGAGGCCCTTGTTGCCGGCCTCCGTCACGAACTTGCTGAAGCGGTTGTACCCCGCGTTCCGCTCATCGAAGTTCGAGTCGATCTGTTGCATCACCTGCTTCAGGCGGTCGGAACGCATCACGTCGCCGTTCCGCTGCATCTGGGCGGCTGCTTCCTTCACCAGGTCCCAGGGGTCGCGCTGGGCCGATGGGGTGTCGGCCTCCTTCGTCAGGCCGGCCAGGTCGCTGTACGAGTAGTACTCGTCGCAGTTCTGGATCAGGATGTCGCTGGCCGACTCGCGGATCCCCACGCCGATGACGTACTTGCCGTACTCCTTCAGCTTGATGACGAGCATGGAGAAGTCACTGTCACCCGAGAGGAGGATGAAGGTCCCGATCTCGGGGCGCGTGAACACCAGCTCCATGGCGTCAATCGCGAGGCGGATGTCAGTGGCGTTCTTCTTCACCGACCCGAACGCGGGCGCGAAGATCAGGTCGATCGACGACTCGGAGAGGGGGACGATGTACTGCGGGTAGCGGCGCCAGTCGGCGTAGGCGCGCTGCACCGCCACCTTGCCCTTGATGATGTCGCTGTTGAGGAGGGTGCGGAGCTCCTTGGTGAACTCGGAGCGGACTCCCAGGGTGACGTTGTCGAAGTCGATGAGGAGCGCCGCGTTGGGCGCGTGTACGTGCGACTCGGCGCGCGGGCCGGGCCGGATACTGGTGGGCATCGAGGGTCTGTTCCTCTCAGGGTCCAATCAGCCGCCGGGCTCCCAATGAGCCCGGGGGCCGCCCTGCTGCCGTCCCTGGTTTCGCCGCGGCGACCGGTGCCGACGCCGCCACCGGCCCCCAACGGGCCTGGCGACGCGCGCACCGGCCGCACGCGCGGTGAACCGAGCTCGGCGCGGGCGGAAGCAACAAGATAACAGGGCGGAAAGGGCGGAAGGCGGAAAGGGCCGAACGGAACCTCAGGCCAGGGCGGCCAGGATACGGTCCGCAGCCTGGCCGTCCCAGAGGGGCGGCCGGGGCGGCACCGCCGCGGTGCCACGCTCCGCCTCCACCTGGGCCACCCCCGAGAGGATCCCCTCCCGTGTGGGCGGCACCAGGTGGTTGGTTCCGCTGGCGACCGTTTCCGTCCACTCGGTGGTGGTCCGGGCGGTGACACAGGGTACGCCCAGGATGGTGGTTTCGACCTGCAGCCCGCCCGAGTCGGTGATGACCAGGGCGGCGCCCTCGACCAGCCCCACCGTTTCCAGGTAGCCCAGGGGATCGACCAGGGTGACCCCCGCAGCCGCGGCGGCCAGGCCGAAGTCGGCGATGCGCTGCCGCGTGCGGGGATGCACCAGGAAGAGCACGGGCGTGGTGCGGGCCACGTCGGCCAGGCCCCGGAGCAACTCGCCCAGGGTGGCGGCGTCGTCCACATTACCGGCCCGGTGGAAGGTGGCCACGGCGTAGGGCGCCCCATCCAGCCGCATGCGCGCCGGCACGCCGAGTGCCGCAGCAGCCGGCCGCAGCGACAACAGGGTATCGACCATGACGTTCCCGACGCAGCGGATGCGCCGGTCCGCGACCCCCTCACGGCGAAGGTTGTCGTCGGCGCCAGCACTGGGGGTGAGGCAGAGGTCGGCCAGCTGGTCGGTGAGGACGCGGTTCACCTCTTCCGGCATGGCCCGGTCGAAGCTCCGCACGCCCGCCTCGACGTGAGCCACCCGCAGGCCCTTCTTCTGCGCCACCAGCGCGGCGGCGAGGGTGGAGTTGACGTCGCCGTACACCACGACCCAGTCGGGCCGGTACCGGTCGAAGACCGGCTCCATCTCCTGCATCATGCGGCCGGTCTGCTGGGCGTGGCTGCCCGAGCCGACCCCGAGGTTCACGTCGGGCGCCGGCAGGGCGAGGTCGCGGAAGAAGGCCTCGCTCATCGACGGGTCGTAGTGCTGCCCGGTGTGCACGACGACATGCTCCACGGGACGCACGGGTGCGGCTCGCAGGAGCGGCGCCAGCTTCATGAAGTTGGGCCGTGCGCCCACCACATGAAGCAGGCGGGTCATCGTCGCGGTCAGCCCTGGGTGGCGCGCGGGAGGTCGAGCGTGAACGTGAACCTGGTGCCCTTACCCGAGGGATCGTTCTCGACATGCAGGGTGGACTGCATCGCCTCCACCAGCTTGCGGCAGATGGTGAGGCCGAGGCCCGACCCGGAGAAGGCATACTCCCCCGCCTTCTGCCGCCGCCGGAAGGGTTCGTACATGGTGGCCAGCGCCTGCGGCGGCATGCCCCGGCCGGTGTCGCGCACGGCAAACTCGACCCGGCTGCCGTCGAGCGCCGCTGCACGCACCTCCACCTTGCCTTCGTTGGTGAACTTGAGGGCGTTGGTCGTGAGGTTGAGGAGGACGCGACTCAAGGCGACCGGGTGGCCCACGCGGAAGTCGCTGTCGGGCGCCTGCACCTCCACCACCAGCCCCTTCTCCTCGGCAATGGGCAGCACGATGTCGCGCACCGACTCGAAGATGTCGGTGATGGAGAAGGGGATCGTCTCGAGGTCCACCAGGCGGTCACCGCCGCGGGCCAGCTCGATCACGTCGCTGGCCACGGCACTCAGGCCGAACGCCGCGCTGTAGATGAGGCCGAGCTGGCGCTCCTGCACCTCGGTGAGCGGACCGCTCCGCCCCCGCTGGAGGGTCTCCGCCAGGAACAGGATCGACGTGAGTGGCGAGCGAAGGTCATGGGCCAGTTCCACCACCAGCTCGAGCCCATCGGGTCCGGCGAGGCGGCCGGCAAAGTGCTGGGACCAGTCGGGCTCGATCGCCTGCCCCACCTGCTCCACCGCGCGGAGCAACCGCGCGGCACCGGGGAGCTCGACACCGGGACGGGGCTGCGCCAGCGCCTCCACCACCCGCTGGCGCAGGATGCCCAGGAGGTTGCGGCCCAGGATGCTCGCCGGAAGCGCCTCCGGCAGCGTGCCCACGGCAAGCGTGCTGCGCACCACGTCAGACAGCTGGCGCAACACCTGGCTGATCTCTTCCGGGGTGCCGGCATCGTGCAGGAGGCGACCGGACTCACCCTCGGTCTCGAGGACGGCCTGGTGCAGGAGTTCAACGAGTGCGGCAGGAACCGAGTCGGGCAGTGGCAGCGAACTGTCCCAGACCTCCACGCGCATGCCGTTCGCCGGCGTGGTCCGCGCCGCGCCGCCTGCGACGCCGGTCGTCACTCCGCCTCCAGGGTTTCCGACTTGGTGAGGCCGTGCTTGTCCATCAGGCGGTAGAGGGTGGTGCGGTCGATCCCCGCCAGGCGCGCCGCCTTCGACATGTTACCGCCCGCGCGGCCCACGAGCCGCACGAGGTACTCCTTCTCGAACTGGCCGATCAGCCGGTCCTTGGCCACGTGGAACGCCTCGTCTGACCCCAGGTTCAGCATGGCCGCACTGCCAGCACCACTATCCGCCGGCGGGACCCAGTCGGTGGCGTCCTCGTAGAGGGGGATGTCATCGGGCTGGATGACTTGTTCCGGCTCGGCCAGCACCGCGACGTGCTCGATCACGTTCTGCAGCTCGCGCACGTTGCCGCGCCAGGGGCGCGAGCGGAGGAAGGCCATCGCGGCGTCGCTCAGCCGCGGGATGCGCTCACCCACCTGGCGATGGCGCTGCCAGTAGTGGGTGAGGAAGTGCGTGGCGAGGAGGGGGATGTCCTCCTGCCGCTGGCGCAGGGGTGGAAGCTTGATGGGCACCACGCGCAGCCGGTAGTAGAGGTCGTTGCGCAGCACCCCCTGGTCCACCGCCTCCTGGGGCTCCCGGTTGGTCGCCGAGATGAACCGCACGTCCACCACCGCGTCGGAGCCCTCGCTCCCCACCCGCCGCACCACCCCGTCCTGGATCACCCGGAGGAGCTTGGCCTGCAGCGGCAGCGACATCTCCGTCAGCTCGTCCAGGAAGAGGGTTCCACCGTTGGCCGTCTCGAGAAGGCCCGGCTTGTCCCGGTCGGCGCCGGTGAAGGCGCCCTTCCGGTGGCCGAACATCTCCGACTCGAGCAGGGGCTCGGGCAAGGCGGCGCAATTGATCGGTACCAGGGTCTTGCTGGCCCGGCGGCTCGACTGGTGGATGAGCTGGGCAATGACCTCCTTGCCGGTACCGCTCTCACCACTGATCAGGACCGACGCGTCGGTCGGCGCCACCTTCCGGGCCAGTTCGACGGCCTTCCGGAAGGCGGGGGAGATGCCGATCAGCGCGAACTTGTCGCTGGCACCGTGCTGCTGCTGGAGCTGGAGGCGGAGCTCCCGGGTCTCGCGAGACACCATGACGGCGTGCGATGCGCGACCAATGAGCACGTGCAGGTGGGTGGCCGAGAAGGGCTTGGGGAGGTAGTCCCAGGCGCCGATCCGCAGTGCCTCGATGCTGCTCGTGACGCTGGGGTTGCCGGTCATCACCACCACAATCGTGTCCCGGTGCGCCTCCAGGATCGCCTTCAGGATCTCGATCCCCGGCACCTGCGCCATGTAGAGGTCAACCAGGACGATGTCGAACTTCCGCCGGCGTGCAACATCCAGCGCCTCCTCGCCCCGGCCGATGGTCGTGACGTTGTAGCCGTCGGCCTGGAGCACCGTGGAGCAGCTCTCCCGGAGGGTTCGCTCGTCATCGATGATGGCAATGCGGATGCTGGCCTTGACCTCGGCCGGGATGGCGAGGGGGTCGCGCGTCGCCTCGGATACGTCCAGAATACCTGTCACGGCCAATCCCCGATGGAGGGGCGCCCGGCGCCCCGGAGCAGGAACCGGGGGCCTGTTGCGCCAGCCAAGCAATTTGGGCTTCACGTCGACACGGCTGCGACTGGCAAGCAACATGCCGATGCGGAAGCGCCACAGGAACTATACATTGGTTGCTGGGTAAGCTGTGCCGGGGCAAGGAATTGCGCTGGGTTTGCCGGGGTGCCGCGAGGGGGGCTCGACGGGTATCCCTCTTGCACTTCCCCCGCGCGATTGGCGCCGGGCCGCGTTCCGGGACCGACGCCGCACAACGTCAAGGAGAAGTCCATGTCCAGCAACGTGACCGGGCCGCTGGTGCCGTCGTCGCCCGCTCCCCTTACGAACCCGATGGCTGGGTTGCCGTGGCCGGCCCAGCCTCCCATGGAGGAGCCGGAAGGCGGGATCCCCTGGGAGCGGTTCATCGAGGCGATCAAGCGGTACAAGTGGCTGGTGCTGGCCGTGGCGGTCATTGGCACCGCGCTCAGTGTGCTGGCGTCGCGCTTCGTGAAGCCGGAATACACGGTCCTGAGCACCATCTACATCGAGGAGCCCTCGCAACGGAACGGCCCGATCCGGGCCGAAGAGCTGCTGTCGTCGGTCCAGTGGGTTGAACTCCTGCGCACCAACGCGGTGCTCGACTCGGTGGTGCAGAACCAGCACCTGTTCATCACCCCGGCCAAGTCCCGGGACTCGGCCCTGGTGCGCGGCTTCAAGCTGGCCGAGAAATTCCGCCCGGGCGACTACACCGTGGAGCGCGCCCAGGATGGGTCGTTCCGCCTCCTGCTCAAGAAGACGCCGGTGAGCACCGCGGCTGCCGGGGACACCCTGGGACGCGAAGTGGGCTTCCAGTGGGTTCCCGACCCCGCGGCCCTCGCCCCGGGCGAGAAGGCCGACATCACCGTGACGTCGCACCGTGACGCCTCGGCCCTGCTGCTGCGGAACCTGCGCGTGGTCATGGCGGACAACGGCAACTTCATGCGGGTGGCCCTCACCGGCGACGACCCGCAGCGGGCCGCCGCGGTGGTGAACGAGCTCACCGACCAGTTCGTCCGGCTGGCCTCCGAACTCAAGAAGGCCAAGCTCAAGGAAACCGCGAGCATCCTGAAGGAGCAGCTCAAGTATTCGTCGGATAACCTGCGCGATGCGGAGCAGTCCCTGGAGTCGTTCCGGACCCGCACGATCACCCAGCCCACCGATGTCCCGGTGGCCTCCGGTATCGCGCTCACCCAGCCGACGGTCATCCGCCAGTTCTTCGACGACCGGATGGCGGCCGACTCGCTCCGGCGCGACCGCGCGGCCCTCACCACGGCCCTGCAGCAGTTCCAGGCCGGCCAGACCAGCACCGACGCGCTCCGCACCATCAGCTCGGTGGCGCGGGCACCGGAGCTCAGCCGCACCCTCGGTGAGCTGTCCGATGCCGAGGCCAACCTCCGGATCATGCGGCAGAAGTTCACCGACGAGTACAAGCCGGTGAAGGACCTGCAGGAGCGGATCACGACGCTCCGGACCGTGGTGGTGCCGGACATGGTGTCGAAGCTGGCGCTGCAGATGAACACGCAGGAGTCCGCGATCGAGGCCCAGATTGCGCGATCCTCGCGCGACCTGCAGGAGATCCCGCAGCGCACCATCAACGAGCAGCGCCTGACGCGCGACGTGGCAGCTGCCGCGGGCCTCTACGCCAACCTGCAGCTTCGCTATGAAGAGGCGAAGCTGGCCGAGGCGAGCGCCTTGCCCGACGTGAAGGTGCTCGACCCTGCGGTGCCGCCCACCAGGCCCAACGCCAACGACCGGCTGCGGCTCATCGCCCTGGGCGCCCTCGGCAGCCTGGGCCTGGCGTTGGCGCTGGCCATCCTGCTCGACCGGCTCGACCGGCGGTTCCGCTACCCTGACCAGGTGGAGAAGGAGCTTGGCCTCTCGATCCTGGGTGCCGTGCCGCAGATTCGCCGCCGCGGGAAGCTGAGCCAGAGCCCGGAGGAGGCGGCGAACGTCGTGGAGGCGTTCCGCACCATCCGGATGAACGTGACGCATACCATGGGGCCGGCGAAGGGCCCGGTGTCCCTCACGATATCGAGTCCCGCGCCGGGTGATGGCAAGTCACTCGTCTCGGCGAACCTGGCGCTGAGCTTTGCCGAGGCCGGGTACAAGGTGGTGCTGATTGATGGCGACATCCGGCGGGGCGAGCTGCACCGGAGCTTCGGGATCGAGCGGAAGCCCGGCCTCCTGGACTGCCTTGGCGGCACGGCGCAGCTGGAGCACGTGCTCCGCTCGGGCGGCCACCCCAACCTGACCGTGGTGCCGTGTGGCACGCGGTTCGAGCGGGGTCCGGAGATGTTGGGGAGCGAGGCGATGATGCAGTTCGTGGATACGCTTCGCCGCCGGTTCGACTGCATTATCGTGGACAGCCCACCGCTTGGCGCCGGCGTCGACCCGTTCGTGCTCTCCACCCTCACCCGGAACGTGATGCTGGTGCTGCGGGCGGGTGAAACCGACCGGGAGTTTGCCAGCGTCAAGCTGAGGCTCTTCGACCGGCTCCCAGTGCAGGTGCTGGGGGCGGTGCTGAACGACATCCGCGCCGAGGGCGCCTACCGGCACTATGCCTACGTGTACGGCTACACCGCGGACGAGCTCGGGCCGGCAGCGGAGATCGGGCCGGGAGTCAAGACCGAAGCGTAGCCCCGGCAGGTCCATGCACGACGGGCTGGCCAGTGATGGCCAGCCCGTTTGCGTTGGCGGCGTGCAGGTGCCCCTGAGCGGGTCAGGTTCGTGCGGCCACGCGCTTCAGCAGTTCGTCCTCGTCCATGGCCGAGCGGGTCTCGCGCTCGTCCAGGGCCACCACGCTGGACTTGAGGTCGATGCCCTTCCCCGCCAGGTCGGGCGCAAGGCCGACGAGGAGCCGGGCCGCGAGCTGCTCGGCGTCGGCGCGGTCGGTGGCTGGCGCCACCACGATGAACTCGTCGGCAGAGAGCCGGCCCACGACGTCAGACTCCCGGCTCAGCCGGCGGAGTGCCGTCGCAAGCTGGACCAGGGTGGTGTCATCGGTAATGCCCCCTTGCCGCTTCTCAGGGGTGAGGACCACGCACGCCAGGGGGATGCGGAGGCGCACGGCCTGGGCCGAGATCTGGCGGAGCCTGTCGGTGAGGCCGGCCAGGGAGAGGAGGCCAGTGGCGGCATCGACCATCGCCGTGCCGGCATCCGGGGCGCCGCCCTGGGACGAGGCCAGGAACGCCTCCGCCCGGGCAAGCAGGAGCTCGGCGTCGAGCGGCTGGCCCTGGAAGTCCCAGGCACCCGCCCTGGCGGCCTCGAGCCGCTGGGGTCGGCCGGCGGGGCCCGCGGTGGTGATGATCACCGGGACGCTGGGACCGATGTCGGGGTCGGCGCGCAGGGTACGGCACACGTCGAACCCGTGGATGTCTGGTAGCTGGGCGTCGAGGATGATGAGGGCTGGGCGGGAGGACTTCGCCGCATCGATGGCCTGCTGGCCGGTGAACGCCCGCACCACGCCATAGCCCTGGGGGGCCAGCACGCTCTCGATGGAGCGGGCAGACCATTCCTGGTCATTGGCAATGAGGATCAGCGGACGGGTCACGGGGTTCCGTTCCCCCTCAATGGGTAACGCACGAGGCCGGTGCCGAACGAACGGCGAAGGGGGTTATCATGCACGTCCCGTGCGGGCGACACCGGAACCGAACCCTCCATGCAACCCCAGCAGCCGCATGAAGTTGGGGAACCATCGTGGTCGAAGGCCCCGGCAATGGCGGCGGAAGGATACCCACTTTGTGGCCCCGGGGATGCACAAGTCAGGGTGCGTCGTTGCCCCGAGCCAACAGTCGGCATGGCAACCTTGGCTCAATTGGCCCCGGCGGTGCCCTGAGCGATCTTGCAGGTTGTTGTGAGGTAACAGCTTAGGGTAATCGCTCGGGGGGAGGGGTCGGGGCGCATTTCGAGGCCCCAGATTTGATCATGGACGGGCCGCCATGACCAGTCTCCCACTCTGCACTGCCAGGACGACCGCCGAGCGTGCGCCATGAAGTGTCCAAAGTGTGACGCAGATGCGCGCATGGTGATGCGTTCGGACGAGATATTGCCCCGGTGTGGGTCGTGCGGTGCGCTGCTGCTGCCGCCAGATACGAGTTCGGGACTGGAAGGTTTTCGGGCGAAGCTCGCCCAACTGGGCTTGGGTGAGCAGCGGCTCACCATGCCCAATGACCGATGCGCCTGAGAGGGGTGTTGATGCGACGTCTCCTGTTGGCCGCAGGACTCCTGATGGGCGCGGGCACCGCCGCACAGGCGCAGGACAACACGCCGCGGCTCCTTGCCACCAGGGCCGAACTCCAGCAGGCACTCGACACCATGTCCCGATCGGCCCGGAACGGCGTGGTCGGCCGGTCGATCGAGGCCCGGCTCCGGAATGGTGACTTCCTGCCGGGCGACCGGGTGCAGATCTCGGTCATCGGCGACACGACGCTGTCCGGGACGTTCGTTGTGCGCCCCGACGGCACCATCGTGCTCCCCAACATCGACCCGATCAGCATGCGGGGCGTGCTGCGGTCCGAGGCCGAGCCCTTCCTGGTGAAGGAGTTCAGCAAGTACCTGCGGGATCCCCGGGTGACGGCGCAGTCGTTGATCCGGCTGTCGATCTCGGGTGAAGTTGTCCGGCCCGGCTTCTACGACCTGGCACCCGAGAGCTCGGGCTCCGACATCACGATCTCGGCGGGTGGGCTCGCCGCGGCCGCCGACCCCCAGCGCATCGTGATCCGGCGCCAGGGTGCGGTGCTGTACGACAAGCTCGACGTGCGTGACTTCTTCGTCCGGGGCGCCTCGCTCGACCAGATGGGCCTCCAGACGGGTGACGAGTTCAGCGTAGGCCGGCGCTCCGGTACCAACGTCCTCCCGATCATCGGCGCCGTGACGGGAATCGCCTTTGCCGTGGCCGCGTTCGCCACACTGTTCTGACCATGGAGCCTGCTATCCAGACGCCGATCGAACGGCACAGCGTCACACGGCCAGTTTCCCGCCCGACCCCGCCCGGTGTCACGGCGAACACGGCGCAGGCGCGGCCCATGCCCCGCCTCGGGACGGTCCAGGACCATGCGGACCTGGATCCCCGGCGCCCGGAGCTTGGGCGCCGCATCCTGAACGTCATCGTGGCATCGGCACTCATCGTCGCGACGCTGCCCATCATGGTGGTGATCGCGGCCCTGGTCCGCCTCACGTCGAAGGGGCCGGTGATCTACACCCAGACGCGTGTGGGCCTCGACCGCCGCGCCAGCCGGGCGCCCAAGAAGGACAGCCGCCGCGGCTTCGACGTCGGCGGCCTGCCCTTCACCATCTACAAGTTCCGGACGATGCGGGTGGACGCGGAGAAGGAGTCGGGCGCCGTCTGGGCCTCGAATGACGATGCCCGGGTCACGCCGATCGGGCGCATCCTGCGGCAGTTCCGGCTGGACGAGTTGCCCCAGCTCTTCAACATCCTGCGGGGGGACATGAACCTCGTGGGACCGCGCCCCGAGCGCCCCGAGCTGTTCGACAAGCTGCGGAAGGAGATTCCCGGCTACCAGAAGCGGCAGCTTGCGCGGCCCGGGCTCACCGGCTGGGCGCAAGTGAACCAGTCGTACGACACAAACATCGATGACGTGCGCCGGAAGGTGGGGTACGATATCGAGTACATCCGGCGTCGGGGCCTCATGGAAGACGTGCGGATCATGCTCCGCACGGTGCCGGTGATCCTGTTCCGCAGGGGCGGCTGGTAGGCGAGGCCCCTGCCGGGCTACGAAGGTTGAGGCGGCCACCGGTAACCCGATGGCCGCCTCTTTTCGTGCCCACCCACGCACCACACCCCGCGGGTCAGGCCACGCCCGCCTGCTGCCTCGGCCTGGCCTCGATTGGCAGCTGGCGCCGTGTGGGTTCCCAGGTGGCGAGGTGCGTGCCCCGGAAGAACCGCACCCACGCAATGAAGCCCGCCGCCGCAGCGCCCAGGGCGTAACCGATCGCCGTGAGGAGCCGCGGCATCGGCACGTGGGTGGGCCAGCGGATGGCCGCCCAGCCGCCGAGCAGCACGCACGCTCCCCCGAGGGCCACGGCCACCGCCCAGGCGTGCACTTGCGCCAGGAGCAGGATGCCCACGCCGGCGAGGGGCAGGGTGAGGAAGCCGAGCCACCGGGCCACCTTGTGGCTCCACAGCATGAAGGCGAAGCGGCCGTAGCGGGCCGGGTTCAGCAACTCGCGCTTGAACCAGAGGGTGTTGAGCCCACGGAGCATCGTCCGGATCTTCCGGTGGTACTCCGAACGCAGGGAGCGGGTGCGGGGAACGACGCACACGGCCTCGTCCACCGACACAGTGCGATAGCCCAGCTGCCGGGCGCGCAGCGGCGCGGCAAAGTCGCGGCTCAGCGCCACCGGGAACGCGGGATCCACCAGCTCACGCCGGATGGCATAGAAGCAGCCGCTGGCGCCGATGATGCCACCCAGCCGGGTCTCGAGGGAGCGCACCTCCATCTCGTAGCCCACATAGCCCGCCTCGCTGGCGTTGCCCTCGCCATCGACGCTCCCGACGCTCATGTCGCGCCCGGACGCCGCCCCGATGGTGGGATCCTGGAAGACGCGGATGAGCGGCTTGAGCGAACGCGGCAGGATGCGAATGGTCGCGTCAGTGTTGACGAGGATCTCGCCCGTGGCAAGCGGCACGGTGTGGTTCTCCGCGGCTGTCTTGCCACGACGCTCAGGCATCCGCACCAGGCGAACGCCCCGCCCCGCGAAGTCCAGGGCGATCTCGTCCGTGCGGTCGGTGGAGGCATCGGACATCACGATGATCTCGCGCCGGTGCGCCGGGTAGTCCAGGGCGAGGAGGCTCTCCAGCGTCGCCGCGATGGAGGCTTCCTCGTTGTACGCCGGTACCAGGATGGTGATGCTGGGCCACTCGGCGGGATCGGCCCACGACACGGGATCGGTTCCCTTGCGCGGAAGCAGGCGGAGCAGCGCCGGATAACCCACCAGCGCGTACCCGAAGAGGGCGCCAGGCACGGCGATGAGCGACGCGCCCAGGAGGTCGAGGTTCACCGGCGCCGTCCCGCCACTGCCGCCTCGTAAGTATTGCGGTGCGCGCGGAGGTACTCCCCGAAGCGCTCGCCCCCGTGGATCGCCGTGGCCCGCTCGGCCCGGGCCTTCGCCTCCTCGGGCTGGGCCAGCGCCTGTGCCACCGCCTCCCGGATCGCACCGGACGACACCTCACTCGCGAGCCATCCCGTCTCCCTGGAGACGAGGGCCGGCACGCCACCCACGGGCGTGGCCACGACCGGCACGCCCGCCAGCATGGCTTCCAACACGATCATGGGCGTGCCCTCGGTGCGGGAGCTGAGGAGCAGCAGGTCGAACGCAGGCAATACCTCCCAGACATCAGGCACCACCCCCAGCCATGAAAGACGTGATGCGACACCCTCCCGCCCAGCCTGCTCAACCAGTGAAGCCCGGAGCGGTCCATCACCAACAAAAGCCATCTGCACGCGGGAGAGTCCCTCGAGTGTCCCCAACGCCAGGTCGGGACCCTTCTCCCCGCTCAGGCGGCCAACCCAGCCGATCCAGCGTCCGTCTCCCAGGGCCAGCCGAGCCCGCGCAGCGGCCTGACTCAGCGGCCGGCCCGGGAGGGTCCACGCGTTCTGGATCACGCGCACACGGCTCGCCGGAACACCCCGAATCTGCAACGTTTCGGCCATCGCCGCAGAGACCGCGATCACGGCGTCGGCGTGACGGAGGGCCCAGAGGCCAACCGCCTGGTTGAGCCGGTTCCGGGCTGAGCCTCCGGTGAAACCGTGCGCAGTGGCGACATGAGCGGATCCCAGGCTGCGGGCCGCCACGCTACCCAGCACGTCGGCACGATAACCGTGACTATGGACTACTGTCACGCCATACGTTCGTATCACGCGCCGCAGCTCGCGCAGGTCGCGCAAATAATTGCGCGCCGGCGAATCGAGCACCTCCACCGGTACGCCCAAGCCCCTGGCCCGGGCGATGAATGGCCCCGAGCGCGCGTCGGCCATGACCGCGAGCACCACTGGGACTCGCGCCGCCTGGAGCCCCTGCGTGAGCGAAAGCAATGCCGTTTCGGCCCCGCCGTAGGGTGCCGGGGCGATGACCTGGAGCACCGAAGGCGGCGATTCGGGAGGCGGCGACCGCCTCTCCTTCAAGTCATTGTGTTGCAAGAAGTTATGCCAAGCTCCACGGCCAGTGAATGGGAGTGGCCTCCGCCGCACGGGTATACTTGCCTCTTCGGGTCCATGGGGAGGCCGCCCTCGACGTGTGGCAACCCGGCAGCGCAACGCCCCTGTCAGGCGGCAAGTTAACCGACTGCAAGTCATTACCCCAGTTGAAGTTGTTCATCTCCGACCGAGGGCCCCGTGTTTGCACGCGTCGGCAGGCACATTCAGCGAGAGGGATACCAGCATCGGTGATGCAGCGTTGAGCGACTCGCCCGTACCGCCGGTGTTGCCGACCGCGGCCCCGGTGCCGCCATGCCCCGTCTGCGCGACGACAGCAAGCCGACTCGTCGGCATCAAGGACGGCCTTCGGGTGATGCGCTGCGAAGAATGCACGGTGCAGTACTCCGAGCACACCCCCAGCGAGCAGGAACTCCCCGCCCACTACGGGGAGTACTACTTCCACGGGGATCCCGCAGGCTACCCGGCCTACGAGGCGGACGAGCTGGTTCACCGGTCCCGCGCGACGCACTACCTCCGGGACCTCGCAGCGCACCAGCAGCGGGCGGGCCGGCTCCTCGACGTAGGGTGTGCGACCGGGTTCTTCATCGACGAAGCCCGCCGTGCCGGCTGGCAGGTGCGTGGCATTGACGTGAGTGCCTGGGCGGCAGGCTACGCCCGCGAGCGGCTCAACCTCGACGTGATGCAGGGCGCCTTCCCCCACCCTGCCCTCGAAGGCACGCCCTTCAATGCCGTGACCATGTTCAACGTCCTTGAGCAATTGCCGGACCCTCGCGCCGCGGAGCAGGCACTGCGCCGCATGGTGGCGCCGGGTGGCATCGTTGCACTGGAGACCTGGGACGCGGACGCGCTGGTGGTGCGGCTCGCCGGCATGCACTGGCACAAGTACCGACCCAGGGAAACACCGATCTACCTCAACCGTCGCTCGTTGCTCCGGCTCTTCCCATCCCCCTGCTGGACGCTCATCGAGTACCGCGCACGAACCAAGTGGATCCGGCTGGAGCATGGCCTCCACGCCCTGGGCATCCGTCCCCGCGAGCGCGACGGCAAGGGCGGCACTGGTGCTGCACCGCGGCGCACCTGGCTGGCCCGTCTCACGAACCTGAGTGTTCCATACCGTCTTGGCGACCTGGTCTGGGCCGTCCTGCGCCGCGAACGTGAGTCGGCAGCCGGATCCTTCGCCGCATGACCGCCGGCGCGCACGCCCCTGGCCACGACCCGGTCCGGTTGATGGAAGTGGGCCCGCGAGACGGGCTGCAGAGTGTGTCGACCCTGGTGCCCACCGAGGCGAAGGTCGCGTTCATCAACCTCCTCTCCACCAGCGGCCTCCGCGACATCGAGGTCTCGTCCTTCGTCTCCCCCCGCTGGGTGCCGCAACTCGCCGACGCCGAGGCGGTCTTCGCGGCCATCACGCGCCAGCCCGGGGTCCGCTACTGGGCCCTGGT
Organism: uncultured Gemmatimonadaceae bacterium; assembly: GCA_964638035.1. GTDB lineage: Bacteria > Gemmatimonadota > Gemmatimonadetes > Gemmatimonadales > GWC2-71-9 > JAGGAG01. The sequence continues at coordinate 48,805 of CAZWXD010000004.1, read as the reverse complement.
CCCCAACCGGCAGGGACTGGAGCGCGCCCAGGCGGCGCGGGTGGACGGCATCGCGGTGTTCACTGCGGCGAGCGAGGGCTTTTCGCGGGCCAACACCAACGCCACGATCGCCGAGACACTCGAACGGTTCCGGCCGGTGGTGCGGGCAGCGGGCGTCCCCGTGCGTGGGTACGTTTCCACGGCGTTCACCTGCCCCTTCGAGGGCCCGGTGGCGCCCGAGGCCGTGCGGCGCGTGGCGCTCGAACTCATTGACCTGGGTTGCAGCGAGGTCTCGCTGGGGGACACGATCGGGCGGGCGACGCCCGACGACGTTCGGCGGCTGGTGGAGGTCGTGGCGCGTGCAGTTCCGGTTGCCCAGCTGGCGCTGCATTGCCATGACACCTTCGGGCAGGCGGTCGCCAACGTGCTCGCGGGCGCCGAACTGGGCATTCGCACCTTCGATGGGAGCGCCGGGGGCATCGGCGGGTGTCCCTATGCACCCGGTGCCCCTGGCAATGTGGCGACAGAAGCGCTGGTGGCAGCCTTCCCGGGGCGTACGGGGGTGAAGGCGGAGGGCCTGCGGGAGGCGGGAGAGGCGATACGGCGCCTGACGTCATGACGTCAGGGCGTCAGGACGTCAGGACGTCAGGAGCGAACAACAGGAGATGCGATGACCAAGGTGGTTGCGAGCGCGGCCGAGGCCGTTGCCGACCTTCCCGATGGCGCCACCATCGTGGCCGGCGGGTTCGGGCTCTGTGGGATTCCCGCCGAGTTGATCCTGGCGGTGCGCGACCTGGGTCGGAAGAACCTGACCATCGTGAGCAACAATGCGGGCACGACCGACCATGGCCTGGTGCACCTGCTGCGGAACGGCCAGGTGCGCAAGGTGATGGCGAGCTACGTGGGAGAGAACGACGTCTTCGAGGAGCTGATGCTCGGCGGGACGCTCGAGGTGGAGCTGGTGCCGCAGGGCACGCTGGCCGAGCGGTTGCGTGCGGGTGGCGCCGGCATCCCGGCCTTCTACACGGCGACCGGGGTCGGAACCCTGGTGGCCAAGGGGAAGGAGACGCGCAGCTTCAACGGTCGGGAGTACGTGATGGAGCGCGGCATCACGGGCGAGTTTGCGCTGGTGCATGCCTGGAAGGGTGACGCGGAGGGCAACCTGGTCTTCCGGAAGACGGCCCGGAACTTCAACCCACTCTGCGCCATGGCGGGGCGGATCACCGTGGCCGAGGTGGAGCACCTCGTCCCCGTGGGCGAACTCGACCCCGAGGGGGTGCACACGCCGGGCATCTTCGTGCAGCGAGTCGTCAAGTGCGCCTCGCTGGTGAAGCGCATTGAACGCCGGACCGTGAGGTCGCGATGAGCACCGACGTGCGGGGCGTGATTGCGCGGCGTGCAGCCCAGGAACTGCGTTCCCTGACCGCCACCACCGGCTACTACGTGAACCTGGGCATCGGGATCCCGACGCTCGTGGCCAACCATGTGCCGCCGGGCATCCCGGTGGTGCTGCAATCGGAGAACGGGATGCTGGGTGTGGGTCCCTATCCGTTCGCCGGCGAGGAAGACCCCGACCTCATCAATGCAGGCAAGGAGACGATCACCGAGACACCGGGGTGCTGCTACTTCGACAGCGCCACCAGCTTCGCCATGATCCGGGGCGGGCACGTGCCGCTCACCATTTTGGGCGCGCTGCAGGTGTCGGGTACGGGCGACCTCGCCAACTGGATGGTGCCCGGCAAGATGGTGAAGGGCATGGGCGGCGCGATGGACCTCGTGGCCGGCGCCGGGCGGGTCATCGTGGTCATGGAGCACTGCGCGCGCGATGGCAGCCCCAAGATCCTGGAGAAGTGCACCCTGCCCCTCACCGGGCGCGGGTGTGTCGACCGGATCATCACCGAGCGAGCTGTGATCGACGTCGGCCCAGACGGCCTCACCCTGGTGGAATTGTCGCCCGGCGAGACGCTGGACTCGGTGCAGGCGGTTACCGAGCCGCCGCTTCGGCCGCTGCGGTAGCCTCCCCCTGTACCGGGCCTGTCCGCGTGGGCAAGGCAATACGCCGCGACCAGCCGAGCGACGGGCGCTCGATGGCCCACCATCCCACTACCGCCACCGCCAGGGCGCCGGCGATGGCCAGTCCCCATGCGAGCCAGCCCACCAGCGGCGACAGCGTCATGCTGCCGGCGCGATGCTGCGCCAGCGAGATCACGCGCCATCCGATGGACGCGTGGAAGAGGTACAGGCTGTACGAGATGAGGCCAAGCCAGCGCAGCGGACCTGCCGCGAAGGGCCGGTTCAGGGCAGGCACCGTTGCACTCCGCATGCAGAGCAGGCTCACCAGCACCACGATGGTGGTGCCGATGGCAGTGTCGGGGCGGCGCGCCAGGACCGCCGTGGCAACCCACGCCACCAGCAGCACGGGGAAGCGCACCCGGCCGGCCACCACCCACCAGGCCAGCACGCCAATGAAGAACTCGTGCCAGCGGTCCAGGGCGATTCCGCGGTGGATGTTGGGGAGTACCCCCTGGTGAACCAGCACCGACCACGCGAACAGGGCACCGAACACCAGCACGCCAGCCAGCCGAACCGCGGGCAGGCCGGCGCGCGCCTGGAGCTGGCGGCCAAGGACCAGCAGGCCCACGAAGAGCAGGTAAAACTGGAACTCGTAGCACAGTGTCCAGAAGCTGTAGACGAGGTGCGGATAGCCGAGGATGTCCTGCAGGTACACGAGGTGGGCAAGGACCTGCGGCAGGCTCGGCGTTGGCGTACCCAGTCCCGGGAAGAGGGCCAGGCCCGCGAAGATGAGGACCAGCTCGAGCGCGATGGCGGACCAGTAGGGCGGGTCGAGCCGGATCGACCGGCGCAAGGCAAAACGCCCGAAGTACCCCGGCGACATGAGGCCGTCACGCACCGAGTACGCGATCACGAAGCCGCTCAGGACGAAGAACACGTTGACGCCGAAGTGGCCCCCGCGAGCCAACTCCGCCAGCCATACCGGCATCCAGGGCTGGGGCCCCCGATCGAGCGCGCCCTGCACATGGAAGAAGACGACCGCGAGGGCGGCAAGCCCCCGCAGGGCATCGATGGCGAGGAACCGCTGCTTGGCGACGTTCATGGCACGTACAATGCGCTCCCGGTGTCCACGTGACGACCGATACTCCCCGCCGGCGCGACTACCTCATCCTGGGCCTGCTCATCCTGCTGGCCGCGGCACTTCGCGTTCCCGGCCTCTGGCAGTTCGACCTCTGGCAGGACGAGATGTACAGCATTCACGAGGCCCGTGAACTTTACGCCTCGCCGATTGGCCCCGGCGGCATGGAGCTGCGCCAGCTGTACTTCCTGATGCTGCATCCCCTGGCCGAGGCGTTCCCCCGCTCCGCCGTGCTGCTGCGGCTGCCATCGCTGCTGTTCGGCCTGCTCGGCATCGCGGCCACGTGGCGACTCACCTGGCAGCTCGCCGGCCGGTGGGCAGCCATGACCGCCACCGTGCTGCTCGTGATCTTCCCGCTCCACATCAACGAGTCCCAGAGCATTCGCTACTGGTCGCTCGTGTTCCTGCTCGGCGCGCTCTTCATCGGGGCCCTGCTCCGCGCCATGGAGCTGGAGGACGCCCGCGCCTATACCTGGGCGCTCGCCTGGCTCCTCCTGGCCTCGCTCACCCACCCGACCTTCATGGTCCTGGCCGGCAGCATGGTCCTTGGCGCCCACCTGGTGCGCGGCGACGGCACCTTCGGCTTCCGCTGGCCGTCGGCCATGGCGTGGCGCCGGCTCTGGCTTCCCTACCTGGGCACCATGGCCGCCGTGCTGGGCGTGCTGGCGCTGCTCTTCCCGATGGAACGGCTCGTGGGCGAGTCGGCCGGGTCGGCCCTCCGCCTCTTCCCGGCGGTGGTCGTGGCGCTGACGCCAGCCGTCGCCCTCGCGGTGGCGGTGGGCCTCGCGTGCCTCTGGCGCGCGCACACCGTCACGCCCCGGCGTGCCGCCGCAATGATAGCCGCAGGCATGGGGGTGGCGGGACTCGTGCTCATCGTGGGCCGGCTGGCCAACCAGGTGCCGGTGTCGATCCTGTACCTGTTCGGGGCCTTCCCCCTCGCCTTCGCGGCGCTCGGCGCACTGGTGCCCGGGCTGGCCGGGAGCGACGCGGCCCGGCAGCGTCGTGCTGCACTCGCCATTTCGCTGGTGCTCGGCGCCTCCCTGCTCCCCAGCACCATCTCGCACCTGCGTGATGGCACGCGGTTCGACTACCGCCCCGCCCTTGCACAGGTGGTGCGGGAGGATCCCGCGGGCACGGTGGTGATCTGGCCGCTCATCGCCGCCACCTGGTATGCACCCGACCTCCACGCCGTCGAGATGCGCGCGACGACCACCAGCGCCACGCTCGATTCGCTGGCTGCCACGACGCCGCGCTTCTGGGTGGTGACGTCGGAGCGGCGGTATGGCACCGTACTGGACGCCGATGGCAGCCGAACCGCCTGGCTGCGCCGCCACTGCCGCGCAGCGAACCGGCAGGAGAAGCTTCGCTTCGACTGGGACGTATACGCCGTGACGCTCTTCCAGTGCGAGGGCGCCCGCTCCTGAGTTCCGCCACATCCTTTCGTCGCCTGGGCCGCGAGACGGCCCTCTACGGGCTTGGCGTGGTGCTGGGCCGGGCCGTCAGCTTCCTCATGCTGCCGGTCTACACCCGCTTCCTGTCGCCGGCAGACTATGGCCTCATCGCGCTCCTCGACCTGAGCGTGGACCTCACCGCCATCGTGTTCACCGCCGGCACCAGCGCGGGCCTCCAGCGGTTCTACTACAAGACCCACGACGAGGATGAGCGTCGCCGGCTCATTTCCACCCTCTTCCTCCTGACGCTGGGCCTTGCCGCGTTCGGCGCGATCGCCCTGTCGGCGCTTTCGCCGGCCATCTGGAAGTACGGACTCAAGGGCGCCGGCGCCCCATGGTACGTGACCCTGGCGGCGGCGAACTTCTTCCTTGGCATGCTGGTGTTCCTGCCGCAGGCCGTGGCGCAAACCCGGCAGAAGCCACGCTTCTTCGTCTCGGTGGCCCTCGCCAAGCTGGTGCTGCAACTCGGGCTCAACATCCTCTTCATCGTGCACTTCCGGCTGGGCCCGGCCGGCCTCCTCTGGAGCACCTTCGTCACCTGCCTCGTCCTGGGCAGCGTCCTGACGTACCGCCTGTTCCGCGAGACCGGCGTTCGGCTCGATCGGGTGATCGTGCGCGACCTCCGGCGGTTTGGCGTGCCCTACCAGCTCACCTGGGCGGGGAGCTTCCTGCTCACCTTCGGGGACCGCTTCTTCCTGCAGGCGGGCCCGGGCATCACGGCCGTGGGGCTGTACGGGATGGCGTACCAGTTCGGCTTCCTGCTGCAGCAGATTGGCGCCACACCCTTCCTCAACGCCTGGAACCCCCACAGGCACCAGATCACGAGGCTGCCGCAGGCAGAGCGCGACGCCCGCTACAACCGGGGCTTCCTGTACCTCAACCTGCTCGTGGTCACCGTGGCGGCCGGCATTGCGGTGCTCATCCGGCCCGTGATCACCCTCATGACCACGCCCCCGTTTCACCCCGCGGCGCAGCTCGTGCCGGTCATCCTGCTCGCCTACGTGGCGGAGGCGTGGAACGAGGCCTTCCGGTTCAGCATCGACGTAAGCGAGAAGACCCGCTATTCCACCTACGCCACGTGGGTGTCGGTAGTGGTGGTGATGGCACTCTATGCGGTGCTGGTGCCGCTCTGGGGCCCCATGGGTGCGGCGATCGCCACCGTGCTCGGGATGACGCTCCGCGCGAGCCTCACCTACCGGTGGTCACGCAAGCTCTGGCCAATTGCGTGGGAGCTGGCACGGCCGTTCCGGCTGGTGCTACTTGGCGGCGCGGCTGGCGTGGTCGCCTGGCTCATCCCTGTACAGGGCGTCGTGGCACAGGGGCTGCTCGGGGCCGCGATCATCCTGGGCTATGCGCTGCTCACCTACGCGCTGGTGCTGCACGCTGACGACCGGGCCCTGGTGCGCCAGCTCCTCCGTTCACCCTCGGAGGCGTGGAAGCTCGCCACCGGCTAGGTCAGTCGCGGATCCCGTAGGCCCGTTCATAGGCATCCACCATCGCCGCCGCACTGAACTCGCGCTGCGCCCGCTCGAGCGCCGCCTGCGCCAGCCGTTCCCCGGCCACCTGGTCGATGAGCACGGTGTCGAGCGCGGCACGCAGCCCTTCCTCCGAGCCCGGCTCCACCAGCAACCCGTGCACCCCGTGGTCGATAGCCTCGGGGATGCCCTCGGTACGTGAGGCGACGATGGGCTTCCGGGCAAACATCGCCTCCAGCAACGCCATCGGAAGCCCTTCCCAGAGCGAGGGCATGGCGTAGGCATCTGCCGCGGCGAGCACGTCGGGGATGTCGCTCCGGTGGCCCAGCAGGTGGACGCGCTCCGCAATCCCCGCCTCACCGGCATACGCCCGGAGCGCCGCCTCCTCGTCGCCCCGGCCGGCAATGGCCACATGCCACGAGGCGCGCGCCGGGTCGATGCCTGCCAGGGCGCGGAGCAGCACGATGTGCCCCTTGCGCCGTGAGAGGTTGCCCACGGCCACCACCAGCCGGTCGGTCGGTGCGAGGCCAAGCTCGGCGCGCAGCGGCTCGCGCCGTCCCGGTGTCACCGCCACGCCATTCGGGATGGTGAGGTACTCGCCCGGTCGTGCTCCCATCACCCGCGTCATGTACGCTTCCGTGGCCCGCGACACCGCCACCGTGGCCCGGCTCGCCCGGAACGCCAGGCGCAGGGCAGCGCGCCGCCGCCACGCCGTGAACGCCGTCTGGCTCCCGTGCATGGTGACCACGTGCGGGATGCCGAGCCAGCGGGCTGCGGCCGCCCCGTAGATGGCCATGGTGAACTCATGGCTGTGCACCACCTCGATGCCATGCTGCTGCAGCGTGCCGCGGAGCCGGACAAGGCACACGGGGTCGAGGGGCCGGGCGAGGTGGAACACGTCGGTTGCAAAGCCGCGCTCCCGCAGCACTCCCCCCAGGATCCCGCACCCGTTCGCGGGCCCGATCGCCACGACATGGTGCCCGCGCCGCCGGAGTTCTTCAGCGACCTGCACCAGCACGGTCTCCGCCCCGCCGGGCCCATCGGACTCGAGCATCAGCGCTATGCGACGCGGCCGGACCCTGCTCATGGCCGGAGCGCCCGCTTGAGTGAAGCCACCGCACCAAGCGCCGGCGCCGGCACCAGGCTCGCGAGGTAGAGCGCCAGCGTGCCGGCCCGTCGCGGAACACCAGCACTCCATGCCGCATGCAGGGTGCGGCGCGCATCGCGGCCAGCCAGGTTGGTGAACTGGACCCAGGCAAGCTTCTCGTACAGCCTGCGCCGGCCCGCCTCGAGGTTCGCCCGGGCCCGGAGGCCTGGCGCCGGGCGCAGGGTCGCCGCCTGGCCCAGGCTGCGCAACGCATTCTCGACGAGCCGGGTGGCGTTGGGCCCCGAGATCAGGGAGCCTCCGAGGCCGCGGCGGTACGACACGAGTGGAAAATCGATGAGGGCGAGGGGTGCAGCCGCCGCTGCCCGATGGAAGAACTCGGTCTCCTCGGCCACCCTGAAGTCCGGCCGGAACCCGCCCAGCTCCCGGAAGAACTGCGCCTCCACCATGGCCGATGACGGCAGCCCGAAGTTGCCGAGGAAGAGCGCCTCCCACGCATCGCCATGCCAGGCGGAGAACTCGTCGCTTCCAATGCGAACCGGGAGGGGTTCCAGGTAGCTGGCGAAGAAGCGAGCAGGGTCCATCCCTTCCGCATCGAACACGCTGAAGACACCCGTCCACCCCTGCGGCCCCGGAAATGGCCGACCCGCCGGGTCAATGACATCGCACCCGGTCAGCGACCAGCGCGCCCCGCGCGCCGCCGCCAGGGCGGCTAGCTGCACCTCCAGCTTGCGGGGGTGCCAGAGGTCGTCGGAGTCCGTGAAAGCCAGCCACCTGCCAGTGGCCAGCTCGGCGCCGTGGTTCCGCGCGGCGGACACCCCGCCGTTCTGCTTGGCGACATACCGGACCCGGGGTGCAAAGGCCGCCACCGCGCTGCGGGTATCGTCGGTGGACCCGTCATCCACCACGATCACTTCCACCGGCGCCACCGTCTGCGCCAGGACCGACCGGATCGTCTCGGCGATCAGGTCGCCGCGGTTGTAGGTCGGTATGACAACAGACACCGTGTCAGTCATGCGCCTCGCAGCCATCGGAGGGTTTCGTGCCGAAAGGGCGCCGGGTCGTCCCTGCGCCAGGTCTCCGGCTGGCTGGCCGGATCCCGCCGGAGGACGTCACGCAGCACCTGCCACCGTCCGGGAGCCCCCGGCGGGAGCCCGAGCGCCGCAGGTGAGCGGCGAAGCCGGGCAAGCAGGTGGTCCACGTCGCCCCACCACCAGCGAAGCCTGCCGCCGGCGCGGTACCCTGCGGCTTCCGCCGGCGGTGCGCCGGTGGCGCACGCCAGCAGCAGGGCCGGGAAGTCCACGCCCGCATCGACCGCGAGTTGCAACGAGCCCCAGAACCGTCCGTTGATCTCCATCAGCACCGGCACGCCGGTCTCCTGGTTCACCTTGTACTCCACCATGGCCACGCCCTGCCAGTCGAACGCCTCCAGCAACCGGAGCGATCGCTGGAGCAGCGCCGGGTCGAGGGCGATCGCCTCGCGGTAGACGCTCACGCCGCCCGCAGGGGGCTTCTCGCGAATGCGCTGGTGGCTGAAGGCAGCCCGCACCGCGCCATCCCAGCGCAGGACGAAGATGCCAATGCCCGGTCCAACGACCCGCTCCTGCACCAGGACCGGGAAGGCAGCGTCGGGAAGCGCCGCAATCGCCGCCCGCAGCTGGGCGGGCGTCGCCGCGTGGCTCACGCCGAACTTCTGGCGCCCGCCCGGGGCGCCGGCCACCGAGCGGGCCGGCTTGATGACGACGGGCAATGCGGCTCCCTCCAGGGTATCGGCATCGGCGCGGGAGTGCATGGCAACCTGCCGGGGAATGCAGATGCCGAGGGGCGCTGCGGCAGCCAGCACGCGCGCCTTGTCGCAGATGGCGCGCACCTGCTCGATCGCGGGCCACGGAATGGCCCCGACCGGGAGGTCCTCGCGCCGTTCGAGCAGCGAGAGCAGGGCCGCCTCTCCCACGGGGATGACGAACCGCGCGCCCAGGGTGCGTGCCAGTGTCACGACTCCCGCGGCGAAGCCCGCGGGATCGGTGAGCGGGTTGGGCGCGGTGACGTGCGATGTCGCGAAGCGCGAGCATCCTGCAAGGGACGTGGTCGACGATGACACCACGACCACGCGCCACCCTGCCCTTCCCAGCGAACGGACGATGGCCAGCGCAGCGCGCTCCTCGCCATCGGTCACCAGCACCGTCCCCTGCATCAGGCGTCCATGTCACCGGGCCGGAGGCGCGCCGCGGGCAGCACGCGGAGGGGGCGCGGGTAGCGAGCCTGGCCGGGAGCGATCGGCGCCGGCGTGGTGTCCAGGGGCGCGACGGGCACCGCGGCCACGAGCGCACCCTCGCGCTCCGCCACCAGCTGTTCCGCGGCGCGCCGTTCCGCCAGGGCCATGTACGCCGCGATGAAGGCAGCCAGCACGTAGTATGGCTCCAGCCACGCGAAGTTCAGGAAGAATGCCGTGGCCGTGAACCCCACGCATGCGATAGCCAGGTACGGCCCGCCCAGCTTGAGGAAGCGCTCCTCCCGCGTTCCATTGGCCCAGCGTGCCGGCAGCCGCTTGCGGAGCCGCAAGAGCGACACGATGCCGAGGATCGGGATGGACGACCAGAGCAGGAGCCCGGGAATCCCCATCTCCGCACCGGCCTGGACGAACGAGTTGTGCGGGGGGGTGCAGCGAATGCCGTGGCCCGCGGGCGTGTTCTTCGCCTTCTCCGAGATCTCGCACTCCGCCTTCTCGAAGTTGCCGATGCCCAGCCCGGTCAGGGGGCGGCTCAGCATGTATTGCATGCCACGCCGTGCCAGCTCCTTGCGGCCGTCCTTGGAGCTGTAGTTGTAGTCGTCGGTCGGGGAGAGGATGGTCTTCATCTGCTCCCAGTACCCCTGCGGGCTCCAGAGGGCCAGGCCCAGCGCCACCACGCCAATCATGGCCGCCCGCCGTCCCATGCTGATCCCGCCGCCCAGGAAGAGCAGGGCCACACCAACCGCGACGAGCCCGATGAGGCCGCCGCGCGACCCGCTCCGTGCCACGGTCGCACCAATGCCAACCAGGGCAACCACGGCGACGACCTTTCCAGCCCCCCTCGCCACCTGCAGCACGTACAAGGTGCAGGCCAGCGCGATCATCAGCACCAGCACGACATCGTTCGCGTCCCAGGTGGCGAGGCCGGCCAGGCGCTGGTAGCTGAAGGTGCTCCCATACCGGGCCAGGTCGAAGAAGAACAGGGCGTAGTACGTCAGGATCAGCGCCCCCACCACATAGGCCCAGCAAAAGGCGTACAGGTCGCGGGTGGACCGGGCGCTGGCAATGATGATGAAGGCCAGGGCCATGTTCTTGACGTACACCTCGAGCACGAACTTCCCCGAGTTGCCGAGCGACAGGGCGAACGGCACCGAGAGGCAGGCCATGACCAGCAGCCACGCGAGCACCCGGGCAGGCCAGGTGGCGAAGAGGCTGTCGCGGGTGAGGAGCCGCGGGTTGCCGAAGGCGTAGGCTGAGACGACGAAGGTGAGGACGACGAGCGGACGCGCCTTGGCCAGCACCGGGATGTACTGGTGGATGCGGCTCACCATCATCACGATCAGGAGGCACACCGACAGCCGCATCGGGTCGAGGTGGATGCGGAGCAGGTCGCGGGCGCGCATGGTGCGCGACCGCGGCCCCGCAAGCGTGGTGGAGGGGAAGGCGTGGGCCGGGGCGCTCATGGACCTGCCATCACCCTGCGTGGCGGCGCCAGGAGCGACCCCAGGCCTGCCGCGGCCAGCACGGCATCGGCTGCACGGGAGGCCGCCCGGGCGGCACCTTCATCGGTCAGGTGCGCATAGTCTGCGAAGCACTCCACGCATCGGGACAGCGCCTCCCGCACGTCTGCCAGGGGGACGCTCGAGTCGCGCGCCACGCCCGCCGTGACCGGGGCGCCCGCCGAGTCGAACGCGAGGATGACCGGGCCACTGGCACGCGGGTAGAAGCGCTGCCAGGCGTCGAGGAGCGAGGAATCCGTGGCCGCACCACCCACGAACCGGTTGGCATGCGTGGCAATGACCGGAGCGGCGCCGATGCTCCGCACCGTCCCCACGAAGGTCCGGAGGTCGGCGTCGAACGCGGCAAGCCGCTCGGCAGGCACTTCCTCAAACTGCCAGCCATCCGGCCTGCCCCGAGCCGCTGCCGCATACTCCCGGTTCCAGCGCCACTGGCGCAGGAACGCCGGGGTCACCCGCTTGAGCTGTTCGCGGAGCCGCGCCAGTGAGCGTGGCCACCAGGCCATGCGCCGGTCCACGGCGGGCGCCGCGCCCGCCCCGGGGGTGCTGGGCTCCGGACGCTCGTTGGCGAGGTACTGCGCGGTCGTCGGATAGAGCACGATTACCTGGGGTTCGAAGTGCCTGAGGCGAAGCTGGATATCCTGCAGGACCGTCGGCAATGACATCCCGAAAAACGCAGCATTCATGACCTGCACGCCGGTCCATGGCGCGTCCATGTCCATGAGCCGCGCGCGCAGGGTGTCCTCCAGCTGCCGCGGCAACTCCTGGCCGGGCGATTCCGACTGCCCGAACGCTTCCGACGCTCCCACGACGACGACGCGCAACACGCCCTCGGGCCGCGCCGCCGTCACCTCCGGGCCGCGCAGGCCGAGTGAGTTCATCTGCCACTTGAGGTATCGCGCATTGGGGCGCCCATGTACGCCCAGCGAGTCCCGAACCGCCAGGTCGCCTTCTGACCGGTAGGGGGAGTCGAAGGGCATGCGGTAGCGCACCCAGTCTTCGACCCGGGCCGTGAGTTCGAACGCCACCAGGAAGCCGAGAACGGCAGCCAGCACGGCGCCCCAGCGGCGGAGATTCATCGGGCTACCGCCAAGGCAAGGATCCCGCCGCTCGTGAGCGCCGGAGGCGACTGTCCTATCATGTTGTCCTGACTGTATTTAGGCACACTCAATCCGGCGCGCGACGGGTAGCAATGTAGACGACATGCCACAGAATCGGCGAGACGCGATGCCCGGCGCCCCCTGTCGGCCCGGCACCGTGCACCGGGAAGGGGGAACGGGCCTTGCCCCACGCACCCTGTTCCCGGTTCCCCCACCCCCCTAACCTCCTGCCCATGCTCTTCAACAGCGTCGAATTCCTCTTCCTCTTCCTGCCCGTCACCTACCTGGTGTTCTGGGCGCTCCCCACTGCCCGGGCCCGGTACGTCTGGCTCACGGTGACGGGGTACGTGTTCTATGGCTACTGGAACCCATGGTTCACGCTGCTGATGCTGTTCTCGACCCTGGTCAGCTACCTCGCGGGCCTGGGTTTCCTGCGCTGGACGGACCCGCGGCACCGGAAGCTCTGCCTGGTGGTGCCCATTACGGTAGACCTGATGCTGCTCGGGTTCTTCAAGTATGCCAACTTCGGGATGGACACCGTCCACCAGGTCGCGGGGTGGCTGGGCCAACCGGTGGACCTCCCGCACCTGAACATCATCCTGCCGATCGGCATCTCGTTCTACACCTTCCACACCATCAGCTACATCGTGGACTCCTACCGGGGCGTCATCCGGCCCACCCGGAACTTCTTCGAGTTCTCGGCGTATGTCTCGCTCTTCTCCCAGCTGGTGGCCGGCCCCATCGTGCGCTTCCGGCAGATCGAGCAGGACCTCGAGGCCCTGGGTCGCGCCGACCGGACGCGATGGCTCACCCGGGGCATCTCGTTCTTCATCGTGGGCATGGTGGAGAAGGTCGTGATGGCGGACACGCTGGCGGCGTTCGTGGACCCGGCCCTGGCCCGGTACACCGAGCTGTCCACCGGCGGAGCCTGGCTTACCATGCTGGGGTACACCTTCCAGCTCTACTTCGACTTCTCGGGGTACAGCACGATGGCAGTGGGCCTGGGTTACATGTTCGGCCTGCGGATCCCGCAGAACTTCAACTCGCCGTACAAGGCGCTCGACCCATCCGACTTCTGGCGCCGCTGGCACATCTCCCTGTCCACCTGCATGCGGGACTACCTGTACATCTCCTTCGGCGGGAACCGCGGCACGACGTTCCAGACCTACCGGAACCTGATGCTGACGATGCTGATCGGCGGCCTGTGGCACGGGGCGGCGTGGACCTTCGTGTTCTGGGGCGCATACCATGGCGTCCTGCTGGGCCTGCACCGCGCCAACGAGGCCACGTGGGCGCGCCTCCCGGCCACGGTACGCCAACTGGCGATGTTCCTTGCGGTGGTGGTGGGCTGGGTGTTCTTCCGGTCCACCGACTTCGGCATGGCGGCCCGACTGCTCTCCGCGATGTTCACGCCCACGGCCGGCACCCTGGTTCCACAGCTCCCGCTGGTGGTGCTGGCGCTGAGCATTGCCGCCGCGTGGGCCATGAAGGGCCCCAATGCCTTCGAGCTGAGGCACGAGTGGCGCTGGCCGGGCCGCATTGCCCTGGCGTCGGCGTTCGGCGCTGCCCTGGCGCTGATCGTGGGCAACCGGCCGAGCCCGTTCCTCTATTTCCAGTTCTGACGCGATGCCACCACGTCGCGAGGGGGCCGTGATGCCGGCGTGCCGGGCACGATGAGTCCACGCATGCTGCAGCGGCACGGGGCCATCCTGTGCTACCACGGCATCACCGGAGGGAACCTGGTGTCGAGGCCGGCGTTCCACGTGCCGGTCGAGCAGTTCGCCTCTGACGTGGCGCTACTGCAGTCCCTGGGGACGATCGTGCCACTCGCCGACCTGCTGGCCCGGGTGGAGGCGGGTCGCCCCACGCGGGGCCTGTTCGCCATCACATTCGACGACGCCTACACGGGAGTGCTCGACCTCGCCCTGCCGGTGCTCCGGCATGCGGGGGCGCCGGCCAGCGTCTTCGCCGTGTCCGGGGCGCTCACCGGTGGTGGGAAGTTCTGGTGGGACCGGATCGAGGACCTCGAGCCGCACCTGTCGGCGCCGCAATGGCTCGCCCTTGCGGCGACCTTCGGCCTGGGCGCCGCCGGCACCGCGCCGACGCTCACTGACATTCGCAACGCCATCCTGGCCCACGGTGCTGGCCGGCTCTCAGCAGGACAGGAATCGGCACTCGAGCGGGCCGAGCACACGGCGGGGTTCAGCACGGCGATGCGATCGCTCACGGCAGGGGCGCTGCAGCGGCTGGCCAGCGACCCGCTGGTCAGCGTGGGCCCGCACACCGTGACCCATGCCGCCCTGGCCACGCTGGGCAGCGACGAGGTGGTGGACGAGGTGGCGGGATCGATGGGCGTACTGCGCGACCTGGGGGTGGCACCCGTTGCCGCCCTGGCCGTGCCCTATGGGGCGGGGGACGACCGCACGGTAGCGCTGGCGCGCCAGGCCGGGATGCGATGGTGCCTTGGGGTCGCGCCGCGTACCCTGGCTGGCGCCGTCGCCGCGCGACCGGTCCAGCGTTTCGTGATGTCGGTGAACCGCCGCGGCTGGCGGTTCCGGGCGCAAGTGCTGGGCATCACCGACCTGGCCAAGGGGATGCTGGGTCGACCTGAGCCCGACTGGCCCGGCCTTCAGCGTCCCAGTGACACATAGGACGAGCGGATATCAACCCACTGGTCTTCCCACGGGATGTTGAGCCCGCCGCCGAAGGTCGGCTCCGCCCAGACATAGCTGAACCAGACCTTCCTGAGCTTCGTGCGATCCTGCCGGAAGCGCGGCGTGATGAAGGGCTGGGTCCGGACGTGCTCGCCGTTCATCCACACCTCCTCCTGCCCCAGGCTGTCACCCATCGTCACCAGCACTTCCAGCTGGCACCAGCGTCCGCGGTCGCACACGAACCGCCGTGGCACGCCGGACCAGCCATAGGCATAGTGCTGCATCTGCAGTTCGTGGGTGATGCCTTCGCGACGGCCGCCGCCGTCCTTCCACCCCTCACCCAGGGGTTCCTTCGCGTCATCGCTGCTGGCGGCGAGCATCACCACGTTGTTCTCCCAGGGCGCCACGACCTCGCCGGTGGCCGTCTCGCCGCGCACGCGCGGGAAGAACAGCTTCATGCCGGTGTTCCAGGCCCGCTCCGTGAACGCCGGCGGCTTGGCACCCCAGAAGGTCCAGTTGGGGCTCAGGCGGTACTCCATGCGCAGGTAGAGCTTGGTGGCTCGCAGCGAATCGAGCTGCATGGCGAGGCCGAAGCGGCTCGGGGCACGCCCACCGTAGTCGGGCGCGGCCCACACCTTGTCGCGCAGTGCGTTTGCCCGCCCGGGGTAGGTGATCCGCATGAAGGGCCTGTCGTCCTCACGCTCCAGGCGCAGCGTGAGCATCTGCCCCTGCCACCCGCACATCCCGAAGGCGTTGGGAGGCTTGCAGGCATTGGCCGGCGGGAGCTCAGAGGCGTCGAACGCCCGCCACGGTGCCACGAAGCCCTCGGGCTCATGGGTAGCGTACGCGGGGGGGCGCACGAGCCGCGCCGGCGCCGGGCGCGGGGACGCAGGCGCGGAGGCGGCCCGGCCGGCGAGGTGTGGCAGTTGATCGCGCGCCTCCGTACAGCCAGCGAGGCCCGCCAGCAGGGCGAGGGCGGCGGCCCAACCGGGCCGTATACATTGTGGGCGCCCAACGCCGGGGGAGGCACAGGTGGATGGTGTCATTGCCAGTAGGGTAGTACCACGACCCCACCGGGGGGAGTTGCCGGCATGACCGTGGCGCTTGCGATGGTGCTTGCCGTGCTTCTGGCTCCCCTGGCCCTCTGGGTCGCCCTGCCGGCCCTGGCGGACTTCTGGATGTGGCTTGCCGGCCGGCGGCAGGGGCCTGGCGACGCGGCGCAGGCCACGGCGCGACTGTGTTTCGTGGTGCCCGCGCACGACGAGGAGCTCCTCATTCGCCGGACAGTGGGCTCCCTCAGGGCAATGGCCTACCCGGCGGACCACATGGCCGTGGTCGTGGTGGCCGACAACTGCACTGACGGCACCGCCCGCGCCGCGCGGGACGCCGGGGCCCGCGTCCTCGAGCGCACGACGTCCACGCTGCGGGGCAAGGGGCACGCACTCGCCTGGACGTGGGACCAGGTCCGGCACGAACCGTTCGATGCCCTCATCATCATCGATGCCGACACCATCGTCGATGCCCACCTGGCGCGCGACATCGGCGCCGTGCCCCGGTTGCGCGGGTCGGCGGTACAGGTCTACGACGACATGAGCAATGAGGGTGAGACGGCGATCACGCGCATGGCGGGCATCCTCACCCGGAGCCGGTACGGCATCGCCTATGCCCTGAAGGCACGCGCCGGCCTTGCCGTTCCGCTCACCGGTGACGGGAGCGTGATCGGGTGGGAGGTCCTCGAGCGCCATGGCCTCGCGACGGAGACGATCACCGAGGGCTGGGAGCTCTACGTGCGCTACACCCTGGCGGGGGTTCCTTCACGGTACCTCGGTGGATGCCGGGTGTACGCGCAGGAGGCGCGCTCGCTCGACCAGAGCGGCACCCAGCGCGCGCGCTGGACGGCGGGGCGGCTCTCCGTCCTCCGCGCGTGGGCTGGCCGGATCCTGGCGGCCCCCGGCCTCTCGCTGCTCCAGCGCCTCGACCTCGTGGCGGAGCTGAGCAACGTGGGTCCGGTGGTCCGCGCGGCCATGGCCATGGCAGGGATGGCGGCGGCACAACTGGCGCCATCGCCGCTGCGCCTTCCACTCACGGTGCTGTTCAGCCTGGGGATCGTGCAACCAGCCTGGTACGCGCTGGTCTCGCTGGTGCGGCACGAAGCGCCCGGTGCGGCACTCCGTGCGTTCGCCTACCTGCCGGTCTACGCCGCCTGGCGCGTGGGCGTGGGATTGCGGGCGTTCGGCATGTCGGGCCGCAAGCACTGGGTGCGCACGGCCCGGCACGAGGAAGGGGGCCCGTAGGGGGCGGACCCGGCTACTTCACGCTCACGACGAAGTGGTCCACTTCGAAGAACTGGTCGAAGGGCACCGTGTTGGCTCCGCCGCCATAGGTCGGGTCGAAGAACAACGAGTCCCAGCGCGGCGTGTCGCCGGTGGCGAAGTACCATGCATCGGTGGCGACGGCGATAAGCCGCCCATCGACCCAGTGCCGGTACTCCCCGTCCCGCTGGCCCGGCGTGTTCGCCACCCAGAGCACCTCCACCTTGTGCCAGCCGCCGCCGCCGACGTCGTTCTCCGGCGTCTCCGCGGCACCCAGGTTGTAGGCGAACCCATCATTGAACTGCGGCGTGGTGTAGAGGTAGTTGTGCGTCGAACCGGCGCCGGCCAGGAAGCCGACCACGTGATTGGTAGCGCTGGGGCCCCGCATCACGAAGAACTTGGTCCCCACGTTGCCGTTCGAGGTCCAACCCGGCATGAAGCGAACCCACGAGCACACATAGATCGACCCGGTGTTCTGCGGAAGCGTGCGCGTGCCCCAGCGGGATGGCGCCTCGCCGCCCCGCTGCCCCTGCGGGTAGACGACTCGCAGCACCCCGCTCGGCGAGAGCGGCGCCGTGGGCGACTGCTCGATGAAGAGCGTCCGCGTCTGGTTGGGCCAGTGCAGCATGCCCTCCGCGCTGGGATTGGGCGACAGGGCTGGCAGGGTGTTCATCGGCGCATCGATGGCCCGCGTAAAGCCAGCCGGCTCGTTCTCGCAGGTGCGGGACGTTTCGGGAAGGGGGATGGTCTCGTCGGGAGGATTCAGCGCATCGTACGAGATGGGCTCCTGCAGGTTGAGGTTGCAGGCGCCAAGGAGCACGCCCGCACCCAGGGCGAGCGCATGCATCTGGGCCATCCGGTTCGACAGCTTCGAGAGGTACTTCATCCTGGCTCGTCCCTTCCGGGGTTGGCGCCGCCCGTGCCACGGGCAGCGTGCGTTGATGTCAGGCCGGGCACCCGATGCGGGCGGTGCTCACGACCAGGTTGTCGATGTAGCGGTCCTGCTCCACCGGCGATCCCGCGTTCCAGTAGTTCTCCAACAGCACCGCGTTGATGCCGTACTCCTCGTAGCGGCCCACCCAGTTGAGGGCGTCCCGGCGCGCATCGAGCTGTCCGTCCACCCACAGCTCGAACACCCCGTTCGCGGTGCCGGGATCATTGAGGCGTGCATGCGCCTCGATGCAGTACCAGCGGCCCAGTGACGCCGGCGCAAAGAGTGCCGTCGAGCCCTGCCTCGCACCGAGCCATCGCAGGTTGGGGAAGTCGTTGTAGGTGGTTGTGCGGACCACGCCCGCCGTGTCAGTGCCCGAGGCGGGGTCGATGTAGAGATAGTCCTGCCAAGGCTCGCCAGCGCCGCTCCAGACATGCGCGATCATGGCCTGCGCCCAGTTGCTGGTCGAGACGAAGCTGGTGGCGCGCGAGAGCTTGTCGCCCCCGCCCCCCTCCCAGGTCGTTGGGTACCGGACGTACAGCCGCCAGTAGACCTCGCGATACCGCTCAGTCCCGCCATCCACCGGCCGGAATGACGCCATCGGCACCTTCCCGAAGGCCAAGTGCAGCGAACCGGATGACCGCTGTGGTGCGGTCGTAAAGGTCGACCGCATGGCCACCGAGCCTTCCGCCCCGGCGCCGGCCAACCTCACGAAGCGGCCGGAGGCATCGTCGTAGCCGTAGTAACTCGCCAATCGGTCCTGGTCGAAGTCATCGCACCAGATCCACCCCGTCCCCGGGCGCGCACACTCGTTGGCAAGCGTCGCCGCAGCTGGAGGGGGGACCTCGGGTCCTGCCGGTGGTGGCTCAAGACCATCTTCGCCTGCCGGTTGGATGCAGGCGGAAGCCAACAAGGCCATGCCGGCGAGGGTTCGCCGGATTGGGAGGCGCATCAATGCCCTGGTGAGTTGGGTCACAGAATGGACACAGCAACCGTCGTGCTAAGCGAAACGACTAATTCTTGGCCAGCGCAGCGATTACGCTGCCCAGCAAATATGTGGGATCAGGTTGATATAGCGCAAGTTATGGATGTGGACGTTGCGGAAGATTATGTGCTGAATTCTGCACACTGTCAGCAGGCAGAAGCTCGCTGCGGAATGCGGTGGAACCCTTCAGGAAACCCGGGATGCCACTCCTGGAGTCGGGCGGACCCACCGATGACACGGCAGGGTCACCAAATCCCTCGTGAGCCGATCCGCCCCCGGCCACGGGCCCGTGCCCACCGCAATCCTCGCCAGCTGCGGCACCGCGGGGAGCGGTACTGGATAGCCGGGCATGGCGCCCGGCACCGCGAGCAACTGCGTGCGCTCATCGGCGTTGCGAGTGACGACCGGCAGCCGGAGGAACCCCGTCACCGCACCCGGCACTGCCGTTTCCGGATAAACCAGGTCCGGCCGCAGCTGCTTCCAGTCGCGGGCGCAGGCCACTCGCGCAGCTACCTCCCGGTCCGAGTCCCGCCACGACACCACCAAGGCACCCGCCGCGAACCCCGGGAGTCCGCGGGGTGGAGTGGGATCGTGCCATACCGTCTCGCCCAGCCTGAGGAACGGCATCGCCTCCGCCATCCCGTACAGCGAGGGGCGCCCCAGGATCCATTGCGCCCCCAGCCCGACGCCCTGCCACACACCGGCTCCAGCGGGCCCGATGGTGCTGCCCACCCGATTGAGGAGAGCCTCCCCCAGTTCGCTGGTGGCGAGCAAGGCTCCACCCCCTCCGCCCGTGCGGCCCTTCCCCCGGCCAAAGCTCAGCACGCCCAGGTCGCCGAGCGCGCCGACCGGCACACCGCCGATGCTGGCACCCACTCCCTGCGCCGCATCCTCGATGACGAAGGCGCCATGGTCGGCGGCAAGCGCCCGCACCGACGCGACGTCCACCGGCACCCCATACCAGTGGGCCACCACCACGGCCCGGGCACCCCGGGCGAGCGCCGCTCGCAATGACGCCAGGTCGGGGCCCAATGTGGCAGGATCGAGGTCGTAGGGGACGAATCGCACGCCCGCACCCAGGGCCGCAGTGCCCAGGTCGAAGCAGCCCCAGGCAGGAAGGGCCACCAGTGCCGGGTCACCGCCGGCGGCCGCGTCCTCGCGTGCCATGCGCAGCGCGAGTTGCAGCGCACTGGTACCGCTATCGGTCAGGACCACCGCCCGCACCGGATACGCCGACCGCACCAACTCGGCGACCTCGCCACGGGCCCGGCGCGCACCGAACAGGGCCACCACACCGGCCCCGAGCGAGCGAAGCGACACGGGGCTGTAGGCGGGGAGCTGGCTCCCTGTGGCCATGCTCAGGGAATGCCCGAGACCACCGGCGGGCCAAGCAGGTTGGCCAGCCGGAGCGGGAGCCGGCGCCAGACGCGCGGCCCCCAGGCGTAGGCGCCATCATCGGGCGACGGCGTGTTGGCGGCGCCCGCGGCGTCCTGGTACCACCAGAGGGTCTCGTCCCGCGACCCCCACTGGCTCTTGAACCGGTGGGTGCCCGCCCCGGGCGAGCAGCGGCCAAAGTTGAAGAGGGTAAGTCCCTCCCCGCAGGCGCGCTCGAGGAACGACCAGTAGAGGAGCATGTTGGGGGAGAGGCGGTTGTACGCATACAGCGACGAGGCCCAGGTCATCTCGAACTCGGCCTCGCCGAAGCGGAACCCGAACCCCGCTGCCACGGGCTCGTCCTTCAACCGCGCCGAGGCCACCCACACCTCGTCCCCGAACGCGCGCACGATCGCCTCGAAGAAGCGCAGGGGCAGCACCGGGGTGCCGAGGTCGCGCATGTGGCGGGAAAAGACGGCGTAGAAGGCCGGCAGCTCGCCCGCCCCCCAGCGCACCGTGATGCCTTCCTTCTGCGGCCGGCGCACCTGGCTGCGCAGCTTGGCCTCGAACCCCTTGAAGAGCGCCGGGGCATCGTACGGCGGAAGGTCGAGGACCACGGTGATCTTGCGGTGCGACACCGGGAGGAGGATCTCCTGTTCCGAGCGCGCCCGGAACTCGGTGAGCTTGACGCGCGCCGCCCGCCCGAGCCGCACGGCTTCCTCGGCCAGGGCCTGCACCGCGTCGGGCCGGCCCAATGGTCCACCGTAGTTCACGTACGGCATCGACACGAGGAAGCGACCGAAGACCGCACTGCGCACCAGCACCAGGGGGAGCACGCCCACGACCTGGCCCGCCTCGCGCGCCACGAGGTAGGGCGTCGCGTGCCCGAAGGTCCCGGCGATGATCCCACGCCAGGCCTCGAGGTGGAAGGGGGTCCACCCCGGCTGCTGGCGTACGAACCCATCCCACTCGGTGGCAGGCCCCGTGAAGCGCTCGACCCGTATCACGGGAGGTGTCGCGGAAGGATCGTCAGGCGGCGGCGCAGAGCGCCGGCACGTCGAGGGCCCGCTCCACGGAGGTGAAGGTGAATTCCGTGAGGAGCTGTTCGATCCTGGCCATCATGCCCTCGAGCCCGCGGTAGTGCCGCAGGCGCGAGACGAGGCCGGCGTTGAGCCGGGGCTGCCCCGGGTCGACCTCCCACGGGTGCACGTAGAACATGGCCGGCACGCCGCGGATGGAATGCTCGCGAAACGCGCGTGCAGTGAGGGCGTACGGGAGCTGCCGGAGGTAGGCGCCACCCGCGGCGGGAATTCGCATGCCCATGAAGTTGGTGGTGGTCATCGGCAGCTCGAGCAGCGTGCCCGCGTCGCGACGGATCAGGTACGGATCAGGCCTCGCTCCCGGGTAGCCGTACTCCGGCCGCCGGATGGGAAAGAGGCTCGAGTCCCACGTGAACCCCTCTTCGAGCAGTACATCGAAGGCCCACTCACACCCCGGAACGATCGAGAAACTGGGTGCCCTGAACCCGCGCACGCGATGGCCGGAGACCTGTTCCAGGATGATCCGCGAATGGCGGAGGTCCTCGCGGAACTCTTCCGGCTCGAACGCGGTGACCGGATGGTGCCAGTACCCGTGCGAGGCCAGCTCGTGGCCCGCGATGGCGATCTTGCGCACCAGTGAGGGAAACTGTTCCGCGACCCATCCGACCACGAAGAACGTGGCGACAGTGTCGTGCCGAGCAAGGAGTTCCAGGAGGGCGTTGGTGCTCGCCTCGACTCGGCTCGGAAAGGTATGCCAGCGCGACCGCGGAGCGACCTTGGCAAGGGCCAGGGCGTGGAAGTACTCCTCCACGTCCACGGTGAATATGTGGGTTGTTGCCGACTTCGCCTGCTGATCCACTCGCCCTCCCGGCTTCCCAAACATAGGCAGGAACTGGTTCTGCGCGAGGTCATGCGCGAGCAGTGCCGCGGATGGGCCCCCGGCGCGCGCAAGTGTTTGCATGCCTTGCCCACGCTTCACCGTGGTCCTGTCGCCGGTCCGGGGTACATTTCCAACGTGCTGCAGCAGCACAAGTTCAGCGGGCACGCGGCCCGGAACTGGCACTGCCGCACAGTAGGACTGCGACCGCCGTGGCCAGGCCCGCGCCACGCACGTTTTCGCTGACCAGGCGCGGCGCTGTGGCCCGGGCGCAACATCAATCACGACAAGGACCTGACCCTGCCGGGACTCTCCCATCTCCTGATCGGAACGGAATCCCTCCTGGTTCATTGCGGCGACGCCCTGCGTCACGCAGGCCACGACGTGGCAGGGGTGGTGACCACCACGCCCGAAGTGCAGTCGTGGGCCCGGGAGCATGGGATTCCGTGTCACGACACGATCGAGGCAGTGCTCACTCCCGGCTCGGTTGACGTGATGTTCAGCATCGGCAACCTCAAGGTGCTCTCCGGTGCGGCCCTGCGCGTTGCCCGGATCGGCGGGATCAACTTCCACGATGGACCCCTGCCCGAGCTGGGCGGCGTGAACACGCCTGCCTGGGCCATCCTGAACGGCGCTCGGGAACACGGGATCACCTGGCACTGGATGACCGCCGAGCCCGATGCCGGCCCCGTCATCGCCACGCGCCGCTTCGCCGTGACAGCTTCCGAGTCCACGCTGACGCTCAACACCCGCTGCTTCGAAGCCGGCATCGAGACATTCAGCGAGGTGCTCGCTGCGCTGGATCGGGGAGAGACCCCGGCTACCCGGACCGGCGCCATGCCGCATCGCATGGTTGCGAGCACCGACCGGCCGACCGCGGGGGGCACCATAGACTGGACCAGGCCGGCTGCCACCGTGAGCGCACTGGTCCGCGGGCTCGACACCGGCCCCTATGCCAATCCCCTGGGCCTGGCCAAGGCGCTCGTGAGCGGCGTGCTGCTGCATGTCCCTGAGGTCGCGGTGCTGGATCGCCGCTCGGGGGCGCCACCTGGAACCGTCGTTGCGGTGGGCGACGAGGGCGTCATCGTGGCCACCGGCACCGAGGACGTGCGCCTCACCCAGTTCCGGACGCTCGAGGGCGAGCCGGTGTCCGCCCGCGAGGCAGCGGCACGGTTCAACTGCCGCGAGGGAGATTCGATCCTGGTTGGCGCAGGGCCGATGGCGCGGCTGGCGGCCGAAACGACACGCCTGGCCGCGCACGAGCGGTGGTGGGCGGCACAGCTGGCACGAACCCAGCCCGCCACCCTGCCCTTCCCCGAGGCGAACAGTGCCGCGAGCGGCCAGGTCGCTGAGATACCATTCGAGCTGGGCGCCTTGCCTGCCACGCGTGACGTGGCACCGGCTGATGCCGCGGTAGCGGTCATCGTTGCGGTGCTCGCACGCATCCGGGGACGGTCGGAGTTCACCGTGCAGTACCGCGAGCCCGCGCTCGAGCAGCTCACCGATGGCCTGGCCCCCTGGCTCGCAGCACAGGTACCGCTGCACCTCGCGCTGCGCTTCGATGCCACGCCCGGAGACGTGATGGGTGCGGTGCATGCTGCCCTGGACCAGGTGCGCCGGCACCTCACCTACGCCACCGACCTGGCGGTGCGCACCCCGGCCCTCCGCGCCCTTCCACACGTGCTCTCGCGCTCGCTGCCGATTGCCATTGTCGTGGCCAGCGACCCCGACGCCGTTGCCGCGGTGGCGGGGAGCGACGTGACCTTCGCGCTCCACCACGACGGCACGCGCGGACGGCTCCTCTACGACACGGGTCGGCTGTCCGCCGCGACGGCCTCCGCCTTGGCGGATCGCGTCGGCCGCATGGCGCGGGCATGGGTGGCCCAGCCCGGGCGTTCCGTGGGGACCATGCCGATCCTCTCGGACGCCGAGTCGCACCGGCTCCTCGTGGAGTGGAACCCCGCGGCCGCACCGGTTGCCGGCGACCTCGAGGACGGGTTGCACCGGCAGGCAGCCCTCACCCCCGACCGGGTGGCACTGGTGTGCGAGGGCGACGAGGTCACCTACGCCGACCTCGACCAGCAGGTAAGCCGCCTCGCCCATGTGCTGCAGCAGCGGGGCGCGGGCCCCGACGTGCGCGTGGCCCTGCTCCTGGACCGCAGCAACGAGATGGTGACCGCCATGCTCGCCGTGCTGCGTGCCGGGGCCGCGTATGTGCCCCTCGACCCGTCGTATCCGCCGGAGCGCCTCCAGTTGATGCTGCAGGATTCCGGCGCCGCGCTCCTGCTGGGCCAGGCGCAGGGGTGGACCCCTGCCGGCCTGCGGGTCCTCACGTTCGCGGAGGCCGTGCAGCTGGGTGACGCGTGTCCCGCCACGCCACCACCGTGCCCCGCGGGCCCGGCCCACCTGGCCTATGTCATCTACACCTCGGGCTCGACGGGGCGCCCCAAGGGCGTGATGCTCGAGCGGCGGAACGTGGCGAGCTTCTTCCTCGCCATGGACCAGCGCCTGGGCCGGGAGCCGGGCACCTGGCTCGCCGTCACCAGCATCTCGTTCGACATCTCGGTGCTGGAGCTCCTCTGGACCCTGGCGCGCGGCTATACCGTGGTCGTGCACCGCGAGGGCCGCCAGGTCGCTGCCACCAATGAGCCCGCCCGGCGACCCTCGGTCAGCCTCTTCTACTTTGCCAGCGCCGACGGCAATGGCCAGGACACCTACCGGCTCCTCCTCGAGGGCGCGCGCTTCGCTGACACGCATGACTTCGAGGCGGTCTGGACACCGGAGCGGCACTTCCACGCCTTCGGGGGCATCTACCCGAATCCCTCGGTGACCGCTGCCGCCGTCGCGTCCGTCACCGAGCGGGTGCAGGTGCGGGCCGGAAGCGTGGTGCTTCCACTGCACCACCCGGCGCGCGTGGCAGAGGAGTGGGCCGTGGTGGACAACCTGTCGCGCGGCCGGGCGGGTATCGCGTTCGCCGCCGGGTGGCAGCCCAACGACTTCGTGCTCCGCCCCGAGGTGTATGGTGACCATCGCGCCGTGATGCAGCGCGACGTGGACGTGGTGCGCCGCCTCTGGCGCGGCGAAGCGATCGAGTTTCCCGGCGCACAGGGCAAGCCGGTGACCGTGCGCACCCTGCCGCGCCCGGTGCAGCCTGAACTCCCCACCTGGCTCACGGCCGCGGGGAACCCGGACACGTACATCCAGGCCGGCACCCTGGGCGCCGGCGTGCTCACCCACCTGCTGGGCCAGAGCGTGGAGGAACTGGGGGCCAAGCTCGCACGCTACCGCCAGGCCTGGCGGGCGGCGGGCCATCCGGGGCGCGGGAAGGTGACGCTGATGCTGCACACCTTCGTGGGCGATTCCGATGCCAGCGTGAAGGAAGTGGTGCGCGAGCCGCTCCGCCGCTACCTGGACAGCTCGGTGGACCTGGTGAAGGAGTTTGCGGCGACCTTCCCGGCCCTCAAGCAGGCACGACAGGACAAGCAGGGCGAGGTCTTCGATGTGGGCGCCCTGGGCGCCCGCGAGCGCGAGGACCTCCTGAGCTACGCCTTCGAGCGATACTACGAGACGAGCGGGCTCTTCGGCACGGTCGAGACCTGCCTTGCCCGGGTGGACCAGCTCTCGGCGATCGGGGTGGACGAGATTGCGTGCCTCGTGGACTTCGGCATCGAGGCCAACGTGGCGCTGCAGCACCTGGGGCACCTCGACCAGCTCAGGCAGCGCATCGGCGCCGACCGCTCCGCGAGCACGCCACAGCACACCCTCGCCGCAATGGTGGCGCGCCATGGCGTGACCCACCTGCAGTGCACGCCGTCGCTCGCCCGCCTCCTGCTGGCAGATCCCGCCGCGCGTGCCGCCCTGTCGGCGCTCACCCACGTGCTGCTGGGCGGGGAGGCCTTCACCGACGCCCTGGCTGACGAGCTGCTCGAGGTCACCGGCAGTGCGCGTGGGCGGCGGCCACAGGTGCACAACATGTACGGGCCCACCGAGACGACGGTGTGGTCCACCATGCACACCGTCCAGGCTGGTGAGCGCCCGGTGCCCATCGGCACGCCGCTCGCCAACACCCGCTGCTACGTGCTCGACGCCCGCGACCAGCTCCTCCCACCCGGCGTCCCGGGCGAGCTGCATATCGGCGGAACGGGCGTGGCACGCGGGTACCTGGGCCTCGACGACCTCACGGCGCAGCGGTTTCCGGCCGATCCGTTCGGGAACGGCCGCATGTATCGCACCGGTGACCGGGTGCGCTGGCGGCGGGACGGTACCCTCGAGTTCCTGGGCCGCCTCGACCAGCAGGTGAAGCTGAGCGGCTACCGGATCGAGCTGGGTGAGGTCGAGGCGCAGGTGCTGCGCCACCCCGGCGTGCGCGAAGCGGTGGTGCTGGCCCGCGAAGACCGTCCCGGTGACGTGCGCCTCGTGGCGTACGTGGTCTTCGAGCAGCCGCCAGGCGACGTGGCCCAGCTCCGCGGTGCGCTGCGGCGCCTGCTCCCCGACTTCATGGTGCCGGCCACCGTCGTGGCCCTCGACCGGCTGCCCATGACGCCCAACGGCAAGGTCAACCGGCGGGCCCTCCCTCCTCCAGCCACGGGTACCACGCCAGTGCTGATGCCTGAACAGCGTCCGTCGAACCCCGCGGAGGAAACGATCGCCGGGATCTGGCGCGAGTTCCTCCAGGTTTCCCACGTGAGCCGCGAGGCGAACTTCTTCGACCTGGGCGGCCACTCCCTCCTCGCGGTGCAGGTGCACCGGCGGCTGCAGCGCGAGTTCCCCGACCAGGGGCTCACCATCACCGACCTCTTCCGGTTCCCCACCGTCGGGGGCCTCGCTGCCCACCTGGCGGGTGGCGGCCGCCCCGATGCACGCCTGCAGGAGGTCCAGGCCCGCGGCGAGGCACGGCGGGCCGCCCTCCAGCGAAAGGCGAGGCGGGAACCGCGTTGAGCACCAGCGGCGGCAACGGCGCGACCCGCGGCGTGGCAGCCACGGACATCGCGATCGTCGGCATGGCGTGCCGGGTGCCCGGTGCGCAGGATGTGGATGCCTTCTGGCGAAACGTCCGCGACGGCGTGGAGTCGGTGCGGCGCTACTCCGTCGAGGAGCTGCGCGCCGCCGGTGTGCCGTCGGCGCTCCTGGCCAACCCGCGCTACGTACCGGCCGGCGCCCCGCTGGAACACATGGAAGCCTTCGACGCCGCCTTCTTCGGCATGAGTGCGCACGAGGCCTCCATCATGGACCCGCAGCACCGCCAGGTGCTCGAGTGCGCGTGGGAGGTGCTGGAGCACGCCGGACACCCCGCCAGCCGGTTCCGCGGGCCGATCGGGATCTTCGCCGGCTCGGGACACAACGCCTACCTCCCGTTCAACCTGCTGAGCCGCCCCGAGCTGGTGGAGTCGGAGGGCCTGTTCCTGCTGCGCCACACGGGGAACGACAAGGACTTCCTCACCACCCGGGTGTCGTACGCGTTCAACCTCCGCGGGCCCAGCGTCGCGGTGCAAACAGCC
The DNA here is from genome assembly GCA_964638035.1 of uncultured Gemmatimonadaceae bacterium. Classification (GTDB taxonomy): domain Bacteria; phylum Gemmatimonadota; class Gemmatimonadetes; order Gemmatimonadales; family GWC2-71-9; genus JAGGAG01. Next base: position 21,126 of record CAZWXD010000004.1, on the reverse strand, counting down.
TGCTCCACCTCGCTCGTGGCCGTGCACCTGGGGGTGCAGAGCCTCCTGGCCGGCGAGTGTGACCTGGCCCTTGCCGGTGGTGTCACCATCGAGCTGCCGCACCGGCAGGGCTACCTCTACGCCGAGGGCGAGATTCTCTCGCCGGATGGCCACTGCCGCCCGTTCGATGCCCACGCGGCTGGCACCGTCTTCGGGAGTGGCGTGGGGATGGTGGCCCTGCGGCGGCTGGCGGACGCGATCGCCGACGGCGACACCATCTACGCCGTGGTGAAGGGCACCGCCGTCAACAACGATGGCTCCGACAAGGTGAGCTACCTTGCCCCGAGCATCCCGGGCCAGGCCAGTGCCGTGGCCGAGGCGCTCGCGGTGTCAGGCGTGGACCCGCGCACCATCGGGTACCTCGAGGCGCACGGCACCGGCACCCCGGTGGGCGACCCGATCGAGGTGGCGGCCCTCACCGAGGCGTACCGCCAGTACACTGATGCCCGTGGCTTCTGCGGGATCGGGTCGGTCAAGAGCAACATCGGCCACCTCGACACCGCTGCCGGCGTGATGAGCCTCATCAAGGCCGTGCAGGCCCTGCGGCACCGTGAGTTGCCGCCCTCCCTGAATTTTTCGAGCCCCAACGCGGCCTGCCGCTTCGACGAGACGCCCTTTTTCGTCAACGCCGAACTCAACCCCTGGCCCTCTGACGGGCCCCGGCGCGCCGGGGTCAACTCGCTCGGCGTGGGCGGCACCAACGCACACGTGATCCTGGAGGAGTACCTGGCACCCGCCACGGCGCCCGCGGCCGTCCCGGGACCCGAGGTACTGGTGCTCTCGGCGCAGACGCCCGAGGCCCTGGATCGCGCCACGGAGCGCCTGGTGGAGGCCCTGGGCGCGCCGGGTGCGCCAGCCTTCGCCGACAGCGCATGGACCCTGCAGGTGGGCCGCGAGCCCATGCCGCATCGTCGCATCGTGGCCGCGACCACCGCGGCCGATGCCGCGGACCGGCTCACGGTGCGCGACCCCAGGCAGGTGTTCACCGGGGAGGCACCGGAGCAGCCGCGCAGCGTTGCCTTCATGTTCGCGGGCGGTGGCACCCAGTACCCGCGCATGGGGCAGGACCTCTACCAGCACGAAGCCACCTACCGCGACGCCGTGGACGAGTGCCTGGCACTGCTCGAGCCGGCCCATGCAGGCCAGGTGCGTTCAGCGCTCTTCCCCGTGGCAGGCGCCGAGGCCGAGGCAGCGCGGCTGCTGGAACAGCCATCGCTCGGGCTCCCCGCACTGTTCATCACCCAGGTGGCGCTGGCCCGCTGCTGGCAGGCATGGGGCATCGTACCCACCGCCCTCATCGGGCACAGCATGGGCGAGTACACCGCCGCCTGCCTGGCTGGCGTCTTTTCCCTCCAGGATGCACTGGCCCTGGTGACGATGCGTGGGCGCCTCTTCGAAGGGGTGAAGCCCGGCGCCATGCTGAGCGTGCCGCTGGCGGCGGCAGAGCTCGAGCCACTCCTCGGGCCCGACCTCTCCATCGCCGCCATCAACGCGCCGGAGCTGGCGGTTGCTTCGGGGACGCTGCCTGCCATCGAGCGACTGGAGCAGCTCCTGGCCGCGCGCGGCTTCGAGACCAGCCGGCTCCGCATCAACGTGGCCGCACACTCGGCGCTGCTGGCCCCGATCCTCACCGACTTCCACGCCTTCGTCCGGCGCCTGGAGCTGCAGGCGCCCCGCATTCCGGTGGCGTCCAACCTCACCGGCACCTGGCTCACGGAAGCGGAGGCGACCGACCCCGAGTACTGGGTGCGGCACCTGCGGCAGACCGTCCGGTTCAGCGAGGGGATCCAGGCGCTCACGGGCGATCGCACCAGTGTGTTGATGGAGGTGGGACCGGGGCGCACCCTTGCGGCACTCGCCCGGCTGCAAGCCGGCGCCGCGTCGCCCACCCTGTCGTCCATGCCGGCGCACGACGAGGGCGGGCATGACGCCACCTTCCTGCGCACCGCGCTGGGCCGCCTCTGGCTCCTGGGGGTGCCGGTGGACTGGGAGCGGGTCCAGCATGGGCAGCGACGGCGGGTGGCACTTCCCACGTATCCGTTTGCGCGGACGCGTCATTGGGTCGAGCCGGGTACCAGCGCCCCAGCCCCGCTCGTGCATGGCCGGCCGGTGCTCGAGCGGCAGCACGACGTGGCGCAGTGGTTCTCGCAGCCCTCGTGGCGCCGCCTGCCGCCGCACGCGCAGCAGGTGCCCCGCGGCCCCGTGCTGGTGCTCGCCGAGCGCGACGCCTTCGCCCGCCAGTTGGTGGACCAGCTCCGTGCTGCGGGTGCTGACATCGTCGTGGCGCGGCCGGGGAAGCGCTTCACGGAGTCGGGTCCCGATGGCTATACCGTCTCGCCCGACCGGAGCGAAGACCTGGCCCGACTGCTCGCGTCGTTGCGCGACCGCGGGCGCTCCCCGCGGCACATCGTCGTGGCCTGGGGACGTCGCCGGCGGCAGGGACCACAGGCCTTCCAGCACCTGCTGGCCCTGGCCCAGGCCGTGGGCAGCGAGGAACTGGGCGAGGTGACCATGGTACTGGTCGCCGCCGGCGCGGCACGGGTGGCGGGGGAGGACACCATCGACCCCTGGCAAGCCGCCCTGGGCGGCGCCATGCGGGTCATCCCGAGCGAGCTTCCCGGGGTCGAGGCTCGCGTGGTCGACCTCCCCGTGGGACGACCCGCGTCGGCACAGGTCGAACGGCTCGTCATCGAGATTCTGTGCGGCGGGCCTGCCCTGGTGGCGCTCCGCGGCCCCGACCGCTGGTCGCCCAGCTTCGAGCCGCTTCCGCTCACTGCACCTGCGACCCCCGCCTTCCGGGAAGAGGGGACCTACCTCATCACCGGTGGCCTGGGAGGCATCGGCCTCGCCGTGGCCCGCTACCTGGCCACGCACTATCGTGCGCGCCTCGTCCTGATGGGGCGCACCGCCAACGCCACTGATGGCGCCGCCGCCGCAGCGCGGCTCGAAGCCGTGCGCGACCTGTCGTCCACTGGCGCCCGGGTCCTGGTGCTGCAGGCCGACGTCACCAACCAGCGCCAGTTGCGCGAGGTGGTGAAGCGGGCGCAGGCCGAGTTCGGCGCCCTGCACGGCGTTTTTCACGCCGCTGGCGTGCTTGACGACGGTGCGCTGCAGGTGCGCACCGCCGGCGCAGCGAGCAAGGTGCTCGCCCCCAAGGTGGAGGGCACCAGGGCGCTGGCACAGGCACTCGACGGCGTGCCGGCTGACTTCGTGGTGCTCTTCTCCTCGATCAGCGCCTTCGCCGGCCTGCCGGGCCAGTTCGACTACGCCGCCGCCAATGCCTTCATGGATGGCTGGGCGCAGGCGCAGGCCGCACGCGCGGCGGGTGGCGACCGGGCAGTCCCGCGGTTCATCTCGGTCAACTGGGCACCGTGGAGCGACACCGGCATGGCCGCCGAGATGGCGGAGTCGCTGGGCATGGCATCGCCCTTCCAGGGAGAACCCACCCCGCATCCCCTGCTCACCCGGCGTGTGCACCTGAGCGCCCGGGAATACGCGCTCACCGGGCGGCTCGATGCCGGCACCGACTGGATCCTCGCCGAGCACCGAGTGCGCGGCGGCCAGCCCATGGTGCCCGGCACCGGGTTCCTGGCCCTGGCCGGCGTGGCCGAGGCACTGGGGAGTGGGCGAGAGGCGCAGGACGGGGAACGGGCGCACGCAGGATGGGGGTTCCGGGAGGTCGAGTTCGTGGAGGCACTGATCGTCCCGGAAGGTGAACGTGTCGAGGTCAGGGTGCGGCGCAATGACCTCGAGGGCCGCTGGCAGGTCGAGAGCCGTTCGGGCGCGGGGACACCGTGGAGGGTGCATGCTCGCGGGCGGATGGGTGCCGCTGCCGGCAGTCCCGCGCCCATCGACCTCGAGGTGCTCCGGTACCGGTGCACCGGGGAGGAAGATCCTTCACGCGTCTCCACCGCGGCTCCGCACCTCGCCTTTGGCCCGCGCTGGGACAACGTGCGGCGCATCCGCCTGGCGCAGCGCGAGGCGATGCTCGAACTCGAGCTGGCGCCGCGCTTCGCGCCCGACCTCACCCTGTTCCCGCTCCACCCTGCGCTGATGGACATGGCCCTGGTAGGCGCCCAGGCGCTGGTGCCGTGGCTCGACCGCGCGTCGCAGTTCCTGGTCCCGCTCTCCCTCGGCGCGCTCCGGGTCTACGACGCGCTGCCGCGCCAGGTGGTGAGCCGTGTCAGGTTCCGGGAGGACCTCTCCACCCCGGGTGACGTGGCCGTCTTCGACGCCACGGTCTGTGATGCCGATGGCCGCGTCCTGGTGGAGGCCCAGGAACTGAGCCTCCTCGCCGTGCGCGACCGCGGCCGGCTGGCGACCGCACCCGCGACGCCGGTGCGCCATCGTGAGGCCGCGCTGGCGAATCCCCTCCTGGCCCTCACCCTGCGCGAGGGCATCCGCGCCGTTGAGGGGATGGACGCCCTCGAGCGCATCGTGGCGGCGGGTGCACCAGCGCAGGTGACGGTCTCGCCCCTCCCGCTGGCGCCGCTCCTGGCGGAGTTCCGCTCGCTCGTGACCGCCGCGCCGCCATCGCGCGACCTGGCACCGGGGAAGGCCGCCGAGCCCATGACGGCGATGGAACGCGAGGTGGCGGGCATCGCCTCGGGGCTCCTCGGCACGGCGCCCCTGTCGCTCGACGACAACCTCATCGACCTCGGCCTGCATTCCCTCCTTGCCGTGCGGCTCTTCACGCGGCTCAAGAAGGCCACCGGAACCAACCTTCCCCTGGCCACGCTGCTCGAGGCGCCCACGGTGCGCACCCTCGCCGGGCGCTTTGCCGCCATGGGAGCGCGCAGCGCCCCCGGCGAACCGGGCAGCGAGGGCGGCACCGACCTCATGGCCGCGTCGGACCAGGCACGCGACCCCCGGGCGCATGCCCACTGGCTCCGTCCCCTCTGGAGCCACGTGGTGCCCCTCAAGCCCACGGGGACGCTGCCCCCGTTCTTCTCCATTCACGCACGTGGCGGCGCGGTCCTCAACTACCGCACCCTCGCCACCTTCGTGGATCCCGACCAGCCGCTCTACGGCATCCAGTGTCGCGGCCTCGACGGGCGCACCGAACCGTTCCGTTCCATCGAGGAGATGGCCGACCAGTACCTGGGGGAGATCCGGCGCATCCAGCCGCAGGGGCCGTACTTCCTGGGTGGCGGATCACTGGGGGGTGTCGTGGCCCTCGAGATCGGCGAGCGGCTCCGGCGTGAGGGCGAGGTCGTGGGGCTGATCGCGATGTTCGACTCGTGGGGACCCGTCTGGTTCTCGCCCAGCCAGCAGCCGGGCGAGCGGTCGCGGCTCTGGCGCAAGCTCAACGCCCAGGTGGAGCGACTCCGGCGCCAGGGTGCGCTCAGCAGCACCAGGCTCATCTGGATGGGACTGAAGCGCCGGGTCGTGGTGCCGGCCCGGCTCATGGCGGCGCGGGTGCTCCGTGCGCTGGGCCTCGAGGTGCCGCACAACCTGCGCTACTTCTACGTGGAGTACGCCAACCTGGCGGCGCTGCAGCGCTTCACGCCCAACAAGTACGATGGCGACATCGTCCTCTTCCGGGCGCTCGACGATCCCGATGCCGACTTCTCCGACCCCACCATGGGGTGGCGCGGCTCAGTGCTGGGACAGATCGAGGTGATCGATGCGCCAGGCACGCACAACTCCATTGTGCACGACGCGGTGTTCGGCGAGCTGTTCCGGCAGCGCCTCCGCCGGGCGCAGGAGGAAGCGCTGGCCGCGCGCCAGCCTGCCTGAGCGGTGCCTCAGCGCCGTGGCACCAGCACCGCCGATGCGGCGACGTGTGCCCCACTCCACGTGAACATGCCCCGCAGCTCGCAGGCCTGCGCATCCACCCCGCGCGCGGCCAGCGCCGCCTGCACCTCGCCCATGGCCAGCACCGATGCCCTGAAGCCGCCGCCGGGATCGAGCGTCACCTGCATGTCGCTGAAGTCGAGCGCCACGCGCGCCGGGGGATACCAGGCCTTGTAGGCCGCCTCCTTCACCGCAAAGAGCACCTTGGGCCACCCGGCCGGCGGCGCCGGGTGCCCCGCAAGCGAAGCCAGCTCTGCAGGGAGGCAGATGCGGGGCACCAGCTCGTCCCCGAGCGGCTCCGCGCCCTCCACGTCGAGGCCCACACCCATGAGCGGTGCGCCCCAGGCGTCGAGCCCCGACCGCGCCACCACGGCGGCCGCGAGGCCCTGCGTGTGGCTGATGCTTCCCACGAACCCGGTGGGCCACACCACGTCCCGGTCGCCCTGCACCCAGGCAAGCGGCGCGCTGGGAACTCCCAGCGCTCCCAGCGCACGCCTCGCCGCGGCCCGCCCCGCGGCAAACTCGGCCACTCGCCGTGGCGCCATGCGCTCGGCGTACTGTTGCTCCGGGCCCAGGAGCCCAGTTGCGCCCGCGTCGTTGGGGCTCGCCACCTCCACGACAACGCCGGCTGGAAATAGCCTGGCGAGCTGCATGGCGGTGAGGGTCACCGGTGTGGCAGCGCCTCCACCGCGACGGCCACGCCGCGCAGCACATCGTCGTGTGCCTGGCGTACGTCGTCCAGGGTGCCGACCACAGGGTCGAAGATCTCGCGCAGGCGCATCCGGCCCGACGGCTCGAGCCCGCCCAGGAGGAAGACCTTGCCCCCCGCCTCCGGCCACGCGCCCAGGATGCGCCCCACATTGGGCAGGTCCATGGCGATGATCATGTCGGAATCCCGGGCCTCCGGTTCGTCGAAGAGCCGCGACCGATGGGCCTCGAGTGAGTAGCCCCGCTCCTGGGCCGAGGTCACGGCTCTCGGGTCGGCGCGCTCACCCGGCCGCGCCACCATGCCCGCGCTCCGCACCACTGTTCCAAGGCTCCGCTCACGTGCCGCCCTGGCAAGGGCCTCCGCCGCGAGGGGGCTCCGGATGATGTTGCCGTGGCACACGAGCGTGACGCTCCGGGCCCGGCCCAATACCGCGCGCCAGTCGGCTCCACGGCCCAGGTACTGCGCCACCACCCAGCGCAGCAGCGCCCGCCGCTCCGCCGGGTGCAGTTGCCAGAGCACGTACCGCCAGCGGGCGAGGCCGCGGGGCGTGAGTGACTTGAAGATGCGACGAAGAGACCGGCTCATGTCGGCCGAACCTACACCTCTCGCACTGCGCCACGCCAGCCGCAGGGATGATGAGGTGCCTGTCGCTCCCTGCCAGCGTAAGTGACTCACCTGCCGTGAGTTAGACCGGTAAACCCAAGGCTACTGGCATGGGGGTCGCATGGCGTCCATCTTGCGGGTGCAATTGTTTTCGCCGTGAGGAACCTCCCGGCAGCCCTGTCTCCCGTCGAGGTTTTGAGCACCTTGCCTGACCAGCCACCCAGCCAGCGCGAGACGGCGACACCGCACATCCTCACGGTGGCGTTGGAGGACTATTACCACGTCAAGGCGTTCAACCGGCTGATTCACTCGGGCCGGTGGTACCGGTTCGAGAACCGCCTGCAGCAGAACACCGAACGCGCGCTGGCGCTGCTCGATGAGACCGGCAGCCGCGCCACGTTCTGGGTGTTCGGGTCGGTGGCGCAACACCACCCGGGCCTCGTGCGCGAGATCGCGGCACGCGGCCACGAGATCGGCAGCCGTGGCATGCTGCCGCGGGACATCACCCAACTGGCCCCGAGGGAACTCCGCGCCGACCTGGAGCAGTCCAAGGCGGTGCTGGAACAGGTAGTGGGGCAGAAGGTGCTTGGCTTCCGCGCCGGTGAGGTGTGGAATGACCCGGCCTCCACCTGGATCTTCGACCTCGTCGCCGAGGCGGGGTACCTCTACGACTCGAGCTTCTGCCCCTGGCTGCGCCAGGCCGCCGCCCGCCCCGACCTGCTGACGGTGCACCAGCGCGAGGTGGCGGGGCAAGCGCTCTGGGTGGTACCGGCGTCGTCGTTCAGCCTGCTGGGTTTCCGCCTGCCGCTGGGCGGCAACTTCTTCCGCCAGTTCCCCCACGCCATGGTGAAGCGGGAGCTGCGCCGGTGGACCACGAAGCAGGCCGCACCGCTCGTCACCTACTTCAATGTGTGGGAGATCGACCCCGACCAGCCCCGCATCGAGGCGGCGCCGTTCATGCAGCGTGTGCGCCAGTACCGGCGCCTGGACCGGATGCCGGCCATCCTGCGAGAGACCCTCTCCACCTACCGCTTCACCAGTGCCAGCACCTGGCTCGACCTGGCGCAGCACCACGCCGTCCCGCTGCCACCCCAGGTGGCGGCACGCGTGCCGACGCCGCAGCCGCTGCGTGCGGCGGCCCCGCTCTCGCCCCGGCTTCCGGTGACCCTGGTCATCCCCTGCCACAACGAGGCAGGCGCCCTGGGGTACCTCAGGAACACGCTCGATTCGGTGACGCGGCTCCTGGGGGCGCGGTACGACGTCCGCTACGTGCTGGTTGATGATGCGAGCACTGACGCGACGGCCGCCGAGCTGGAGCACCACTTTGGCGGGCGCCCGGGCTATCGCCTGGTCTCGCGCGCGACCAACGGCGGCGTGGCCGCCGCCATCATGACCGGCATGCAGGCGGCGGACACCGAGGTGGTGGCCAGCATCGACGCCGACTGCTCGTACGACCCGCACGAGCTCGGTGCCATGCTCCCGCTGCTGGCGGACGGCGTGGACCTCGTGACGGCATCGCCCTACCACCCGAATGGGAGCGTGCACAACGTCCCGCAGTGGCGCCTCGGCCTCTCGCGCGGGCTCTCGTGGCTTTACCGGCTGGTGCTCCGCAACAAGCTCCACACCTACACCAGCTGCTTCCGCGTCTATCGCCGCTCCGCGGCCCTTGCCATTCCGGTGGAGGAGCGTGGCTTCCTTGGCGTGGCCGAGTTCATCGCACGGCTCGACCTTGCCGGCTCGAACATCGTGGAGTTTCCCACCACCCTCGAGGTGCGGATGCTGGGGCGCTCCAAGATGCGGGTGACCCAGACCATCCTGGGCCAGCTCCGGCTGCTGCTGCGAATGGCTTCCCTGCGGCGCGTCACGCGCCCCGTGCCGCCCCCGCCCATCCGCGAGTCCACCGCGCCCCGTGTCGCGTCCTAGCGTCGCCATCGTTGGCGGCGGCATCCTGGGCATGACCCTGGCCCGGCGGCTCTCCGCCTGGGCACAGGTCACCGTCCTGGAGGCCCAGCCCACCACTGGCGGGCTCGCCAGCGTCACGCGCCACGGTCCCTTCCTCTGGGACCGGTTCTACCACGTCATCCTGATGTCAGATGCGCACCTGCTGGGCCTGCTGGACGAGCTGGGGATCTCCAACCGGCTGCACTGGGGGACGACGCGCACGGGCTTTTTCACCGGGGGGGAGCTGCACTCGCTCTCGTCCAGCCTCGAGTTTGCCACCTTCGGCCCGCTCTCCCTGGTGGACAAGGCACGGCTCGCGGCCACGATCCTCTACGCCTCGCGGGTGCGCGACGGGCTGGCACTCGAGGAGGCCACCGCGCAGGACTGGCTCACCCGCCTCTCGGGGAGGCGCGTGTACGAGCGGATCTGGGCGCCGCTCCTGCGCGCCAAGCTGGGCAGCAACGCCGCCCTGGCGAGCGCGGCCTTCATCTGGGCGATCATCCAGCGGATGTACGCCGCGCGGCGCTCGGGCCTCAAGCGCGAGATGTTCGGCTACGTGGATGGTGGCTATGCCCTGGTGCTCGACCGGCTGCAGGCCGACCTCGACCGCCTTGGCGTCGAGACCCTCACGGGCCAGCGGGTGGAGGAAGTGCACCAGGGCGACCACGGCGCCACGGTGCGCACGGCCGACGGCATGGTCCGGCGCTTCGACCATGTGGTGATGACCCTGCCCTGCGCCCGCATCGCGTCGCTTGTTCCCCAGCTGGGCGATGCCGAGAAGGCGCGGCTCCGCTCGGTGGTGTACCAGGGCGTCACGTGCGCCTCGGTGCTCATGCGCCGCCCGCTCGGCGGCTTCTACGTCACCAACATCACCGACGACTGGCCCCCGTTCACCGGGGTCATCGAGCTCACCACCCTGGTGGACCGGCGCGAGTTTGGCGGGAACACCCTGGTGTACCTGCCGCGCTACCTTCCGCAGGATGATCCGTTCTGGCAGGCGGATGATGCCGTGGTCGAGGCATGCTTCCTCGACGGGCTGGAGCGCATGTATCCCGAGTTCAGGCGGTCGGATGTGCTCGCCTTCCAGGTGTCGCGCGCCCGTGAGGTGCAGGCGGTGTCCACCCTGCGGTATTCGCGCGATCACCTGCCCCCGCTCCGCACCTCGCTCCCGGCGGTGTCGGTGATCAACTCCGCGCAGATTGCGCAGGGCACGCTCAACGTCAACGAGACGGTGGCCCTGGCGCATGCCCAGGCGGACGCCCTGGCGCCGCACCTGCAGGCGGTGGCGCCCGGCGCCCTCGCCACGCCGGGGCGCGGATGACGGGGCGCCCCCTCGCGAGCCTGTCGCTCGACCTCGACAACCTCTGGTCCTACCTCAAGACCCACGGCGATGCGGGATGGGAGGCGTACCCCACCTACCTCCCCACCTTCGTGCCGCTGGCGCTCGAGTTGCTGGCCCGGCACCGCCTCGGCATCACCTTCTTCATCGTGGGGCGCGACACCATGCGCCCGGAGAACATCGAGCCGCTCCGCTCCATCGTGGCCGCGGGTCACGAGGTGGGCAACCACTCGTTCGAGCACGAGCCCTGGCTCCACGAGTACAACGGGCAGGAGCTGGAGCGGGAGGTGAGCTCTGCGGAGGATGCCATCGTGGCGGCCACCGGCCAGCGCCCGATGGGCTTTCGCGGCCCGGGATTCAGCTGGAGCCCTGCCCTGCTCGACCTCCTGGCGAGTCGGGGCTACCTGTACGACGCCTCCACCTTCCCGACGTTCATCGGGCCGCTGGCGCGGCGCTACTACTTCCGTACTGCGAAGCTCGACGACGAGGCGCGCGCCTCGCGCGAGCTGCTGTTCGGCTCGGTGCGCGAGGGGTTCCGGCCCAACCGGCCGTACACCTGGACGCTTCAGGGGGGCCGGCGGTTGCTGGAGATCCCGGTGACGACCATGCCGGGGTTCCGCACGCCATTCCACCTGAGCTACCTGCTCTACCTGGCTGGTCGCTCCGAGGCGCTCATGGACGCATACCTCGGCGCGACCCTCGCCCTCTGCCGGGCCACGGGGACGGAACCCTCGTTCCTGCTGCACCCGCTCGACCTCCTGGGCCCGGCCGACGCACCGGGCCTGCAGTTCTTTCCCGGCATGGCGCTCGACCGGGCGCGGAAGGCGGCGCTCTTCAGCCGGGTCATCGGTGCGCTGGGCCGGCACTTCGAGCTCGTGAGCATGGGCGCCCACGCCCGCGCGCTCCTGGCGCGCAGCCCGCTTCCTGCGCACACCCCCGCACTGGCGGCCTGACCATGTGCGGCCTGGTGGGGATCCTGACACGCCATGGGCAGCCGGTGGACGCGGTCGTGCTCGGCCGCATGGCGCGGGCCCTGAGGCACCGTGGGCCCGATGGTGAGGGGCAGTTCATCGACGAGCGGGTGGGCTTCCACCACCTCCGGCTCGCCATCATCGACCTCGCCACCGGCCAGCAGCCGATGACCCGGGGGCCGTACACGATCATCTACAACGGCGAGATCTACAACTACCTCGAGCTGCGCGACGCCCTCATTGCCCGCGGGGCCACCTTCGCCACCCGGTCGGACACCGAGGTCATCCTGGCCCTCTACGAGGCATACGGCGAGGACGCCATCCGCCAGCTCAACGGGATGTTCGCCTTCCTGCTCTACGACCGCGTGCGGGGCGTGGTGGTGGCGGCGCGGGACCACTTCGGGGTCAAGCCGCTCTACTACACCGCGGCCGGGGAACAGCTCGCCTTCGCGTCGGAAGTGAAGGCCCTGCTGCAGCACCCGGCGGTGCCACGCGCTCCAGACCACGAGGCGCTGCACGAGTACCTGACCTTCCAGTATGTGCTGGGCGAGCGGACCCTCTTCCGGGGCATCCGCAAGGTCCTCCCGGGTCACTACCACGTCATCGACCTCGCCACCCACGCCACGCGGGTGGTGCGCTACTGGGAGCCCACCTTCGCCCTCGACCTCGACCACACCGAGGCCTGGTTTGCCGACGAGGTGGCGCGGCTCATCACCGATGCCGTGCGCCTGCAGACCCGGAGCGACGTGCCGGTCGGGTGCTACCTGAGCGGCGGGATGGACTCGAGCCTCGTGGCGGTGCTGGCTGCGCCGCACCTCACGGGGGGCGTGCACACCTTCACGGGGGCGTTCAACGAGGGGCCCGAGTTCAACGAGGTCGAGTACGCACGCATGGTGGTGCGGGCCGTGGAGGGGAGCGGTGCGGGCTCCGTGACGGGGCATGAAGTGACCATCACCGAGCAGGACTTCGCCGACCTCATGCCGAAGCTCGCCTGGCACATGGACGAGCCGGCGGGAGGCCCGGGACTGCTGCCGCAGTACGCCGTGTCGCGCCTGGCGCGACAGCACGTGCGGGTGTGCCTGGGTGGCCAGGGGGGAGACGAGATCTTCGGCGGGTACGCCCGGTACCTCGTGGCCTACTTCGAGCAGGCGCTCAAGGGCGCCATCTTCGAGACCAACGAGGAGCAGGAGCACATCGTCTCGCTCCGCTCGATCGTGCCCAACCTGCCGGCACTGCAGCAGTACGGGCCCATGCTCGCGCGCTTCCTGGGCAGCGAGATGTTCGAGCCGATGGACCGGCGCTACTTCCGGCTCATTGACCGGAGCGGCGGGCTGCTGGAGTACCTGAGCCCGGCCTTCCGGGAAACCCGGGTGGAGGGGGCGCTGTTCGGCAGGTTCCAGGCGATCTTCAACCACCCCGATACGCTCTCGTTCTACAACAAGATGACCCATTTCGACATGGTGACTGGCCTGCCCGCGCTGCTCCAGGTGGAGGACCGGGTGAGCATGGCGGTCTCGCTGGAGTCGCGCGTGCCGGTGCTCGACCATCGCCTGGCCGACCTGGTGGCGAGCATGCCGGCGGGCACCAAGTTCCGCGGCGGTGAGCTCAAGTACATCCTCAAGCGGGCGCTGGGCCACCGGCTGCCGCCGGAGATTCTCGGCCGCAAGGACAAGATGGGGTTCCCCGTGCCGCTGCACCTCTGGCGCGGGCCGGCGCTCGAGTTCATGCGGGAAACCCTGCTGTCCAGGCGGGCGCGGGAGCGCGGGCTGGTCGATGCCGCGATCGTGGAGAAGCTCATGGACCGCCAGCGGGCCTTCGGGCGCAGCCTCTGGGGCCTCCTGAACCTGGAGTTGTGGCACCGCCAGTTCATGGACGGGGACGCCGACATCCTGCCGACATTCAACGGGAGCTGATTGATGCCGCTCACCATGCAGGAGGGCCGGGTCGCCTCCTGGTCGGTTCGTCATGTCGCGGTGGTGGGCCCGGGCATCGTGGGGATGCCCATGGCCGCCATGCTGGCCCATGCCGCCATTCGCGAGGGCAGTGACGAGCCAGCCCTGGTCACCGTGGTGCAGCGGAACTCCCCCACCTCGGGGTGGAAGGTGGACGCCATCAACAGCGGCCGCTCCCCCATTGGCGGGGTGGAACCCGACCTCGATCGCCTGGTGCGCGAGTCGGTGGCGCAGGGACGCCTTCGAGCCTCGCACGACTATGCCGCACTCCGGGACGCCGACATGGTGCTGGTGGCGGTGCAGACCGACAAGGCGGGCCTGGCCCCGGACTACGGCCCGCTCTACGAGGCCATCGACGGCATCGCCACGGCACTTCGCGACCGGCCCGCCGGCAACGTCCCGGTGGTCGTCTTCGAGAGCACCGTGGCGCCCAGCTCCATGACCTCGGTCATCCGCGAGCGGTTCGCTCGGCAGGGCCTCGTGGAGGGGCGCGACGTCCTCCTGGGCAACAGCCCCAACCGCGTGATGCCCGGGCGCCTGGTGGAGCGGGTGCGGGCGTCGGACAAGATCGTGGCGGGCCTGCATCCCGACACCCCGGGGCTCATCCAGCGGGTGTACCGCCACATCGTGACGGAGGGCGCGCTGCACCCCACCAACAGCATGACCGCCGAGATCGTGAAGACGCTGGAGAACGCGTACCGGGACGTGCGGATTGCGTATGCCGCCGAGGTGTGCCGCTGGTGCGATGCCCGGGACGTTGACTTCTTCGGGTTGCGTGACCGGGTCAATGCACAGTTGGGCCAGGAGGATGCGGCCTCGTCGAACTCGCAGGCCGTGCCGAGCGGGGGGTTGCTGGTCCCGATGCTGGGGGTGGGAGGCCACTGCCTGCCCAAGGATGGCATCCTCCTCTGGTGGCGGGCGCTCGAGGCGGGGGTTGATGGCTCGCGCTCGCTCATCCTGGGCGCGCGTGCGGTGAACGATGAGCAGCCGGCGCACGCGCTGGCCCTGGCCGAGGGGCGGCTCGGGTCGTTCAGCGGGCGGAGGGTGGCGCTCCTGGGCGCGGCCTACCGCGGCAACTCCGAGGACACCCGCAATGCGCCCACCCTGGCGCTGGCAGGCCTCCTCAGGGGGCGCGGCATCGCGTTCACGATCCATGACCCGTACGTGCACGAGCGCGACGCCAACCTTCGCGCACACGGGCTCACCGGGGTGTTCACGCGGGACCTGGGCGCGGCCGTGCGCGACGCCGAGGTGGTGGTGCTGTGCACCCCGCACCGGGTGTACCTGGACCAGTGGGAGGAGATCCGCGCGCTGGCGCCCCGGGCGGTAGCGGTGTTTGATACGGCACACCTGATAGGGCCGGAGGACGCGGGGCTGCAGCATGCGGGCATCGGACGGGGCCGGGCCGCGCCGGATGCGGCGCTGGTGGAGGCGGTGCTGGCGGGGTTCCGGGCGGTGGAGGCAGCGGTGGCGGATGAGGTGGCCCAACTCTGCGAGTGGCTCAACCGGCACTACGCGGTGGGGGAGTTCAACCGGGTGGAGTTCGGGGAGGTGCGGCGGATTGCGGCGACGTGCCCGACGGGGTGCGCGATCGCGGAGCAGGGGCGGGCACGGACGGTGGCGGGTTTCGCCTCTGGCCTCGTGGAGCGGGCGACGATCCGTTCACCAGCGGGGACGACGTAACGGCACAGCGGGTCACACTGGACGGCCGGGGGTGCTCATGTCATCACACGGAGACGCGGGGGCCCTGGTGGGGAAGCCGGCACGGTTCGAGGGAATCGACATCGCCCGGGGGACCGCCATGCTCCTGGTCTTCCTGGCCCACTACATCCAGGAGATCGCCGCACAGGTTCCCGGCGCCCCAGGGCACCGCACCTTCCATCTCCTCGAACTCCTGACCACCTCGGCGGCACCAGCCTTCGTCTTCATCAGTGGTTTCACCCTCGCGGCCGTGCTGGCACGCACCGACCCCTCGAAGCTCCGTCCACGGAAGCTCCAGGCCCTCGATCGTGCGCTCTTCATGCTCGTGGTGGGGCACGCCTTCCTCTTCGTGACCGACGCACTGCTTGCGGGCACCCCCAGGCCGCGCAACACCATGGTCATCACCGACACGATCGCCATCAGCATCATGCTGGGCTTGTTGGTGCTGCCCGGTTCGCCACCCCGGCGGCTGGCCTGGCTGGCGCTGCTCTGCTTTGCCGGTGGATGGTGGCTGCACCTCGAGGTGCCGCATCCCGGCAGCGGCATCCTCGCCCTCGGGCGGGACATCCTGTTCGGGCTGGATGGCACCGGGGCGTTGAGCTTCGGATATCCCGTGTTGCAGTGGTTCGCCTGGTTCCTGGTGGGAGCGCTGTCGGGGATGTCCTTCAGCGTGGCGGCAACGGCCGGGGAGCAGCGGGCCTGGGGGCGCCGACTGGCAATCGCCGGGGCGCTGCTCGTGGCCCTCACCGTGGCCCTGCGCCTGGCCCTCAAGGCCCCACCCATGGTCGACTGGCTCACACCGGGCCTCAAGGGGATGATCATGGTCGGTGCCACCCAACCGCCGGGCCCGGTCTATTTCGGCGTGTTCGGTGGTGTCGGCATCGTGCTCATGGGGTTGGCCCTCCAGTTGGCAGGAGGCTCTGCCGCCACCAGCGCGGTCGCGGTGCTGGGCCGGGCGTCGCTCTTCGTGTTCCTGCTGCAGTCCCCGATCTATCGCGACATCGTGTCGCGATTGCCCCTCCAGGCCCGGTGGACGTGGCCCACGGTCTTCGTGCTGAGCGTCGTCCCGATCTGGCTCGCGGCGCGGGCCTGGGATGCCCGCGGCGGAAACCGCTGGTTCAGGCTCGGCTTGGTGCGGAGCCGGGGGGTGGCGCCGGGCACCGGCTGACGGCCGTCATGCGGAGCCTGTTGCAGAGAGCCCGGCCAGGTCAACCTTGCCATTGGGATTCCGCGGCAAGGCATCGAGGACACGGTAGCGCGCGGGCTGCATGTAGCGGGGGCACTCCTGGCCCATGAACCGCTTGACGTCCCGAAGGTCGGCACCGGGCTTGAGGCACAGGTGTGCGACGATGGCAGCACCACGCCTGGCATCGGGTGCCCCCGTAACTGCTGCCTCCCGCACCAGGCCCGAGGAAAGCAGCAGGTCCGTCACCTCATCGGGACTGACCCGGTAGCCCAGGGTCTTGATCATGCGGTCCCGCCGCCCCACGTAGTAGAGGCGTCCATCCGCATCGCGCCGCACCAGGTCGCCGGAGTGGACCACACGCACGCCCTCCCGGAATGGATGCGGGCGGAACACCGCTGCCGTGGCACCGGGATCCGTCCAGTAGCCCAGCGCCACGGTGGGCCCGGCATGCACGAGTTCACCCACCTCGCCATCGTCGCACTCGGTACCATCTTCCCTGAGTACCAGCACCTCGGAGCCCGGAACGGCCCTCCCCATCGAGTCGGGGTGCGCATCAACCTCATCGGGGTCCAGGTAGGTGCTGCGGAAGACCTCCGTGAGGCCATACATCAGGAAGAGCCGGGTGTGCGGCTGGCAGGCACGAAGCCTGACCACGTGCTCCGGTGGAAGGCGGCCCCCGGCGCAGGTCGCAATGCGAAGCTCCGGGAGGGGTCGTTCCTCGAGGCCGCCCTCCAGCAACTGGGCCCAAAGCGGGGGGACGGTGGCCAGCACGCTCACCCTTGCGGCCCGGAGCCCCTCGATGATGTCCAGTGGGAGAACCGAGCGTTCGATGACCAGCGTGCTGCCGGTGACAAGGGCGCACGCCAACTGGCTGAAGCCATAGACGAAACTGAAGGGGAGCAGGGACGCGATCCGGTCGTCCGGGCCGATGCCCAGGTAGCGGGGCACGACCTGCGCGCCAGACCAGAGGCTCGCGTGGCTGGTGAACACGCCCTTGGGTTTCCCGGTTGAACCTGACGTGTAGATGATCTGGGCCGGGTCGCCCTCGCCCCGCTCGATGTATGCGGGGTGGGCCTCGCCGTCCCGCGGCATCTCGAGCCAGGTCACCCCACCCGGCACCTCACCAACCGCCTCGGCGAACTCCGGCGCTGCCACCAGGACGCGTGAGCCGGTGTGCTCCAGGATGTAGTGCACCTGCCGGGGCCGGTAGGCCTCGTTGACCATGGAGACCACCCCACCGGCGGCGAGCACCCCGAAGAAGGCGGCGGCCGAATCCGAACCGCGCGGCAGCAGCACGGAGACACGGTCGCCGGGCTGGATGCCAGCCTCACGAAGGGAGCAGGCCAGCCTCCCCGCCTGAGCCCAGAGGGCCCCGAAGGATGTCTTTCGGTCGCCGTCCTCGATGGCGACGGCCTCAGGCCAGGTCCGGGCTGCCGCCGCCAGCAGCTCGGCAAAGTTGGCGTTGTCCCGATTCGGGTACATAGGCATCTTTGTCAGGGAGTGGCAGGCTTCATGCCGTGTGGCCCTTGATATTCGCGTGCGGGGCAATGAGTTCCGGCACATTACCTCCCCTGCTGGCGCTGACGTGGCTGGCGCGGAGCCTGGGACGATTGCCCCTGATGCATGAATCCAACACCGATTGGCAACATCCCGTACCCGGAGACTGTGCGAAGGTGACGAATCCCCTGCTTTCCCGCTTCGATCCCACCCGCGAGGCCGACGCCATCTGTGAAGCGCTCCGGGCTGCCCTGGCGGGCGACCTGAGGCGGCGTGGCTTCATCGTCGCCATGAGTGGCGGCATCGACAGCTCTACCTGCGCCGCACTGGCAGTTCGTGCGGTGGGGCCTGCGAGGGTATTCGGCCTCTTCCTCCCCGAGCGGGACAGCGATCCCATCAGCCATTCCCTGGCATCGCGCCTCGCGACGCAGCTTGGGATCCAGAGCGTGACCGAGGACATCGCCGCAACGCTGGCCGCCGCCGGTTGCTACGAGCGGCGGGATGAGGCGATCCGGCGCGCAGTCCCCGGATACGGGCCCGGGTGGAAGTGCAAGCTGGTGATCCCCGGTGGTCCCGGAAGCGACCGCCTCAACGTCACGTCGCTGGTCGTCCAGGACCCGGCGGGCACACAGTCGCGCGTGCGGCTGGGGGCAACCGAGTACCGGCAGATCGTCGCCGCCACCAACTTCAAGCAGCGGGTCCGGAAGATGATGGAGTACTATCACGCCGACCGCCTGCACTATGCCGTGATCGGCACTCCCAACCGCCTGGAGTACGACCAGGGCTTCTTCGTGAAGGGTGGCGACGGACTGGCGGACATCAAGCCCATCGCCCACCTGTACAAGACCGAGGTCTATGCGCTGGCGGCCCACCTGGGGGTCCTGCCCGAGATCCTGGAACGCCCGCCCACGACCGACACGTTCTCGCTGCCGCAGTCGCAGGATGAATTCTACTTCGCCTTCCCGGCGCGCGTGCTCGACCAGCTGCTCCTGGCCTTCAACGAGGGCCGTGAGGTGTCCGCAGTGGCAGCCGAGCTGGGGATGCAGGAGGCCGAGGTCCGGTGGGCCTGGGTGGACATCGCCCAGAAGCGCGCCTCGACCCGCTACCTCCACGTGACCTCGATGCTGGTGGAGCCGGTTCCGCTGCCCCTCGACGAAGGGACGAACCGCTAGTGTGCGGCATTGCCGGCGTGGCGCGTCCGGGACCGGAAGGGGTGCCCCTGGACATGCTGGCCCGCATGGCCGCGGCGATCCGTCACCGCGGCCCCGACGGCTACGGCTTCTTCGCCGATGCGCGCGTCGGCCTGGCCCATGTACGACTGTCCATCATCGACGTGGCGGGCGGCGCGCAGCCGCTCACCAACGAGGATGGCCAGGTCGTGGTGGTCTTCAACGGCGAGATCTTCAACTACGTGGAGTTGATGGCCGAGCTGCAGGCCCAGGGCCATGTGTTCCACACGCACAGCGACACCGAAGTCCTCGTCCACGGCTGGGAGGCATGGGGGCCGGCCATGCTGGACCGGCTCGTGGGGCAGTTCGCCTTTGCGCTCTACGACCGGCGGACCGAGCGGCTCTTCCTCGCCCGGGACCGCTTCGGGGTGCGCCCCCTTTACTACGCCGAGCGGGGCGGCTCGCTCTACTTCGCCTCGGAGGCGAAGGGGCTGTTTGCATCGGGGGCGGTGGAGCCGCAGCCTGACCCACTCGGGCTCAACGAAGTGTTCACCTTCTGGGCCACCCGCGCACCGCGCACCCCGTTTGCGGGGGTGCGCCAGCTCGAGCCCGGGTGCTGTGCCCTGTGGCAGCGAGGCCAGCTCACCTCCTGGCGCTACTACCACCTGGAGTACGCGCATACCGACGCCGAGGCGCCGGATGCGCTGGACCAGCTCGACGCGCTCCTGGACAGCAGCGTCCGGCTCCGGATGCGGGCGGACGTGCCGGTGGGCGGCTACCTGAGCGGTGGGCTCGACTCCACCATCACATGCACCCTGGCGGGCCAGCAATCGCCCTTCGCACTCCGGACCTTCTCCGTCACCTTCGCGGATCCTGCCTTCGACGAGAGCGCCTACCAGCTCGAGGTGGCCCAGGCCGTGGGAAGCGACCACTCGGTGACGCACATCGCGGCGGGCGACATCGCCGATGCGTTCCTGCCTGTTGTCCGGCATGCGGAGACGCCACTGGTGCGCACGGCGCCTGTGCCGATGTACCTCCTCGCCCGGCTCACCCGGGAGCGCGGCATCACCGTGGTGCTGACGGGCGAGGGCTCGGACGAGCTCTTCCTGGGGTATGACATCTTCAAGGAGACGAGCGTCCGGCGCTTCTGCCTCCGGCAGCCAGGATCCGTGGTTCGGCCCCGGCTCTTCGATCGCCTGTACCCCTACCTCGGCACCGGCCGATCGGGCGAGTTCTGGCGGAACTTCTTCCTCACGGCAGGCTCGCCAGGGGATCCGCTCTTCTCGCACCTGCCGCGCTTCCTCATCACGTCGTGGATCCGTGAGTTCCTGTCGGATGACATGCGCAAGGCGACTGCAGCGCACGACCCGCTCGCTGAGCTTCGCGCAAGCCTCCCGCCGGCGTTCGGGACGTGGGCGCCAGAGCACCAGGCAGCCTATCTCGAGATGACCACGCTCCTCGCCCCCTACCTGCTCAGCTCCCAGAGCGATCGGGTGGGCATGGCGTCGGCGGTGGAGAGCAGGTTTCCGTTCCTCGACCACCGGATCTTCGAGTTTGCGGCGCGCCTGCCGGTGCGTTCCAAGCTCCGCGGCCTCCGGGAGAAGGACATCCTCCGCCGCTGGGGGCGAAGGCGCATTCCCGACACGGTGGTGTCCCGGGGGAAGCAGCCCTATCGAGCCCCGGATGCAGCGGCCTTCTTCGGCGGCAGGACTCCGGAATACGCGGATTCCCTGCTCAGCCCCGGCGAGGTGCAACGCACCGGGTACTTCCGACCGGAGGCGGTCCAGGGCCTCGTGCGCCGGTGCCGGGCCGGGGCGGCGTCGGGCTTCCGGGAAAACCAGGCGCTCGTGGCGATCCTCTCCACCCAGGCCTGGCATCACCACTTCATGGACAACCAGGCGACCGCAGCGGGGCTCGACCTCGACCGCGCGGACGTCATCCTGGGCGCGGACACCCCGGGCCCTGCACTTTCCCCCTCCGGATCACGGTCATGACTGAAAGCGAAATCCTCGCCACGCTCCGCCAGTACATCCAGGACAACTTCCTGTACATGAAGCCCGGGTTCGTGCTGGGTGACGACGACTCCCTGCTCCGGAAGGGCGTCGTGGACTCGATGGGCGTCCTGGAGGTCCTGAGCTTCCTGGACGAGACCTTCGGGGTGAACCCGGCGGACAACGAGGTAACGGAGGCGAACCTGGGGACGCTCCGGGCGATGGCGGGATT